>CALEDR010000001.1 GCA_937949545.1 uncultured Phycisphaerae bacterium
GGAGAAGTTTGTTGGTTTCAATAGAGGCGAAAGCCCTTCGAAGGGCCTGACGGGCCTGGGTGAAATCTTTTTGGGCCATCGCCTGGTCAGCTTTGGCTAATGCGTCCTGAACAATAGCCGTGACATATCCGATTTGGACGGATTGCTTACGCAGAACTTCATTTAAGTAAGAATCGGTCTGTTCGGCGGGAACGGTTTGAACCGGCGCTGCAGCAGGGGCCGGCTGGGGTTCTGCGGCAGTTACGGCAGCGGTCGCTGCTGATTCAGGCAGGGCCGGCACAGAAGGTTCCGCAGGGGCTTCTGGTGCAGTCGGAGCCGCAGAGGAGACTTCTGCGGGAACCGATTCGGCCGGAACAGGGGTTGCCGGGACCATCTGCATAATTTCGATTTCAATCTGCTCCTGCGGTTTTAAGGCGGGCTGCGAAACAGTCGGTGCGGGCTGAACGGCCGGGGGCGGCGTCTGCTGCACCTGTTCAATCATTTTCAGATAGTCCATCGGAGAAATCGAACCGCGCACCTCCATACCGGACTGGGCTGCCTGCGTAAAACCGGCCTTGGCTTTTTCATAGTTCTTCTGCTGATAATCCTGGACGGCCTGGTCATAAATCGCCTGGATCCTTGCCCGCTCTGCATCCAGGTTGGCCTGGACATTCTGGGCGATGCCCTGGATGGTGCTGCGTTCTTTCTCGGATAGGTACGGACTGGCCAAAAGGCCGTTCAGGAGTGTGAGGGCCTGCTGATGCTGACCGGCGGAGGATAATTCTTCGGCCTGTTTGATGATTTCCGGCATTCGTCGGCGTGATTCCAGCGCTTCGGCCGTCTGTCTGGAGAGGGCGTCAACGGTCGCAATCTGGGCGTCCGTCAGATAAGGAGTGTAATTGTCGCGGATTTCTTTGAGGAGGGTTTCTGCGGATTGGTAAAGGCCGCGTTTGATTTGTTCCTGGGCAACGCGGATGTATTCTTCCGCTCTTTTCTGTTTGGACTGGGTTTCGGAAAGCGTTTCCGCCCGGACGGATGGAATCGCAAACACAGCCAAAAGAGCGGTCAAAGCGAACAGGCAAAACCAAAGCAGGTACCCCTTTTTGAAGTTGTCGATTGTTGACACCGTTACCTCCAGCATTTCATATAAATTATGACGTTTTCAAAACCATCCGACAAACCTATAGATATACTCCCCTCGGATTGACAGGTCAGTGTAAAGACAACAGATTGTTCTTGCAAGTGAAAAAACCCAAAACTTTGTGAACAGATTCTTGTTTTTCGGGGTGGGGGTTTTTAAGATTCCGCCGGTTGCGAAAATTAATGAAGAAATTTGAGAGGAAAAGAGCGTGAAGGACGAACCGTATTTGCTGGCGATAGATTGTTCGGGCCGCATCGGTTCTGCGGCAGTCGGGCGTGGACCATCCCTGCTGGCCGAGCGTGTCTTTTCCGGGAAGATGCGTCACAGCCGGGAATTATTTGTGTCTATGGAAGCGGCTTTCGAGGAGGCCGGCTGCGGTTTGCAAGACGTCGGCGCTTTCTGTTTTACAGTCGGTCCCGGCAGTTTTACGGGCCTTCGGATAGCCGTTACTGCCGCCAAGATGCTTCATTTTGCCAAGAAAATCCCCCTTATTGCCGTGAATACACTCGATACAATAGCCTATAATACGACAGATTATGTCGCAAAAGAAGGCGGGGCACCTTCATATTTGTCTGTTGTTCTGGATGCAAAACAAAACTCTTTTTTTTCGGCCGTTTATCGATGGGATGGTTTAAAATGGATAAAATATACCGATGACATGGTTATTCCCGGGGAAAAGTTAGTCAGACAGCTTGTTGAACTCGGAAGAAGCGCGGTGGTTGGAGAAGGGCTTTTTTATCACAGGGAATTGTTTCAAACGGCTGGAATTCAAATCATTCCTGATGCGTACTGGTCTGCCTCTGCAAGGGCCGTTCTGAAAGCGGCCTATCAAAAGTATTGCTCCGGTCAGTTTGACAATGCGTTCCAGCTTGTTCCTTATTATATACGCCCGCCTGAAATTACGGAAAAAGCAAAAAAATAAGGGACTTCAAGTCTGCATTTTTCTCATCCTGTCAAGTTGACCGGTTTCAAAGGGCTTGCGGGTTGAAATTGGCAGAGATTCGGAAAGAAATCGGGCAAGGACAAGTTTTTGTTGAATTTTCATAAGGCAAGATTTTGTAAGACTTTAAAACCCGATTTCTTTTGGTTCTATTTTGGCCTTTGATGCTTCTGGTATTGGGTTTGCATAAGTGGTTTTGCCAAAATGAGTACGGAGACATAGTGTTGAAAGAAAAAACACAGGAGAGAGAAGTGCTATGGCAGCGAAACAATTAGCGTTTGAAACAGATGCCCGCAGTGCCTTGCTGGCCGGAGTAGAAAAGCTTGCTGCCGCGGTTCGGTCCACGTTGGGACCCCGCGGACGGAATGCCGTCATCGACAAGGGCTGGGGCGGCCCGACGGTTACCAAAGACGGCGTAACGGTAGCCGAAGAGATTGAATTGCTGGACAAAACGGAAAATATGGGGGCCAAACTCGTTCGGGAGGCCGCCAGCAAGACTTCGAAAGTGGCCGGGGACGGTACGACTACGGCGACCGTCCTGGCCGAAGCGATTTTTAAAGAGGCTTACAAAAACCTGGCTGCCGGCGCCGATGCGATGGCTCTGAATCGGGGCATCCAGAAGGCCGTGGCGGCGGCGGTGGAAAAACTGAAATCCCTCGCCAAGCCCATCGATATTTCCAAAAAAGATGACATTATCAACATTGCCGCCATCAGCGCCAACAACGATTTTGAAATCGGCAAGAAGATGGCCGAGGCCTTTATGCGGGTGGGTAAGGACGGCGTCATCACGGTGGAAGAAGGACGCGGCCTGGAGACCACCGTGGAGTATGTGGAGGGAATGCAGTTTGACCGCGGTTATCTTTCTCCGCACTTTGTCACGGACCCGGACCATATGGTCTGCGAGCTTGAAAAGCCCTATATTCTTGTGTATGAGGAGAAAATCAGCAATGTAGCCAAACTGGTTCCGCTACTGGAAGAAATCGCCCGGGTCAAGCGTCCGCTTCTGATTATCGCCGAAGATGTGGAAGGAGAGGCGCTGGCGACACTGGTGGTCAACAAGTTGCGAGGGATTCTGCAGGTGGCGGCGGTGAAGGCCCCCGGGTACGGCGACAGAAGAAAAGCGATGCTGGAGGATATTGCGATTCTCACGGGTGCCGAGCCCATTTTCAAGGATTTGGGCATTGAGCTGGATCGGGTTCGTCTGTCTCAATTGGGGCAGGCCCGCAAGGTGACCATCGACAGCGAGAATACCACGATTATCGAAGGGGCCGGCGAAGCGAAAGCCATTCAGGGCCGTATTGCTCAAATCAAGAGTGAAATTGAGACTACCACAAGCGATTATGACCGGGAAAAACTGCAGGAGCGGCTGGCCAAGCTGACCGGCGGTGTGGCGCAAATCAATGTGGGGGCCGCCAGTGAGGCGGAGATGAAGGAAAAGAAGGCCCGCATTGAAGATGCTCTGCACGCAACCCGTGCGGCGATTGAGGAAGGCATTGTACCCGGCGGCGGCGTGGCCCTGGTGCGGTGCATGGAGGAGGTGGCCAAGCTGGACCTGAAGGGTGATGAGAAAACCGGTGCAGAAATTGTCATGAATGCCCTGAAGATGCCCTGCTACTGGATTGCGGAAAATGCCGGTGCCGTCGGGGCGCTGGTGGTCAGCAAGGTGGCCAAGGGCAAAGGCGGTTTTGGGTACAATGCAGACAAGGATACCTATGAAGACCTGCTGGAGGCGGGCGTGATTGACCCGGTGAAGGTTACCCGCATTGCTCTGCAGAATGCAGCTTCCGTGGCGGGTCTGTTGCTGACGACGGATTGCGTTGTCACGGAAAAGCCGAAGGACACCAAGAAGGGAAACAAGCGCGACCGGTTCGGCGGCGGTCCGGACATGGAAGATATGGATGATATGGATATGATGTAATGGAATCAACCGATACGGAAAACCTTGAAAGAAGATAACAGGAGAGGAACCCTATGAAACTCAAACCACTGGATGATCGAGTTGTCGTAAAGCCTCAGGAAGCGGAAGAAAAGACCCCGGGCGGCATTGTCCTGCCGGATACGGCCAAGGAAAAACCTCTGATGGGCAAGGTGATTGCCGTCGGGGAAGGCAAGCGGCTGGAAAACGGAAGCCGGGCCAAGATGTCCGTGAGCAAAAATGATATTGTGCTCTTCGGCAAGTACAGCGGCAGTGACGTGGAAATCGACGGCGTGGAGTACAAGATTCTTCGCGAAAGCGAGATCTTAGGCGTTGTCGAGCAGTAAGGGAAAAGGACAGGATTCCAGCAAGCGCCTGCAAAGGCGGGAGGTTTATGAACATATGGCAAAACAGATGATGTTTCAGGAACAGGCGCGAGCCCAGCTGAAAGAGGGGTTGTCCCGTCTGGCCGCCGCGGTGAAGGTCACGATGGGACCGACCGGCAAGAATGTGCTGCTGCAGAAAAGCTACGGCTCGCCGAAGATTACAAAAGACGGCGTATCGGTCAGCAAGGAAATCGAGTTGCCCGAGCCGTTCCAGAATGTCGGTGCCAAGATGGTCAATCAGGTAGCCAGCAAGACCAGCGATGTGGTCGGAGACGGTACAACGACGGCAACGGTTCTGGCGGAGGCCATTTATACGGAAGGACTGAAGTATGTGACGTCCGGTGTGAATCCTGTGGCGATTCAGCGGGGTATTGCCAAAGCCGCTGAGGCCGCAATCGAGTACATCAAGTCCGTCAGCAAGCCGGTAAAAGGGCATGAAGACATCGCCCGCGTCGGTACCATCAGCGCTAACAACAATCCGGAGGTCGGCGAAATTCTGGCGCAGGCGATGGACAAAGTCGGCAAGGAAGGCGTTATTGAGGTCGAAGAAGGCAAGGGAATGGAGACCGAGCTGACGGTTGTCGAGGGAATGCAGTTTGATAAAGGGTATATTTCTCCGTATTTCATGACCAACCCCGACACCCTCGAATGTGTGCTCGAAGATGCCTATATCCTCCTTCACGAGAAGAAAATCAGCAACCTGCGGGAGCTGATTCCGCTGCTGGAAAAGATTGCCCATGTGTCTGCGCCTCTGCTGATTGTAGCGGAGGATGTAGAAGGCGAGGCGCTGGCAGCGCTGGTCATCAACCGGCTGCAGGGCGTGCTGAAGGTCTGTGCCGTCAAGGCGCCGGGCTTCGGCGACCGACGCAAGGCCATGCTGCAGGATATCGGCGTTCTGACCGGCGGCCAGGTGATTACGGAGGATCTGGGCATCAAGCTGGAAAAGATTGAACTGTCTCAGCTGGGCCGGGCCAAACGGGTGGTGGTGGGCAAGGAAACCACGACCATCATTGAAGGGGCCGGCAAGAAGAAGGACATTCAGGCCCGCTGCGACCAGATTCGTCATCAGATTGAGAAAACCACCAGCGATTATGACCGCGAGAAGCTGCAGGAGCGTCTGGCGAAACTGACCGGCGGCGTGGCGGTAATCAAAGCCGGTGCTCCGACGGAAACGGAGATGAAGGAACGCAAAGACCTGCTGGAAGATGCCCTGCATGCCGTCAAAGCGGCGGCCGAGGAAGGAATTGTCCCCGGCGGCGGAGTGGTCTTCCTGCGGGCGATTGCGGGAGTGGAAAAGGCCCGAGCCAAGGCCAAAGGCGATGAAAAGATTGGGTATGATATAGTGATTGAGGCCCTGAAAGCCCCGACCCGCCAGATTGTGGACAATGGAGGCGGAGACGGGGAAGTCATCGTAGCCGAACTGCTCGAGAAGGGCGAAACGATCGGCTATGATGCCTTGACGGGCCAGTATGTCGATATGTTCAAGGCCGGCATCATCGACCCGGCAAAAGTGGCCCGGACGGCCCTGCAGAACGCCGCTTCGGTGGCCGGTCTGATGCTGACGACCAATGTAGTGATTGCGGAACTGAAAGAAGACAAAAAGGAGAACGCCGTGCCGGGTGCGGTATTCTAAGGGAAACAGCAACTCCAGTGCCGCGTCCGGACCGCCGGCTGACCGGTGAGGGATTCGGACGCGGCATTATTTTCTTATCGAGGCGACGATGGCCAAACGCGACTACTATGAAGTGCTGGGTGTAGAGCGCAACGCCACACCCGACGAGATTAAACGCGCCTATCGAAAAATGGCCATCAAATACCATCCGGACAAAAACCCGGGCAACAAAGAGGCCGAGGCCAAATTCAAGGAGTGTGCCGAGGCCTATGAGGTTCTCAGCGACCCGGAAAAACGGAAACGATACGACCAGTATGGTCATGACGGGCTTCGGGGAGTCGGTGTTCACGACTACAGTCGAATGAACGTCGAAGATATCGGCGATATGTTCGGGGATATCTTCGGCGATATCTTCGGGGATATCTTCGGACGCCGGAGCCGAACCGGTGCCGCCAGAGGTCCGGTTCGGGGGTATGACCTGGAGACGACGGTGGAACTGACCCTCGAGGAGGTCGCCCTGGGAACGGAAAAGACGATTGAGTTTACGCGTCAGGATACCTGCAGCGACTGCCGCGGCAGCGGGGTTGCTCAGGGAAAATCCCCGAGCCGCTGTCCGACCTGCGGAGGCAGCGGACAGGTTCAGCGGGCCGGTCTGGGCGGATTTTTCCAGATGGTTTCAACCTGCCCGCAGTGCCGCGGGAGCGGACAAATCATCACAGACCCGTGCCGAACCTGCCGGGGGACCGGGACAACGCCTCGGCAGCGCACCCTGACGGTTAAGATTCCGCCGGGGGTCCATGAAGGGCAGGGCATTCGGGTCAGCGGCGAAGGCGAGCCCGGCCGTTTTGGCGGACCGCACGGGGATTTGTACTGCTATGTGCGAGTCAAAGCGCATCCGTTCCTGATGCGGAATGGTTCGGATTTGATGGTGACGGTGCCGCTGAGTTTCACCCAGCTGACGCTCGGGACAACGATTGATGTGCCGACTCTGGATGGAACGCGTCAGCTGAAGATTCCTCCGGGGACTCAGCACGGCAGCGTTTTTCGGGTGCGCGGGCAGGGATTGCCGGATCTGCGGACCGGAGTCAAAGGGGATTTGCTGGTCCAGGCGGCGGTGGAGATTCCCCGTCGGATTACGCCGGAACAGGAGCGTCTCCTGCGGCAGTATGCGGAGATTGAAGCCAGGCAGAGCGGTTCGGAAAGCCGCAGTTTTTTTGAGCGGATTCGAAAGCACTTCGGCGGATAAAGGGAAGTTTGTATGACCCAGAAACCGGATAAACAGGAAAAAGAAAAGGGAAAAACGGACCCTGCGGTGCAGGAATTGGCAGAACTGCAGGAGAAGTGCAGGGCCCTTGAAGAGGAAAAGCAGAAGCTTTTTGAGCAGCTCCAGCGGCTGAGTGCGGATTATGCCAATTATCAAAAACGCACAGCCCGGCAGATTGCGGATGCCGTGGCCTATGAGAAAAGAACGCTTTTGCGGTCATGGCTGTCTTCGCTGGACAACCTGGAGCATGCCCTGGCTTCGGTGTCGAATCAGGCCGGTCCGGATGCTCTGCCGAAACTGGTCGAGGGAATTCGGATGGTGTATGAGCATATGCTGGCAACGCTGAACGGCCTGGGGGTTCGAAAAATAGAAGCGATTGGACAGCCGTTTACGCCGGGGCCTCATGAGGCGTTGATGACCTGTGCTCAGCCGGAACAGGCGGATAATATTGTTCTGCAGGTGCATCAGTCGGGTTATCTGCTGGGGGATGAAGTGCTGCGTCCGGCCAAAGTGATTGTCAATAAGCTCCCTTCTGTCTCGGCGGCGGAAACCTGTACGGAATCTGCATCGGATGATTTGAAAGATGCCGAACAGTCCAAAGAGCGTTCTGAGGAGTCCTGATTATGCCGACGTATGAATATCTTTGTGATTCCTGCGGACAGGCGATGGAGATTTTTCAGTCCATCACGGAGTCTCCCCGAAAAAAATGCCCTCACTGCGGAAAGTCGAAACTGAAACGGCTGTTGGGGACCGGAGCCGGTGTGCTTTTTAAGGGGAGCGGTTTTTATCAGACGGATTACCGCTCGGAAAGTTATAAAAAGGCATCCGAGAAAGACTCCCCGAAGCCGAAAAGCGAAAAATCGGCCGGTGCCGCTTCATCGGAAACGAAGTCTGCCGGCAAAACAGCGACTGCTTCCGGTGAATAAATCGGCTCACCGAATTTGAAGTACAGCTGAAACCGGGTAGTGGTCGGAAGGATAGCGGCCGGAAAAGTCCTGTCGATTTATCGCAGCGGCCAGTACTCGAACCCTTGTATCGACGAGGATATGATCGATTTTTGAGCCGAGTATAGAGCCGTGGAATTTGTGATACGTCCCTTCGTCTAATCGGTGGGGATACAGAGCTTTCCACGTATCCAGCATTCTGTTTTTCCCGGCTTTTTGAAGAATCTGCATTGCCGGGTTATCGATTTCCATATTGAAATCTCCCATGACAATGAAGGGATCTTTGTATTTGCGGGAGGCAATCTGATCGTTTAAGATTTCAATGCTGCGGGTGCGGGCTCGCTGCGATAAATTGTCCAGGTGAACGTTGTAGACATAAAAGCAGCGGGCAGTTTCCAGGTCGGCCAGACGTACCCAGCTGCAAATCCGGGGAAAAAGTGTGCCTGCAAACTTGGAACCGGGCTCCCAGGGTGAATTGGAGAACCAGATTGTCCCGGAATCGATTCTGTAAAAACGTTTTTTCTTATAAAGAATGGCACAGGTTTCTCCCTTGTCCGGTTCATTGCCTCGTCCAACGGCATACGCGTCGTACTGGGGCAGCCCCTGCAGGATTTCGTCCAGCTGATAGGGCAGGGCTTCCTGGAGACCGACGACATCGTATTGTTCCGCTGCCAGGAGGGAAATGACCATGGCTCGCCGCTGGGACCAATCCCGGCTGCCGGATGCGTAACGACCGACTCGGATGTTGAATGTGGCGGCATGAAGAATGTCTCGGTCAACAGCGGCAGCAGACATCCGCAGAGGGCGGGAAGACAAAGCCGTGTCGGCAAAGGATTGACTGATGAGGATTCCTGCAAGCAGGAAGAAAAAGACAGTTCGGCTCGGAAGCATATTGGCGTTTCCCATTCATCATTTCAGACCTTTTGTTTTTCTCCCCGCGAAATGATTCGCCCGTTTTGGTCTGAAAACTTGAAAGATTTAATGGAATTTCTTTTTAGAGAGGAAAAAGGGAAAGATAAGGTATCGTTTTTGTCGACTTTTTACGAGGCGGGAACAGCCGGCAAAGTCACGATAAATTCAGCTCCTTTTCCGTCTTCTGAGATGACTCGGATTGTTCCGTCCAGTTTATCGAGAATGCGCCGAACAATGGCCAGACCTAAACCGATTCCTTTGACTGGGCCGTCCGGATTGAGCCGGTGGAAGATTTCGAAGATTTTTTCATGATGTTCCGGTGCAATGCCGATGCCGTTGTCGATGATTCGATATTCGCAGACCCCGTTTCTTTCCTGTCCGGTAATACGGATTTTGCCGGGGCTGGAAGGATCCAGGAACTTGATGGCATTGTCCAGCAGATTGGTAAAGACCTGATTGACCTGATAAAGGTCGCTGTGGCAGGGCGGAAGGTTGTCAACGGTGATTTCACAGCCGGCTTTTTGGATTTGGAATCGCAACCCCTCAATAATGGATTTTATCAGTCCGTTCATATGGACCGTCTGGATGGTCAATTCTATCGAACCGATGCGGGACAATTTGAGCAGACCGTCAATCAGGATCTGCATTTTTTCCGCTCCGGAATCAATGAAATACAGGGATTGTTCTACATCCTTCAGGAGCGGTTCCATCCGCTCGTATTGTCCGCTTTCTTTCAGGACATTTTTTACCTGTTCACAGGTGGTTTTCAGCTCTCCGGTAAAGCCGCGGATATTGACGAGAGGGGATTGAAGATCATGGGAAGAGATATAGACCAGACTCTGGAGTTCCCGGTTTTTTGACTCCAGTTTTTGGAGCATTTTTTCGCGTTCCTGTTCGGCCTGAACCTGGTCGGTGATGTCCCGGCCGATACCGACGATGGCCGACGGTTTGCCTTTTTCGTTGAGCAAAGAACGGTAGGACCATGATAACACGCGCAGCCCATATTTCGTTTGAGCCGAATGTCGAAATCGGCAGGTGTAAGGGGGCAGGTAGAGAATATCCATTTCCTGACGGATTCGTGCTCGGTCTTCCGGCAGTACCTCCTCCAGGAAAGGACGACCGAGGAGGTCTTTTTCATATTTGCCGAACAGTCGGCAGTAAGAAGGACTGACAAACAGAAAATTGCCTTTGGCGTCCAGTTTGGTAATCAGGTCGCTCTGGTTGTCCACGAGGAGTCGATACTTGGCTTCGCTGGTGACGATTTGTTCTCGCTGGCGGTGCTGAATCATCGTGTAAACCAGTACCGCAAACAGAATCGGCTGCAGGATGTCAGACAAATCGCCGTAGCGGTCTAAATACGGGGCCGCGCCGGACCATTCGAGGAGATTGCTGATATGTCCGAGCAAGCCGAGAAAGAGAAAAAAGACCGCCGGCAAAAACAAATCAGTTGGAATCAATTTCTGGAGTTTCCAGACCAGGAGAATCCCCAAAGATAAAAGAATAAAGAAGACGGAAATGGTGTTGAGTCCGACAATAGGATTCATCCGCCGGTCTCCTTCTTTGCACCCAGCCGAAGGCACCACCAGAAAAAGACCGTACAAGATGCAATTGCGGAGATATGCTCAAGAGAATTCAGTGCTGTTTCCCAGAAAAAACCTTCCAGGACCGTGCAAACCTTTGAAAAGAAATAAAAACCAAAACTAATCAGCAAGAGATGGTAGAAGGGAAGAGTAATGATAATTTTTCGGGTGGCCCACAGAAAAAAACTGACACCAAATGTAATCAGGAGTGCGATCAGTTCGCTTTCCTCAAACATATTGACCTTTCCAGAAACTCGTTCTCGAAAAGTTTAGGCCCTTTGTACTCTGAAAAAGCCAGGGAGGTATCTTTAATTTCCTTTATTTTGTATAGGAGCATATCGGAATGCAAGAATTTTTTCTTTAATTTTTCAAGACCGACTTTATAGTAAAAAAGTATGTCCATATCGTCGCACAGATTGTTTATCGTGGATGGTCATGCTCATATCTATGCGGCCTACTATGCCCCGATGCGGCCGCTGACCAGTCCATCCGGTGAACCAACCAAAGCGGTCTTTGTATTTACAACGGCTCTCTTATCTTTGATAGAACGGGAAAAGCCGGATTATCTTGTGGTGGCGATGGATTCCAAAACCCCCAGTTTTCGGGTGAAACTTTATCCGGAATATAAAGCCCATCGTCCCCCGATGCCCGAAGATATGCCTTCCCAGATTCAGCGGATTGAGCAGATTCTGGAAGCGATGAGAATTCCGGTTGTTCGCGTGGAGGGATATGAGGCCGACGATGTCATCGGCACACTGGCTTCGAAGGCCGCTGCGGCCGGAGTTGCGGCGTATATCTGCTCCAAAGATAAGGATATGCTTCAGCTGTTGGATGAGCGTATCTGTACATATGATATCAAGACCGGTCAGCGTTATGACCTCAAGCTGATGCTCGAGGAGCTGGGCCTGACACCCCAGCAGTTTATTGATGTGCTGGCACTGCAGGGAGATACAGCGGACAATATCCCCGGCGTGCCGGATGTCGGTCCCAAAACCGCTCTTCAGTGGATTCAGCAGTACGGCTCTCTGGAAAGTCTGTATGCACACGCCGATGAAATCGGGGGCAAACGGGGAGAGAATCTGCGGAAATTTAAGGAGCAGGTTTTCTTGAGCCGTCAATTGGTCGTCATACATCGGCAGGTTCCGATTGAGTTTGACAAACAGGCGTTTGCCCGCAAAGAAGGTGACCGGGAAAAATTGGCTCAGATCTTTGCGGAACTGGGGTTTACGCGGCTGCTGACTCAAATGGATTTAAAGCCGGTTCCTGTGCAGACCAAACCGAAGATTGCAGACTCGCTGTTCTCGGAGGACAATGGGGAACAGTCGTCCTTAAAGCAGCAGGGGCGGGACTATGTTCTTGTGGATACAGTAGAGGAATTCGAGCGGTTTGTACAACTTTTGATGGAGCAGGAGCGATTTTCATTTGATACAGAGACGACGTCTCTGGATGCGATGCGGGCTCAGTTGGTTGGGCTGAGTTTCTCCTGGCGGGCCGGACAGGGGTGGTATCTGCCGGTTCGGGCTCCGGCAGGGCAAAGGTATCTGCCGCTGGAGGAGGTTCGCCGTCGGCTGGGGCCGATTCTGGCGGACAAGAGCCGGTATAAAATCGGCCAGAATATGAAATACGATATGATTGTGCTGGAAAACAGCGGGATGCCGGTTGGACTGCAGGATGGACGCTGCTTTGATACGATGGTGGCTTCGTATGTTCTGGCGGCGGACCGTTCCAGCCATTCTCTGGATACAATGGCGCGGGACTATCTGGGGCTGGAGACGACCCCGATTTCCGCGCTGATCGGCAAGGGCAAGAAGCAGATTTCCTTTGAGCAGGTGGATACGCAGGCGGCCTGTGCCTATTCGGCGGAGGATGCGGATGTGACCTGGCAGCTGTATGAGTATTTGTCCGCCCGTCTGAAGGCCCAGCCCCCCCTGCAGAAGCTCTTTGAAACAATCGAGATGCCGCTGGTAGAAGTACTGATGCGGATGGAGATGAACGGAGTCTGTCTGGATACGGAGAAACTGAGCCGTCTGTCGGAGTCGATGGCTCAAATGCAGCGGGAGCTGACGGAGCGAATTTATGAGCTGGCCGGCGGACCTTTTAATGTTGATTCCACCAAACAGCTGGGTGAGGTACTTTTTGACCGTCTGGGGCTTGCGAGCATTAAGTCCGGCAAAACCCTGCGAAGCACCGATGCCGATGTTCTCGAGCAGCTGGCCGACGAGCACGAAATGATTCCGCTGATTCTTCAGTACCGCCAGGTGGAGAAACTCCGCAACACCTACACGGAAAAACTGGGCCAGCTGGTCAATCCGAAGACCGGGCGGGTGCATGCTTCGTTCAATCAGACAGTCACGGCCACCGGACGGCTCAGCTCGTCGGACCCGAACCTGCAGAATATTCCCGTGCGGACGGAACTGGGCAGGCAGATTCGGGCGGCGTTTGTTCCGGAAAGGAAGACAGAGTGCATTCTCAGTGCGGATTATTCGCAGATTGAACTGCGGCTTTTGGCTCATTTTTCACAGGATGCTGCCCTGCGGAAGGCCTTTGCTCAGGATTTGGATATTCATCGATTTGTGGCCTCTGAAATTTACGGGGTGCCGATGGAGCAGGTGACCGGCGAGATGCGCACGAAGGCCAAGGCGGTCAATTTCGGGATTATTTACGGACAGGGGCCGTTCGGACTGGCCCGCACGACGGGAATCCCGCAGGCGGATGCCAGACGGTTTATTGAAGAATATTTTCGCCGGTACGGGTCTATTCGTTCGTTTATGGATCGGGTGATTGAGCAGGCCAAGCGGAACGGGTATGCAGAGACGATTCTGCATCGCCGCCGTAAGATTACAGGGCTGGACAGCCGCAACCCGAACGTTCGTTCGCAGGCCCAGCGGCTGGCGGTCAATACGGTGATTCAGGGCTCGGCGGCGGATTTGATTAAGGCGGCGATGATTCGGATTCATCGACGGATTGAGCGGGACAAACTGCCGATTAAAATGATTCTGCAGATTCATGATGAACTGGTTTTCGAACTGCCGAAAAGCCGTTCTCAGGAGGATGCCCGCTGGATTGCAGAAGAAATGACCACCGCGGTGCCCCTGGAGGTGCCGCTGAAGGTGGATGTTTCTATCGGGGACAGCTGGCTGAGGGACGATAAATGAGAAAAAACCGAAAAAAAAGAGATTCTTAAGACATTAACATATAGCAGGAAGAACAAGCTATCTGAGGAGAACAAATGACACACGAACAATGGCAGCTGCTTGCGGATGTGCTTGCCGGCAAAGAAAAGACACCGCTTGCAACCGGTTTTATCATTGACAGCCCCTGGCTGCCCGGCTGGTTCGGCGTTTCAACGCTGGATTATTTTACCAGTGATGCGGTTTGGCTGGAGGCCAACCGTCAGGCGATCGAGATGTTTCCGGAGACCATGTTTCTGCCGGGTTTCTGGGCGGAATACGGGATGTGCACAGAGCCCAGCGCCTTCGGTGCAAAATGTACCTTCCACCGCAGTGAGCTGCCGTTTGCGGACAAAATTATTCATCAGACAAAGGATATTGACCGTCTGAAAATGCCCAAACCGGAAAAAGACGGTCTGAACCCGTTTGTGCTCAATCGGCTGGCCCTGAACCGCAAAGAGATTGAAAAGCTCGGGCATCAGATTCGGTTTGCGATTTCACGCGGGCCGCTGAACATCGCTTCGTTTCTGATGGGGACGACGGAGTTTTTAACAGCCCTGGCTCTGGAGCCGGAGCCGGTTCATCGTCTGCTGCGAATCATCACGGATTACATCATCCGGTGGCTGGGGGTGCAGAAAAAATATTTTGATACCATCGACGGTGTGCTGATTCTGGACGACATCGTGGGATTTCTGGGCAAGGCGGATTTCGAGACGTTTGCGCAGCCGTATTTGAAAGACATTTTCGGCTGCCTGAATGTCTCAGTTCGGTTTTTCCATAACGATGCCGACGGGCGGGTATGTGCCCCGTATCTGGCGGGGCTGGGGGTGAATCTGTTTAACTTCAGTTTTCAGCATTCGCTGGATGAAATGAAGGACTGGACCGGCGGACAGGTGACCCTGCTGGGCAATATCCCGCCGCGGGATGTGCTGGCACAGGGAAGCCCGGAGCAGGTTCGCCGATGTGTGCATGAAACAATCCAAACTCTGTCGGACCGCCGGCGGGTGATTCTTTCCTGCGGCGGGGGGGTGCCCGATGGTGTTTCGACGGAAAATCTGCGTGCGTTTCTGGATGCCTGTAAGGAAGCAGCCCTATGAAAACTCCAAGCAAACTATGGGCAGCGGTTTGTCTGATTTGTCTGGTAAGTGCCTGCCGTAATGCCCAAAAAGAACAGGAAACGGCTATGGAATCACCGGTAAAAGTGGTCCAGGATGAGGAGGCAGTTACCCTTTGGTACCAGAATAAGCCGGTTGTACGCTATTATACGGCGATTTGTCCTGTTCCAGAGGGAGTAAATCCGATTTATCGCCGAAGCGGCTTCGTTCATCCGCTCTGGTCACCGTCTGGCAAGGTGCTGACCCGCATTCAGCCGCCGGACCATTATCATCATTACGGAATCTGGAATCCATGGACAATGACGCATATCGAAGGGAGGGAAGTGGATTTCTGGAATCTGGCCAAGGGACAGGGGACGGTTCGGTTTGCCGGTCTGGAGTCTGTGCTCTGTGATTCGTCCGGCGGGCGTTTCCAGGTTCGTCAGGAACATGTAGATTTTACGGCGGTTCCGCAGGGTCGGGTGGCGATTGAGGAAATCTGGGGAATCGGCGCCTTTGCCGCGCAGGCGGAAGGACGCACCGTCTGGGTTGTGGATTTCGACAGCCACTTCTGGAATGTGCTGAACAGCCCGATTGTGCTGGACGCCTACCGCTACGGCGGGGGACTGGGCTTTCGCGCGACGTCGGAATGGACCAAAGACAACTGTACAGTGCTGACCTCGGAGGGGCGGACGCGAAAGGATGCCGACGGACAGCGGGCCCGCTGGTGTGATGTCAACGGCTCGTTTGCCGACGGGACGCGGGCGGGGATTGTTTTTCTGAGCCATCCGGAAAATCGGGAGCATCCGGAGCCGATGCGGGTCTGGCCGACGGATGCCAACGGCGGACGGGGGGACTTGTTTGTGGAGTTCTGCCCGATTCGCCTGAACAGCTGGACATTGGAGCCCGGACGGAAATATCGTCTGCGCTATCGGCTGATTGTGTATGACGGCGTGCTCCAGCCGGAAACAGCGGAGCGGTTTTGGCAGGAGTACGCCCATTCGGCTGGGGTTCGAATCGGTCAATGAGTCAAGAATAAGGAAAGGAGACAATCGTATGAGACGAAGGGATTTTCTGAAAGGTGCGGCGGCTGCGGTCGGTGCGGCGGGGTTTCCGATGTTCCTCCCCTCGGCGGTTTTCGGGCGGACCAAACCGAATGACCGGATTCAAATCGGACAGATTGGATTCGGCCGAATCGCCCGCGGACACGACCTCCCGGAGACAATCAAACACGATTTCTGCCGGATTGTGGCGGTGGCGGATGTGGACAGCAAACGGCTGGCCGACGGCAAACGCTGGATTGAAAATTATTATGCCAGAAAAACCGGGCAGGAAACGTATCTGGAGGTCAAGACGTACGGCGATTATAAGCAGCTGCTGGCCGATCCGAGCATTGATGCGGTCATCATCTCCACGCCGGACCACTGGCATGCCCAGCAGGCTATGGAGGCGGCCCTGGCGGGCAAGGACATTTATCTCCAGAAGCCGCTTTCGATGACGATCGCCGAAGGCCGTCAGGTGAGCGATGTCATCCACCGGACGGGCCGAATCCTTCAGGTCGGCAGTCAGCAGCGTTCGCAGCTGCCCTGGCCGCATTTCAAGCGAGCCTGCGAGCTGGTCCGAAACGGCTTCATCGGAGACGTTCAGCGGATTCTAATCGGTCTGCCAACCGACCCGGCCGGACAGGAAGAGCCGGAAATGCCGATACCGCCCAATCTGAATTATGATATGTGGCTGGGCTGTACGCCGTATGTCTATTATACAGAAAAGCGGGTTCACCCGCAGAACAGTTATGATCGTCCCGGCTGGCTTCGCTGCGATGCGTACTGCTGCGGGATGATTACCGGCTGGGGGTCGCATCATGTCGATACGGCTCACTGGGGAATGGGCACCGAATATACCGGTCCCATCGAGGTGGAAGGAAAAGCGGAGTATCCCAAATCCGGCCTGTGGGATGTCCATGGGGAATTTGATGTGCATGCCAAATATGCCAACGGCGTCTCGATGCATATCAGCAGCCGGCATCCGAACGGGATTCGCTTTGAGGGGACGGAAGGGTGGATTTTTGTAACGCGCGGTCCGGAGCGGATGACGTCCAGCGACCCGATTGCTCCGGGCGACGGTCCGGCTCCTCTGCAGGCATCCGATCCGAAGATTCTTCAGGCGGCAATTCCGGCCGACGGGGTTCACCTGTACGAAAGCCCGGAGCAGCATCTGGACTGGCTGCAGTGCATCCGAAGCCGCCGACAGCCGGTGGCGCCGGCGGAAGTGGGACACCGTTCCGGCAGTGCATGCCTGGTTGCTTATATTGCAATGAAGCTCGGACGTAAGCTCACCTGGAACCCGGTTCGAGAAGTTTTCATCGGTGACGAACAGGCCAACGCGATGTGTTCGCGGCCTCAGCGAAAGCCCTATGGGACAAATTATGTTCTTTAACGGAGGAGGGAGCGATGAGCAGGCGGGTTTGGCTGATTTTGTCAGCAGGGGGAATACTGTCTGTGCTGATGACTGGCTGTCTGGCCAAGGAAGCGGCTTCTGGAAAGAAGACTGAACCGATTGTCCGGCTGCTGGTGCTGGACCCCGGGCATTTTCATGCCGCTCTGGTCCAGAAGACGATGTATGAACAGGTTAGCCCGGAGGTCTTTGTATATGCGCCGGGGGGACCGGAGCTGGACAATTATCTGAGCACCATTGAGTCCTTCAACACACGCACGGACAATCCGACCGCCTGGCTCCAGCGGGTCTATCAAGGGCCGGATTATCTGGAGCGGATGCTGTCGGAAAAGAAGGGCAATGTTGTGGTCATTTCGGGAAAGAATTCACTGAAAACCGACTACATTTACCAGTCGGTCCGGGCGGGACGGAATGTTCTGGCCGACAAGCCGATGGTGATCACGCCGGAGAAGTTTCCTCTTCTGGTTGAGTCGTTCCGCACTGCCGAGAAAAACGGTGTACTTCTCTATGACATTATGACGGAGCGGTTTGAGATTACGACGATTCTTCAGAGAGAACTGGCAGCGATTCCAGCGGTTTTCGGCCGTCTGCAGCAGGGCTGTCCGGAGGAGCCGGCGGTAGTCAAGGAAAGCGTTCATCACTTTTTCAAGTATGTGGCGGGCCGTCCGCTGCGAAGACCTGCGTGGTTCTTTGACCCTGCCCAGCGCGGGGAGGATTTGGCGGATGTTTCGACGCATCTGGTTGATTTGATTCAGTGGGAATGTTTCCCGGAGCAGCCGATGGATTACCGGCGGGATATTCAGATGCTTCGGGCCCGCCGCTGGGCGACGCCGATGACCGCTGAACAATTTCGAGAGGTGACCGGACTGGAGGAGTGGCCGGAGTATCTGAAGCCCTATGTCAAGGACAACGTGCTCTATGTGAAAGCCAACGGGCAGATGGATTATACGCTGCGGGGGATTCACGCCCGGGTCTGCGTTCGGTGGGAGTATCGGGCGCCGGAAGGAGCGGGGGATATGCATTATTCCATTCTGCGGGGCAGCCGAAGCAATCTGGTGATTCGCCAAGGCCCGAAGGAACAATACAAACCGGTGCTTTATGTGGAGTCGGTTGAGGGAAAACTTTCCGAGAAGGATTTGCAGCAGGCCGTTTTCCAGACCCTTCAGAAAAAGTATCCGGGAATCGGGCTGGAGCGGATCGATGACCGCACGTGGAAGATTTTGATTCCGGATTCCTATTTTGTCGGGCATGAGGCGCATTTTGCGCAGGTGATGCAGAACTTTCTGCGCTATCTGAGAGAGGGGCGGCTTCCGGCCTGGGAGGTGCCGAATATGCTGGCCAAGTATTATACGACGATGGAGGCTGTCAAGGCCGCCGACCGGCAGGGAAATTAGCGCCGGGCGATAAGCCCGTCTGGCAGAGGGCCCGGCGAGGGTATTAGCCCCGGGCGTAAGCCCGGGGAAAAGAGGACGGGCGCTTTCGTCCTTTTTCCACGCCCTTGCGGGCGTGGCTATCGTATGTCGCCCGCTGTCGCGGGCTCGAAAGAAACGCCCGGCGAGATTGTAGTGTCCGTCACGAAAATCAGCCCCGGGCGTAAGCCCGGGGAAAAGAGGACGGGCGCTTTCGTCCTTTTTCCACGCCCTTGCGGGCGTGGCTATCAATCATACGGCGGGCTTCGTGAAAATTAGCCCCGGGCGTAAGCCCGGGGGAAGAAGGACGCGTAAAAAAACTTTTTTTTAGTCCCTTTGGGGGCGAAGGAAGGAGGCCGCATGGGGCATACCTTTACCAACCACCTTTATCATATTGTTTTCAGTACAAAACATCGTAAGGGACTCCTGGAGGACCGCCGACGCACGGACTTTCATCAATATCTGTGTGGCATTGCTCAATCACTTGATTGTGCGGTTTTAAGCGTCAACAGCGTTGGCGACCATATTCATCTGCTGGTCCGCATCAGGCCTTCTTTGGCTGTATCCGAGTTTGTCGGCAAACTGAAGGCCAACTCCTCTCGCTGGATAAAGGAGCAGCTGGACCCGCCGTTTGGTTTTCAGTGGCAAAGCGGCTTTTCAAGTTTTACGGTCAGCCAGTCTGCGGCGGCTCAGGTCAGGGATTATATCGAAAGGCAGGCGGAACATCATAAGCGGCTGACTTTTGAGGAGGAGTTAAAGCGGTTTTTTGAACGGAATGGAATCGAGTATGCCCCGCAGCGCTGTCTGGATTGATTCCGCCGTTCTCTCCGGGGAAGATAGCCCCGGGCGCAAGTGTCGCAAGGATTGTCGGGGAAGATAGCCCCGGGCGTAAGCCCGGGGAAAGGGGACGGGCGCTTCCGTCCTTTTTTTCCACGCCCTTGTGGGCGTGGCTATCTATCTTATGTCGCCCGCTGTCCTCCTTCGCTAAAGCTTCGGAGGACAAGCCGCGGGCTCGAAAGCATTATCGGACGCACGTCAAAAAAATTTCCTGTCTTTACATTTTCTTAAAAATTTTTTCTGCCCAGTTTGCCGCGCCGGTTTTTATTTCTTAGGTTTTCTATGGAAGCGTTAAAGGTTCTTTGACAAGCCCATACGAGAAAATCCGGACGCGCTGAACAGGTGTTTTCCTTTGGAAATCCCAAGCTGGTTCTGCCGGCTTGAACCAAAAGCTGTAAACGAAACCAACAAAATCGTACGTAACCGATACCGAAATACAGGTACAAAGAAAGGGAGAATGAACAATGAAAGCAAGAAAAGGGTTTACATTGGTTGAAATTCTGATTGTGGTTGTGATTTTGGGTATCCTGGCGGCGATTGTGATACCCCAGTTCAGCCAGGCCAGTACGGAAGCCAAACTGAACAGCTGCCGCTCCTCGCTGCAGAGTTTGCGGTCCCAGATTGAACTGTACAAGATTCAGCACAATGACAATCCTCCTAGCCTGGAAAACTTTGCTGCTCAAATGACCGGAAAGACCAATCCTGATGGAACAACCGCCGGTGGCACCTTGGGACCCTATATGCAGCGGGTTCCCAAGAATCCCTGGAACAATTCGAATACATTGGAGGCTGACGATGGTCCTGGTGTCGGCTGGGTCTATGATGAAGATACAGGTGCTATCTATGTAGGCGTAGCCGATGCTCCTGCTGCGGTTGCCGCAGAACTTCGGAGCAATGGTGATGCTCTGGCCGCGGAACCCGCGAAACCCTAAACCTCAACCTTAGGGCTACTAATTGAGTAAGCGGCAACTCTGCTGAGCGATGACTTGGAAATCAAGCCGACCGGCCTTGCGAAAGATTCGGGGGTCGGTCGGCTTTTTTTTGTGGACTCGAATCAGCCGGCGAGGCAATTGGCCCCGGGCGATGAAGCGGGAATAGAATAACAGGGGGCGAGAAATATAGCCCCGGGCGATAAGCCCGGGGAAATGGGACGGACGCATTCGTCAACGTAAGAGGACTGGATTCCCGCCTGCGCGGGAATGACACAGGAAAGCGGGAATGACAGGAACCTGTGCGAAAGCGACAGAGGGAATTAGCCCCGGGCGATAAGCCCGGGGAAAGAAAGATGCGAAAATCGTAAAACGGTTTTTTTTGTTCGGGTTTTTACGGATGCGGCGTGAGAGGAATTAAAAATGGAAAGAAAAAAACTGCGGCGATTCCAACGGAAAAAGGCAGGTCAGAGTTCTATGATTGCTTTTTTTGAACGGACTGTGCTGGCCCTGATACTGTTTGCGGCGGCCGTCGGCTGGATGATGCCTAAAATGGCTCAGGCCGCTGCAGAGAATCGAATTACCCTTCTGATGGAGCGGCTGCATCAAGTCCGCTCGAGCATTGCTCTTTATCGGGCTGAGCACGACGGTCGGCTGCCCGGCCGGGGAGTGGATGGAAAACCTGCGGCGGAACAGTTTCTGTCCGACCTTGCCAAACAAAGATGTCGAATCCCCGCCAATCCTTTTGTTCAGGGACCTAAAGCCTGTCGGGTGACGGTGACGGATGACCCTGCGGCCCGGCCTACGGGACGCGAAGAGACGGGCTGGTGGTATAACGCGGCAACGGGACACTTTGCAGCCTGTGACAGCCGATACCATTCCGCTTTTTAAAAACAAACCGCGGATTTCACGGATTCAGCGGATTTCGATAAAAAAATGAAACAACATAGGCAGATACAATACGGTTTTACCCTGCTGGAGATACTGATGGCGATGGTTATCCTCGGCGCTGCGGCGGCGGGGGTGCTTTTGCCTTTTGTCAGTGCGGCGCAGGTGCAGCGGGAGGCGGTCTGTCAGGTACTGGCGGCTCAGCTGGCCTCCAATCTGATGGAACAGATTGTCAGTACACCTTTTGAGGAAATCCGGACGCAATGGGATGGTTATACGGAAGCGGAAGGACAGGTCAAGAATGCCTCTGGTGCGGTGTTTTCTGATCCAATTTACAGCGGATTCGCTCGTTCGGTTTTGGTGGGAACGGTTGAAGAGACAGGATGTCTGATGGCTTCAGTTCATGTGAATTATAAGGGACGGCAAATGGTCCGTCTTCAATTTTTGATAGCCCCCTGATATGGTTTGTCAAACGACAAAAAACAGCGGTTTTACCCTGATTGAACTGGTGATGGGGATGCTCATCGCCGGTGTTGTTTTGCTGGCGGCGGCGACCTTTTCGTTTGCGATGCGCCAGGGCCAGGAAACCACCGACTTGATGCTCGACGGTCCGGCACAGATTCGAGGGGCCTCGCTGCGGATTACCGACTTGGTTCACCGTGCCCATACGCTTCAGCAGAACGGCGGTACCGTGACCGTTCAGAGTGAGGCGGGCACATCGACTCTGGCCGTCAGCGGCACAACCCTGAATCTGGATGAAAAACCTCTCCTGAAGAAATGTAGCGGATTGAGTCTGGAGGTTCAAAAAGGTCGGCTGCTGATTGTGCGGTTCAAAATGCAGGCGGAGACGGGCTGGAGAGATTACGAAATCTGTGCGGCAGTACGCTGCCGAAGCGGGGGATAACATGTCGGCTGAAAGACGTTCTTATCAAAATCGAGGGGCGGCCCTGATTACCGTCCTTTTTTTGGTGATGGCCGTAGCGGTTATTGCCCTGGGGCTGTTTGCCCGCACGGATATGTCTCTGGCGGCCGTCCGCAATTTTGTTCTGCATACGCAGGTTGAAGCCCTTGCCTATTCGGGTCTGGAGTATGCTCGTGCTCTGGTACGGGACCCCAATCTGATTTTCCCCTGGACCGAGTCTGTATATTTCGAAGAGCAGGCGGTTGATTTTGTCTGTAAAGTGGAGATTGCAGACCCCAACGATTATGTTTATCCGGTGACCAGCCGAGCGTGGTTTGAAAAAGACGGCAGCCGACGGGTGGAAAGCATTCTTGTCGGCCGGCTTTATTATGACCCCAATGAATCGGTTGCGTATTATCAGCGGATTGACCGGCAGGTCCGATAAGGGGGAACGTGCGTGAGTGCGTAGGGAATGGGCAGATCTGTGGGAAAGAATTCGAATTTCTGCCTGGTGCGGCGAGCCAGAGGGGGCTTGTAGGGATTGCACCGACTGTATCAATTCTGGGAAGTTGTGCCGAGAGAAAAAAGCCATTTTTGCTGCTGATACGCCTATGAGCAGCAGGTCCGATTATATGGCCTGTAATGCGTATGATTTCGGATTTGTTCGAAATGTCTGTGGGAAGGGCTTTGCGGTTTTTCAGACGGTTAAGCCGCCGGAAGAGTCGGTCGAAAACATCTGTGAATCGTTCGGCGGCATTCCGCCGGCGTTTTGCCGGCGGAGAAATCGAAAGGTGAAACTATGAAAAAACAAACCGGTCAGAATCGAAGCATTCGCCGAGGGTTTACCCTGATAGAAATTGTTGTTGTTCTGGTGATTCTGGCGATTACAGCCCTGCTGGCCGTGCCTGTTTTCGGGACGGCGGCGGATATGCAGGTTCGGTCTGCGGCGGATAAAATTGCTGCTGATCTGGATTATGCCAAAGGTCTGGCTGTGACCCGACAGAAACCCTATACGCTCGTCTTTTTCCCCTCTGAAGAAAAATATCAGGTGCAGGATGCGGCTGGTGCAGAGATTAAACATCCTTTGTACAGCGGAAAGGATTTTGTTGTGGAGTTCGCTTTGGATCGTCGGCTGAAAAAGGTCAATCTTGTGAGCACGACGTTCAGCGGAGACGCCGTGACGTTTGACTATCTGGGGACACCTTATTCGGGAACCAATACAGCCAATCGTTTGAATGAGGCCGGGTGGATTACTATCCAGGCCGATTCGTTTGTGCTGTATGTAAAAATCGAACCGGTTACCGGGTATATCTCTGTGGAGAAGACAAAGACCTGATGAGTGCGGCCAAACCGTCAATTCGTTCGTGGCTGGGATGGTTCGGCTGGGGCTCCAAAGGCCCTATCGGCATTGATATCGAGTATTCCTGTATCCGCATGATTCAGCTGGGATGCCAGGAAGGCCGGATACGGGTCGAAAGTGCCGAACAGGAACTTCTGGAGCCGGCGTCGCCGGCGGGAGGCCATGCGCATCGAGCGGCTGTTGTGCGGGCGATTCGAGCTATGCTGGCCCGGGGACAATTTTGGGGGCGGGAAGCGGTTTCCTGTCTTCCGGGTGATGCAATCAAAATTAAAAGTCTCCGTTTGGATTCTCTGGAGTATGAACAGCTGCAGGAAAACCGCTATGAGATGCTGGCAGAACGGTTTGGTCTGGACCCGGATAAGGATGAAATTCGCTATTTGATTGCCGGCAGTGTTTATCAGGGAGAGGACATCAAAAAGGAAGTGATTTTTTTCGGGATGAACCGCACTCAACTGATGGGCCATATTGCGTTGCTGGAAGAGGCCGGATTGGAGCCGGTTGCTGTTGATGCGATGCCGTGCGCTCTGTTTCGCAGTTTTCAGCGAACCCTGCGGCGTCAGGAGGACCGCGAGGTCGTCAGTGTGCTGGTGAATTTGGGGTTATATTTTACCACCGTTATTATTGGACGGGGTACATCCATTTCTCTTGTAAAACAGATTCCGCTGGCGGAACAGCATTTAACGCAAAAGGCGGCAGAGATACTTGGTGTTTCGTATGAGGAGGCGGCTCGTCAAATCACACAAGAAGGAGTTAGACATCTGACGGCGGAGGATTCTCCAATTCGGCGAATGCTTTCGTCGGCCATGAGCCGGACTATTGAGGATTTGGCTCGCGAAATTTCTCTGTGCTTCAAATATTACGCCGTAACTTTTCGCGGTGAGCGGCCCTCGGAAGTGGTGTTTGCGGGCGGCCGTTTGTATGAGTCTCTTCTGATGGACATGCTCTGCAGGCAGCTGAATCTGGATATTCGGACAGCGGAACCGCTGCGCGGAATTGATTTGAGTCATGTGTCCTTCGACCGTCGTCCCAATCCCCAGCGGGCGGAATGGGCGGTGGCGGTTGGGCTGGCCTTAAAGGGATGGCGGTCCGGCCAATCGCAATCAGAACTGGTTTCCGGAATGAAGGCGGCTGTCTGATGGAACTGGATTTTATTCCATCCTGGTACCATGAAAATCGTCGGCGAAGAAACTGGTATCTTCGGCGCTACCTGGCGATTGCTGTGCTGACCGGTCTGTGGATTGTGGGCAATCTGCTCAGCGGAAGTATGGTCTCAAAGGCCTACGCCGACCTGGAAGGTCTGCGCAGCACATATGAAAAGGGACTGCGGACCATTCTTCAGACCCGCCGGCTTCAGGAGGAGATTTCGGTTTTGAACCGACAAAGCCGCCTGGTCAGCCGACTTCAGCCGCGAACCCTTCCCTCGCCTATCCTGGCGGAGCTGAGCCGGTGCATCGGGGAGCGGGCGGTTTTGAAGGAATTGACGATTGTCCAGGTTCCTCTGGAATCCCTCAGTCTGTCTGCTGTGAAGCCGGGAACGGCGGTTCGGATCCGGGCCGGCACCGGCGGCCGGAATGACGGGGCGCCGGCTTCGGAAACGGTCACGCAGATTCGACTGGTCGGCCTGGCCTGCGACGGAGCCGAAGTCGCGGCCTTGATTTCCAGACTGGAGGAGTCGAAGTATTTCGAGCAGGTGACCCCTGTTTATTCCAAAAATGAGAGACTGTTCGGAAACAAGGTTACCGGATTCGAGATTCAGTGTGTTGTGGCGGATTATACGGTGAGGGAACGGAATTGAAGAAACTGATTGACCAGTATCCGTTGGCAGTTTTCGGACTGCTGCTGACAGCAGCGGCGGCGCTGGGGGCCTATCAGTATTACCCGGTCTATCAGCAGCGAAAGGCCTTTCAGGCTTTGCTGGCGGAAGAGCAGTCTCGGATGGATGAGGTGAAGAACTGTTCCGAACGGCTGCCGATGCTGCATCGGCAGGTAAAGGCCTTAAAGCCGGCGGCGGAACAATTTCAGCGGTATTTCCCGGATGAGCAGGGGTATTCGCGGCTCTGGCAGCAGATGACCGAGACGCTGGCTCGCGCTGAACTGTCCGACCAGTCGGTTCGTCCCGGAGAGGTCAGCTGCGAAGACGGCTTGTGTTCCATTCCGCTGGAAATCCGCTGTACCGGCAGTTTTGAAAAGATATTTGAGCTGCTCCAGGCATTCGAGCGGTTCGAGCGGTTGATTCGATTTGAAGAAATTATTTTTCGGAATGATGAAAAGATGACCGGAAATCTGCTTCTGCAGGCAAGAGCCCGGGCTTTTTATCAGTCTTCGGGGTCCAAACAGAACCTATGAGCCGACACGGACATTCAGTCAGGAGCATCGGAGTGCTCGCAGGAACTATAAACCCGAAGACCGTTCTGGCAGTGGTGCTTCTGCTGCTCATGGCGGTTTTGTGGCTTCGGGTTTTTTGGAAAGGGCGCAGCGGTCCGGAAGCGGCTCAGGCCCAGAGTTTTTTATCGGGACCGGCTGAGCGGTCTGCGGAAGAGCCTGCGGCGCCGAAGCTGCTTATCGAAGCAAGGCCGCTGCCTGTGGAGACCGAACGGCACGGCCGGACAGAAAGGAACCCCTTTGTCATGGATCCGGACCGGTGGTTTCCTCCGGCAACTCCGAGCTCGGTTTCGGCCCAGGAGCCGACAGATTCAGCCGCAGCCCAGCAGAAAGGGCTCCTGGAGAAAATCGCCAAACAGCTGCAGCTTCAGGCGGTGATTAAGGACCCCAGCGGTATGCCGGTGCAGGTGTGTGTAAACGGAGTGGTCTTGTTACGGGGGGGAACTCTTAAAGTCAGAGAAAAAGGGGAAATTTATGAATTGAAAGTGCGGGATATTGGAACCCAGGAAGTCCAGTTTGACTGTCTGGATAACGTTTTGACGGTGAAAATGCCCTCTTCGGAGTGGCTCGATTAAAGGAAAGGCGGTGTTTTATGAAGACTCAGCGTAGAAAGCAGAAACAATTGAAATTCCGAACTTATCTGACGGCCTTCGGTGTTTGGCTGCTGGCGGTGCTGGGATTAACGGCACTTGTGATCGGTCAGGAAAATGAAGTCGCAGCGCCGGCGGAAGCCGCGGAGGCGGCTGCTCCGGCGGAAGCATCGCCGTCGCCTTCGTTCTCGATGCAGTCGGTTCAGAGCATCAGCTTCCGCAAAGATATGCCGATCCGCGATGCACTGCAGATGCTGGCGCAGATGTACCATAAAAACATTGTGCCTTCGGCCCGGGTGGACGGAACCGTCACGGTTACCAATCTGTATGATGTGACGTTTGAAGAGGCCCTCCAGGCCATTCTCGGCACGCATAAGTACGAGATCAAGGGCAATTTCGTCAAGATTTACACCAATGAGGAATTCCGTGCGGACAAGACGCGGTTTGAGTATGCGGTGATTCCGCTGTACTACATCAATGCCGAAGAAGCCAAGAAATTGGCCGAACCTCTCCTGAGTGAGTTCGGACAGCTGGGTGTGACCAGTCCGGCCCAGCGGGACACAACCCCCGGGCGGGGCGGCGATTCGCTGGCCATTCATGACCGGCTGGTGGTGTCCGATTATCCGGAGAACATTAAGCGGATTCGAGAGGTTCTGGCTGATGTGGATGTCGAACCCCTTCAGGTGCTGCTGGAAGTAACGGTGATGGAGGCCACCCTGACGGAAGCTACCAAATTCGGAATTGACTGGTCGAATGTGCCCGGCGTGACGATTGATATAGGCACAGGCGGCTTTTACCAGGGCGGTTTTGCCCCCGCCGTAACCGGAACCAATGCCTCCGGAATTACCGTGGGCGTGACCTTCGATAATATTGCCGCACTGATCAAGGCCGTCGAAACCATCTCGGATTTGACCATTATGGCCAATCCGAAGATTCTGGCCCTCAACAAACAGGCCGGCAAGCTGATTATCGGTAAAGAAGAAGGGTACCAGTCCTTAACGAATGTGGCCGAAGGCGGCACCGCCACCCAGCAAGTCGAGTTCCTGGAAAGCGGGACTGTGCTCGAATTTCGGCCTTTCATCGGCAAGGACGGTCTGATTCGAATGGAAATCCGGCCTGAACAAAGCAATGGGGAGATTGTGCAGTTCGGCAGTACTCAGCTGCCCAAGAAGACCAAGACGGAAATTATGACCAATGTGATGGTGCGGGACGGGCAGACGATTGTCCTGGGTGGATTGTTCAAGGAAAGCACCAATCTGTCCCGCAATCAGGTGCCTATTGTCGGGGATATCCCTGTGATCGGAGAACTGTTCCGCGGGGTTTCCGACAATTCAACCCGGGTGGAGCTGATTATCCTGATTACACCCCATATCATCCAGCGGCCTGAACAGGCCCAGGGTGCGGAGCGTCTGGAGGATGTTCAGCGGCTGGCCCATGAGGCCCGCAGCAATCTGTACTGGATGAGCCGGATCAAGATTGATGAAGACCGGTATGCTCGGGCGGTTCAGTATTATCTGAACGGGGATTACGACAGCGCCATGACCGAGCTGAACAATATCCTGACGATTCACCGCAATTACCTCGAGGCCATCCGGTTTCGGGAGCGGATTCTCCGGGAGACGCAGCCTCAGGCGGCCCAGCAGATGGAGCGTCTGATGCTTCAGAAGATTGAACGGGAAGAATCCGGCAAGTGGTTCCGCTGGTAAACGATGACGGTGTTCCTCCGGCTGTCTGCCGAGATGCAGGCAGCCGGAGGCTTTTGTGAAAGGATCTCTGAAGACAGGAGTATGCGCGATGGAACGGACAAAACGGACAATCCTGCTGCTGATTTTGGCGGGCGTATGCAGCATCTGGAGCGGCTGTGCCGCATCCGGCCGTACTTCCAAGAAGGAGCAGATGCTCAAGGCATGGGAAAAATCCTCCATAGGGCCCAATCTGGCCGCTGTGCGGAGACTGCTGGAGCAGGGCCAGGTTGAAGAAGCCAAGAAACTTTTGGCCAAATCCTTCCAGGCCGAACCGGACCATCCGGAGGCCAATTATCTGCTGGCTCGCGTACATCTGGCGGAGGGCCGTCTTCCGGCTGCACAGGCCTGCCTGAAAAAGGCGGTGGACGGAGCTCCCCAAATGGATGAGGCGTGGTTTGCTTTGGGATTGACGGCCCTCGAACAGGGACGGCTGGAGGAGGCCGCCGAATCTCTCGGCAAAGCCGTCGAACTGAAGCCTCTGCAGGTGGAGTATATTTTGACTCTCAGTCATTGCTATGTACGGCAGGGGCGGATTGAGCAGGCTGTTGACCTGATCGAAACCAAACGCCGAACCCTGCCTTTCGATACGGATTTGCTGCTGACGGCCGCGGATTTGGCTCAGCGCAGCAGCGATGGGGAGCGGGCCGCCGCCCTGTACAAGGAAGCCCTCTGGCGGCAGGGGGATAATCCCCGTGTGCTCGAGGCGGTCGGACTTCACTATATGGACCGTCAGCTGTGGGTGCCGGCGGCGGAGCTGTTTGAGAAACTTTTTCTGATTCAAACCGGTCAGGAGCGGCGTCAGATGACGCTCCGCTGGCTGAGCTACTGTACGCTGCAGGCCGGACGGTATGCCGCGGCTCTGAAGTGGTATGACGAACTCAGTGTCTTGCGCCGGGATGACCCGCAGGTATGGCTGGAGATGGGACAGGCTGCGCTCGGTGCGGACCTGCCGGATCGGGCTCTGTATTGCGGGCAGAAGGCCCTTCAGCTTCAGCCGGGCCTGACGGAGGCTCAGGTGGTGACGGCTTGCGCCTTTTATTTGAAGAACAATTATGCCGAGGCCGTTGCGGTCTTCCAGAAGGTGTGCCACGATTCCAAATGGGAGGCCTTCGGCTGGTGGATGAGCGGGCTTTGCTATCAGCGGCTGGGGCAGAATGCACTGGCCCGCAGCGCTTTTGAAAAAGCCAGTCAGCTGAATCCGGACAGTCCGCTGATCCGACTTTTCACGGAACCGGAAAAGAAGATGCTGTAGCTGATTCGGCGAAGGTATGGGTTCGCCGGTGCATTTGGCGGTGTATGAAACAGGCGACAGGAATTCTGATGGGGCTCTGGGCAGGCACGACGGTCCTTTTGGCCGCCGCTGGAGGTCTCTGCATCTTTTTTCCGGGAACGGCGGCGGTCGGGTGTCTCTGGCCGGCTGCTGTTCTGGCAGCAGTTCTTTTAGGACGGAGTCTCTGGAAACTGCTCAAAAATCCGGAGATTCTGATTCGAACGGAGCAGACCGTGGATTCTGTGCCGCTTCAGAACCGGGACGCCGAGTATCGAGGGGAACAGGAACAGATACGCAAGGAAAACAGCCAGCTTCGTCTGGAGCTCCAGCTGCTTCGACGGCAGCATGCCTGGGGACAAGCCGTCCTCGAAAGTATTCGAGACGCCGTGCTGGTAGTTAATGAGCAGGACCAGGTGCTTTTTGCCAATCCCGCGGCACGGGAGCTGCTGAATCTGGATTCGGGTGGGCAGCCTCAAGAGCTTCCGGATGGACCAGAGCCGGCCGGACGGCTCCGGGAAAAGATTCAGCGGTGTCGAAACGGACGCATCCGTCATGTTCGCCATGAATTGACGATGGACGTCCAGGGGCAGCAGCGCATTTTTGAGGCGGTTCTCTCCTGTCTGGACGAATGGGGCACAACCCGCGGCGGCGTGGTGGCGGTTCTCCATGACATCAGCCGGGAGCGGGAAATCTCCCAGATGAAAAATGAGTTTGTCAGCCATGTTTCCCATGAGCTGAAAACGCCGCTGGCTTCCATCAATGCTTATGCCGAAATGCTGGTGGACGGGGAAGCCAAGGAGCCCGAAATGATTCGGCAGTTCTGCTCGATTATCCAGAGCCAGGCTCTTCGGCTGAATCGCCTGATTGAGGATATTCTGAATATTTCCCGGATTGAATCAGGCCTAATCAAGGTCAACCGAAGCTGTCAGAGCATGGCTTTGATTGTTCGCGATGCCGTGGAGATGATTCGAAGTTATGCGCAGGAAAAGAACATCACCGTTCGCGCCCCGGCCCCGATTCTGTACGACCAGGTTTACGTGGATCGGGACATGATGTCGCAGGCCGTCATCAATCTGCTCAGCAATGCCGTCAAATACACCCCCGCTGGCGGGACGATTACGGTGGGGCTGGAAGTGAATGAGGCGGACGGGAGGCTGACCGTGAGCGTTTCGGATACAGGGGTCGGAATTCCGCCGGAAGAGCTGGGACGGGTGTTTGAGAAATTTTATCGGGTCCAGGCCAACAACCATATGGCCAAAGGAACGGGATTGGGACTGAATTTGGTCAAGCAGATTGTCGAAACAGTACACGGAGGGAGGGTCTTTGTGTCCAGTGTTGTCGGACAGGGAAGTACATTCGGGTTTGAACTGCCGCTGGCGATGACCGGCTGTGCCGCTGTTTCAGCGGGCAGCCTGTCCTAACGGTTCCGGCGGCCGCAGAAAAACAGGAGAACAAGATATGGCGGAACGAAAAGCCCTGGTGGTGGATGATGAATTCCACATTGTCCAGGTCGTGGCCATCAAGCTGCGGAACAACGGGTTTGAGGTCTTTACGGCCGATAATGGGAGCCAGGCCTATCAGCTGGCCTGTGAGCATCATCCGGATGTGATTATCACGGATTATCAGATGCCGGCGATGACCGGCCTGGAGCTGATTGAGAAACTTCGGCAGAATCCGAGTACGGCCGACACCCCGGTGCTTCTGCTGACGGCGCGAGGATTTGCCGTGGACCCGCAGCAGAAGGAGACCCTGCGGGTGGCGGCCTGTCTGAGCAAGCCCTTCAGCCCTCGGGAAGTGCTTCATTGTGTGGAGGAGGTGCTGGCCCAGCGAGCCGGTGTCTGACTGTGAACTTCCGTTGCTCGGAGAAAAGGATGTCGCGAATGGATGCCTCGTTGAATCAGTGCCTGCGGGATGATCCGGGTCTGCTGGAAAAGCATCTGGAGAAGCTCAGCACGGAGCTCTCGGAGTGCTATGAGCAGATTATGCTGCTCTACAACCTCAGCACCCATATGACGCTGGACCAGTCCTGCTCGACCTATCTGCAGCTGGCCTGCGACCAGCTGACGCAGATTGTGCCGGTGGAGGGAATCGCCGTTTTTCTGGAGCGAAAGACTGAGTCGGGCAAACAGCTGGTCCTCAGTGCCGGTTCGGGTCTTTTGTCCGTCGAACCGTCTATGGCGGACATCCTCCAGATGCATCTGACGGCGGAACTGACGGCGGGTCGAGAGGCCCTTCTGGACAGTCAGGTGGACGGTCCCTTCAAATATGTCTGGCCTCCGCGGCTTCGCAATATTCTGGCGGTGCCCGTCGGACCGTCGGGCCGGATGGCCGGGTTTCTGGTGGCCACCAATATTCAGAACAAGGCCGATTTTGACAGCACGGATGTGAAACTGTTCCATTCCGTCGCCAGTCAGTGTGCGGTTTTTATTGAAAACGGACGGCTGTTTAACGACCTCAAAGAGCTGTTTATCGGGTCTCTGAAGGCGCTGACCAACAGCATTGACGCCAAAGACCAGTACACGCGGGGGCATTCGGAGCGGGTGGCCCTGATAGCCCGCTGGATAGCCGAGCAGCTGAAGGAAACCCAGCCCATCTCGGAGCAGGAGATTCATCATATTTATCTGGCCGGGCTTCTGCACGACATCGGCAAAATCGGCGTGGCTGAAACCGTTTTGCGCAAACAGGGCCGACTGACGGAGGAAGAACGGGCGGTTATTCTGGCTCATCCGAAAATCGGCGCCTCTATTCTTTCAGAGATTCCCCAGATGCGTCCGATTATTCCCGGAGTGCTGCATCATCATGAACGCTATGACGGACAGGGATATCCTGACGGGCTTCGAGGACAGGATATTCCGCTCAGCGCCCGGATTATTGCGCTGGCGGATGCGTTTGATGCAATGACCTCCCGGCGTGTGTACCGGGAGGCGATGAGCATCCGGCGGGCCCTGATCGAGGTTGAAAAAGGCAGCGGGATTCAGTTTGACCCCGCTGTGGTGCAGGCGTTTCTGGGAAGCCCCGTCGAGCACCTCTGGAAAGTCATTCAGGACGGCTTTATTGAAACCTGGGATTACAGCAGCTTTGAAGAATACGGAATCAAGGCGGTCGGAGCGCTGATTCGATGAAAATTGAGGTGCAGGTTCAAAACCAGATTGCAATTCTGCAGCTGCAAGGCGAGTTTACCGTCGAATCACTCAAATCATTTGAAGATGCGGTTTCCAATGCCCGCATGTGCAGTCCCCGGGGACTGCTGCTGGATATGAGTCGGGTGATTCTGATGGACAGCGCAGCGCTGGAGCAGCTGCTGACGCTTCACGAGGACTGCCGAAAGCGAAACCAGCCCCTGAAACTGGCGGGACTGGATGAAACCTGTCAAAAGATTCTGGAAGTTACACGTCTGCTTTCCCGACTGGATACCTATGCGGATCTGTCGGAAGCGATGAAAAGTTTTGTCTGATACGGAGTCGGCAGCGCGATGGAACTCGGCACGGAAAAACGTCTTCAGCTCGGCCAGCTGCTTGTGCAGCGGGGAATCGTTACGCCGGAGCAGATTGAACAGGCGCTTCAGCAGCAGGCCCGCACCGGCCACAGCCGTCTGCTGGGAGAGCTGCTGGTCGAGATGAACTTCTGCACCGAAAACCAGATTGCTTCGGCACTGGCGGAAACGTACGGTCTGCCGTATGCCCAGATTACACCCAAACTGTGCGATCCGGCTGTGGTGGAGATTCTTCCTCGGGATTTTCTGGAGGAACATTCAGTTCTGCCTTTGTTTAAGGTGTTTGACACGCTCACGGTGGCGGTCAGCGAGCCGGCCAACGTCTTCCTGATTGAGGAAATCGAACGGCTCAGCCAGTGCCGCGTGCAGGTTGTCTGTGCGACGGTCAAGGATATTCAGGCCACGCTGCAGACCTATATGCCGGCGGCCAACGTCTTTGTGATTGATGACATCATTGACGATACAGCGATGCAGGATTTCTCGATGATTGAGCACTTGCCGGAGGACATCACCAATCTGGAGGAGATTGCCGGCCAGTCCCCCGTCGTCAAGCTGGTCAATTATCTGATTTGCAGCGCCGTTCATGAAAACGCCAGCGACATTCACATCGAGCCGGACGAAAAAAAGGTGCGGGTGCGCTATCGGGTGGACGGTCTGCTCTATGAAAAGATGCGACCGCCGTATCAGATGCATGCGGCAATTGTCTCCCGCATCAAAATTATGGCCGAGCTGGACATTGCCCAGCGCCGGCTTCCGCAGGACGGCAGCATCCACGTCCTGATGCAGGGCCGCCCCATCGACCTGCGTGTGTCCGTCATGCCGGCCACATACGGGGAAAAGGTTGTCATCCGAATTATCGACACCCGGAAAATCCTGACCAATCTGGAGTCGCTCGGATTTAGTTATGAGAATCTGAAGGCCTTCAAAAAAATTATCAAGATGCCCAACGGGATTGTGCTGGTGACCGGCCCGACCGGCTCCGGAAAAAATACGACGCTCTATGCAGCGCTGTCCGAACTGAACAGCGAACAGGTGAATATCTGCACGGTAGAGGACCCTGTGGAGTGTAATATTCACGGCGTCAACCAGTTTCAAGTCAACGAATTGTCCAAATTCACCTTTGCCAGCGCCCTGCGCTCTCTGCTGCGTCAGGACCCGGATATTATCATGGTCGGCGAAATTCGGGATGAAGAAACCGCCAACATTGCCGTTCAGGCGGCCCTGACGGGGCATTTGGTTCTGTCAACGCTTCACACAAATGACGCTCCGGGGGCTGTTACGCGTCTTGTGGACCTGGGCGTGGCGCCGTATTTGGTCAGCGCTTCGCTGATCGGGGTGCTGGCTCAGCGTCTGGTCCGGAAAATCTGTCCAACCTGCAAAGACCAGTACACCCCCTCGGCAGGCATTCGGCGGGCGGCGGAAAAATGGGTCGGTTCGCTGCCGACATTTTACCGGGGTATCGGATGCAAAAAATGCCGAAACACCGGCTACATTGGGCGGATTGCTATCCATGAATTGTTTATCCCGAATGACCAAATTCTGGAGATGATTACACAGGGGGCGACACTTAAGCAGCTGCGGGCGGCGGCCGTCCAGAACGGAATGAAGCCGCTGCATTTGGACGGAATCGAGAAGGTGGCGGCGGGCATCACCACCATCGATGAAGTGCTGCGTGTGGCGAATGTCACAATGGAGGATTAAACAGATGCCGATGTCCACCCCGAAAACTCTGGAACGTCCTTTGCCGAAGAAGCCGGCCAATCCGCCGAAACCGGTTCGTTCGGAGCCGCAGCGGAGCAGTCCGGCGCTGTCCGCCGCAAGGGTCAAAGAAGCGGACTTGATTCTTTTTACCACACAGCTGTCTGTGATGCTGGACAGCGGGGTCGTACTCAGCGATGCAATTGAAGCCATTGCAGACCAGATGCGTCCCGGCGTGTTCCGGGAAGTGGCACAGGACCTGGCAGAGCGCATCAAAAACGGCGAAAGTTTTTCCGCCGCCTTGTCGGTTTATCCAAAGACTTTCAGCACGATGTTTATCAGCATGGTCCGGGCTTCCGAGGTTTCCGGCAGGATGGCGGAGATGCTTCGGGTGCTCAGCGGCTATCTGACAGCGGATGCAGAGACCAAAAAACAGGTCAAAAGTGCGATGATTTATCCGGTGGTAATGCTGCTGATGGCTGTGGCGGCGACCGGTTCCCTGATGTTCTTTGTCCTGCCGCGATTTACTCGAATTTATGAGGCCCGCGGCACGGCATTGCCCAAACTGACCCAAATTCTGGTGGATTTCAGCACTCTTTTGGGGAATCCGACCTTTTTGGCCTCGATAATGACGATGCTGATTGTCGGAGGGTTTGCATTTTCGGTGTGGAAGCAGACTCTGACAGGGCGGAAAACGCTGGACTGGATGAAGGTGCATTTGCCCATTTTCGGCGGGATGTATATCGATACCGTATTGACCCGCTCGATGCGGGTTCTGGCGACGATGGTGAATACCGGTGTAAATCTGCTGGATGCACTGGATGTGATGAAAACCACCTGCGGCAATTATTATTTCCAGTGCCTCTGGGAGACGGCGGACCGGAAAATCCGCGACGGTTATCAGCTGTCCGATGCCCTGATGCTCTCGCCGTACAGCAGTCTGATTGCCTCCGGGATTCTTCAGATGCTCCGGGCGGGTGAAAAATCCGGGCAGCTCGGGCAGGTCTGCGACAAAATTTCCGTTTTTCTTGAAAAGAAGCTTCAGAATTCCATCCGAACAGCCACCTCCCTGATTGAACCGCTGATGATTATCATCATGGGAGCGGTCATTGGAACGTTGGCGGCAGCGCTGCTGCTGCCGGTGTTCCGGATTTCCAGCGTCATTTCTCAATAATTCCTCCAACTTCCGGTTCAAAAAATATTCCCGGTTTTTTGTTGGATTTTCCGGTATTCCTGAGTAGAATTTCACCGGAAATGTTTTATCGGCTTCGCAAAAGGGAGGGAAAAGGATGCAGGTGCTGGAAGCTCAGCGGCTTCGAAAGGAGTTCGGTCCTTTAGCAGCGGTTCAGGATGTTTCTTTTGCCATTCAGCGGGGACAAGTGGTAGGGCTCATCGGTCCCAATGGAGCCGGAAAAACGACCCTGCTCCGAATGCTGGCTGCGCTGCTGCCGCCGACCGACGGAACCGCTGCTGTCATGGGGATGGACCTTCGCCGTCATCCTCTCGAAATCCGCAGGCGAATCGGCTATCTTCCGGACTTCTTTAACCTCTATAATGATTTGACTCTTTGGGAGTGTCTGGATTTTACCGCCCGCGCTTACAGCGTTCCATCTGACCAAATCTCACGGAAAATTGATACGGTGCTCGAATATGTCAATTTGACGGACAAAAAACACGACCTATGCAGGCATCTTTCCCGAGGAATGGTCCAGCGGATGGGGCTGGCTGTTCTGATGGTGCACGAGCCGGAGCTCTATCTTCTGGATGAGCCGGCCTCCGGACTGGACCCGATTGCCCGCATCAATCTTCGGAATATCCTCAAACGGCTGGCGGGAGAAAACAGGACGATACTGATTTCCTCACATATTCTGCCCGAATTGTCGGAGTTCTGCACCCATATTGCGATAATGGACAAGGGACAAATCCGATATTTCGGTTCGGTTGAGCAGATTCGGGAATTGTATACGCCGGAAAGAATCATTCGGGTCAGGGTGTTGGGGGACCCCCAAAAAGCCCTTGCCCTTCTTCGTGATTTTCCGGATGCTGTGGTCAAGGACTGCTGGGATACAGTCATTCTTCTGGCTGTCAGAGACGGTCTGGAGACGGCGGCGCAGCTGAATGCGTTTCTGGTCGGACGCGGGATACCGGTTGCGGAGCTGGCCGAAGAAAAAAAAGACCTGGAGGATTTGTTCTTGGCGATATCCGCAAGAGAGAATAGTTTTTTCTGATGAAGGAGGAGGTTTATGTCCAATCCGCTGATTCGACGATATCAGTATTCCCTGCTGCGTCCTGCGCAGGTCTGGATTTACGGGATTATTTATGTGTCTTTGGTAGGGTTGATTCTGATTATCAATCTGATGTTTTATGCTCATCAGTCCGTGCTGAGCCAACAGGAGCCCTGGCGGCTGTTTCGCAAACTGTTTTTCCAGTTTACCCTTTTTCAGTGCATTCTTCTTTGGGTTCTGGCCCCCTCCAATGCAGGCGGTGTAATTCCGAACCTGGTGCTGCAGAAGGCCTATGATTTTCTGCGTCTTCTGCCGCTGTCGGGGATTCAGAAGATTGTCGGAATCATTCTTGGGAGGAATCTGATTGTTTTATCGGCGGCAGCCGTCAATTTTCTTTTTCTGGCGGGTTTTGGCCTTGTCGGTAGGGTTTCCTGGAATTTTCTGCTGCAAGAGATTCTTCTTTTGCTCTCCGTCGGGCTCTTTTTAGGTTTGCTGGCGCTGCTGCTTTCGCTGCGTTCCTCCCCTAAACGGGGCAATCCGTTCCTCCTTTTTTTGGTGTTATTTTTTGCTTTCGGTTTTCCTTTTTTGCTGGGTCTGATGACGAGGGTCGACGAGCCGCCTAACGTTTCGTTTTATCTCTGGCGGATGCCACTGCTGATTGCCGTCAGTGGAGTGCTGGTGTATTTTTCTGTATGGGCATTTCTTGGAAACCGGCGATGGCTTACCTATGAATATGAGTCTCTGTTTTCCTGGAAGGGTGCCCTGCTCTTTCAGCTGCTTTTTCTGATCCTGCTGTTTGGATTCTTTTATCCGTATCGACAGGCCTGGCAGTACGAAAAGATTTTTATCGGGTTCTGCATAGCCGGATTGGGGCCGGTGGTGCTCCTGCCGGCAGGGGCCTGCCGAACCTATGAAAAATATCTTGAATTGTCTCGCGGATTTCCGAGAGAGAAACTGTCGGTTTTTGAATTGTTCCGCCGTTCCAATCCGGTGCTGTCAGTGCTGCTTTATCTGATTTGGCTTGGATTTTGCCTGGCGGCGTGCCGTCTGTTTGCCCTTTCGGCGGCCCCGTTTTTGCTTTTTGCCGGGGTTGTGTTTACGTTTTATCTGGTGTGGCTGGGGCTGTTGGAGCTGACGGTTGTTTTTTATAACACCCATTCGAAAATCATTTTTTTGACAGGGTTTGTGATAGTTTTGTATCTGTTTCTGCCTTTTATTCTTTCGGGGCTTTTTGACTGGGAATATCTGTCTGTTTTCAGCCCGCTGGGCTATCTGGTGTATGTGTTTTCTCGGTATCCGGAGGAGATACCTTTTGGGCCTGTTTTCTTCAACCTGCTTTTGTTTACGGCGCCGGTTTTTCAGATTTTCGGGCGGTACAAATGGATGATGGAAACCCGAAAGGCGCTGGCCGGCGTTTCCTGATTCCCGAGAGCCGTTATTCGAACAGACGGCGGACAATTTGCTCGGCGGCGTCCGTTCGTCCGAGTTTTTTGACAGCGGCCGCCATCTGGTTCAATTTCTGCGGGCTGCTCATCAGTTCCGTGAGGATCTGGGAAAGGGCCTGTCGGGTCCTGGATGGCTGCCGAATGTCGTCCTCGATAATGATAGCACCGCCTGCATCGGCCAGCGGTTTGGCATTCAGAAACTGGTGCCGGTCTTTGTGATACGGATAGGGCAGGCAGACGGCCGGCACACCCGCCGCGGCATATTCCGCTATGCTGACGGCTCCGGCACGTCCCACAACCAGGGAGGAGGCCTTCAGCAGGGCGGGCATCTGGTGACAGTAATCCGCCGCCCGATAGAGTATGGCCGGATTGCCTGCTTGTGTGCGAACCCATTCATAATGAGCCATTCCCGTTAAATGCACTACCTGCCAGTCCTTTGCAAATTGCTCCAAGGACGGCAGGATTTCCAGAACGGCCTGATTGATGCTCCTTGAGCCGCTGGAGGCCCCCGTAATCAGCAGAATTTTTTTGTTCGGGTCCAAATCGTATGTTTTGTGAATATTTTCCGGAGGGGCAAAAAAATCTTTCCGAAGCGGACAGCCGACCGCGTCGACCCGTTCGCTGAAGCGGCCGAAACAGCTACGAGTCTGTTCAAACTGGACGAAAATCCGCCGGGCGTAACGAGCCGTCAGCCGGCTGCTTTTGCCGGGAACACTGTCCACATTGATTAGAAAGACGGGGATGTTCAGAGAGCGAGCCGCCGCCGCGGCTGGTGCACAGACGTATCCGCCTGTTCCTACAACAGCCGCTTCAGACCGCACCGAACGCAGAATTTCCTTTGTAAAGTAATAACTTTTCAGAAACTGTCCCAAAAAACGAATGGCCTGTATCGGGGATTTTGACAGTCCTACAGCGGGCAGGGGCAGGAAGTTAAATCTGCTCGGGCCTAAAATTTTGGCGTCCACTTCGCGAGGACTGCAGAAAAAAGTAATTTCTGTATTGGGATATTGTTCCTGGATTCTTTCTGCGACCGCCAGGGCCGGATACAAATGGCCGCCGGTTCCGCCGCCGGCAAAAAAAATGTGCTGTATCTGTCGGGAATTCACAGGGTTGAAAGCTCCTCGGATTCGGAAGATTGTCGGGCGATATTCAGCAAAAGTCCTGTGGCGGCCGCCGTCAGCAGCAGACTCGTTCCGCCCGCACTGACAAACGGCAGGGGGATGCCTTTGGTCGGCAGCACTACGGTGACGACTCCGATGTTCACGGCCGCCTGGATACTGATTGCAAAAACAATGCCTGCAGAAAGCAGCTTTCCGAAACGGTCTTCGCATCGCAGGATGATTCGAAGACCGAAAAGAACGAAAAGAATAAACAAGAGCAGTACCCATATCGCCCCGATAAACCCCATTTCCTCCGAGATCACGGCGAAAATAAAGTCGGTTGTATCTTCGGGCAAATGACCGTATTTGAATATCCCGCGGCCTAAGCCGGCTCCCCACAATCCCCCTGTACTGATGGCTTTGAGCGACTGCTGGGCCTGATAAGGAAGTCCCTGCTCATCAAACAGATACGAGAAAAAACTTTTGACGCGGTTGATTCGAGTCGGTGAAAGCATGACGGCGGCAAAGAAACCCGGCAAGGCCAGAGACAAGGGGGATACCAGATGCCACCAGGCGGCTCCGCCCAGCCACAGCAGGAGGAAAACAATCAAGGCAATAAAGGCGGCGGTTCCAAAGTCTTCAATGACAATCAGAAAAACGGCCAGACCGACAAGGCCGCAAAGCGGAAGAAACCGTTTTTTGAAAATCCGAATTTCACCGCCGACTTTGTCCAGATAGGCGGCTGTGAACAATATCATCACCCACTTGGCCAGTTCGGACGGCTGAAAGCTCAGATAACCCGGTCCGGGCATCAGGTCCAGCCAGCGTTTGGATTGGTTTCGCTCCTGTCCGAATAGAAGCACGGCGACCAGCAGGAGAAAACTCACAATAACCAGATAAAAAGTCAGCGATTTCCACAAAGGACGCCGAAGATGAAGCCACTGATAATTGACCTGCCTCATCAGCAGCAGGACCCCGACGGCCAGCGGAAAAAAAACGATTTGTTTGAACATAGGGGTCTCATAGAAATGAGCCCTTTCCAAAATGGGATTCAGCGTGGCTCCGGCAGAGTAAACAAATACTGTTCCGGTGGCCATGAGAAGCAGAACCACTATTTCAATACCGAAATCCCCGACAGGAGAAGTCGGTTTTTCCTTCCACCCGTAGGGCTTCTTCGGCGGATTTTTTTTGACTGTTTTTGAAATTATCATGCTCATTTACTATGTTTTCGACATCAAGCCGTCTTTCCGGTTAAAAATCGCTTCCGCATGCTTTTTAATTCTTTCATGGGTTTTTCGGATATAGCGGCAGGGTTAACCGTCATTCAAGTCTTTTTTAGGAAATCCAGGCCGATTTCCTGCAGGAAATGCTTTGCGGTTCAGAAGAAAATTGGAACTGAAAGCTCGTTTATCAGTGCTGTATCTATTTATAAATAAATGAGATAGGATGTTTTTACTGGTTGTTTCTATTTTTCGTTGTTTCTGTGTGCATTTTAATTGATTTGGATTCATAAAATCTGAACAGTTTTTTGTTTGTCTGTATAAAAGGAAGAAGTATGCTTTATCTGAATTAAGCAGCGAGGGCTCAGTGAAGACGGAGCATAAAGACTATTCCGTTGTATTGGTCGGGCCTGCGGGCATGGGCATCCAGACGGTTGAGCAGGCTCTTGTGAAAATTCTCAAATCTGCTGGGTACCATATCTTTGCGACCAAAGAATATATGTCCCGCGTCCGCGGGGGGATGAATTCCACCAGCCTGCGTGTCGGGGCGGTGCCGGTTTCGGCACCGGTCGAGCGGATTGATTTGCTTTTGGCCTTAGCCCCCGGCGGGGTCGACCATGTTTCCGAACGAATCAGCTCTTCTACAGTGATTCTCGGCGAAAAGGAACAGTTTGAACAGGAAATCCCGGCCGGAATCCGGATGATAGATGTCTCTTTTGAGCGGATTGCCTCGGCTATCGGGAATAAACTTTATTCCAATACGGTGGCCGTGGGGTTGCTGGGGGCGGTTTTCCATGTTGAAGAAGCGATTTTGGAGGATTTTGTTCTGAAACGTTTTGCCGGCAAGGAACAAAAAGTGGTGGAGGAGAATAAAAAAGCTATTCAGGCCGGTTTTGAGCAGGGACTTCGGCTGGTTCAGTCCGGTCTTTTGGATATTCGTCTCCAACCTGACCAGCGTGTAAAAAACCAAATTGTCATGGAAGGCATAGAGGCCGTTGGTTTTGGGGCGTTGGCAGGTGGATGCAATTTCATCGGGGCCTATCCAATGTCGCCTTCAACGGGGCTCCTGACTTTTCTGGCCAAACACGGGAAACGATTCGGCGTTGTCGTTGAGCAGGCCGAGGATGAAATAGCGGCGATCCATATGGCCCTGGGGGCCTGGTATGCCGGAGCCAGAGGCATTGCCAGCACCTCCGGCGGCGGTTTTGCTTTAATGACCGAAGGATTCAGTCTGGCGGGGATGCTCGAGAGTCCGCTGGTGATTCATCTGGCCCAGCGGCCCGGACCGGCGACCGGCCTGCCGACCCGAACGGAGCAGGCCGACCTTGATTTGGCCTTGTATGCGGGACACGGAGAGTTCCCGCGGGCCATTCTGGCGCCGGGCAATCTGCAGCAGGCCTTTGAGCTGACCAGACACGCGTTTGACCTGGCCGACCGATGCCAGGTGCCCGTGTTCGTTCTGACGGATCAGTATCTGGCCGATACCTACTACAATACGGAGCCCTTTGACCTTTCCGATATCCGGGTAAATCATCATTTTGTTGAAACACAGGAAGGGTATCTCCGATTTGCTCTGACGGAATCGGGGCTCTCGCCGCGGGGCATTCCGGGATTCGGCCGGGGATTTGTAGCGGTGGACAGCGATGAGCACGATGAATTCGGCCGGATTACGGAAGACCTGAATTTTCGAACCAGGATGGTGGAGAAACGTCGGGGCAAAGAGAAATTCCTGATTGAGCAGGCGATGGCTCCGACGGTTTGGCCTTCTCCGAAGAAAGAGCACCTGGTTGTCTGCTGGGGCTCTACCCTGCCGATTGTTCAGGAAGCCCTTGAGGTCCTCGGACGAGAGGACGCGGGGCTGGTGCATTTTCTGCAGGTCTTTCCGCTCCACCCGTCCACAGCCGAAATTCTGGCCCAAGCCCGAACAAGAATCTGCCTGGAAGGCAATGCCGGCGGGCAGTTTGCTCGGCTTCTGAAGGCGTATGCGGATGTCGAAATCACCCACAGAATTCTCAAATACAACGGAGCAGCCTTTACGGTTGAAGAGATTGTCCGACGGCTTAAGGAGATTTTGAAATAATGCTGGATGAAAAAGTTTTTTATCCCGGTAAACTGGATATTGCCTGGTGTCCCGGCTGCGGCAACTACGGGATTCTGCGGGTGCTGCAGAAAGCCCTGGCAGAACTGGGTATAGAGCCGCACAATCTGGTTATGGTGTCGGGTATCGGGCAGGCCGCCAAGCTGCCGCATTATTTCAACTGCCATTACTTCAACGGTCTGCACGGGCGGGCGCTGCCGGCGGCCTTTGCGATTTCGGCCGTCAATCCGAATCTGACGGTGATCGCCGAAAGCGGCGACGGCGATATGTACGGGGAGGGGGGAAACCATTTTCTTCATACCATTCGACGCAATCCCAACATCACGAATATTGTCCATAACAATATGGTTTACGGGCTGACAAAAGGGCAGGCCTCTCCGACCAGTCGGCGCGGATTTAAAACGCCCGTTCAGCCGGCGGGCGTCATCAATGAGCCCTTTAATCCGCTGGCTGTGGCCATTGCACTGGATGCCTCATTTGTCGCCCGAACCTTTATCGGCGAGGCCGAGCGCACCAAAGAAATCCTCAAACACGCCATCCGGCATCCGGGATATGCTCTTGTCGATATCCTCCAGCCCTGTGTGACCTTTAACAAGGTTAATACCTATCAGTGGTTTAAGGAGAACACATATTGGCTCGAAGACCACAATCCGCTGGATCGCCGGGCGGCTTTTTCCCGTGCGATTGAAGAAAGTGAGGGAGGAAAACTTCCGCTGGGGATTTTCTATATCAATCCCAACAAGGTTCCCTATAACCAGGCTGCCGGACTTTATGAAACAGACGCACGGCCGCTTTTTCAGCGTTCTGTTGACCGGGAGAAACTGAAAGAGCTTCTCCAAAGTTATCTAGGATAACGGGTTTCATATTGCGATTCGTTTTTCCTGAACGACAGCGAACACACTTCTGTTTTTTATGTAGAATATTAAGGACAAAGTTTGGTGTGTTAATCGGAGAAATCCCGATGAAGATAGCAGTTTTCAGCAACAAGCCCTATACAGAACGTTCACTCCGGAAGGCCAATGAAGCCTACAGCCATGAGCTGGTTTTTTTTGATGAGCGGCTCAATGCCGAGACGGTTTCGCTTGCGGCCGGCAGCGGAACGGTTTGTGTCTTTGTCAACGATGAGCTTAATGGAGAAGTCATCAGGGGCCTGTCTGAACTGGGCGTACGGCTGATTGCTCTGCGCTGCGCCGGTTTCAATAATGTGGACCTGGCGGCGGCGGAAAAATGGGGTCTGTCGGTCGTCCGGGTGCCCGCCTACTCGCCCTATGCGGTGGCGGAACATACTGTCGGACTGATTTTGGCTCTGAATCGTCAGATTTATCGGGCACATATGCGCGTGCGGGAGGGCAATTTTTCGCTGGAGGGTCTGCTGGGGTTCGATTTGCACGGGACGCCGGCCGGCATTGTCGGCACCGGCAAAATCGGTTCTGTTGTGGCCCGCATTCTGAACGGGTTCGGCTGCAGGGTGTATGCATATGATGTCCAGCCAAATCAAGAATGTCTGGAGTTGGGAGTCCGATATGTTTCCATGGATGACATTTATCGATTGTGCCGGATTATAACGCTTCATTGCCCCCTGACTCCGCAGACACATCATTTGATTAATGCCGATTCCATCGCCAAGATGCAGGACGGTGTGATGCTGATTAATACCAGCCGCGGAGCCCTGGTCGATACGCGGGCCGCTATCGAGGGGCTCAAAAGCGGCAAAATCGGCTATCTGGGGCTGGATGTCTATGAGGAAGAAGCAGACCTGTTTTTTGAAGACCTTTCCAACCAGATTATTCAGGACGATGTCTTCGCACGGCTGCTGATGTTTCCGAATGTGGTTGTGACGGGACACCAGGCCTTTTTCACACAAAATGCTCTGGAAGCCATTGCGAAAACAACGCTGGAAAATGTATCGGCTTTTGAGCGGGGGGAATGTCAGAATATTGTGCTTTGCCAAAAGGTGGTCTGCCGCTGCAACCAATCTGAAAGACGGTAATCTTACAACGTATGATTGGAAACGGCTTTTTGGATTCGGTGCAGGGCTTCCTGAAGGCGGCTTTGGGGGCAGGCGAAGTTCAGCCGAACATATCCAGGACCTTCGAATTCCGCCCCATCCGAAAGCCCGACTCCGGCCGCTTCGAAGAATTCCGCAGGATTTGACAGTCCCAGTCCCCGGCAGTCTATCCAGGCCAGATACGTTGCCTGCGGAGCTGTTACGGACAGGCCCGGCAGAGAATTGATGGTTTGGCATAGCAGGTCTCGGTTGGCCCGAAGATACTTCAGCAGACTGTCGAGCCATTCAGCTCCTTCCCGGTAGGCGGCGATGCAGGCCGTATAACCCAGCGGCCCGACATGCGGAACGATTCCGCGCATCGTTCGCAGGAAACGATGCCGAAGTTCGATGTTGGGAATGACGGCATAAGCGCAGCCCAGTCCGGGCAGATTGAAAGTCTTGCTGGGGGAGGCCAGTGTAATGCTCTGCTGGGCGATTTCTTCAGATAAGGATGCAGTTGGGATATGCCGGCTGGTTTCATCCAAAATCAAATCCGCGTGTATCTCATCGGAACACAGCAGCAGATTTTTTCGCAGGCACAGCTCGGCCAGTTTTTCCAATTCCGCCCGCTCCCAGATGCGTCCGACAGGATTGTGCGGATGGCAGAAAAGAAGGATGCGTGTTGTCGGGCTGATAGTTTGTTCGAGCCGCTCAAAATCAATTTTATATCTGTCGGGAGTTTTTCGAAGCGGACATCGGAGAAGTCTTCTGCCGGAATAGACAGGGGCCGTCAAAAAAGGCGGATAGACCGGGGGCAAAACGGTGATTTCTTCGTCGGCTTCCGCAAAAGCCCGGCAGACGGCATTTAATCCGCATACCAGACCCGGCAGCCAGACAATCCATTCTTTCTGAATGCCCCATCCGTAACGGGTTTGGAACCAGCGGCAAACGGCCTCAGCAGCCTGCGGAGGAGCGGCGGCATAGCCGAAGACACCGTGTTCAACCCGTTTTTTAAGAGCTTCCAAAACGGCCGGCGGTGAGGGAAAATCCATATCCGCCACCCACATCGGAATTACATCATGCCCGGCATAACGGGCCCATTTGAGCGAGTCCGTTCCTTTCCGTTCGGGTGGGTTGTCGAACAGGAAGTCCTGTTTCTGCGAAGTCAAAGCCATCTCATCAACTGAATCATCAGCTATTAACGGAGACGGCCCCGTTTTCGAACTTGCCGAAAATCATCCGTCCCGCCGAGGTTTGAAGCGAGCTGGTGACGGTAAAAGAGATGGTTTGGCCGATTTTGTTATTGGCACCCTCGACCACGACCATCGTGCCGTCATCCAGATAGCCGACGCCCTGAGTGGGCTCTTCTCCGAGCCGGATGATTTTGACCCGCATCGTTTCCCCGGGAAGCGTAACGGTCTTGAGGGCGTTGGCCAGGTCATTGATATTGATGACATCTACGCCTCGGAGCGTCGCCACTTTATTCAGGTTGAAATCGTTTGTAACCAGCCGACCGTCGCAGTTTTTCGTGAAGGCAATCAGTTTTTGATCCACGCCGGCGTTGTCTTCAATTCCCGGCGGGGGTGTATCATCAATTTTCACTTCCACAATCGTGCTGTTCTGGAGTTTGTTGAGCATGTCCAGACCTCGCCGGCCGCGGTTACGCTTGATTTTTTCCGAGGAGTCTGCAATCAGCTGAAGCTCATTCAGGACAAACCGCGGAACAATCAGCGGGGCATCAAACAGTTTTGTTTCTGCAATGTCGGCAATCCGTCCGTCGATGATGACGGAGGTATCCAACACCAAAGGACGCAGGCCCTTTGTCTGTCGGGAGAACTCAATATAGGGTATCACGAAGCGAACATCATCTTTGGTGCGAATGACCAGACTGATGGTCAGATAGCAGATGCACACCCCCATCAGCCAGGTAACCATTTGGAGTGTGTCGGCTTCCAGCTTGAAAAAGAGCAGGTTGAGCATTTCCAAGACGCGGGACATGGCCCAACTGATGAGCATGCCGACCAGGAGTCCGAAGAAAATACCCGCCAAGGCAGAGAGAGTTTTTTTCGGGGTCAGCCATTCTACCAGAATTGCCAAGATTGTTACGACTAATCCGACGACAAAAACCTGAATATCCTGCGGGTTTCTGGCTGTGTTGTTCAGTCCAATCAGGAGGAATGATGTTGCTGTAATTAAGAACAGGACTCGAATGGATAATAACAACAGAAGCATAAATAACCCTTTCAAGAATCAGAAGAAAGTCTAATAAAAATATCCGGAATTATCATTAAATATCGACAGTATATCCCAAGTACTTTTCAAAAACAACAAACAGGTTTTCCTGCTTTGTTTTCCGGTAAAAGTTATAGGACGTTCATAAGGGCAAAAGAAGATGCGGTTTACGGACAAATATCCCCAAAAAACTAATTAAGGCCCTGAGCAAAATAGTCGAATTCACGATTAGATTCACCTGCGGAAAAGTGTTAACAGGTTCAGGAGTGTCAAAATGAGTATAATGAAAACTCCGGTTGAGATTCGAACTTTTTTTCAGAAAATTATAGAGAATCATCATTCCCGTGCTGAACAGCAGGGAGTGGTTTTGTCGTTCGAAATGGAGGAGGATGTTCCGCAGAGTTTTTCAACGGATCAGGTCAAACTTAATCAAGCTCTGAGCGCATTGATTCAGCAGGCTCTGATTCGTACTCAACAGGGTTCGGTAACGGTTCGAGTACAGAAAAACCAGGGCCAGGTGAAGATTTCGGTGGAGGATACCGGCTGGCAGCCCACATCGGAATTTGTTCGGGCGGTGCTGGATCCGAAAGTATCTGCCGGTACATGGGGTCGGGATGAGCGCTTGGAACAAATCGCAATGCCCCTGCGGCTTAGTGCAAAGTTCATTGGCCTCTTGGGCGGGCGTCTGGAGATGACGCCTTCCCAGGAAGGGCGTACCTGTTTTTCTTTTGTGATTTCCGAATCGGGTTTCCAGTCCTCTTCATCTTCGGAAGTTCAGAAACAGACTTCCGACAACCGGCCGAAGGAAACACAGATTGCTTCCGATACCGCTCGTGTTCTTCTGGTGGATGATGTTCAGGAAAACAGGGCGCTGCTGGAAGTGCTTCTGAAAAAAATGGGGTGTGTCTGTTTTCAATGCTCCAACGGCCAGGAAGCGGTGGAGGTGTGCCGGAAGGAAAAGTTTGATTTGATCCTGATGGACCTTCAGATGCCGATTCTGGACGGTTTTGAGGCGATTCGTCAGATTCGAGCCGATTCGTTCAATCAGAAAACCCCCATTTTGGCTATGACGGCTTCCGGGCAAAAAGGGGATGATTTGAAGGCCTTGGATGCCGGGTGCAATGACTGTCTTGGGAAACCCATCAGCCGGGAACGGCTCCAGCGGAAAGTCTGGCGTCTGCTGGCTCAGCAAAAGCAGCTGAAAGCCGCTGAATCGGGCGGAGAAATCCTGTCTTTCCTCGAGGGGGACCCGGATTATCAAAAGGCCGTGGAGACCTTCGTTGAGAATCTGCCGGCCAAGATTGAGGAGATGCGAAAGGCCTTTGAAAAGAGAGACTGGAAGGATTTGGCCTTTAAGGCCCATGCTTTGAAGGGATTAGGCGGTTTTGCGGGCTTTCCGGTCTTTACGGAAAAGGCCAAATGTCTTGAAGAGACCATCAAGGCCGAAGATATCCAGCGAATTGCCCAGCAGCTGGATGAAATGGTTCAGCTCTGTTTGCGGACCCGCCTGCAGAACAAATAAAACTTTCTCTTTTTCTTTTTCTGAATGAAAGGGACTCGCAGAAAGTCCCTTTTTTTGTTCGCTTCATTTCTTTCCTGTCAAAATGACAGAATGCCCAAAAGCATTCTTTATGTAAGTATCTTGTTTATAAGGCTTTATGTGTTGATTCGGTTCGGGCACAGCATTTGCTCTTTCTTTCGGCATCAGTTAAGGAAAGGAAGGGATTTTATGAAATTCGATAAGTTTACACTCAAGGCACAGGAAGCATTGGCGACATCCCAGCAGGTGGCGATGGCCCGTTCGCATACGGTTCTTTCGCCGCTGCATCTTCTTTTTGTGCTGCTCTCCGATGAGGAGGGAATGGTGCCTTTGATTTTGAAGAAAATCGGCAGTCGGCTCGACCGAATTCGTCAAATGACGGAAAGTGAAATGAATCGTCTGCCGAAAGGCAAAGTCTCGGGGCAGATTCTGCCGGATTCCGCCTATCAGCAGGTTATTCTCGATGCACAAAATCGAGCTGACAGGATGGGCGATGAATATCTGAGCACAGAGCATTTTCTGCTTTCTCTGGCGGATATTCAGAGTGATGCCAAGGAGATTTTGTCTGTGAATTCAATTACTCCTCAGGCCGTTGAAAAGGCCTTAAAAGAAATTCGGGGAGACCGAAAAGTGACCGACGACAATCCTGAGAGCAAATATCAGGCGTTGGAGCGGTTCGGCATCAATTTGGTTGAATTGGCCCGCAAAGGCAAGTTGGACCCGGTCATCGGGAGGGATGAGGAAATTCGCCGCTGTATGCAGGTGCTGAATCGGCGGACCAAGAACAATCCGGTTCTGATTGGGGAGCCGGGGGTGGGAAAAACGGCGATTGTGGAGGGCCTGGCCCAGCGGATTGTAGCCGGAGATGTGCCCGCCGGACTCAAAGACAAACGCATTATTGCTCTGGATATGGGGGCTTTGGTGGCCGGAACCAAGTTTCGCGGAGAGTTCGAAGAGCGGTTCAAAGCGGTGCTCAAAGAGGTTATCGATTCGCAGGGCCGCATTATCCTGTTTATCGATGAACTGCATACGATTGTCGGAGCGGGCAGAGCAGAAGGGTCTGTCGATGCCGGCAATTTGCTGAAGCCCTCATTGGCTCGGGGTGAACTGCGGTGCATTGGAGCCACGACACTGGACGAATACCGCAAATACATCGAGAAGGATGCGGCGCTGGAGCGGCGTTTCCAGCCGGTGATGGTGGACCCGCCTACGGTCGAAGAAACGATTGCCATCCTGCGGGGTCTTAAGGACCGCTATGATGCTCATCACGGTGTGCGAATTGCCGATGCGGCGCTGGTAGCAGCGGCGACGCTGTCGAATCGATATATTTCCGACCGATTTTTGCCGGATAAAGCTATCGATTTGGTTGATGAAGCTGCTTCCCGTCTGCGGATTGAGAATGATTCCCTGCCTTCGGAGCTGGATTCCATCCGGCGGAAAATTATGCAGCTGGAGATTGAGCGTCAGGCCCTGAAGAAGGAGACCGATGAAACCAGCCGGCGTCAGCTGGAGAAAACAGAAAAGCAGCTGGCGGAGCTGAAGGCCCAAGATGCCGAATTGACGGCGCGATGGGAATCGGAAAAAGGGGTCATCGAGCGGGTCAAAAAGCTTAAGGAGCAAATTGCCGCCGCTCAGGCGGAGTTTGAAGAAGCCCAGCGGCGAGGGGATCTGGAAAAAGCGGCTCGCCTGAAATACGAGACGATTCTCGGTCTTCGCAAACAGCTTTCGGAGGCGGAAGAGAAACTGTCCAAGGCCAACGGTTCTTCGATGATTCGCAACGAAGTGACGGAAGAGCATGTCGCCCAGGTGGTCAGCAAATGGACGGGCATTCCGGTTTCCCGTTTGATGGCCGGACAGCGTCAGCGTCTGATGAACATGGAGGAAGAAATCCGACAGCGGGTCGTCGGACAGGAGGAGGCAGTTTCGGCTATCTGCAATGCCGTTCGGCGGAACCGTGCCGGACTGGGAGATCCGAACCGGCCCATCGGGGTTTTCCTGTTCTTGGGGCCAACCGGCGTCGGAAAGACAGAGCTGGCCAAAGCCCTAGCGGAGTTTTTGTTTAACGACCCGAACAGCATGATTCGGATTGATATGAGTGAGTTTATGGAACCGCATTCGGTGGCTCGTTTGATTGGAGCCCCGCCCGGGTATGTCGGCTATGAAGAGGGCGGACGTCTGACGGAGGCCGTGCGGCGAAAGCCCTACTCCGTTGTGCTGCTGGATGAAATTGAAAAAGCCCATCCGGATGTCTTCAATGTTTTGTTGCAGGTTTTTGATGACGGGCGTCTGACGGACGGAAAGGGCCGAACAGTCGATTTCAAGAATACCGTGATTATTATGACCAGCAATTTCGCCGGTCAGCAGATTCTGCAGCTGACGGAGGAGCAGGGGGCGGATTGGGAAATCGAGGCCCATGTCAAAGATGCCCTGAAAAAATATTTCAAGCCGGAGTTCCTGAACCGGATTGATGAGATTATCATCTTCCATATGCTTCGTCGGGAGCATTTGAAGCAGATTGTGGACATTCAGCTGCGGTACCTGGCTGAACGGCTGAAAGGCCGCAATCTGGAGGTGGAATTCACGGACGCCGCCAAGCAGCTTCTGATGGACGAAGGGTATGAGCCGTCCTTTGGGGCTCGGCCGCTCAAACGCGTGATTCAGCAGCGTCTGGAAAATCCGCTGGCGGCGGAATTGATTGCGGGTAAATTCAATGAAGGGGATAAAATCCGGATTGATGCTGACGGCCGTCATTTTCGGTTTGAGAAAATCGCAGCGGCGGCGTAAGAGTTGGTCAGGGCAGCAGAATGATTTTCCCCAGATGAGCGGATTCGAGAATCTGCCGATGGGCTTTCGGCGCTTCTTCCAGGGGCAGCCGACAGGCAATAACCGGTTTAATCTTGCTCTGGAGTAAAGCTTTTTCGATGCCGGTATAAATCTCGTGTGATTCTTCCGGGGAGGCATTCATCAGCATCAGTCCGTGGATATTGAGTTCTTTGGACATGGCCTTGCGGGGGTCGATTTCGATGCGTCCGCGAGAACCGATAATCACCAGCCGGCCGCCTTTGGCCATGATTTCCATATCCCGGTCCAGATTGACGTTGGCCAGCATTTCCAGCACAATATCCACGCCCCCTGTCAGGTCGAGAATCTTTTCAAAATGGGCGGGGTCATTGTGATTGAAGGCATATTGGGCACCCTGCTCAAGAACCAGCTGTCGGCCCTGTTCCGTGCCGGCAGTTCCAATCACCTGCAGGCCTGCCGCAACAGCTAACTGAACTGCCGCAATGCCTACCCCGCCGCTGGCCCCGTGAATCAGGACCCATTGACCGCTGACTGCCTGAGCCCGCTGAAACAGGGCCCGCCAGGCCGTTCCATAGGGGATGCCGAGGGCCGCCCCCTCTTCGAAGGAAACGGAGTCAGGCAGTGGATGGAGATGTTTGGGCAGACAGAGGGTCTGCTGGGCGTAAGTGCCGCTGAGAGAGCCCGACGTATAAACCCGCCGGCCGGGTTGGAAAGGACCGGCCTCCCGGCCGACTTCCAGGATTACCCCTGCTGCATCAAAGCCCGGAGTAAAGGGGAGTTCTTTTTTTATGGGGTAATTTCCGGAGCGGATATAGGTGTCGACCGGATTGACGCCGACAGCTTTGACCTCAATCAGAATCTGTCCGGCAGCGGGCCTCAGAGGGCTCCCCTCTTCCGTCTGCATCACTTCCGGAGGTCCAAATTGGTGAATTCGAACGGCTTTCACAGCAGCAAAGATATAACAGAACCACTCATTTTTGCAATTTTTTTTGACGGGGATGACCTGTCCATCGGTTCTAATTGCTTGCAGTATCGATAATTAGAACAGATCAAAATGCGTTTTTTGGCAGACAATTTGAAATTGATTGTTTAAAAAATTAAACAAATATGTTAGAAAACCCCTAATGAAAAGTCGTTTATATACAGAAACGGCAATGGGAAAGGAGACATTATGGTGCTCGGCAGAAAGCTCAGGATGGGAATGGTCGGCGGGGGACCGGGAGCATTCATCGGGGAGGTTCATCGCAAGGCGGCCAGAATGGATGGTCAAATCGAATTGGTGGGAGGAGCGTTTGATATCAAGCCTGAAAAATCCAAGCAGATGAGCAAGGTGCTTTATTTAGACCCGAAGCGCTGCTACAGCTGCTATCAGGAAATGATCGAGGAAGAGCTGAAGCTGCCGGAGGGGGAGCGGATGGATTTTGTCGCGATTACCACGCCCAACAACTGGCATTATCCGATCGCTCGCGATTTGCTGGAGGCCGGTTTTCATGTAATGTGCGAAAAGCCGATGACGATTTCGGTTCAGGAGGCCCGCAGTCTGGTTCAGATTGTTCAAAAGACCAAGCGGGTTTTTGGGCTGATGCACAACTATACCGGCTATCCGATGGTCAAATTAGCCCGGGACATGGTTAAAAACGGCGAACTGGGCAAAATACGCAAGATTATTGTGCAATATCCGCAGGGCTGGCTGGCCACAGCACTGGAGCGCATAGGACAGCAGCAGGCCTCTTGGCGTACCGACCCCAAGCAGAGCGGCGGAAGCGGTTGCGGCGGCGACATCGGAACCCATGCCGAGAATCTTTCGGAATACATTACGGGGCTGAAAATGACCCATTTGTGTGCGGAATTGACGACCTTTGTGAAGGGTCGGAAACTGGATGATGATGTCAACTGCCTGGTGAAATTTAACAACGGGGCCAAAGGGGTTCTCCATGCCAGCCAGATTTCCGTCGGCGAGGAAAATAACCTGGCTATCTGGATCTACGGCGAGAAGGGCGGACTCGAATGGCATCAGGAGCATCCCAACTATCTGTATGTTAAACCGATGGGCAAGCCGATGCAGGTCTGGAAGCGGGGCAATGATTACGTGGCCGCCTACAGTCCCGCCGCCGCCCGGGCGACACGTCTTCCGTTTGGGCATCCGGAGGCCTTTATCGAGGCCTTTGCCAATATTTACTGCAATTTTGCGGATACGGTCCGGGCCAGAATGGAAGGACGCAAACCGGACCCACTGGCCCTGGATTTCCCGGATGTCCATGACGGACTTCGCGGTATGCTGTTTTTAGACACGCTTTTGGCCAGCGCGAAAAGCAGACAAAAATGGACCCCGTTTAAGAAATAGAACAGGAGAGCGGACCTATGGCACGAGCGGTGACGATTTTCACGGGACAGTGGGCGGATTTGCCGCTGGAAAAACTGGCTGAAATTATGGCTGGGTTTGGGTATGACGGTTTGGAACTGGCCTGCTGGGGCGACCATCTGGATGTCTGGAAGGCAGCGGAGGACAAATCCTACTGCAAAAAACAGAGGGCCGTCCTTGAAAAACACAAACTGCAGCTGTTTGCCATCAGCAACCATTTGGCGGGCCAGCTGGTTTGCGACCTGAACAATGACAGCCGTTCCGATGCTTTTGCTCCGGCGGACTGTGCGGGCAGTCCGGAAAAGAAACGGGCCTGGGCGATCGAGACGATGAAGAAAACCGCCAAAGCCGCTCAAAATATGGGCGTAAAAGTGGTCAACGGCTTTACGGGCTCATCAATTTGGCATTTGCTGTACAGCTTCCCGCCCGTTACGGAACAAATGATTGAGGACGGCTTCAAATATTTTGCCAAAATGTGGAATCCGATTCTGGATGAATTTGACAAATGCGGGGTGAAGTTTGCCCTCGAAGTGCACCCGACCGAAATCGCCTTCGACATTTACACAGCCAAGCGGGCCCTGGAGGCAATCGGCCATCGGGAGACATTCGGATTCAACTTTGACCCCAGTCATCTCCACTGGCAGATGGTCAATCCGGTTTGCTTCCTGAAGGAGTTCGGCGACCGGATTTATCATGTCCATATGAAGGATGCAGCCCTGCAGCTGGACGGCCGAAGCGGCATTCTCGGCTCGCATCTGAATTTCGGAGACCCGCGGCGGGGATGGGATTTCCGTTCACTGGGGCATGGCGGTATCAATTTTGAGGAAATTATCCGCACGCTCAACCAAATCGGCTACCAGGGGCCGCTGTCCGTCGAATGGGAGGACAGCGGGATGGATCGAATGCACGGGGCAAAAGAAGCGTGTGCATTTGTGAAAAAGATCGATTTTGCCCCTTCGAAGGTGGCCTTTGATGCGGCCTTCGACCGGGCCTGAGTGGGCACAAGCAGAAAGGATTTTATGAGCGGTTCTGCCATAAACCGCCGGGACTTTCTCCGGAATGCGGGGATAGCGGCGGCGGGGGTGATGGGTTTTCCTTACTGGATATGTCCGTCTGCACTGGGGCGTCAGGGGGCTGTTTCACCCGGCAATCGAATTACCGTCGGCTGTGTGGGAATGGGCTGGCAGGGCGAGGCCAACCTGCGGGCGTTTCTGGCCGAACCCGATGCCCGGGTTGTTGCCGTCTGCGATATCGACCGGAATCATCTTGAGCAGGCCCGAAAACAGGTGAATCGGTACTACGACAACGAAGACTGCAAAACCTATACAGATTATCGCGAAATGATGGCTGACCCAACTATTGATGCCGTGATGCTGGCTCTGCCGGACCATTGGCATGCGCTGGTTGCCGTGGCCGCCGCCCGTGCCGGCAAGGATATTTACGGCGAAAAACCCCTCACGCACACCCTCCGGGAAGGGCGGATTCTCTGCGATACGGTGCAGCGGTACGGTGTCATCTGGCAGACGGGCAGCTGGCAGCGTGCGGAATCGAATTTTCGTTTTGCCTGTGAACTGATACGAAACGGCCGTATCGGCAGGATCCATACGGTTGAAGTGGGACTGCCGTCCGGTCACCGGGATTTCGCCGGTACCCAGGGACAGGAAACAATGGGTCCGCCTCCGCCGGAGCTGGATTATGAAACCTGGCTGGGGCCTGCTCCGTGGGCTCCGTATTGTCCGGCCCGCGTTCATAAAAACTGGCGATGGATTTATGACTACGGCGGCGGGCAATTGATGGACTGGGTCGGTCATCACGTGGACATCGCACATTGGGGGCTGAATCTGGACCATGCATCACCGGTTGAAATCGAGGGCAGCGGCGAGTTTCCCAAAGATGGGTTGTGGAATACGGCTACCCGCTATCGTCTCGCTGCCAAATATGCAGAAGGATTTGAGATGATTATTGCCGGCGGCCATGATGACATCCGCGGAGGGACCCGGTGGATTGGAACGGACGGCTGGGTCTGGGTGACTCGGGGGCAGCTGGATGCCCATCCGAAACGTCTGCTGCAGGAACGATTCGGTGCTTCGGAAGTGCATCTGCCTCGGGCGGCCAATCATGTCCGCAATTTTCTGGACTGTGTCAAAAGCCGGCGGCAAACGCTGGCCCCCTGTGAAACCGCGCATCGTTCGGCCACCCCCGGCCATTTGGGGCAGGTGGCGATGCTTTTGGGAAGAAAAATTCATTTTGACCCAAAGACGGAGAAGATATTGAATGATGAAACCGCCGACCATATGCTCAGTCATTCGTATCGAAGCCCATGGTCGCTTTAAGGGCAATCGAAGATGAAAGAGTCGAAGACGTTCAGTCGAAGAGAGTTTCTGAAGAGCTGCGGAGCCGCGGCGAGTCTGGCAGCATTCCCTTATGTAATTCGTCCTTCCGCCCTCGGCAAGTTCGGCACCGTGGCCCCGAGCAACCGAATTGCGATGGGGGTTATCGGATGCGGGGCCATGGGCACCGGGAATACCCAAACGTTTCTCTACAATTTTCCGCAAGTGCAGTTTGTCGCGGTCTGTGATGTGGATTTGCGGCGTGCCCGAACCCTCAAGGAAGAAGTCGACCGCAAGTATGGAAATGAAGATTGCGTGGTGTACAGCGATTTTCGCCGTCTGATCGCCCGCGGAGATTTGGATGCCGTCTGTCATGCCGTACCCGACCATTGGCATGCGCCGATTTCAATTGCGTGCGCGCAGGCCGGTTTGGATATGTATGGAGAAAAGCCGCTGGCTCGGACGATTCAGGAAGGGCGCGCGATTTGTGAGGCGGTCCGGCGGTACGAGGTCATCTGGCAGACCGGCAGCTGGCAGCGCTCCCTGGCCAATTTTCATCGAGCCTGTGAGCTGGTCCGAAACGGCCGCATCGGCAAGGTCTCGTATGTTGAAGTCGGTCTGCCGGATGGAAACCCCAACAGCCCTTCTTTCCGCCCCTTGCCTGTGCCGAACGGATTTGATTATGAGATGTGGCTGGGACCGGCTCCCTGGCGGCCCTATCAGGATTTCGGCCACGGCAGCGTTCACTGGGACTGGCGCTGGATTATGGACTATTCCGGCGGGCAGTTAACCGACTGGGCGGGACATCACATTGATATTGCCCATTGGGGACTTGGGTTGGACCTGACAGGTCCCTGTGAGGTCGAAGGGCAGGGCAAATACTATCAGGACGGCATTTATGATACCCCCTACGAATACGAATTCGTCTGCCGATACGAGAACGGCTTGCAGATGAAGGTGGCCAATGCCTCCCGCCTGCCCAAAGGGATGGGAACAACCTGGTACGGCGAGCACGGCTGGATACACGTGGACCGCGGCGATGTGCTGGAGGCATCCGAACCAAAGATTCTTCGGGAAAAAATCGGCCCCAACGAAATCCGTCTGTTTTTCAGCCCTTCCGGACATCACGGCAATTTTATTGACTGCATCAAAAGCCGGGGCAGGACGGCGGCACCGGCGGAAATTGCACACCGCTCGATTACCGTCGGCCTCTTGGGGGAGATTGCGATGCTTCTGGGGCGCAAAATCAAATGGGACCCCAAAACGGAAACGATTTTGAATGACCCGCAGGCCTCTCGTCTGCTCGGCCGGTCAATGAGAAGTCCTTGGCATCTGTAGAAAGGAATGAATCCTATGAGAAAAAGTTTCTGGATGCTGTTTTTCGGAATTCTGGCTGGTCTGTCGAATGTGAGCAGGAGTGCCTCGCTGGATGCCGCGGGGCTTCGAACCCTTCTGGAGCAGTCTGGGCAGTATGACTTCGGTCAGAGCCGCCGCGTTCTGACGGACATCGAGAATCAGATAAAAGCTGTTTATGATTCGCCGGAAGAGCTGGCCAAGGCCGAAGCGGTTTTGTTGGAGAGGCTCCAGTCGGATTGTTCATTTGCTCTGAAAGACTTTTTATGCCGGCAGCTGAGTGTTATCGGCTCGGCCCGTTCCGTTCCGGTCCTGGCGGGGCTTTTGAAAGACCCGAAGACGGCGGCGCTGGCTCAGTATGCTCTGGTTCGAATTCCTGATGCCCAGGCTGATAAAGCACTGCTGGAACATCTGGCGTCTTCGGAGACTTCTGTCCGGGTTGGGCTGCTGACGTCACTGGGGCTTCGCAGGACGAAAACGGCTGCTGAAGCGGTCGCTCCTTATGCGGCCGATGAAAACCGGGCCGTGGCGGAGGCGGCCCTGTCGGCTCTGGGGCAAATCGGAACGCCCGAAGCCGCGGCGGCTCTCGAAAAACAGATGGAAAAGATTTTGCCGGCCTTAAAGCCCCGGGCGTACGATGTGCTGCTGGCGTGTGCGGAAAACCTGCTCCAATCAGGTCAAAAAGCGGAAGCGGCATCGCTTTTCCAGAAAGTTTATGCGAAAACGGATTTGTCCGGGCTGCTGCGTTCAGCGGCTCTGCAGGGACTTCTGCAGGCCGTTCCGCCGGAGCAGGCGGACCGTCAAATGCTGGAGGGCCTCGAGAGCGAAGATGCCCAGATTCGGACGGTCTGTCTGCTGTGGGCCTGTCGGCTGAATCGACCGGCTGTCATTCAGAAAGTCCGACAAATGATGTCTTCTTTGCCGGAATGGCAGCAAGTGCAGTTTTTGACGGCTTTGGGCGAGACAAAGTCCTCTGCCGCCAAGGAAACGGCTCTCTCTGCTCTTTCCGCTTCGTCACCGGAGGTGGTTTTGGCGGCCCTGGAAACCTTGTCGGTTGTCGGGGATGCGTCCTGTATTCAGCCCCTGGCGCAAACAGCCGCTCAATCGTCGGAACGGCGGATTCGTCAAGCGGCTCAGACGGCACTGGAACGTCTGCCGGACCCCCAAACGGATGCGGCTGTCGCCCAATTGCTTGAAAAAATGGATTTTACGGCGGAAACCCAATCCGCCCAAACCTATGAGCTGATTCTTGCCGCCGGACGCCGAGGGACACGGGATGCCTTTCCCCTGATTCTGAAGGCCGCCTCGGTCGGCAGCCGTCCCGTCCGTCGGGTGGCAATGGAGTCTCTTGCCGCTCTGGCGGGACCGGAGGATATTCCCCGGATGACTCATCTGTTGGACAATCCGGATGCAGAGGTTGTCAGAGTGCTGGCTGCAGCGGCTTCCAAACAGGCTGAACGCACAGGCCGCGCCAAGCCGTTTTTGCCGCTGCTTGCCGGAGCCGGTCCTCAGAAAATCGCCGCCGTTTACCAAATCCTCGGACGTCTGGGCGATCCGGATTCTCTGGAGATTTTGCAAAAAGGGCTTCAGTCGGAGAATTCGGACCTTCAGGAAGCGGCTTTTCGTGCCCTGACCGAATGGCCTGGACCGGAAGTGATCGAGGACATGAAGCGATGGTCGGCGGAGGGCAAAAGCGAGTCCCGCCGTGTTCTGGCCTTTCGGGCGTATGTGAGGATGGTTCGACAGTCTAATCTGCCGATGCCGCAAAAGGCATCGACTCTGGCGGAAGCGATGGGACTGGCGCCTCGGGAAGAAGAAAAGAAAATTGTGCTGGCGTCTTTAGCAGAAGTGCCGTCAGAACAGACCCTCAAGGCTGCCGTCGGGTGCTTAACGCAGGAGTCGATTCGTCCGGAGGCCCAGGCCGCCGTCTTGGCAATTTGTCAAAGGATGTCATCTAGGCGTCCGGAGCTGTGCCGCGATGCGTTAACCGAGCTGCTCGAATCTTCTCCCCCTGAAGAAATCACCAAAACAGCTCAGGAAATGCTCAATGCGATGCAAAAATCTCGATAATCCTTTAAACGGAGACGTCAATATGAAAAAACAAACAGGGTCGCTCAGCCGGCGGGATTTCCTTCGCGGAGCTGCCGGAACCGCCGCCTTTACGATTGTGCCTTCTTCGGTACTGGGTGGAGGAGCCCGCAGGTCTCCCAGTGAACGGCTGAACATAGCCGGTGTCGGCGTCGGCGGGATGGGAAAAGCCAACCTGATGGCCGTCTGCGACCCCAAAGGCGAAGACCCCTCCCGAGCGGAAAATATTGTGGCTTTGTGTGATGTCGATGAGGCCTATGCCGCTGAGACGTTTTCCCTGTATCCGAAGGCCAAACGCTACAAAGATTTCCGCGTGATGCTTGATGAAATGGGCGACCAAATCGATGCGGTGATTGTTGCCACACCGGACCATACGCATGCAGTGGTGGCGCTGGAGGCGATGAAACGCGGCAAACACGTGTATGTGCAGAAGCCCCTGACACGGACGGTCTATGAAGCACGCGTCTTGACCGAAGCCGCTCGGAAATACGGGGTGGTCACGCAGATGGGCAATCAGGGACACAGCGGAGAAGAAGTTCGGCTGATTTGTGAATGGATTTGGGACGGAGCCATCGGACCGGTGCGGGAGGTGCATGCCTGGACCAATCGGCCGGTCTGGCCGCAGGCCCAGGTTCGTCCGTCGGATACGCCGCCGGTGCCGTCCACGCTCGACTGGGATTTGTGGATTGGGCCGTCGCCGATGCGGCCGTATCATCCGGTTTATCATCCCTGGGACTGGCGGTCCTGGGTGGATTTCGGCACGGGGGCTCTCGGGGATATGGCCTGTCATGTGATGGACCCGGTGTTCTGGGCTCTGAAGCTGAAATATGCAACCAGTGTTCAGGGCAGTTTCGCCAAAATCTGCGTCGAAAAGTGGAAACATCTGGAACATCCGGAGACGTATCCGACGGCCTCCATTATTCATTTTGAGTTTCCGGCCCGCGAGGATATGCCGCCGGTTCAGGTGCACTGGTATGACGGCGGACTTCTGCCGCCTCGTCCGGATGAACTGGAGCCGCAGCGGCGGATGGGCGACAGCAGCGGGGGGGTGATTTTTGTCGGGGACAAGGGCAAACTGATGTGCGGCTGCTATGCCAAAGGGCCGCAGCTGATTCCCTATTCAAAAATGAAGGAATACAGGCGGCCGGAACGGACGCTGCCTCGTGTCACGACAAGTCATGAAATGGACTGGGTTCGGGCCTGCAGGGAAGGCCGGCAGCCCAGTGCCAATTTTGATTATTCCGGGCCGTTTACCGAAATGGTTTTGATGGGCAATCTGGCCCTGTTCTATCCCGGGCAGAAACTGCTGTGGGACGGCGAAGCCATGCGGGTAACCAATGTGGAAGAAGCCAATCAATATGTCCGTCAGCCTTATCGGGACGGATGGAAGCTGGAGGTATAGAAATGATGCGAACCATTCTCTTGTCGGCGGTCGGGTTTATGCTCAGTTTGACGGCCCAGTCGCGTTCAATGGTGATTCCGGCGGATGTCTATGAAGGCTGGCGGTTCGGGATGCAGGCCTGGACGATGAAGGATAAGACGCTTTTTGAAACGATTGACCAGGCGGCTGCTTTGGGGCTGCGATGGCTGGAGGCCTTTCCCGGACAGCGAATCAGCCCGGAGATTTCCGAAGGATTCGGACCGGAGATTTCTGCAGAACTGCGCGGGAAGGTTCTCGAGAAACTTCGTCAGGCCGGAATCCAAGTCAAAACCTTCGGCGTGTACGGTTTTCCGGGCGAAGAGTCTCAAATGCGGAAAACCTTCGAATTTGCCAAGGCGATGGGGATTGAAGTGATCCTTTCCGAGCCGTCATTGGACCAATTCGAAGTGCTGGACCGGCTTGCTCAGGAATATCAGATTCGCGTGGCGATTCACAATCACCCCCAGCCGACTCGCTATTGGAATCCGGAGATTGTTTACGCGATTTGTCAGGACCGAAGTCCCTGGATCGGTGCGGCTCCGGACATCGGCCATTGGGTGCGAAGCGGAATCGACCCGGTTGAATGGCTTCAGAAGCTGAGCGGACGAATCTATAATGTTCATCTGAAGGAAATCGATGAGGGCAAAGATTTGATTTGGGGGCAGGGCAAAAACCGCATCGGAGCGGCTCTGGCCCAGCTGCACAAACAAGGTTATCAGGGGCCGCTCATTCTGGAATATGAAAACCACTGGCACGAGGATTACGTCCCTCAGCTGCGTCAGTGCATCGCTTTTTATACACAGGAGGCTGCCCGTTTGGCTTCCGAACGGTGGCCGAATCTCTTTCAGGATGATTTGAGCAATGCCGTTTTCAATCCCGGCAGCTGGACGTATCAGAACCGTATCCTCAGCCGCAAAGGGAAAGGAGATATCTGGACGCAGGCCAAGTACAGGGATTTTATTCTTGATTTTGATTTCAAGGTCGAGAAAAATACAAACAGCGGTGTCTTTCTGCGGGCGGCCGAACGAACGTGGCTGCCGTGGGTCGAGGTGCAGATTATGGATTCCTACGGCAGACCGGTGGACCGGCGGGATACCTGCGGAGCGATTTATGACATCCTGGCCCCGCAAAACAATCCGGTAAACCCGACCGGTCAGTGGAACCGGATGACCATTCTGGCTTCCGGTCCTATCATTCGCGTCTTTCTGAATCATCAGCCGATGATTGAAATGGACCTGCGGCAGTGGACAACCGCTCGTCAAAATCCGGATGGCTCGTCCAACAAATTTGACATTGCCTATAAAGATTTGCCGCCGGAAGGGTACATCGGCTTTCAGGACCATGGGTTTCCTGTGGAATTTCGGAATATTAAGATTCGTGAACTCAACTGAAAGGGAGGCTGCAGATTCGAATGAGTCATTCCATCAATCGAAGAGAATTCGTGAAAGCAACCGCCGCCATCGGAGCAGGACTTTTTGTTTCCGGCAAGGCGCTCGGAGCGGACGGCAAAAAAGATGTTCTTAATGTCGCCTTTATCGGAGCTGGAGCGCAGGGCCAGGCACTCCTGGATGCGGCGATTAAACTGGGACCGGAGGCGAATATCCGCATTTTGGCGATTTGCGACATCTGGGAGCAGGTCAATCTTCGGCGGGTTTCGCGGCGCGTGCAGGCCTACAAGGCCGCCTACGGTCACGAAGGCAGACCGTATGTGGATTATAAGGAAATGCTCGACAAAGAGACGGATTTGGATGCTGTCTTTATCGCCACACCTGATTTCTGGCATGCCGAACAGACGGTTGCCTGTCTGGAAAAAGGGCTTCACGTGTATTGCGAAAAGGAAATGAGCAATACGCTCGAGGGGGCTCGCCGGATGCTCGAGGCCGCCCGCCGAACCGGCAAACTGCTGCAAATCGGCCATCAGCGTCGAAGCAACCCGCGCTATCGGTACTGCTATGAGAAATACATCCAGGAAGCCAAACTGCTCGGCCGAATTACCACTGTCAACGGCCAGTGGAATCGAAGCAAGGCCTCCTGCGAGGACCTGGACTGGCCGGCGGGCTCGGAAATCCCGGAGCCGGTGCTGAATCAGTATGGGTTCAAGAATATGCACCAGTTCCGCAACTGGCGATGGTTTAAAGGGCTCGGCGGTGGACCGATTGTGGATCTCGGGTCTCACCAGATTGATATTTACAACTGGTTTTTGGGTACGGCTCCCCGCAGTGTGATGGCCAGCGGCGGCATAGATTACTGGAAAAACCATGAATGGTATGACAATGTGATGGCCGTCTATGAATATCAGACACCGGAAGGGCCGGTGCGGGCCTTTTATCAGACGCTCACGACCAACAGCGCCAACGGCTATTTCGAATCGTTTATGGGCCTTAAAGGAACACTCGTAATTTCCGAATCGGCCAACCGCAGCAGCGTCTATCGGGAAAGCTGGGTGCCTGAAGAAGAATGGGACCCCTGGGTTGCCAAGGGCTATCTGAAGAAGGCCGAAGGCAAACCCGTTGTGGATAATACTCAAAAAGAAGAGGCGGTTCTGGATGTTCGGGAAGGGACCTTTGCACCGGCGGAATATAAACTGCCGGTTTCGATGAATGTTCCCTATCATCAGCCGCACATCCGCAATTTTCTGGAGGCCATTCGCGGCAACGAAAAACTTACTTGTCCGGCGGAAGTCGGCTATGAGACGGCTGTGACGGTGCTGAAAGTGAATGAGGCTGTTGAAAAAGCTTGCCGTTTGGAATTTAAACCCGAGGAGTTTTCTGTATAATCAGCCGCCGAACGCATTTATGAACAGCGACAAGAAGCTAATTCTTATAATGCTGGCCGCAGCGGTTGTCGGAACAGCATTCGCCGCAGAACAGGGCGGGCGGCTCGGGGATAGTAATGACGCCAACCGAAGCCCCTATGTCCACTGGATTGACCTGCTGGACGAAAAGGGGGTCAAGATTCGTCCTCGAGACAATCCCGCTCGTCCTTTTTCTACGCGGATGACGTGCGGCCAGTGTCATGACTATGAGACCATAGCCTCCGGCCGGCATTTTCCCGGACCGCGGTCTCAAGACGCACCGGGCCGTCCCGGTCAGCCCTGGGTGCTGCGGGATGTCCGCACCCGGACCCAGATTCCCATTTCCCCGCGCGGCTGGAAGGGGACCTTTACGCCGGAGCAGGTCGGGCTGAGCGGGTGGGATTATCTGAATGAGTTCGGCACCCATCTGCCCGGCGGCGGGTACGGCGAGGTTCCGGCGGACCCCCGCAACCCTCGGCTGGTTACCCGTCAGGAAATCAGCGGCAAATATGAAATCAACTGCCTGGCCTGCCACAATCGGGACAATCGGCAGGATTTGAATGCAGCGGCCCTGCAGGCGGCTCGCCAGAACTACCGCTGGATTGCCGCCGCCTCCAGCGGGCTGGCTGTGGTCAACGGAACCGCCTCCGCCCTGTCTGATTTCTTTGACCCCGAATTGGATGAGGGAATCACGACCCATTATCTGGAAGGAATTTTTAACAAGGAAGGACAGGTCTTTTTCGACATCAGCCGAACCTGTCCGCCTGAACGGTGTTATTTCTGTCATTCCAGTCAGAATCTCAAACTCAGGGAATCGGATATCTGGACGGAAGATGAGGATGTCCATCTCAAATCCGGGCTGAGTTGTACGGACTGTCACCGGCACGGACGGGATCACAAAATTAACCGCGGGTATGAAATGAGCGATCCGCGAATGGCTTCGCTTACCTGTGAGGGCTGTCATCTGGGCACATCAGCCGTCGAGCCGGATGCAGGTCGGCTGGGAGCTCCCAAGCCGCTTCATCGCGGGATTCCCGCCATTCATTTTGAAAAACTCACCTGTACGGCCTGTCATACAAGTCTTTGGCCTCAGCAGGAGATTGTTCAGTGGCGAACGGCCCGTATGCATAAAATCGGGCTGCACGGCAAGCATTCGATGGACCTGCGGCTGCCGAAGGTGTACGGACCTGTCTTTCTGAAAGGGCACGACGGCAAAATCGGTCCGCACCGGCTGTTTTGGCCTGCCTATTGGGGATTGCTCGAGGAAGAAAGAGTCCTGCCCCTGTCGCCGGCTGAAGTCCTCAAGACGGCCGGTTCGATTCTTGCCGCCGATGCCGAGAGGGTCAATGACTGGCGGGTGCTTACCGAGGAACAAATTGCCGAGGTGCTTCGACGGCTGGCCGCGTCCGATTCTGCGAAACAGCCGGTCTATATCTGCGGCGGACGGCTGTATCGGCTTGAAGCGGATGCGCTGGTCAGTACCGACCATCCTGCCGCAGAACCCTATGCCTGGCCGATTGCTCATGATGTCCGGCCCGCCAAGCAGGCCCTCGGTACCCTTAGTTGTGCTGATTGTCATACAACCGATTCTCCCTTCTTTTTCGCCTCAATTCCGGCTGATTCCCCTGTAGCCGGCATGGAACGGTTCGTTCCAATGATCCAACTGCAGGGCTTAAGCCGCCTGTATGTCTGGGCGTTTAATTTTTCCTTTGTCTTTCGTCCTTGGATGAAAGCGATTTGTCTGGGTGCCTGCGGTTTAGTCGCTCTGGTGCTTCTGGCCTATGCCGTGAAGGCAGCGGCTGTCTTGTCGGAGAAGGCCGTGGAGGAACCGAAATGATATTCCGCTGGATTTCACTGCTGGTTTTTGCCGTTTGTCTCGGAGGCATCGGGCTTCACATCCTACTTTGTCTCTTCATCGACTCCGGGCGCCGGACATTTCGAGATGTGATCCGCACGGCGATTCATGCATGCACGCTGCTTCTGCTGGAGCAGAAGCTTTCTCCGTGGGGACGTTTTCGGAAGTTGGTTCTGCTGGCGGCCCTGCTGTCTTTTGCCGTCTTGTTTCTGACGGGCTTCGGTCCGCTGTTTTTCGGCTGTCGTCTGGCCGGCTGGCTGCTGATGATTCACGCCGCGTTTGCGCCGATTTTGGCGGTCTGTCTGGCGATTCTGGCGTTCGGCTGGGCGGGTGCAATGGTTTTCGAAGGCAGGTCGGATGCCGTCCTGAAAGGCTGTTTTTGGGGTCTGCTGGTTTTCTCTCTGCCGCTGGCGCTAAGTATGGTCTTCAGCATGTTCCCCTGGTTCGGCACCGATGGTCAGAAGCTGCTTCTGGAAGTCCATCGCTGGTGTGCTCTGGTGTTCGGTTCCTCTGTTTTTCTTTTCCTTTACCTGCTTATCCGCCGTCAAATCGGTATGGAAAATCAAAATAATCCTGTGGAATAAGGAGGTTCGTTATGGTCCAGGCGGTTGCATTATGCTGTGTATTCGGATTAGGAATGTGCTTTTCTCTGCTGGGGTCAATCAGCGTCAAACTGATGCCGCGGGTCCAGATGGATGCAGGCAAATTTGGAACCCTGATTTCCGGATTTATGTTTGCCTGTCTGGTGGCTTCCCTGGTGGTCGGGGTGGTAACAGATGCCATCGGCTATCAGTGGATTGCGGTGCTTGGGTTTGTTCTGACGGCGGTATGCATTTTTATCCTGGCCTTTGGGAAAACCTATACCGCGGTTCTCTGGCCGTGTCTGCTGCTGGGATTTGGGGCGATGGCCCTGAATACAGCGGGCAATGTGATGGCTCCGCAGGTGCTTTTTGACGGCAAGGACCCTGCCGCAGCGAGCAATCTGGCCAATGTCTTTTTCGGTCTGGGCCTTTTCCTGACGCCGCTGATTGTCAGTTTCCTGTTTCGAACCGCCGGATACGAAAAGGCTGTGTCTGTGCTCGGCGTGATTGTTCTGCTTCCGGTGCTGATTGCACTGGCGGCCAAGGGATATCCGGCCAGCAGTGCCAAACTGGATATTGCGGCGGCGGTAAAACTGCTCGGCCAGCCGGCGGTTTTGACAGCTGCTTTTGTTCTGTTTTGCTATATCGCTCTGGAGGCCTCGTTCTGCAACTGGCTTCCGACTTTTGGCAAAGAAGTTATTCAGAAAGAAAACACCTCTATCGAAGCCGCGGCCGCCGATGCGTTCGGCCAGCAGCTGTTATCCATTTTTGCCATTGCGATGATGGCCGGCCGTTTGGCAACGGGGCTTCTGCCCGCTCGAATCGGGTTTGATTTGACGGCCAACGGCGGATGGGTTATTGCCGCCGCAGCCTTTGTTGCGGCAATCGCCATCTTTCTGATGATGCAGTGTGTCCAATCGCTCCATGCGCGGCTGCTGGCGGCTCTGGCCGGTTTGGCGTTTGCTCCCTGTTTTCCCACGACCGTCGGTGTGAGTTTTTCGAAGTTTTCGCCCGACATTCACGGCAGTTTGTTCGGCATCATCTTTGCTGTGGGGCTGGCCGGTGCCGTGATTGTTCCCAAAGCGATGGGCAATGTGGCCAAAGGTGCCTCCATTCAGAAAAGTCTGAAACTCCTGCTGCCGGTCTGTATTGTTTTGATCCTCCTGGCGCTGGTTCTTTCGAAAGTGAAGGGAAGTCTATAGCATTTACTGATGTTCAAAATGCCGAGCCAATCCAGTTTTTTAAGCCGCCGTTCCTTTCTGAAGGGCATAGGGGCTTCTGCGCTGGCGGTTCCTTGGATTGCAGCCACGTCTCTTTTCGGCAGGACAGCGCCGTCCAACCGGATTGCACTGGGAATTATCGGTGTCGGGGGGATGGGGATGGGCAATTTGCGGGGATTTCTTAACCAGCCGGACACGCAGATTGTTTCAATCTGTGATGCAGACCGCCGTCATCTTGAGGAGGGACTTGCGGAGGCCGGGCTGGATTCTTCCTGCGGCACAACGGATTTCCGCGAACTTCTGGCCCGGGAGGACATTGATGCGGTTGTCATTTCAACCCCTGACCACTGGCATGTGCCGATGGCGGTGGCGGCCGTTCGAGCTGGAAAAGATGTCTACTGTGAAAAACCTCTGACCCTGACGATTGCCGAAGGGCGGGTTCTTTGTGATACGGTTCAGCGGTACGGTCGGGTTTTTCAAACCGGCTCTCATCAGCGTTCGGATGCCTATTTTCATCGGGCCTGTCAGCTCGTTCGAAATGGACGGATTGGAGACCTGAAAAACATTTATGTCGAAATTCCTCCGAATAATCGCACCTGCCCGCCGCAGTGGTCGCCGGAACCTGTTCCGCCGGAGCTGGATTATGAGCTCTGGCTGGGACCGGCCCCATGGGCACCCTATACTTCCCAGCGGTGCCATTACACCTTTCGTTTTATTTTCGATTACTCCGGCGGGCAGCTGACAAACTGGGGGTCTCATCAGATTGACATTGCTCAGTGGGGACACGGGACGGACCTTACCGGGCCGGTTTGGGTGGAAGGAACGGGAGAGTTGCCTAAAGAGGGATTGTTCGATACAGCTCTGTCTTATAATTTGGTATTTACCTATGCGGACGGCGTTCGACTGTTCTGTCGAACAGGCGGCGGAACCGGAAGTGTGCTGTTTGAAGGAAGCCGAGGCAAAATTTTTGTCAGCCGCGAGCGGTTCTATTCAGAACCCGAACATCTTATAAAATACGCAGTTGGCAAAGAGCCGATTCAGCTGTATTATAGCCGTGATCACCGCCGCAATTTTCTGGAGTGCATTCGAAGCCGGAAAACAACGGCAGCGCCGGCCGAAATCGGGCACCGGACGGCTTCGATATGTCATTTGGGCAATATTGCCGTTTCCTTAAGCCGGCCTCTGCAATGGGACCCGGTGAAAGAAGAATTTGTCGGCGATGAACAGGCCAACCGCCTGCGGTTTCGGCCGATGCGTTCGCCGTGGAATCTGGTCTAAAGGTCAGGAGAATCGAAATGAAAAAACTTCTTGTTTTTGTCGGGTGTTTAACGGTTGTGTTTTCCTTTGCGGGTTGTCAGAAAAAAGAATCCCCTGCCCCTCCAGCACCGGCTCCGTCCCAGCCGTCTGCGAATGTGGCCTTATCCGAAAAACCGGACGAATCGAAACCGGCTGTTTCGGCTTCAAAGGAGGCCGAAAAACTCGTGCCGATTCCCTTAACACTCCCCAAACCGCAGTTTGTCGGTACGCCGGAGAATATTACGGGTGTGAAAAATCTTGAAAAACCGCTGGGGGCTCCGCGTCCGCCGTTTTTGGCGCCGGAGGGAACCGCTCTGATTTCCCGGGGTAAACCCGTTACCGGTTCTGAGTCTGAGCCGATTCTCGGATCCTATGCGATGATTACGGACGGCGACAAGGAAGCGCACGACGGCAGTCTCGTTGAGCTGGGCCCGTTTACCCAGTGGGTTCAGGTGGATTTGGAACAGGAATACGAAATCTATGCCGTTGTTTTCTGGCAGTATCATAAGACTGAACGGGTTTACTATGATGTGATTGTCCAGGTCAGCAGCGACCCGGATTTCATCACGGGCGTGGTAACCCTGTTTAACAATGACGATGACAATTCGAGCGGTCTGGGCGTCGGGAAAGACAAGAACTTTGTCGGAACATCCGAAGGCAAGCTGATTGACGCCAAAGGAACTCGGGCCCGTTATGTTCGGATTTACAGCAGCGGCAACAACCAGAACGATATGAATCATTTCATCGAAATAGAGGTCTTCGGCAGAAGCCCGCGATGAAGCGTTCTTTTTATCTCGGCTGTGCGGTGCTGGCCGCCGCGGCGGCGGTGCGGTTCCCATTCTTGCCGATTCGGCCGATGCATACGGACGAAGCGGTTCACGCCGTCAAGCTCGGGCATCGTTTGGAAACCGGCCTGTATGAATACGAGCCCCTCGAATATCACGGGCCAACGTTGTATTATTTCACCTGGCTGGGAGCCCGGCTGGCAGGCATTCGTACGCTGAATGGTCTGACGGAAGGTCTTTTACGAGGCATTACCGTTCTGGCCGGGTTGGGAGGGATCCTGACTGTCTGGCTGATGGTTCCGTACATCGGCAAAAGGGCTGCTTTGTTTGCCTCTGTTCTGCTGGCATTTTCGCCTGCTTTTGTCTATTACAGCGGCTATTTCATTCACGAGATATGGCTGGTTTTGTTTCTTGGGTGTTTTTTAGGGGGACTTTGCCGCTATTGGGATAGGCCCTGCCTCGGCTGGGCGGTTTGGACGGGGCTTTCGGCGGGGTTGATGTTGGCGACAAAAGAAACGGCCGTCCTGTCATTTGCTGCAGCGGCACTGGCTTTCCTCGTCCTTTGGGGGCGGCCTGTGGGAAAATGGGCCTTTTCTCATGCGGCGGCAGCTTTGGCGGCGTTTCTGTTTGTCTGGCTTCTGTTTTTTTCCAGCTTCGGAACGCACGGACGGGGTTTGGCGGATTCTCTTCAAAGTTTCTGGCTGTATCCTGCTCATGCGGCTTCCAAAACGTCCCATTTCCACCCCTGGTGGTACTATCTGGACTTGCTGACATGGACAGAGTTTTTTGAGCCGCCTGTTTGGAATGAGGATGTGATTGCGGCTTTGGCCCTGCTGGGTACTGGTATTGTTTGGGCAGACCGGCGAAAAGGGACTGAAAACCACGCTGCTCTTTTTTTGGTTCTTTTTTGGGTGTTATTGACGGTTTTCTACTCGGCTATTCCTTATAAAACTCCGTGGAATGTCTTGTGCATCCTGTACGGAATGACGCTGCCGGCCGGATTGGCGGCTGACCGATTTCTGGAATGGGCCTCCGGTCCCGGTCAGCGGCGTTTTGCGGCGGCTGTTCTGCTGATTTTCGGCCTCTTCAGTCCGGTTGTTCAGAGCCTGTTTTTGATGACAAAATATGCGACAAGTTCTTCAAATCCTTATGTTTACGGACATACAAGCCCCGACATTTTTTCTATGCTTCAAACGGTGCAGCAGATTGCGGAAGATTCCGGAGAAGGGCAGCGGCTTTATATCCAGATTTTCGCAGAAAACGATGATTACTGGCCGTGGCCGTGGTATCTTCGCTCTTTTTCTTCCGTTGGGTATTTCCGTGAAGTGGCCCCCTCGATGCCTGCTGCGCCCCTGATTTTGGCGGATGCACGGATGGAACCGGAGATTTTGAAGTATTTGTATGAAACCCCTCCTCCCGGACAGCGGCATATGTATCTGCCGCTTTTTGATGCACCGGTCTATTTACGGCCGTCTCTCGAATGGAGAGGGTACATTCGAAAAGATTTGCTGGATTTGATGCAGGCAGACAGCCTAACTCTTGAAAAAGAGAGGGCTCGATGAAACCGTTTCATTTCTGTCATCGTGCGATGGCGACGGAATTTGAACTGTTTATCGAGCATCCGGACTCTGTCTATGCCGCAAACGCCGCTCGAGCGGCCTTTGACGAATTAGACCGGCTGGAATCGCTTTTGAGCCGTTTTATTCCCAACAGTGACATCTCCCAAATCAATTCCTTACAAAAAGGACAATCAGTGATTGTTTCTCCGGAAACAATGGAATGTCTACAAATTGCTCAGCGCCTTTATCAGGAGACCGGAGGGCTTTTTGACTGTACAGTTGGGGAATTGGTAGATTTGTGGAAGGGCTCGACACCCTCAGAAGCCGACATTTGGGACCGGCTTTGTTCGGCGGGGATGCATCGACTGCAGATTCGGCCGGACAGGATGTCGGTTCAGGTTCATTCAGACAAACTCCGGCTGGATTTAGGGGGGCTCGGAAAGGGATTTGCAATTAAGAAAATGGCCGATGTGCTGGGCGAACGGCAGATTCAAAAAGTCCTGATTCACGGCGGGACCAGCACCATCCTGGCGATGGATGCACCGTCAGGCCAGGCGGGTTGGCCTGTCCGCCTGACCAATCCGATTACGCAAAAGGAGATTCGGTCCCTTCTGATGAGAAATGAGGCGCTCAGCTGCTCCGGTCTTCGGCGGGGAACCGACATGATTCGTCCGGATACCGGTCAGGCAATTCAAGATAAAACGGCAGTTTGGGTAAAAGGGGAAGACCCGGCTGTCTGTGATGGGATTTCGACGGCCGGTATGGTGATGACCCGGGAGGAAATAGAGCGGTTCAATCAAGAAAACCCTTCACTGGGTATTCTGATTCTTCTGAAAGAAAAGCCGACCGAAAAGCCCCTCCAATTTGGTCCATGGTAGGAAGTTGTCATTTTTTTTGCAAGTTCTGCAAGGAATTGGATGGGCAGGTGCTGGTACTTTCAGAAATCTTTGTTGATACGGCCTCCAAAATATGGATAATTCGGAAATAATCTAAAGGCGTCTCACAAAAAGTCCGGTTTCCCGCCTTTTTCCTCCGCTGAAGCTGCGGAGGACAGGTTTTGGGAATGACGGGAGATTTGTTAGACACAGAAAAAGACGAAGAGAACGTTTTTTAGGAGTCTGGACAATGGGGATTCTGGATGTAATTGTTTTTGTTGTTTTTGTCGTCTGTGTCGTGGGGCTGGGGCTCTATAAAAGCCGCCATGAAAAGTCCGGAGAGGATTATTTTCTGGCCGGTCGAGGTCTGGTTTGGTGGCTGATAGGATTTTCTCTGATTGCCGCTAATATTTCCTCCGAGCAGTTTGTCGGAATGAGTGGGAATGCCGCCAGCCATATCGGGATGGCCATCGCCAGTTATGAATGGATGGCGGCGATTACCCTGGTTGTGGTGGCTTTCGGTTTCCTGCCTTATTTCCTGCGGGCGGGGATTTATACAATGCCGGAATTTCTCGAATACCGCTATAACACGGCCGCCCGCACCATCATGGCTGTGACGACCATTTTTATCTACATGCTTCTGCTGGGAGCGGTGACCTATTCCGGGGCCCTGACTATCAATACGATGGCCGAGGAAATGGAAATGAAAATTGTGCCGACCGTGGCTCAGGCCTCGCTGGTGATTGGAATCATTGCGATGCTGTATGTGGCGGCGGGCGGACTGAAGGCCTGTGCCTGGGCCGACCTGATTCAGGGAAGTGCTCTGATTGTCGGCGGGGCAGTCATCCTGATTTTTGCCTTTAAGATGCTCGGCAATGTTCAGGAGGCCTCTTATATCGAAGATGTAAGCACTGGAGCCGTCGGCCTGAAAACCTTCACGGGCAGTGAAGGAGCACTGGAGCGGTTTGTCTCGCTCAATAAAGTCCGGCTGAATATGTTCCTTCCGATGAGCGATGCGACCCTGCCCTGGACGGCCTTGCTGCTGGGGCTGTGGATTCCGAACTTTTATTACTGGGGTCTGAATCAGTATATCACCCAGCGGACCCTCGGTTCGGCTTCGCTGGCGGAAGGGCAGAAGGGGATTGTTTTCTCCGCTTTTATGAAACTGCTCATCCCGTTTGTCATTGTGATTCCCGGCATTATCGCTTTCAACCTGTTTGCGCCGGATATGAAGTCCAAGGCGGCGGCAGACAACGCCCCGGTTTTGGCCAAATACAGGATGGCCAATCCGAATACACAGCTTGTGCAGGTTGTTTCGCAGCCGTCCCCGGAAGTATTGGCCGCCCCGACGCAGGGGACTTTTCTGTTGGCGGTCTTTCCGAGTGAGTCGGCGCTGAAGGCAAGCCGAATCAAAAATCCGTTTGTCCTGCCGATTTTGAAAGAGAAGTACGACAAGCTCCAGGTTCAGCCCTTTACGGTCTTCGAATCGGATGACAAATCCTGGCGTGTGGTTTTTCCGTTCCTTGCTGCGGAACTGGATGCCTATAATGCCTCAGTCCGTCAAGCCGCTCAGTCAGCGAAAGCCAAAGTGGTTACAGAGAAGTTTCTCGGCTATAAGTATGACTCCGCTCTCGGCCAGCTGCTCAGCAAAGTGCTTCCGAAAAAGAGCGGACTGGTCGGATTCGTGCTGGCGGCTTTGTTAGGGGCGATTGTCAGCTCGCTGGCCGCCATGCTCAATGCCGCTTCCACCATTTTCACGATGGATATCTACAAAAAATATCTGGCCCCGAATGCTTCCCAGAAGGCCGTTGTGGCACTCGGGCGCATCTGTGTCGTTGCGTTTACGGCTGTGGCGGTCTTTTTGGCCCCGCAGCTGGGCAACCCCAAAATCAGCAACAGCATCTTTACGATCATTCAGGAAAGCCAGGGCTTTCTGTCGCCGGGCGTGCTGGCGGTTTTTGTATTCGGCCTGGTGGTACGCCGCGGACCGGCAGTCTGCGGTGTGGCGGGGCTTGTGACCAACTTCCTTGTGTACGGCGGGCTCAAATATGTCTCAACCTTTGGCAAATTGATGGAGAATCAGGTGATGGCCTTTTTAATCGGCAACTTCCTGAATCGGATGGCCATCAGCTTTATCTTTTGTCTTTTGGTGATGGCTCTGATTACAGCAGCCAGGCCGCTGGCTCAGCCTGTCGAGTTTCGACAGAACACGACGATTCAGCTGCATTCCTCCAAAGGGGCAGCGGCCGCCGGCGTTGTGGTTGTGGTCCTGACGCTGCTTTTGTATGTGATTTTCAGTCCGCTCGGATTAGCTAAATAAGGGAGAGAGTACACAGTGAAATCTGTAACCAATGATCAGCAAGCCGTTGATGTTCTGCGAAAACTGGCTTCGGAACATACTCTGTCTCTGAAAGGGGCCCAAATCCGCCGCAGCTCCTCCCGGTTTTGTCTGGGGGTTGAGCACGGGGATTACAACGGGACTGAATTGTTCGGTGTCGGGACGGACCGGTTCATCTGGATGGCCTACAAGCCCAACGGAACCAAGAAGATGCGGCTGTTCAGCGGAAATTTTCCGTCTGACGGCCTCATCGAGTTTGAATTGGGCTCTGTTCCGCCGCCTAAATCTTCCCAAATTGCCGATACATGGGGCCGCTTTCCGTATGGCGTGGAGTATATTTTGCGGCGGGAAGGATATAAACTCACGCAGGGAATGGATGCGGTCCTGTACGGCAATATCCCCGGCGGCGGGATGAGCCGTTCGGCTTCCCTGACGCTCAATTTGATTCTGTCGATTCTGGATGTCAACGGCATTCAGGAGTCGGATACGATGAAGATTGTGGACTTGGCTCAGGCGGTGGAAAATGACTACATCGGTTCTCCCTGCGGCAAGCTGGACCAGATTATGATTCTGTTTGCCAAGGAGGGGATGGGCACGCATTATCGGCCGTCTGACCGTTCGATTGTCTATGTGCCGCTGGGCAAAGGAGCCCCGGAATTCCGGATTGTGGTTCTGGATACCGGGACAGTCCGGCCTGGCCTGGAAAAGTCCACATACAAACTCCGCCGGGCCGAGTGCGAGGACATGGTGCAGAAGGCCAAGGCGGCTGGCTTTTCTATCAACTGTCTGGCGGATATTCGGGATGAAGGTCTTTACCAGAAAATCCGAAGCCGGTTTGAAAGGGAAGTGCCTCATCTGGTCAGCCGGATGACCTACATCTATAAGGCGCAAAAACGCTTTTATGAGATGCTCGAGGCCTGGAAAAAGGGCGATATTCGGAAAGTCGGGCGGATTTTCCGCGAAGACGGGATTGGTTTGCGGGATGAGTATGTCATTTCCGGTCCGGAACTGGAGACGATGTGCGATATTGCCCGCACGGTGCCCGGCGTGCTTGGCGAGCGGATGCTGGGCGGCGGGGACAAAGGAGCCGCCGGGGCTTTGGTGTTGGCGGAAGATGCTGACAGGCTCAAACAAGCCGTCGAAACGGCGTATCCCCGCTCTCGGCCTGATTATGCCGACCGCTTTGCCGTTCATACCTGCAAAGTAGTTGAGGGGATTGCGGTGCTCAAAGAAACGCTCTGACGCCGGCCGGAGAAAAAATGAATCAAACGGGCAGCCCAACGGGTGCCCGTTTTTTTATTTGAAACCGAAGCTACATTTTTGTTAGATATAATGGGTAGATTGACAATCTTGTCTATCAGGGGATAACCGATGGAAAAACTCGGAAAAGAAGTTCAGCTGCTCGCGGAGGTGTCGCGGGCCATTGCAGATTCCTTAAATCTGGAGGAAACGCTCGGCTCCATTTTGTCCACCCTTGAAAGCCATTTAAAGCTGGAGCGCGGACAGATTATGCTTCTGGACCCGGAGACCGAGACGATTGCCATAAAAGTAGCCCACGGCATTCCGGATGAGTCCAAACATGTGACCTACAAAGTTGGGGAGGGAATCACCGGGCTGGTCGTCCAGCGGGGCATCCGGGAGATTGTGCCGGACATCAGCAAAGACCCCCGCTTTTTGGCCAAGACCGGGCGGCGTCCCAAACCGAAACGGGGACGCATTGCCTTTTTCTGTGTGCCGATTAAGCTGGAGGGCAAAACCATCGGCGCTATCAGCGCCGACAGGAAGGTCCTGCCGGGCGAGAATCTGGAATTCTATGTCAATCTTCTGGAAGTCCTCTCGACAATGGTGGCTCAGGCGGTCAAGCTCAACCGACTGGTTGTTTCCGACCGGCTGAAACTGGCGGATGAAAACGCCCGTCTGCGCAGCGAGCTGAAGAAGAAATTCAGCATTCACAACATGATCGGCACCAGCAATGCGATGCAGGAGGTGTATCGGCTCATTGAGCAGGTAGCCAACAGCAATGCAACCGTGCTGATTCGCGGCGAAAGCGGCACCGGCAAGGACCTGGTTGCCCATGCCATTCATTACAACAGCATGCGGGCGGACAAGCCCTTCATCAAGGTCAACTGTACGGCTTTGCCGGAACTGCTTCTGGAAAGCGAGCTGTTCGGTCATGAAAAAGGCGCCTTCACCGGAGCAACCCAGCGAAAACTCGGACGCTTTGAGCTGGCCTCCGGCGGGACTATCTTTTTGGATGAAATCGGTGATTTCTCCCTGAATCTTCAGGTCAAGCTGCTGCGGGTGATTCAATTCCGTGAATTTGAGCGTGTCGGCGGCACGGAGACGATTCGAACCAACGTCCGGATTGTGGTCGCCACTCATAAGAATCTCGAAGAGGGAATCAAGAACGGCCTTTTCCGGGAAGATTTGTATTACCGCATCAATGTTTTTCCGATTTTCATGCCGCCGCTGCGGGACCGCAAGGACGATATTATGCTGCTGGCAGATTATTTTCTCGAAAAGTATGCCCGGGAAAACGGCAGAAAAATCAACCGCATCTCCACACCGGCGATTGAAATGCTTACAAGCTATCACTGGCCGGGAAATGTCCGCGAACTGGAAAACTGCATCGAGCGGGCGGTGCTGGTCTGCAATGAAGATGTGATCCGCTCCGACCATCTGCCGCCTTCCCTTCAGATGGTTCAGAAAACGCCGAGCCGTGACGGACTGACCCTGCCGGAACGGGTGGCCAATCTCGAAAAAGAGATGATTGTGGATGCCCTCAAGAAAACCGGCGGAAAACAGAGGCAGGCGGCCAGAGAGCTGGGCATTACCGAACGAATGCTCGGCTATAAAATGCGCAAGTACCATCTGCTCGGAAAATAAGTCCGGCGGATGTACAAAAATGTAGAATCCTCTTTTAATCTGTACAAATATGTTGTTTTCTGCAAAACGTTCTTTGTTATAAAACTTTCGCATCTGTCTGTATTTCAGTAAGATACAGATTTTCGGCCTGCAGTTTGGTTTGGCATATCCCTTGCTTCTTCTCTCGTTCCGTAAAAAGTTGGCGGCTGTACGCCAGCTCAGAAAGCGTCTTTTTTCGGGAGAAGAAACATGTGTATGAGACAATGGATTTGTGCAGGGATGGTATTAGCGGCGTCTGCGGCGGCGGCGGCGGAAGAAAAGGTTGCCTTCTCGCTGACCAGTGATTTCTACAGCAAGTATGTCTGGCGCGGACACAATCTCGTGGATGACTGGGTCTGGCAGCCCTCCATCGGAGTCAGCAAGGGGCCCTGGTCGGCCGGCATCTGGGGCAATCTGGATATGACCAATGAGAACAGCCAGGCCGGAGAATTCACGGAGTATGATTTTTACGGAAGCTGTTCTTTTTCTCTTGCGGAGAATCTGACGTTGTCGCTGGGGTATATTTATTACCGTTTCCCCAGTGCCGGCAGCACCCAGGAGATGTATTCGGGTTTGTCGCTGGATGCGTTTCTTACACCCTCCGTGACTGTTTATTATGATTTTGACGATATCAACGGGACTTACGTATCCGCCGGCATCGGCCATACCATCGAAAAAATTGCCGAGCTGAGTGAGTCCGTCTCGGTCGGTCTGGCGCTGTCCTGTGCGGTCGGGTGGGGAGATTCCAACTACAATGAAGGGTATTGGGTGGATGCCGTCGGGGACCCTCTCGATAAAAGTGCGCTCAACGACCTGAGTCTGAAAATCGCTTTTCCCTTTACCTTCGGAAAATGGACCGTAACACCGAGTCTGAATTACGGGACGATTCTGGATTCGGATGTCCGCAAGGGGCTTCCTTCCGGGGATCGAGACCTGTTTTGGGCCGGGGTCGGTCTGGGAACAGAGTTTTAACATCTGGAAAACCCTTTATCTTTCAGAAAGGAACCAAGCATGTGCGGTGATCGAGAAATTCGCTGCAGGGGATGGGAATTTGCGGTCTGTCTGCTGCTGTTGAGCGGGATTCTGTCTGCGGGAGAAGCCGCGGCACAGGAGCCGAGCGGGATTGCAGAAGTCAAAGAGACTCTGCAAGTCAATATGAATGTGATTTGGACGTGTATAGCCGCTTTTCTGGTCTTCTTTATGCAGGCCGGCTTTGCCATGGTGGAAACGGGCTTTACCCGGGCGAAAAACGCCGTGAATATTCTGATGAAAAATCTGATGGACTTTTCCGTCGGTTCGCTCGTGTTCTTTCTGGTCGGCTTTGGCCTGATGTTCGGACGGTCCAACGGGCTGTTCGGCACGACGATGTTTGCTCTGGGGGGAATCGAGCCCGGAGAGGACTGGAGCTGGACCTTCCTGATTTTCCAGACAGTTTTTGCGGCGACGGCCGCCACCATTGTTTCCGGTGCCATGGCGGAACGAACCAAGTTCATCTCCTATCTGATTTACAGTGCAGTGATTTCGCTGGTGATTTATCCGGTCTTCGGCTCCTGGGCCTGGGGCAATCTGCTTCTGACGGACAATCGGAGCTGGCTGGCGGATTTAGGATTTCATGATTTCGCGGGTTCGACGGTTGTTCATTCCATCGGCGGCTGGCTGGCTCTGGCCGGTGCCGTTGTTCTGGGCCCTCGACTGGGAAAATACGGGCGGGACGGAAAACCGAAAGCCCTGCTCGGACACAATATTCCGTTGGCGGCTCTGGGGGTATTTATCCTCTGGTTCGGCTGGTTCGGATTTAATCCGGGCAGCACGACGGTTGCCGGCGGAATGGTGGGGTATATTGCCGTCACAACCAATTTGGCGGCGGCGGCCGGGGCGGTTTCCTCGCTGCTGACGTCCTGGGGGGTTCTGAAGAAACCGGATCTTTCGATGGCGTTGAATGGAACCCTGGCCGGCCTGGTTGCTATTACGGCTCCGTGTGACGGGGTGACGCCGGTCGGAGCGATTGTCATCGGCCTGGTGGCGGGTGTTTTGGTGGTATTCAGCGTTCTGTTTTTTGATGCGGTTCTGAAAATTGACGACCCGGTCGGCGCCGTCAGTGTCCATGCTGTCAATGGATTTTGGGGTACTTTGGCTTATGGATTGTTTGCGATTGATGGCGGTCTCTTCTATGGAGGGGGGCTCCGTCAGTTAGGGATTCAGCTCCTTGGAGCCGGAGTTGCTTTTGTTTGGGCATTGGGTCTGGGGCTGCTGCTGTTCTGGATTCTTCGGAATACGGTGGGTCTGCGGGTCAGTGCCGAAGAAGAAATGAAAGGTCTGGACATCGGAGAACACGGCATGGAAGCGTACAGCGGATTCCAGATTTTCAGCACCATGTAGCCGAACGTTTTTCCTTAAGGAGCATGCCTATGAAACTGATTATTGCGTACATCCAGCCTCATAAACTGGAAGAGGTCAAAAAAGCCCTTGTACAGGCCGAAGTCGGCAAGATGAGCGTGACCAATTCACTCGGATGCGGAGCCCAAATGGGCTATCAGGAAAGTTATCGCGGAATCAAATTCGAGGTCAATCTGCTCAAAAAAATTCGTCTGGAGATTGCCGTCAATGACAATTTTGTAGACCGCACGGTGAATGCGATTATTTCTGCCGCACGCACCGGAGAAATCGGGGACGGAAAAATCTTTATTCTCGATTTGGCCGAATGCATTCGCATCCGAACCGGAGAAAAAGGGTCGGCGGCGATCGGCTGAAGGACTCAGGGGACGTTTGGAGCCGGCAGAAAAATACAAAAATGTTTAATCCAAATCTTGCGATTACATTTTTGTAGACTTTTCTCCGGCTCCATTTTGATGAAAAATCCATCCGCATCTCACTTTTCTGCAGCTGTTTACGGAATTTTATTTGTTCCGGCCATTCTGGCATAAGGTTTGCGATGAGTCCATTCTAAAACGTATCGGATGGATTTTGAAGCGAAAGGGATAACACGTGTACAGGAAAGAGACTTTATCCGCCGTCAGCAACAAAATCGGGATTCTCGGTCTCGGATTGGCATTAGCCGTTCCGGCCTCGGCAGCTCAGGAAGCGGACTTCTTCCCCCTTCAGCAGTCTCTGGATACGGTCTGGGTGCTGATTGCGGCCTTTTTGGTGTTCTTCATGCAGGCCGGCTTCGGCATGGTCGAAGCCGGCTTTATTCGAGCCAAAAACACGTGCAACATCCTGACCAAAAATTTTCTGGATTTCTGCATGGCCTCTCTCGGATTCTATCTGGTCGGTTATGCGCTGATGTTCGGCAGCGGCAATGGATTCATCGGGACTCACGGCTGGCTTCTGATGGGGTTGGAGGAGCGGGTTGGTACTTTGCCTTTGCATGCCTTCTGGCTCTTTCAGGCCGCTTTCTGTGGAGCCGCTGCTACAATTGTAGCCGGCGGAATGGCCGAACGAATGAAGTTCATTGCGTATCTGATATATTCCTTCATCATTTCCGCTCTGGTGTATCCGATCGTCGGCCACTGGATTTGGGGCGGCGGCTGGCTGAGCAAAATGGGATTTGCGGATTTTGCCGGCTCGACCGTTGTTCATACGGTCGGAGGTGTTGCGGCACTGGCCGGAACTCTCGTCCTCGGACCTCGGTACGGCAAATACGGCATCGATGGAAAACCCCGAGCCATTGCCGGACATAATATCCCGCTGGCCTCACTGGGGGTCTTTATTCTCTGGTTCGGCTGGTTCGGGTTTAACGCAGGTTCCACGCTCGGTGTTTCCAACGGCGGGGCGGATATCAGCCGGATTGCCTTAAACACAAATCTGGCGGCTACCCTGGGCGGGATTGCGGCGATGAGCACGGTTTGGCTCCGCTTCGGAAAGCCCGATCTGTCCATGGCGATGAACGGAGCCCTGGCAGGGCTGGTCGGGATTACCGCTCCCTGCGCTTATGTTGAACCCTGGGCGGCCTGTGTAATCGGACTGTCATCCGGCACCCTGGTTGTGCTCGGCGTGGAGCTGCTCGATAAGCTTCAGATTGATGACCCTGTCGGTGCCGTCCCGGTGCACGGAATGTGCGGCATCTGGGGAACAATTTGCGTGGGGCTTTTCGGCAAGGCTTCACTCGGACTAGCCAACAACGGATTTTTCTACGGGGCCAATCCGCTTCAGCTGGGGATCCAGATTGTCGGCAGTACCGTAACCGTCCTCTTCGTGTTTGTCTCCATGGGGCTGGTTTTTAAGGTCATTAACTGGACCATCGGACTGCGGGTCAGTCAGGAGGAAGAACTGCGGGGATTGGATATCGGAGAGCACGGAATGGAGGCCTACGCCGGATTCCAGGTGTTCAGCACAATGTAAACAGCGTCCTTTCTTGGAGAACAAAGAATGAAACTGATTATCGCCTATATTCAGCCGCATAAGCTCGAAGATGTGAAAAAAGCCCTGACGCGCCGCCAGGTAGGAAAAATGAGTGTGACCAATTCGCTGGGCTGCGGCGAGCAGATGGGCTACGAGGAAAGCTATCGCGGCATCAAATTCGAGGTCAATCTGCTCAAAAAAGTCCGTCTGGAAATTGCCGTCAATGACAATTTTGTCGATACCACGGTGGAAGGAATCATTGAAGGCGCCCGCACGGGACAAATTGGAGATGGAAAAATCTTCATTCTGGACCTGCCGGAATGCATTCGGATTCGGACCGGGCAGCGCGGCCGCGAGGCGATCGGATGAGCGGTTTGAAAAAACGGTTTTTGACCTGCGATTCAAAAAGAAGTATGCTTTGCAGGAATGGGTCCTGCTGAGATAAAGAGTAAAAAGGTCCTTAATAAAGTCAGGAGTGCATGCATGGAAACATCAAATTGTCAGCTTCCGGAAATCTTCGGAACCAACGTCTTTAACGACGCGGTCATGCGGGAACGGCTTCCCAAAGATGTCTATAAGCGATTTCAGGAGGTCCGCAAGGGAAATTCTGAATTAACCATTGCCGTGGCCGATGTTATTGCCAACGCGATGAAAGACTGGGCAATGGAGAAGGGGGCCACGCATTACTGCCACTGGTTCCAGCCGATGACCGGTTTGACGGCCGAAAAACACGACTCCTTCATATCCCCGACGCCGGAAGGCCGGACCATTATGGAGTTCAGCGGAAAGGAACTGATTAAGGGGGAGCCGGATGCCTCTTCCTTTCCGTCCGGCGGCCTGCGGGCCACGTTCGAAGCCCGCGGTTATACCGCCTGGGACTGCTCCTCGTCCGTGTTTATCAAGGGCAAGACCCTGTATATTCCCTGTGCTTTCTGCTCGTACAACGGACAGGCTCTCGATAAGAAAACCCCGCTGCTGCGTTCGATGGAAGTGCTCAGCCGCCAGGCAGTCCGCCTTCTGAAGGCGTTGGGGAATACCCATGTCAGCCGTGTGATAGCTACGCTGGGGCCTGAACAGGAGTATTTTCTCATTGACCGACGGTTTTTTGAAAAACGGCTGGATTTGGTTTTGGCCGGTCGGACGCTGTTCGGGGCTCCGTCTCCCCGCGGTCAGGAAATGGAAGACCACTATTTCGGCACCCTGCATGACCGGATTGCCGCTTTCATGAATGAGGTGAATATGGAGTTGTGGAAACTGGGGGTTTCGGCCAAGACCCAGCATAATGAAGTGGCGCCGGCCCAGTATGAATTGGCTCCGGTCTTTACAACGGTGAATGTCGCCACGGACCACAATCAGCTCACGATGGAAACGCTGCAGAAGGTGGCCCAGCGGCACGGGTTCGTTTGTCTGCTGCATGAAAAACCCTTTGTCGGCGTGAACGGGTCCGGCAAGCACAACAATTGGTCTCTGGTGACGGATACCGGTGTGAATCTGCTCGATCCCGGTCAGACACCGCATGACAACATGGTGTTTTTAATCTTTTTGTGTGCGGTCGTCCGTGCAGTTGATAAATACGCCAAACTGCTCCGGGCCAGCGTTGCCAACCCCGGCAATGAGCATCGTCTCGGTGCCAATGAGGCGCCGCCTGCGATTGTCTCGGTTTTTCTCGGTGAGCAGCTGACCGAAATTTTTGAACAGTTGGCCGCCGGCGGGGCTCCGACGTCCCGGCAGGGCGGGGAACTGCGGCTGGGCACGTCGCTGCTGCCGCCTCTGCCGAAAGACTGCACCGATCGAAACCGTACGTCGCCGTTTGCTTTTACCGGCAACAAGTTCGAGTTTCGAATGGTCGGCTCCAGTCAGTCCTGTGCCGGTCCGGCTTTTGTACTGAATACGATTGTTGCCGATGTGCTCGGCGAAATCGCCGATGTGCTCGAGAAAAGCAAAGACGTCAAGGCCGAAGCCCAGAAGTTGCTGCAGAACATAGCTTCTGAGCACCGTCGGATTGTGTTTAACGGGGATAACTATTCGGCTGATTGGGTCAAGGAAGCTGCCCGGCGCGGACTGCCGAATATCGCCTCCACCGTCGAGTCCATTGAAACTATTTTGGAACCCGATCATATTGCGCTCTTTGAACGCAACAAGGTTCTCAGCCGGGAGGAACTGGAAGCCCGCGTAGAAATTCTTCTGGAGAACTACATTCGGACAATTCATATAGAGGCCGGCACGACCCTGAATATAGCCAAACGGCAGATCCTGCCGGCCTGTCAGATGTATGCAGGAAAACTGGCGGCTTCGGTTTCCTCTGTGGAGTCTGCCGGTGTCAAGTCCTTGTCCCTGGTCAAACAGCTCGAAAAGGTCTGCGGACTGATCGATGAGTTGAGCGGGGCGATTGGAAAACTCGAAGAGAAGGTCAAAGAGGTTGCGGGAGTCTCCCCGAGCCACGAGAAGGCCCGACGCACTCGGGAAGAAATCCTGCCGGCTATGGGGGCGGTTCGCAAGGCGGCGGATGCCCTGGAGGTGCTTGTGGATGCTCAAATGTGGCCCTTGCCGACCTATGCGGAAATGCTCTTTTTGAGATAAGCGAATTGTCAGCCGTTCAAGCAGAGGGCCATGTCGCTGTGGGTTCCAGCGGCATGGCCCAAAATTTGGGGGAACAATTGACAATCAATACAGATAACGATAAAATCTTCTAACATTGCAATAAGCTTTTTTAATCATCTTTCTGCATATGAGGATGCCAAGAACGTGCGTAGTATCTGGAAAGACAAAGGATTATATGAAGTACGCCGTGAGCATGACGCTTGCGGTATCGGGGCCGTTGTTCATATATCTGGCAAAAAAGACCATTCCATTATCGAATTGGGCAAACAAATTCTTTTGAATCTGAATCACCGCGGTGCTGCCGGTGCGGATGACGTGACGGGAGACGGTGCCGGAATTTTGCTTCAGATTCCCCATGAGTTTTTCCGTTCAGAATGTAAAAAGATAGAACTCAGCGGTTTTCAACCGGGTCAATACGCAGTCGGGATGGTTTTCGGTTCTAAAGACCCGGCCGTCCGGGCTGTTTGCGAGGAGATTCTCGAAAAGGCGTTGGCCTTCTACGGGCTGAAGGTCCTCGGCTGGCGGCAGGTTCCGGTTCGCCCGGATTGTTTGGGGCCGATAGCGCTCAGTGCGGAGCCGGTCATCCGTCAGATTTTTGTGGACGGCGGCGGCCGAGATTCGGAAATGTTTGAACGGGATCTCTTTAAGGCTCGAAAGCGGGCAGAACGGCTGGTACGCGAAAAGCTGGCGGACGACGGCGTCGATTTTTATGTTCCGACACTCTCCTGCAGGACGATTTGCTACAAAGGCATGTTCATGGCCCGCCAGCTGTTCGAGTATTACCCGGATTTGTCCGATGAGCGGTTGACATCGGCCCTAGCGATTGTTCACCAGCGATACAGCACCAATACACTGCCGAACTGGAGACTGGCTCAGCCCTTCCGCTGCATTGCTCACAATGGCGAAATTAATACGCTCAGCGGCAACCGCAATTACATGCGAATGCGGGAAAAACGCCTTCGCAGTCCTGTTCTGGGGGAAGATTTAGGCGACTTGATTCCGGTGCTCGACCCGCAAGGCAGCGATTCGGCCTGTTTTGACAATATGGTTGAGCTTCTCGTGCGTGCCGGACGTTCGCTGCCGCATGCGATGATGATGATGGTTCCGGAGGCCTTTGGCGTCAAGTATCATATCAGCACGGATAAACGGGCCTTTTACGAGTATCATTCAGCGATTCTGGAGCCGTGGGACGGGCCGGCGGCTATGCTTTTTACAGACGGCCGGCTGGTCGGCGGCACCCTCGACCGCAACGGCCTGAGACCCTGCCGCTACACGATTACTACAGACGGGCTGGTGGTGATGGCCAGCGAAACCGGGGTCGTGCGGTTTTCTCCGGAACGAGTCAGTCAGAAAGGCCGTCTTCAGCCCGGCAAAATGTTTTTAATCGATACCGAGGAAGGGCGCATTATCACTGATAATGAAATCAAAGGGCGGATTGCCCGTCAGAAACCCTACCGCCGATGGCTGGAGGAAAACCGCATCGAACTGCGGGGGCTCTTTTCTGTGCCGGACCTCGAAAAACCGGACTTGGATACGCTTTTCCGACGGTTGCGTCTCTTCGGCTATACGCGTGAGGAGCTGCGGATGATTCTGGCGCCGATGGCCCTGCATGCACAGGAGCCGGTCGGCTCGATGGGCAACGATACCCCGCTGGCAGTGCTCAGCGACCGCCCCTGTCTGCTGTTTGACTACTTCAAGCAGCTGTTTGCTCAGGTGACCAACCCGCCGATTGACCCGCTTCGGGAAGGGCTGGTGATGAGTCTGATGACATACACCGGCCGACGCCTTAATCTTCTGGAGGAAACGCCCCAACATTGCCGGCAGCTGAAGCTGCCTCATCCGATTCTAACCAATGAGGATATGGTTCGGCTTCGTTCGGCCCAGCGAAAAGATTTCAAGGTTGTGACTGTTTCCACCCTTTTTGAGATGGATCGAAGCCGTCCCGGTGATTCCTTAAAACAGGCCCTCGACGCCCTGATTGATTCGGCGGCTGAGGCGATTCTTCGCGATGATGCGTCTTTGATTATTCTCAGCGATCGCAATCCTGCCGGGCAGAAGGCGCCGATTCCATCTCTGCTGGCTGTTTCCGCCGTCCATCACGGTTTAATCGAACGGGGGCTGCGGGGAGAAGCCGGACTGATTGTCGAAACCGGTGAGGCCCGCGAAGTGATGCACTTCTGCCTGCTGTGCGGATACGGAGCCAATGCCGTCAATCCCCATCTGGTTTTTGAAACGCTCACATTTCTGCAGCAGAACGGGGATTTGCCGGCGGACATGGAGCCCGAGCAGATTGCTGACAACTACATTGCCGCCGTCAAAAAAGGCATTCTCAAAACCATGAGCAAGATGGGCATCTCAACCCTGCGGAGCTATTTTAACGCACAGCTCTTTGAGTGCCTGGGACTCAATCGGGAAGTGGTGGACCGGTATTTTACCGGCACCAGCTCCCGCATCGGCGGCATCGGATTGGAAGAAATCGCCCAGGATATCCTTCAGCGGCTGGAGGAGGCCTGCAAGCCCCGTCCGGCCGGTTCGCTCGAACTGGATTACGGCGGTCAGTACCATTACCGCCGCGACGGGGAATATCACCTCTGGAATCCGGCGACCGTGGCCAAACTTCAGCATGCTGTAATGCTCAATGACCGGAAGGCTTATGAGGAGTTTGCGCGGCTGGTCAACGAACAGTCCCGAAAGATGGGAACCCTGCGGGGGCTTTTTGAATTTCGGGAGACCCAGCCTGTGCCGCTGGAGGAGGTGGAGCCCGCTGAGTCGATTGTCCGGCGTTTTTGCACCGGGGCGATGAGCCACGGATCCATCAGCAAGGAAGCTCACGAATGCATTGCGGCCGCCATGAACGGCCTGGGGGCAATGAGCAATACCGGCGAAGGCGGCGAAGACCCCTCTCGCTACGGGACCGCCCTGAACTCGGCTATTAAGCAGGTGGCCAGTGCCCGCTTTGGTGTGACAATTCAATATCTGGTTAATGCCAGAGAGATTCAGATTAAAATGGCGCAGGGAGCCAAGCCCGGGGAAGGCGGACAGCTGCCCGGCCATAAAGTTACGGAAGAAATTGCCCGCCTGCGGCACTCGACGCCCGGCGTAACGCTGATTTCTCCGCCTCCGCACCATGATATTTATTCCATCGAAGACCTGGCTCAGCTGATTTATGACCTCAAATGCAGCAATCCGCAGGCCAAAATCTCCGTCAAACTGGTCTCCGAGGTCGGCGTCGGGACGATTGCCGCCGGTGTTGCCAAAGGCGGAGCGGATGAAGTTCTCATCAGCGGTCACGATGGAGGGACCGGTGCCAGTCCGCTCTCCTCTATTAAACATGCTGGATGCCCTTGGGAAATCGGACTTGCCGAGACCCAGCAGGTGCTTATCCGGAACGGGTTGCGTGACCGAATTCGGGTGCAGGTGGATGGCCAAATGCGGACCGGGCGAGATGTTGTGATTGCTGCTTTGCTTGGTGCGGAACAATTCGGCTTTGGAACGGCAGCACTGGTCACGCTTGGCTGTACTCTTTTGCGCAAGTGCCACGAAGGGGCCTGCACGTACGGCATCGCCACCCAGGACCCGGAACTGCGCAAACGATTTAAAGGCAAGCCGGAATATCTTCAGCGATATATGCTTTTCGTGGCGGAGGAAGTTCGTCAATGGATGAGCCGGCTGGGATTTCGGACAGTGGATGAGATGATTGGACGGGTGGATTGTCTCTGTACCCGACAAGCTGTTGACCATTACAAAGCCAGGGGGCTGGACTTTTCCAACATCTTTCTGGTTCCGGAAGGCCCTTCCGGTGCCGCCCGAAGATATGTGAGCTCCCAGCCCGATCGGCTCAAAGACCATCTGGACTGGCGGATTCTGGAACAGATTAAGCCCGCTCTCGAAAAGGGAAAAACCGTTCAGCTGCGGATGCCGATTCAGAATGTGCATCGGGCGGTCGGGACGATTCTGAGCAATTTCATTGTGAAACAGTACGGTCCGGATGGTCTTGCGGATGATACCATCCAGCTGACGTTTGAAGGGTCGGCCGGACAGAGTTTCGGCGCCTTTCTGGCAAAAGGAATTACCCTGCGGCTCATCGGGGACAGCAATGATTATCTCGGCAAGGGGCTGTCCGGCGGCCGTATTATCGTCGAAACGCCCGCCGGGTCACCTTTCCTTCCGCAGGAAAATATTATCGCCGGCAACACACTGCTTTATGGAGCCACTTCCGGAGAAGTGTTCATCAACGGAATGGTCGGAGAGCGTTTCTGCGTACGAAACAGCGGGGCGGCGGCTGTCGTAGAAGGAGTGGGTGACCATGCCTGTGAATATATGACCGGCGGAATTGTGGTGGTTCTCGGAAAGACCGGCCGCAACTTTGCCGCCGGCATGAGCGGCGGAATCGCGTATGTTCTTGATGAGATGCAGATGTTTGACACCCTCTGCAATCTGGATATGGTCGATTTGGAAAGCGTTTATAAACCGGAAGATGAAGAACTTTTGCGTCAGCTGATTGAAAAACATGAGTCTCTTACGCGCAGCAGTCATGCCCGCCGGATTCTGAATGCCTGGCCGGACATGGTGGGTAAATTCGTAAAAGTGATTCCGATTGATTATCGAAAGGCCCTTGAGCGAATGCGTGCGCAGGAGCGGCGTCATACTGAATCCACTCCGGCCACGGAAGAGGTTTTCCAGCATGGCTAAAATCAAAGGATTTCTTGAATACCCTCGCCAGCCGGTTCCTTATCGGCTGGTTGAAAACCGGATTCGGGATTATCGGGAAATTGAAATCCCGCTGAGCCCTGATGCCATTGTTCAGCAGGCGGCCCGGTGTGCGGACTGCGGCATTCCGTTTTGCCACAGCGAATTCGGTTGTCCCGTAGCCAACCGCATTCCGGAGTTTAACGACCTGGTATATCTGGGCCGCTGGAAAGAGGCCTGCGACAATCTCCACTCTACCAATAACTTTCCGGAAATCACCGGCCGAGTTTGTCCGGCTCCCTGTGAATCGGCCTGTACGCTGGCCGTAAATGACAAACCGGTTTTGATTCGGCATATCGAGTTCCAAATTGTCGAACGGGGGTTTGCCGAAGGGTGGATTCGTCCTCTGCTGGCTCCGGTTCGAACGGGCAAACGGGTGGCCGTTGTCGGTTCGGGACCTGCCGGTCTGACGGCCGCACAGCAGCTGGCGCGGGCGGGGCACGACGTTGTCATTTTTGAAAAAGACCCGTTGCCCGGCGGTCTGCTTCGATACGGCATACCCGATTTCAAACTCGAAAAATGGGTTTTGGACCGCCGGATTCGCCAAATGACGGAAGAAGGGGTGCAGTTTCAGATGGGGGTGGTGGTGGGAGCCGATCTTTCGGCCCGCTATTTGTGCAAACGATTTGATGCCGTCTGTCTAACCCTCGGAGCCAGTCAGCCCCGTGATTTGCCTGTTCCGGGCCGCGGCTATGAGAATATTGTTTTTGCGATGGACTTCCTGCGGGCGCAGAATAAACGTGTGGCCGGAGAACCGCTGACGCCGGAAGAAGAGCGTTTGGATGCCAGGGGCAAACATGTGGTTGTGATTGGCGGCGGTGATACCGGAAGCGATTGCGTAGGAACATCACGTCGGCAGGGGGCTAAATCAATCCTTCAGATTGAAATTTTGCCCAAACCCCCGGAAACCCCGGCTCCCGAAACCCCTTGGCCCCTTTGGCCGAAGATGATGCGGACCTCCTCCAGCCATGAGGAAGGCTGTGAGCGTCTTTGGAGCATCATGACGACCCGCTTTTCCGGTGCCGAGACGCACGTAAACCGTATTCACTGCATTCAAGTGGAGTGGATTCTGAAAAATCAGCGATGGGAGGTTCGAGAAATTCCCGGAACTGAATTTGAACGGCCAGCGGATTTGGTACTGTTGGCGATGGGATTTGTCCATGTGGAGCACAGCCGGCTGATTCAGGATTTAGGCTTGACATTGGATGACAACGGCAATATCAAGGTGTCGGATTTTCAGACCAGCAATCCGATGGTATTCGCCGCAGGAGATGCCGTGGCGGGTGCCTCGTTGGTGGTCAGGGCGATTGATGCCGGACGCAAGGCCGCTGCGGCCGTCGACCGCTGGCTGAAGTCATTATAAGGGAAATAAGGGAAAAGGAATGCCTCAGGAGCCTAAGTCGATTCGAATCGCATTAGGACAGGCCAATCCGACAGTCGGAGATTTGGAAGGCAATTATCAAAAAGCCCTGGATTTTGTTAAAACAGCCCAGGAGAAGAGGGCTGATTTGCTGGTCCTTCCTGAGTTGTTTCTTTCCGGGTATCCACCGGAGGATTTGCTGCATCGCCCCCGCTTCCTGCAGGACTGCCGTTCGAGGGTGGAGCTTCTCTGCCGTCAGGTTTCGCAGCTTACGCTGATTGTCGGCTGGCCTCAGGCCGAGCCGAATCGCCTCTACAATGCCGCAGCCGTCATTCGAGACGGAAAAATTCTCAAAAACTACCGAAAGGGCTGCCTGCCGAATTACGGCGTCTTTGACGAAAAACGGTATTTTCACCCCGGTCAGGAGCCGGTGGTCGCCCAAGTCGGTCCTGTTCGGCTGGCCCTGACTGTCTGCGAAGACATTTGGGAGTTGCCCTGGCTGGATGACTTTTTTCTGAAGATTCGGGGAGAATTCGACGCGGTTCTTTGTCTGGCGGCCTCTCCGTTTCATATGGGAAAGATTGAGGATCGCAGGAGGGTCATTTCCCGCTGTGCGGTTCATTTCGGCTGTCCGCTGTTTTACTGCAATCTGATAGGCGGACAGGATGAACTGATTTTTGACGGCCGCAGTATGGTCGTCGATGCACGGGGAAAACCCCTTTTTCAGGCCGCCGGTTTTCAGGAGGATTTGCTGGTTTTTGACTGTTTCAAAAGCGAGGACGGCATGCTTCAGATCACCAGTCCGTTTGCCGCTCCTTTTGAACACACGGCGGAAGAGCCGATGGAAGAAGTCTGGAAGGCTCTTGTTCTCGGTACAGGCGACTATGTCCGCAAAAACGGTTTTTCAAAGGTTCTGATTGGACTGAGCGGCGGAGTGGATTCGGCGTTGACGGCGGCTGTTGCGGCGGAGGCCCTGGGGCCCGAGAATGTAATTGGGATTACCATGCCGTCCCGCTTTAACGCCTCCGAAACGCGTTCGGATGCTCAGGCAGTCGCCGCGAACCTCGGAATCGGCTTTCATACAGTGCCGATTGAAGAAATTCTGTCTGCTTTCAGCCGGACGCTGTCGGCCATAGAAGGGTGGAATGAAACCGGATTGGCTTATGAAAATCTTCAGGCCCGGATTCGCGGGACTCTGCTGATGACCCTGTCCAATCAGTTCGGCTATCTTGTGCTGACCACCGGCAACAAAAGCGAAACAGCTGTCGGATACTCTACCCTCTATGGGGACACCGCCGGAGGATTTGCCGTGATTAAAGATGTACCCAAAACTATGGTCTATCAGCTCTGTAATTATTACAACCGAATCAAAGGGAAAAAGGTAATTCCGCAGAGCGTAATCGACCGCATCCCTTCCGCGGAGCTCAGACCCAACCAGAAAGACAGCGATTCTCTCCCGGACTATCCTGTTCTCGATCAGATTTTGAAGGGATTTATTGAGGAAAAGCTCAGCCGGGATGAGCTGATTGCCCGCGGGCTGCCTCGTCCGGAGGTCGAACGGGTGCTTCAGATGGTGGACCGGAACGAATACAAACGCCGGCAGTCTCCGCCCGGCATTAAGATTACCCCCCGGGCATTCGGGAAGGACCGGCGGATGCCGATTACCAACCGATACAGAGGATAAAAAAGAAGAATAGGCCTTGAAACTGCATAGCTGGTTCTCTATAATCTAGCGATTTTTTGAAAACACAGCATCAGACAGAACGTAAAGACGGACAGAAAGAAGACCGATGCCCAAACGCAGTGATATTCACAAAATTTTGATTATCGGCTCAGGCCCTATCGTCATCGGCCAGGCCTGTGAATTTGATTATTCCGGCGCCCAGGCCTGCAAAGTCCTTCGAAAAGAAGGATTTAAGGTGATTTTGGTCAACAGCAATCCGGCCACGATTATGACCGACCCGCAGATGGCCGACCGGACCTATATTGAGCCGATTACCCCTCAAATCGTCGCCCAAATTATCCAGCGGGAACGGCCGGATGCGCTTCTGCCGACACTCGGCGGACAGACCGGCTTAAATACAGCCGTGGCCCTTGCGGAAAGCGGCGTCCTGAAAAAATACGGGGTCAAGCTTCTCGGCGCCAATCTTCGGTCCATTAAGCGGGCCGAAGAACGCGACCGGTTCAAAAAGATTATCCAGAGCATCGGTCTGGAAGTGCCCGTCAGCGGCTATGCCCGCACCGTCGAGGAGGCCCGGAAAATCGTTAAGGACATTGGTTTTCCGGCCATCATCCGTCCTTCCTATACGCTCGGCGGAACCGGCGGAAATATCGCCTATAACGCAGAGGAATTTGAGCGGTTTGTTCAGTGGGGACTGGATTTGAGCCCCACGCATCAAATCCTGATTGAACAGTCCGTGATCGGCTGGAAAGAATATGAATTGGAGGTGATGCGGGACCGCAAAGACAATGTCGTGATTGTCTGCTCGATTGAAAATGTGGACCCGATGGGCATCCACACCGGCGACAGCATTACCGTCGCACCGGCCCAGACCCTCACGGACAAAGAATACCAGATGATGCGGGATGCCGCCCTCAAAATCATCCGGGCCATCGGCGTGGAAACCGGCGGCTCCAATATCCAGTTTGCCGTCAATCCCGAAAACGGCAAACTGGTCGTCATTGAGATGAATCCGCGTGTGTCCCGCAGCTCAGCCCTCGCATCCAAGGCTACGGGGTTTCCCATCGCCAAAATTGCCTCGCTGCTGGCCGTCGGATATACCCTGGATGAGATTCCGAATGACATCACCAAGAAGACACCGGCCTGTTTTGAGCCGACAATTGATTATGTGGTGACAAAATGGCCCCGGTTTACTTTTGAGAAGTTTCCGCAAACCAGTCCGGAGCTGACCATCCAGATGAAGTCCGTCGGTGAGGCCATGGCCATCGGACGCACCCTGAAAGAGTCGCTTCAGAAAGCCGTTCGTTCGCTTGAAATCAGCCGGTATTCTCTGGATGCCAAACATCTCCCGGACAATCTGTCCAAAGTGGAGCTGATTTCCAAACTTCGTTCGACACGCTGGGACAAAATGTGGTATATCGCCGAGGGCTTTCGTCGGGGGCTGTCCGCCGATCAGATTTATGAATATACAAAAATAGACCGGTGGTTTCTGGATCACATTCGAGAGATTGTCCAGATGGAAGAGGCGCTCAAGTCGGCCCCGAAACCCCTGTCAGCTCCGTTTGTCGAAAAACTCAAAAAAGCGGGATTCAGCGATAAATATATTGCGGAACAGCTGGGAGTTTCCGAAATCGAGTTTCGCACATATCGCAAGCAGCAGGGCATCCGTCCCGTTTATAAAAAAGTCGATACCTGCGGGGCGGAGTTTGAAGCCCAGACCCCTTATCTCTATTCGACTTATGAAGAGGAGTGTGAAGCCGCTCCGACTTCTCTTCGGAAGGTGATGATTCTGGGCAGCGGTCCCAACCGAATCGGACAGGGAATCGAGTTTGACTACTGCTGCTGTCATGCGGCCTTTGCCCTGCGCGAAATCGGCATCGAATCCATCATGGTCAACTGCAACCCCGAGACGGTCAGCACGGATTATGACACCTCCGACCGGCTCTATTTTGAGCCGCTGACGTTTGAAGATGTGATGAACATTGTCGAGACGGAACATCCGGACGGTGTGATTGTCCAGCTGGGCGGCCAGACTCCCTTGAAACTGGCTACCCCGCTCCGCAAGGCCGGCGTGCTGATTATCGGGACCTCCCCGGAAAGCATCGATATTGCGGAAGACCGGGAAAAGTTTAATCGGCTGATTCGGAAACTGCGGTTGCGGCAGCCCGTCGGAGGCAGTGCTACGACCTATGCCGAAGCCCTGAAAATTGCCAAAAAAATCGGGTTTCCGCTTCTGGTTCGGCCGTCCTTTGTGCTCGGCGGTCGGGCGATGGATATTGTCTATAATGAGGATGCCTTCCGCGCTTCAGTGCAGGAGGCCTTTGAGGCCGCCGAAGGACATCCGGTCCTGATTGACCAGTTCCTCGATGATGCGACGGAGCTGGATGTGGATGCGATTTGTGACGGCAAGACCGTCGTGATCGGCGGCATTATGGAGCACATCGAAGAGGCCGGCATCCATTCCGGCGACAGCGCCTGCATCCTCCCGACTTTTTCTCTGCCCAAGCCCGTGATTGCGGACATCGAACGTCAGACTAAACAATTGGCTCTGGCCCTGAACGTCAAAGGCCTGATTAATATCCAGTTTGCCGTCAAGGACAATCAGGTTTATATCCTCGAAGTGAATCCGCGGGCCTCCCGAACCATTCCGTTTGTCAGCAAGGCGATTGGGGTTCCTCTGGCCAAGCTGGCTGCCAAGGTCATGGCCGGAATGACACTCAAGCAGCTCGGCTTTACCCGCGAAGTGGTTCGACCGTATTATTCGGTCAAAGAGGCAGTCTTCCCCTTCCTGAAGTTTCCGGGTGCGGATGTTATTTTGGGCCCCGAGATGCTCTCGACCGGCGAGGTGATGGGCATCAGCGAGGATATCGGAATCGCATATGCCAAATCCCAGATAGCTGCCGGCAATCCGCTGCCCACAGGCGGAACGGTCTTTATCAGTGTCAAAGATGCCGACAAACCCAAAGCTGTGGCCATTGCACGGCGATTCCATGAGGTGGGCTTTAAAATCATTGCTACCCGGGGCACCTGCATTACGCTGATTGAAAACAACATTCCGTCGGAATTCGTTCGGAAAATGAATGAAGGCCGTCCGAATATTGTGGACCGCATTATCAACGGTCAGGTGGATTTGATTATCAATACCACCATCGGCGAGCAGACGATTCGGGATTCTTTCCCGATTCGCCGTGCCGCGGTGGACCATCAGGTGCCGTATGCCACCACCATTCGGGCGGCGGCGGCCATTGTCCAGGCGATTGAGGCAATGCGGAAAAAGAAAGTTTCAGTCAAACCGATTCAGTTGTATTACCGGTAAAGGAACAATATGTCCAAGGCGATTTTATTGCTCGAAGACGGAACGGTGTTTGAAGGCGCCTCTTTCGGCGCCGTCGGGACAGTCTGCGGCGAAGTCGTATTCAATACGGCGATGACCGGCTATCAGGAAATCCTGACCGACCCGTCTTACCATGAACAGATTATGACCTTGACTTATCCGATGATCGGCAATACCGGCACCAATGAGCTCGATTGGGAATCCCGCAAAATTTTCTGCGCCGGCCTGATTGTCAAAGAGGCCTGCCCTTATCCGAGCAGCTGGCGAAGCCGAAAGACCCTTTCCGCATACCTGAAAGACAGCGGCGTAGTCGGCCTGGAGGGTATCGACACCCGAAAACTTGTCCGCCATATCCGTACGCAGGGAGCCATGCGGGGCATCCTTTCGTCAGAGGAATTCAGCATTTCGGTTTTGCGGACTCGGCTGGAGGCCTATCCGGGTCTTGTCGGGCGGGATATTGTTAGTGAAGTCAGCTCCGAACGTCCCTACCGCTGGGACAAGGGGGTTGTGGATATTCTGTGCGGAAAGGAATTTCGCCCGTCGGTACGGTATTCCGTTGTGGCGTATGATTTCGGCATCAAACACAATATCCTGCGGCTGCTTCGTTCGCACGGCTGTGCTGTGGAAGTCGTTCCCGCTCATACGCCGGCTGAAAAGGTTCTTGCCCGAAAGCCCGATGGGGTTTTCCTTAGCAATGGACCGGGGGACCCGGCGGCCCTGACGTTTGCGGTTGAAACGGTTCGGGCTTTGCTGGGCAAGGTGCCGATTTTCGGCATTTGTCTGGGGCATCAACTGCTGGCCCTGGCCCTCGGCGGCAGGACCTACAAACTCAAGTTTGGTCATCGCGGCGCCAATCACCCTGTGAAAAATCTTGAAACCGGATGCATCGAGATTACCAGCCAAAATCACGGCTTCTGCGTGGATTTGGATTCCCTTAAAGGAACCGGCGCCAAAATGACGCATCTGAATCTCAACGACATGACCAGTGAAGGACTCTCTGTGAAAAAGAAAAAGGCCTTTTCTGTCCAGTATCACCCGGAAGCCTCGCCCGGACCGCACGACTCACGTTATCTGTTTGAACAATTTACAGACTGGATGGGCAAACGCTGATTCGGCTCGGCCTGACTGCGTCTGGAGGGACTCGAACCCCCAACCCTCGGTTCCGAAGACCGATGCTCTATCCAATTGAGCTACAGGCGCTTTTCGACTATACTATACCTCCGATGGCCTTCGGCCGCAAGAGAAAGCTTGCTTTTGAGGACAACTGCTTATGAAATCGGACTTTATCGTAATTGTTTCCGGACTGCCCCGTTCCGGTACTTCCATGATGATGCGGGCGCTGGAGGCAGGGGGAATCCCTATTCTGGCAGATCATATCCGAAAGCCGGATGAGGACAATCCTCGCGGCTATTACGAATTTGAGCCGGTCAAAAAGACCAAAGAAGACCCTTCCTGGCTTCAGCATGCACCCGGCAAGGCCGTCAAGATGGTTTATCGTCTTCTTTACGACCTGCCGGCAGGGTATCAGTATCGTGTTCTTTTTATGCAGCGGGATGTTCAGGAAGTCCTTGCTTCTCAGCGGAAAATGCTTTTGAGGGCCGGCAAAACCGTCACCCCTGAAGAAGATACACAAATGGCCGTCTTGTTTGAGTCGGAATTAGCCCGCTGCCGGCAGTGGCTTGCCCGTCAACCCTATTTTTCTGTCTTTTATATCGATTATCGGGCGATGATAGAAAACCCGCTGGCCCAGTGTCGGCAAATCAGTGATTTCTTAGGCGGCGGCCTGAACATCCAGGCCATGGCTGCCAGTGTCGATCCAACCCTGTATCGGAACCGGAGCTCTTAAGCTTAGAGAACTTGTTTGAGAGTATCCAAAAGCGGACGCAACCGGCTTTGGGAAACAGGGCTCATCAGGCAAATCTGTATCCAGTTTCTCTCCAGAAGATAACGGCTTTCATAACTGACCCAGAACCCGGCTTTTTTCAAGTGGTCTCCAATTGTTCGGGAATCGTGCGGTTTCTGTAGGGGCAGGGTCAGAATTCCCGGGCAGGCTTTTTCCTCCGGGACGAGGGGGAACAATCCCGAACCGGATAATTTTTTTCTAAGCCACCGGTCCAGCGAAGCAATCTGTGAAAAACGACACGGATAATCACATTCATTTAATGCCGTTGCTAAGGCCTTTACCCAATTGGATGCAATTGTAAACGGCACACCGTCGGCCTGTTCATAAGCGTATAAGTCTAAATAAGCCGGAAGCGGCCTGCTAGGAGGGGTCAGAGTATGGTTATAAAAAACCAGTGCCAGTCCTGCCGCAGAACGAAGGCCTTTTGAACTGCAGGCCGAGGCCAGATAAACGTCGCTCAAATCGAGAGGTACATTGCCCACTGCACTGATGCAGTCCAGACAAAGGTGCAGACGATACCGGCCGGCAAGGCCTTTCAGCAGGGTCAGGTCATTCAGCATTCCTGTAGAGGTTTCACAGCAGACAGCCCATATCCATGTCAGAGTTGGAATCTGCTCAATCGTTTGGCGAAGAATTTGGTCCTCAAAAGCATTTCCCCATGGCAGCCGCAGTGTTTCAAAGTCCAACCCAAACCTGCAGGCCTGATGGATTAGTCGCTCTCCAAATTCTCCGTTGGACAAAATCAGCCCTCGTCCGGGCAACAGCGTCAGCTGCGCGGCGACAGTTTCGTTGGCCAATGTGCCCGAGCCGGTCATAATTTGGACGGATTTTGCACCCACTAATTTTGTGAGCAGCTCCTGTGTTTGCCGATGCAGTTGAAGATATTCTTTGCTCCGATGAGAAATCGGAGGCGATGCCAGGGCATCCCGGACGGTCCTGGACAGTTCTACCGGGCCCGGAAGCAGATTGACTGGGACAAGATTTTGTGGAACAAACGAGGTTTTGGCGGCGGCGTGATGCTCAATTGTCAGATACATCGGCTGAAAACGGGCCTGCCCGCTGCCGACAATCGGCCCAAACGGCACAAACCCCAAATGCCGATACAGCGGCACCTGATTTAGGTACCCGCTTATTAAAGCTGTATCGTATCCTTGTTCGAGACAATAGGCGGTTGTCTTGGCCAACAGTCCGCGAATGATTCGGCTGCGGCGGACATCTTTTTTGACAGCCAGCAGCCGCACCTCACAGGGTGTCAATCCCTCCGGAAGATAGGCATCCAGATTCTCCAGTTTTTTGTCGAGCGAAAAAGGCCGTTTTCCCCGAACGGCCAGCATTCCGAGCACCTGCTGTTCTTTTGTACAGATTATGTATGTGTTTTCGTCATGAAAGGCGTCTCGGAGGATTCGATGAGGATTAGCCGGGTGTTGAGGGATTTCTTCAACGAAGGTTTCGTAATTCAGCGACAGGATTTGTTCAAATTCCCATGGCTCACTGGCAATCTTAAAGGTGTATCCTTCGGTCAGAGTTTCGGTTGTGGTTTTCCCCATCTCCATAAGCTCCGTCTCCCTCTGAACTATCTTTGCCTGCATAGAGTGCAATCAGATTCTTCCAATGGGCCAGCAGAATCAGGACCGCCCACACAGTCAAAATTCCTGTAGTGCTTCTCGGCAGCCCCAGCAGAAAGGAAAGAGCCGGGACTGTGAGCACCGAAATCATTCCGCTAAGCATATATCGTCGGCTCAGGAAATACAAGACCGCACATACCAGAAAACTTCCTATGGTTATCCGCCAGTCAAAGACCAGAAGGGCCCCTAAAGATACCCCGAGCCCTTTTCCTCCGCGAAACCCAAGCTGAATCGGGAAGATATGTCCGACGGCGGCGGCCAGGACGCAGAGAGTTTTTCCAGGAGTTGTCCCCCCCAGACACCAGGCGGCTGAACTTGCCGCCGCTCCCCGCAGTATATCCGCGGCCAGCACAACCCAAAACCCCCATCGTCCCAAAAGCCGCCCGACGTTCCGCGCGCCGGCCGAACCGCTGCCGATGGTGCGGATATCCTGTCCGGTCTTCCATCGCACCAGATAGTACCCTGATACCAGACAGCCCAGTCCATAACTGAGCAAAACCGCCAAGACGTTTTTCCACAGCATTGTCAGCCGCTTCCTTTCTTGTCCAGTCCTTTCAGCCGCTGGGCTCCCAGTTGTCCGCAGGCCGCCAGAATCGAGCGGCCCCGCTTAAACCGAATCACGGTCTCGATTCCCGCCTTTTCCAGTCGGGCGGCGAATGCTTTGATACGGGCCGGAGGACTGCCTTCATACGGACAGCCTGGATAGGGATTCATTTCAATCAGGTTTACGTTGGCTTTCAGATTCCCTATCAGACGAATCAGCAGGGTTGCGTCTTCGTGTGAGTCGTTGATGTCTTTCAGCATACAGTATTCAAAGGTCACCCGTCTGCCGGTCTGTTTCTGGTAATAACGAACGGCCTCCATCAGCCGTTTGAGCGGTTCTTTGCGGGCAATCGGCATCAATTCCCGCCGCAGGAGATCATCTGCGGAATGCAGCGAAATCGCCAGCCGAGGCTGAACGGTCCATTCCGTCATCCGACGAATCTGTTCCGAAAGACCGCACGTAGAGACAGTGATGTGCCGCATTCCAAGAAGCCGCCCTTTTTCATCGTGCAGAATCTCCAGCGACCGGGCTGTTTCTTCCGGATTATCCAGCGGCTCGCCCATCCCCATATACACCAGATTGTCTGCGGGCCCTGATTCCGATTCAATCTGATAAACCTGCTCGACAATCTCCGCCGCGGTGAGGTTTCGTTCAAACGGAATCCGACCGGTTGCGCAGAAACGGCACCCCATCCGGCAGCCCGACTGTGTCGATAAGCACAGCGTGACCCGGCCCTTATCCGTCAGCCGTACGCTTTCTATCGAGCTGCCGTCCGACAGGCCGAACAAATACTTAACGGTTCCATCCGGGTCCGTCTGCTTTTCAAGAAGAGTCAGCGAGGATATCCGGTATCCAGAATCTGCTAACTGCTTGCGAAAGGATTTCGATAGGGGAGTAATCTGGTCAAGATTTGAGATATGTTTCTGGTGGATAAAGGTAAAAAGATAGTCTGCACAGTACGCTTTCTGGCCGAACCCGACAACCAGCTCGGTTAACTCCACCCGTGTTTTATTCTTCAAATCATAATCCATCCTGTTCAATATAGCACAATCTCGTTTTTTGGGGAATCGGAAACACTATCAGTTGGAAAAGAGGTGTTTTTTTGATTTGTCTTCCAATCAGATTTACTGCCTAGATTAAGTCAAGATCTCCATGAAAATGATACGGTCTGGATTCCCACCTTCGCGGGAATGACAGAGGACTCAGGGGAATCACGGGGGTCACAGGGTAAGACAGGGAACTGCACGGGATGACACAGGGGTGTGCACGGGATAATACAGTGGGATACACAGCGTATAAGGTGGGGCAGGGCTGACAGCGGGTTTTCATCTGGCACTAAGGGTTGATTCCCATGCTGCTTTCACCGAGGGTCTGGTTCAGGTCGATATCAGAGATTTCATCGATAATGTCTTCAAACGAGTCCTCTGCAGGAACGGTTTTTTTCTGCGGCGGATGGGCAGCGGGAGGAACCTCTGCCGGACGCATCGTTTCTACATTTTCCGGACGCCCGTCAATTTGGACCCCGAAGTACAGCGCACCGATTTTCAGCACATCTCCCGGCTTGACAGGCGATTCAGAAACCTTCACTCCATTTAGGAAAGTTCCATTTTTCGAACCAAGGTCTCGTATAGTCAGTCTTCCCTGGTCCAGATTCAATTCACAATGCCGGCGGGAAACAGACATCAGCGGTACACAAAGATCGCAATCTTTTCTCCTGCCGATTACTGTAACCGTGCTGGGCAAATGAAAGGTGCGGGTGCTGCCGTCTTTTTTGAAAAGTATCAGGTTGACCTCCATCCGGTGCTCCTTTCCTAATAGAGGATTCTAACGGCTTTCATATCCTGATTATATTTATATATAGATAATCGCTGTTTGCAATAAAAAAGCACAAAAAGAGATAACAGAGATGTATACTCGACTTTACAGGTCCGGCAATTCAACGTAGTCATATCGAATCCCGCCCCAGCTGCGAATAATCTGGATAGTGTTTGTCCCAGCGGCAAGAGAAACCGGTATCGGCCCGAAAAGTGTCCATTGACCATCTGGTGTATTGCCGAATTGGAAAAACTGATTAGGCCCATTGTTGACCTTCAGATAATCCCCTCGTCCGCTGTAGCAGCAGACGCCTTGTGAACGAACATAGAGGTTGTATATCCCTGCGGCAGGGGCCTGAACCGTCCAGATAATTCGCGGTGTGCCGCTCCAGTCTATCAGGCAATACCGTCCGCCGCCGGCCGTGGGGTCATTGTAAACCCCGCTGCTGCCTCCAACCAGCTGCGATAGGTCGGCATCCTCCGCTTCAAACCGCCTTGGATAGGAAAGCACCTCCACGCTCACATCAGCGCTGTTCGATTGGTTTATGGCAATTGTCACTGTAAGGGTTAGCAGATACGTGCCGATATTTGAAAAAGAAAATGACGGATTCGGCTCGCGGGGGTTGGAGCAGATGTCTTCAATTTGCGGAATCGGCTGGGCCGGCCCTGTGTACTGAAGCGTCCATTCAAACGTTAGCGGTCCCACGGCCCGAACCGTCGGGTTCATCTGGACGGCAGGGGTTGTACTTCCCTGCAGGACCAAAGTTCGGTTTTGACCAGCTGAAAGTACCAGAGGAGGATTCTGATAATTCTTCACAAGCATCCACTGTCCGGCCAACCAGGCAAAGTCCTTTTCATCGACGCGTCTATCCCTCGTCCAGTCGCAGGCGAGATTGCCGCCCGTTTGAAGCCATTCTCCGGCAAGGGCGGCCAGATTGTCTAAATCCATCACCTCGGTAATTTTCACGGCGACATCTCGTTCAAACATCGGAATCGGGCTCTGCAGGATGCCGCCGGATGAATAAGCGCAGGTTCCATAAGCCGCTCCGCCCGGCGCGCGGGTCAGGTAATAATCCAGATTGTACCAGCCGTCATCCAGTCCCCGAACCGTCAGCGTCTGCCCCTCAATCCATCCGTGAGCGGTTCGTCCCTCCTGGCTGTCGATGTCATAAATCCAAATCAAGGCCCGTCGTTGCTCGGCAAGCCCCAGTGTATCCACATAGGAAACTGTGTTCGGCCGAAACTCATACCGCCGTATCTCAATCCAGTCCGGCCCGGAGTTCACAATCCGAACGATATGACTTCCTGCCGAAATCGGAACGGAAATCTGATAATGGCTTCCGCCAGCCGGCTGCGGTTGTGAATAGACGATATTTCCGTCGATTGTAATCTGAACGGAGGCCCCGGCCCCGGACACACTTTTAACAAAGAGCACCAATTGTCCCGCCTCCGGCATATCCACGTGGAAGTAAGGATTGGATTTTTTGCTGCTCCAGGGCGCATGCAGATAAACGGATAAAAAGGCCTGTCCAGTAAAACCGTCGTCTCTCTGATAGCAATGCAGTCCCTCGATCGGCACATCCTCGAAACCATCCATGAGCGGTTCAGCGGCGATGACTTCATGGCCTCCGACAGCCCGAGGCAGGGGGGCCAATGCGGCCAAATCCTCTCCTTGGGCGAAAAGACTCAGCGGGAGAAAATCCTCGCTCCAGCCGTAGGGGTCAATCCGATCCCACCACCACGGGTGAGCACTTTGACCAAGAAAAAAGCCCGCCCAGATGCCGTTGCGAATCAAAAGGCGGTCGTCGTCCATATTCTCTGAAATATTGCCGAACTCCCCGACCAGCACCGGCTTATGAAATCGTTCCCAAAGAGCCGGTATCATTTTCCTGGCCGTGTCAATCGTGGGGCTTTCGTAAAAGTGCTCCTGCACAATATCAATTTCGTTTAACTCATACAGCGAGGACGACAGCTGATAGTAATCACTCGTGGTTACCGGATGCCGATGCGGATCGATGCTTTTGATATAAGCGGCCATCTGCTGATGCCATTGTCGGACTTCTTCACGATACGCAGCCGTCCACCAGTTTCGTGCATCCGAGCCGGTGTACTGGACCTCATTCCATAATTCCCACGCAAAAATCGCCGGCGAGTATCCCCAGCGCGCGACAATATACCGGTATTTATTTTTAGTAAGACGAATAGCCTGTGGGTGTGTAAAGAACTGTTCCGGAGCCGACAAAAATCCGCCCTCAGATGCATATATCTGGTTATACGGGTTTTCGTTCCAGTTTGGATTTACACGTGTGCTGAAGGCTCCGTGATACTGCAGGGTCAGCTGAACGGCGATACCGTTTTGCTCGGCGGTCTCGATGACGCTGTCCAGACGCTGCGCCGTCTGCAGGCTCAGCCGCCCCACACCCCCAAAATACGGATGTCCCCGCCATTCGAGAATCAGTCCGCCGTCTCCGCTCCACGGGCACATCCAGATCCGCGCCCAGTTTTCGCCGACGCTGTTCATTTGTTCAAAATAGTGCTGAAAGCCGGCCAGACCCGCCCAGCCGCTGCCGGTCCAGGCGATATTTCGCCCGATATGGATTCGCGGCTGACCGTTATCATAACGGAAGGTCCGACCGTCGGTATGAATCCGGATAAATCCTTTGTCTTGCCCAGGAACACACACAAAATGTCCGCCGGTATAGAGCAGTTGAATCCCTGATGCATCCTTCAGATAAATCGAATACGTATGAGGACCGACCTGGATAGGGGAAAAACGGAATCTCCACTGTTCCGGTCCCGGATTGGAGTAGGTTTCCGGATTCGAACCGATCACTTGATATTGGCGGTAATAAAAAGCGGGTACATACAGTGCGGTTGAATCCGGACAGGTCATCTCCGCCCAGATTTCCACAATGTCGGCATCAAATGGGTTGCTGTAGGATGTATCGAGGGTGAAGACGGCTTCGTATTTTTTGTACTGTTCAATCGTGTCGGCATTCTGGGAAAAGGCGGTCAGCACGACGGCCGATGCATCGCAGCAGAACAAGACGAACACGCAGATGATTAGTCCGCACAGAGGTGGATAGCCGGTTTGGTCTCTCTGATCTCGGCGGCTTTTCATGGACACTCTCCTCGAACAGCTGTTCTTTAATGAATTAGACCAGAAAAGCCACTGTTTTTCAAGAGCAAAACGGTCTGTTATTGCTGGATTTCCACTTTGACTTCGTCAGCTTCTCGGGCGGCTTTTTCGATTTGAGCCTTGGCCGACAATCGCTCCGGAATGTGAGGTTTGAGCTCCTGAGCGTTCAGACAGTGTTCGCCGATGGAACGAAGTTTCCGGTAACGGGCTTCAAGCAGTTCATCGATGCTTTTGCGTTTTAACTGATTGAGTGTCCGCACAAGATACTGTTCGACGTTGTAAAGCGTGTCATGCAGATTTCGATGCGCCCCCCCCAGCGGTTCCGGGATTACTGCATCGATTACCCCCAGTTTAATCAGTTCTTTGGCTGTCAGTTTCAATGCATCAGCCGCCTGCGGCGCCTGGGTGCCGTCGTGCCAAAGAATCGCCGCACAGCCCTCCGGCGAAATCACCGAGTAATAAGCATATTCGAGCATAGCCAGCCGGTCGCCTACCCCGATGCCTAATGCACCGCCTGAGCCGCCTTCGCCGATAACCACACAGACAATCGGGACCCGCAGCCGCGACATTTCCATTAGGTTGACGGCGATGGCCTGGGCCTGGCCCCGTTCTTCGGCCCCCACCCCCGGATAGGCCCCGGGTGTATCAATCAGAGTCACAATCGGCAGGCCGAATTTCTCGGCAAACTTCATTTTCCGCAGCGCCTTGCGGTATCCTTCCGGGTTCGGACAGCCGAAGTTGCAGACGATTTTTTCCTTGATTTCCCGTCCTTTGTTCTGCCCGACAATCATCACCTTGTGCCGGCCGATCTGGCCCAATGCTGTAACGATTGCCTTATCATCCCCAAAGCAGCGGTCCCCATGAAGGGTCCGCACGTCCTTGAACATCATGCTCAGATAATCCCCTAAAAGCGGACGGCGCGGGTGTCGAGCCACCTGAACTGTCTGCCACGGGGTTAAATTGCTGTAAATCTTCTGGAGCAGCTCCGTTTGCTGGACCTGAAGCTGGCGGATTTTGATGGCATGTTTGCCCTGGAGGGAATCTTCGCTTTCTAACTGGGCTATTTGCTGGTCAATCTTAGCTACTTCTTCCTCAAACGGAAGATAGGGAACTGACTGGCTGCTGTTTGCATGGCTCATCGTTTAGAGGTTTCCTATAAACAAAAAAACTCTGAACACCTTTCAATGATTCAGAACTGTATTTTCGCTTTTTTTTGTCCTGAAATATAGGTTGTTATGATACCAATTTCTTGGTCTAAGAGAAAGAAAAAAATTGACTTTCGGAAGCACCGGCGGTACTTTCTTAAAACATTACAACTCTCCAATATTTGCTGTAACTAATTTTCAATGAAAGAGTTAAAGAAAATCAGCATTGTCGGAATGGGTCTGTTGGGGGCCAGCATCAGTCTGGCGGCCCTGCGGGCTTTTCCGTCGGTTCTGATCTGTGGGTTCAGCCATCGCAAACAGACCCGACAAAAGGCCCGACGGCTCCAGGTTGCCGGAGAAATTGCCGACTCTCTTGAGGAATGTGTTCAAGACGCAGATGTGGTTATCTTTGCTACGCCAATAAGGACATTTCCGATGTTGTTTAATCTGATATGTCCTTTGGTAAAATCCTCCTGCGTCATTACCGATGTCGGTTCAACTAAACTGATGGCTCACCGTTGGGCCCGAGAGATTTTCAATTCCAAAATTGCGTACGTAGGTTCACATCCTATTGCCGGTTCAGAAAAAAGAGGGGTGGATTTTGCACGGGATGATTTGCTGGCTGGGGCCAACTGTATTCTCACGAAAACCCCATCTACTAGCCCGTCGGCTTTGGGGCTGTTAAAGAAGTTTTGGGAACGTCTGGGCTGTCGGGTCCTTGTTATGACGCCTCAGCGTCACGACCGCATTTTCGGACACATCAGCCATCTGCCGCATATTGCCGCCGCGGCCCTCGTGAATGCGAACAGCGCCGATATCCTGCCTTTTGCCGGCAAGGGCTTTCTGGATACCTCTCGTGTGGCCTCCGGTCCGGCTAATATCTGGACGGATATCCTTCTGACCAACCCGCGCAACTGCATCCAGGGGATTGACCGTCTGATAGCGGAATTGAAAAAAATTCGAACGGCCATCTCGCAGCAGGATGAGCGAAAAATCGAATTTCTGCTCGAAAAAGCCCGAACCAAACGGGAAAAAATGATTGCCGCCAAACTCAAACAGAAAGAACTCTTTTAATCCTCTTACGGAGTTTTAAGCCAGCCATGACTGTCAAACTGTGGCGTTTTGAAGTTTCCAGCAGACCGGGGTTTCGCGATGTGCATGGACAGGCCGTCTTGGCGGACATCCGTGAATGCGGTGTTTCGTCCGTTCAGGAAGTCATCTTTGCCAAAGTGTATCTGATCGAAGCGGATTTTGATGAGGCGTTTGCCCGGCGGGTCGGTCAGGAACTCCTTTGCGACCCGGTCTGTCAGGAATTTTTAATCGGGCGCAGCACAGTGCCGGCCGGACCGATGCCGGCCTGTATTCTGGAAGTGCATCTGAAAAGCGGCGTAACTGACCCGGTGGCGGAGTCTGTTTTGTCAGCCCTCCGGGATATGGGGGTCCGGACGGTTGAGCATGTTCGAACGGCTCGCAAGTATATTCTGCTCGGAGCGCTGACCGAAAAAGACCGTGACCGGATTATCCGCCGTGTTCTGGCCAACGACTGCATCGAGGAGGTTGTCATCGGCTCTGATGCCGAACCCCCCAGTCCTCATACGCGGCCTTACGAACTCCGCCTGATTGAACTGCCGATTCGCAACCTGGATGAAGAGGGGCTCGTTCGCCTCAGCCGCGAGCGCGATTTGTTCCTCAATCTTCGGGAAATGCAGACCATTCAGGAGTACTACCGGCGTATCGGACGGGAGCCGACGGATATCGAGCTGGAAACGCTTGCACAGACGTGGAGCGAGCACTGCGTTCACAAAACGCTCAAAAGCAGCGTGGAGTTTGAATGCGACGGACAGGTGTTTCACTTCAGCAATCTCCTCAAAGAGACGGTTTTTAAGGCCACGCAGGAATTGGGCAAACCCTGGTGCATTTCGGTGTTTTCGGACAATGCCGGCGTGATCGAATTTGATGAGGAGACAGCGGTCTGCTTTAAGGTCGAAACCCATAATCATCCCTCCGCCCTGGACCCGTACGGCGGAGCGGCCACCGGCATCGGCGGCGTCATCCGGGACCCGATGGGCACCGGCCTTGGAGCCAAACCCATCGCCAATACGGATGTTTTCTGCTTCGGCCTGCCGAATACACCCCATGACCGGGTTCCCAAAGGGGTGCTGCATCCCCGGCGGGTTCTGAAAGGTGTCGTTGCCGGTGTGCGGGACTATGGGAACCGAATGGGGATACCGACGGTCAACGGGGCGGTTTATTTTGACAATCGATACATCGCAAATCCGCTGGTTTTCTGCGGCAATGTCGGTCTGATTCCCCGGGACAAATGCTTCAAACATCCGCAAACCGGCCATTTGATTGTGGTCGTCGGTGGACGCACCGGACGCGACGGCATCCACGGCGCTACCTTCTCCAGCGGGGAAATGACCCACCAGCACGAGGAGATTTTCTCGCACGCCGTGCAGATTGGAAACGCCATCACAGAAAAGAAGATGCTTGACACCCTCCTGCAAGCTCGGGATGCCGGTTTGTATGAAGCCATTACGGACTGCGGAGCAGGGGGGCTCAGCAGCGCCGTCGGCGAAATGGGAGCCGAGTTGGGAGCAGAGGTGGACCTCGAAAAAGTCCCTCTCAAATATCAGGGACTCAGCTATACGGAAATCTGGATCAGCGAGGCCCAGGAGCGGATGGTTATCGCCGTCAAGCCCGAAAATCTGGAGGCGATTCTGAAGCTCTTTGCTGCCGAAGATGTCGAGGCTACCGTTATAGGCCGATTTACCGATGATAAAAAACTTACACTCCGGTACAACGGCGTTCAGGTCGGTCAGCTGGAAATGAATTTTCTTCACGAAGGCATCTGCAAATACAGTCGAAAGGCCGTCTGGCGGACACCGTGCCTGCCGGAACCTCACTTTCCGTCCAAAGAATCCTACACCGAAGACCTGCTGGCGATTTTGTCCTCCTATAATGTCGCCAGCAAGGAATGGATTATCCGCCAGTATGACCACGAAGTGCAGGGCGGCAGCGTGATCAAGCCCCTGATGGGAGCCGCCAACGACGGCCCGTCGGATGCGGCGGTCATTCGTCCCAAATACTATTCCAACCGCGGGATTGCGATCGCCTGCGGGATGAATCCGTGCTACGGTGATTTAGACCCGTATCAGATGGCTCTTTCCGGCATCGATGAGGCCGTCCGCAATCTGATTTGCGTCGGCGCCCGGTTTGACCGGATCGCTCTTTTGGATAATTTCTGCTGGGGAGACTGTTCCCGTCCGCAGACGTTCGGCTCGCTGGTGCGGGCTGCTCAGGCCTGTTATGACGGGGCCAAGGCCTTCGAAGCTCCCTTTATTTCCGGCAAAGATTCGCTGAACAACGAATTTGTCTGCGAAGACGGCACACGGATTATCATTCCGCCGACCCTGCTGATCAGTGCCGTCGGAATTGTTGAGGATATTCGCAAATGCGTTACGATGGACCTGAAAGAGCCCGGCAATTTTCTCTTTCTTGTGGGGTTGACCCGCAAAGAATTGGGCGGTTCTCATCTGAGCCGTCTGTATGGTCAGACTGGCGGAACGGTGCCGACCGTTGATCTCCATCTGGCTCCTCAAATTGCTCAGCGGCTTTCGGAGGCGATTGCCGACGGTCTGGTGCGCAGCTGCCACGACTGTTCGGAGGGAGGGCTGGCTGCGGCCCTGGCGGAGATGGCGTTTGCCGGCGGACTGGGCATTCAGGCGGATTTGCGAGGACTGCCGGTTTCGCAGGACTGCCAAACAGCCGCCGAGCAGCTCTTCAGCGAATCCAATTCGCGGTATCTGGTGGAAGTAACGCCCGCCTGTTATCATGCCTTTGCCAAACGGATGCTGAATCTTCCGTTTGGGCAAATCGGCGAGGTGGTGGAACAGCCGCGGCTGCAGATTCGGGATGCCCATCAGCGGCTTGTGATTGATGCCGACCTGGATGCGCTCAAAGCGGCTTGGAAGACCCCTCTTTCCCTCGGGTGAAATTTTTTGTGAGGATTGCATAGAGTATGACGACTGTTCACGCTGTTGTGCTTCGAGCCGCCGGAATCAATTGTGATTTGGAAACCCAGCATGCGCTGGAACTGGCCGGCGCCGCTGTTCAGCGGATTCACATCAACCGGCTCAAGGAAAATCCGGCCCTGCTCGACGGATTTCAGATCCTGGTTTTGCCGGGCGGATTCAGCTACGGGGACGATGTCGCCGCCGGCAAAATCCTGGCCAACCAGATTCTTCATCATCTGCGGGATGCGATGAGAACCTTTCTGGAAAAGGGCAAACTGATTCTCGGAATCTGCAACGGTTTTCAGGTGCTGATTAAGACCGGTCTTCTGCCGGGGTTCAACGGCAGCGGGCAGACCTCGTTTACCCTAACGGACAATGACAGCGGGCGGTTTGAAGACCGCTGGGTTTATCTGCAGCCCGGCACCAACCGCTGCGTTTTTCTGGACCCGGGCCGGCGAATCTACCTGCCCATTGCTCACGGCGAAGGCAAACTAGCTGCCAAAGACGCCGCGGCTCTGGAGCAGGTCCGGCAGGGGGGCTATGCCGCCTTTCGCTATGTGGATGCCGCCGGCAATCCGGGGCCGTTTCCCATCAATCCGAACGGGTCTGTCGATGACATCGCTGCACTGACGGATTCCACCGGACGCATCCTCGGCCTGATGCCCCATCCGGAGCGGTTTGTCCGCTGGACGCAGCATCCGCACTGGACGCGATTGAAAATCAATGAACAGGAACCGACGGACGGAATGATGATTTTTACCAACGCCGTCCGTTATATCCGTGAGCACTTTTAAAGAATGATTAGAGGCATCTATGATTCGAGTCAATGAACACTTTCTCAAACTCAAAGCCGGGTATCTGTTTCCCGAAATTGCCCGGCGTGTGGCCGCTTTTGCCAAAAGTCATCCGAATGCATCGATTATAAGGCTTGGTATCGGCGATGTGACCGAACCGCTTCCGCCGGCCGTCTGCTCGGCTATGGAACAGGCCGTTCGAGAAATGGCCTGCCCCGAAACTTTCCGCGGCTACGGTCCCGAACAGGGCTATGAGTTTCTGCGCAAAGCCATTGCGGAAAACGATTATCAGGCAAGAGGAGCTCAGATTTCTCCCGATGAAATCTTCATCAGCGACGGGGCCAAATGCGATACCGGCAACCTGCAGGAAATCTTCGGACTTGACATCAAAGTGGCTGTGACCGATCCTGTATATCCTGTTTATGTGGATACCAATGTGATGGCCGGCCGAACAGGACCGGCTGATGCGTCCGGACGATACAGCGGAATCGTTTACATGCCCTGTATGCCGGAAAACAACTTTGTTCCGGACGTGCCCAAAGAACCGGTGGATCTCATTTATCTTTGCTATCCGAACAATCCCACCGGGGCGGTGGCCACGCGGGAGCAACTGAAAAAATGGGTCGATTATGCTCTCGAGCACAAGGCTGTCATTCTTTTTGATGCTGCCTATGAGGCGTTCATTCAGGATGAAACGATTCCGCATTCGATTTATGAAATTGAAGGGGCCCGCAAGGTTGCCATTGAATCCCGCAGTTTCTCCAAAACCGCCGGCTTTACCGGGATCCGGTGTGCTTTTACCGTTGTCCCGGAGGAGCTGACGGCTTATACAGCCGACGGAAAGCCGGTTGCCCTTAAACCCCTTTGGAATCGCCGCCACTGCACGAAATTTAACGGCGTCAGTTATATCACGCAGCGGGGCGCCGAGGCCGTTTATTCACCGGAAGGCCGCCGACAAATCCGGCAAATCATCTCGATTTATATGAAAAATGCCGACCTGATGTGCTGCTCGCTTCACCGACTTGGTTATTCCGTTTACGGCGGTCAAAATGCCCCTTATGTCTGGCTGAAAACTCCGAAGGGGATGGGCTCATGGGAATTTTTCGACCTTCTTTTGGAAAAACTGCATATCGTGGGAACACCGGGAGCCGGTTTCGGAGCCGCCGGAGAAGGGTTTTTCCGACTGAGTGCCTTCAATCACCCCCAGAAAGTTCAGGATGCGATGGACCGTTTTGCCTCTCTCCAAATATGAGCGGTGCCGTCAAAGCATATGTCGGGCTGGGCAGCAATCTGGGCGACCGTGAACAAACCATTCGCCGGGCGGCACAATATCTGCAGCAGCAGGCCGGGGTTTTGTCTTTGCGGCTCAGTTCGCTGACCAGCTGGCCTGCTCTGGGCGTTTTGGACCAGGCCGATTATCTCAATGCCGCTGCTGAGATCGTCACAACCCTTTCCTGCCGGCAGCTGTTCGACCTGCTCAGGCAGACGGAAAACCGATTCGGCCGGCAGCGAAACGGCCGCTGGGGACCGCGAACGCTTGATTTGGACCTGCTCTTGTACGATACCCTCGTTCTCGAGGAGCCCGACCTGGTTGTGCCGCATTCCCAAATGCATCTTCGTTCTTTTGTCCTGAAGGGGCTTCTCGAGCTGAATCCGGACCTTGTGTGTCCCCGGCTGTGCCGTCCGCTCCGTGTTCTTGCTCGGCGGCTCAATGGCGGCAATTTTGCTCTGGACCCGGGGCGGCTTCAGCTGATTTCGATAGGGGGGCTCATCGGTGTGGGCAAGTCCACGCTGGCGGAGCGTCTGGCCGGCGTTCTTTCTGCCCATCTGCTCAAAGAGGAATACGACAAAAATCCTTTTCTCGAAAAGGTCTATCACGGTCAGTCTCATCTGGCGCTCGATTCGGAGCTCTTTTTTCTGGGCAGCAGCGCCTCCCAGCTCCGCAAAGACGGCAAACTCCGACGGGGCATTGCCGTCAGTGATTACGTCTTTTTTAAGGCCCTCATTTATGCCCGGCAATGGCTCGATTCCGACGCACTGAACCAATACATGCAGATCTATGAATCTGTGGCCAACCAGGTCCATACGCCTGTTCTGGTGATTTTTCTGGAAGATACGGTTTCGAACTGTCTGGAACGCATCCGCCGCCGAAATCGTCCCTATGAGCAGGGCATCGATGGCTCTTTTTTGGAGGCCCAGCGCAACGGCTATGAAGAAATTCTCGCCCGCTGGACGGCTTGTCCTGTGATTCGTCTGAATGCCGCCGAATGTGTTCATCTGGAACAAATTCTTCCTCTCGCCGAGGAAATCTCCTATTATCTGGCAGGAGAAAAACCATGGAAGTCATAACGGACATTTCGCAAATTCGTCAAAAAGTCAGGGCCGCCCGTTTTGCCGCCAAAGTAATCGGGCTGGTTCCGACAATGGGGGCCCTTCACGAAGGTCACGGCTCCCTGATTCAACGGGCTGTTTCTGAATGTGATACTGTTATTGTGAGCATTTTTGTCAATCCCACTCAGTTCGGGCCTGACGAAGATCTGGCCCGTTATCCACGGACCCTTGAGGCCGATGTCCGGTATTGTGAAAAGCTCGGGGCGGATTTGGTTTTTGCTCCTTCCGCCGAAGAGATGTACCCGCAGGAACAGCTGGCCTGGGTCCACGTGGAGAAAGTGACTGAAGGGCTCTGCGGGGCTCATCGCCCGGGGCATTTTCGCGGTGTGGCGACTGTCTGTGCAAAACTCTTCAATATCATTCAGCCCGACATGGCTTATGTCGGTCAAAAAGACGCCCAGCAGGCCGTCGTCATCCAAACGATGGTCCGGGACCTCAACTTTCCGATTGAGATTCGGGTCTGTCCCACCGTCCGCGACAAGGACGGGCTGGCTCTCAGCAGCCGCAACCAGTATTTGTCCAAAGCCGAGCGGAAAAAAGCCCTTTGCCTCTCGCAGGCCCTCCAGAAATGCAGGAAACTCATCCAGTCTGGACAAACCAATCCCGATGAAATCCGCCGGTCTGTGCTGCCGTTTTTTGACCAGCCCGATGTGTTTCTTGAATATTTTGAACTGGTGGACCCGCAGACCCTCCGGCCGATGGCGGAGATTCGGGGCCCCGTTCTGGCTGCCGCCGCCGCCCGGGTCGGAACGACTCGTCTTATTGACAATCTATGGATAGACTTGCAAACACCGTCCGCTTGAGGTACAATATCCTTTTTTGTGAGAAAGGAACAAAGCGGATGCTTATCAAAGCATTAAAAGGCAAGATTCATCGCGCCCGGGTGACGGATACCAAGATTGACTATCCCGGCAGCGTAGGAATCGATGAAGACATGATGAAAGCGGCGGGAATTCTTCCATATGAAGAGGTCCTGCTGGCCAATGTCTCCAACGGGGCCCGTGTCGAAACCTATGTGGTTCCGGCGCCGGCCGGCAGCAAATCGCTGATTGTGCTCGGAGCCGCCGCCCGCTTCTTCAGCCCCGGCGACATTGTCATCGTGATGAACTTCGGCTACTTTGCTCCGGATGAAATCAAAACCCACAAGCCTCGTGTTATCCTTTGCGATGAACACAACGGTTTTTCCCCTCTGGAATGACCCGGATGCATCCGGAACTGTTTGAAATCCCATTTCTGCATCAAACCGTCAAAAGCTGGGGAGTGATGGTTGTGCTGGGTTTTCTGGCGGCCCTGTGGCTGATGCGCCGTCTTATTCGCCCGCTCGATGAAAACCCGGATATCCTAAGCAATGCCGCCGTCTATGCCCTCATTGCCGGAGTCATCGGAGCCCGTGTCTTTTTTGTCGTTCATCACAGAGACCTGTTTGTCGGCCGCTGGATGGAGGTCTTTGCTGTTTGGCAGGGCGGGGTGGAACTGCTCGGCGGAGTTCTGACGGCTCTGCTGTTTCTGTGGCTGTATCTGAAGAAGCAGAAGCGCTCTATTCGTCTGTATTTTGATGTGCTGGCAATCGGGCTGATGGTCGGCATCGGCTTCGGACGCATTGGGTGCTTCCTCAGCGGCTGCTGCTACGGCAAATGCACCGATCTGCCCTGGGGTGTTCGGTTTCCTTACGGCTCCCTGGTCTATCTTCATCAGGTTCATCCTGACCCCAGCCGTCATCGGGACAAACCCTATCTGGACCTGCCTGCCGACTTCTTCGGCATTCCCGGTCCTGACGGCGGATGGCTGCCGGTTGATGAGGCCAACAAGCACAGCGCCTATCTGAAACCCTTTGAGCAGCTGACTCCCGAACAGCAGAGACAGGTGTCCGAAGGTCCGTACCGGTGTCTGAAGGTTCATCCTACACAGCTGTTTTCGAGTGCCAACGGTTTTCTGCTGGCGGCCGTGCTTTGGGGGTTCTGGAAAAAGTTCGGACGGATGCGGCCGGGTGTGACGGCCGGCGCGATGCTCATTCTCTACGGCATAACCCGCTTCTTGCTCGAAACCCTCCGGGATGACAATCCCTTTGAATACAGCGGGTTCTGGCTGTTGTACCGGGGCGGCACCATCTCGCAGAATATGGCGATTTATCTGATTTTGTTTGGGATTTGCGTGATTGCCTATTCGCTCTGGAAGCCGTCTCCGCTACCGGCTTCCCTTCCAAAGAAGAAACGCTCTAAATCCAAATAGTTTTTCCGTTATTGTTCTGCCAGTTCTTTGAGGACACGGCGGAGGCTGTCCATTTGCTCTTTTGTGTGGGCATATTGGACACTCAGCCGAAGGCGTGCAGCCCCCTTAGGAACGGTTGGGGGACGAATGGCGGTTACGAAATACCCTTCGGCCTCCAGTCGGCCGGCCCACAGGAGGGCTTTTTCGCTTTCACCCAATATCACCGGGATAATCTGTGAGGCCGTTTGCCCAATATTCAGGCTCATTTTCATCAGCTCAGTCCGCAAATAGGCGGCGTTTTCCGCCAGCCGTTGACGGCGCTGGGGCTCGTTTTGAATAATCCGGATGGCTGTCAGGGCTGCTGCCGCGCAGGCCGCCGGAGCGGCGGTTGTATAAATCAAAGGCCGTCCGCGATTAATCAGCAGGTCAATCACGGCTCCCGGCGCTGCCGCCAGAGCCCCCGCACATCCGGCCGCCTTTCCCAGCGGGGCAGTCAGGACGTCTACTTTCTTCAGAACCCCCATCTGTTCGGCCAGTCCGGCACCGGTCGGACCGAAACAGCCCAATCCATGGGCTTCATCCACCACCAGCACCGCTCCAAACTGTTCCTTAAGTTCCGCCAGCACATCCAGCCGGGCCAAATCTCCGTCCATCGAAAAAACGCTTTCGGTTACGATGTACTTGCGGCGGTATTTTGCCTCCGCCAAAAGCCGCACAAGCCGCGGGTCGTTTTCATCTCGATATGTTCGAAAGTCAGCTTCGCCGGTCCGCACGGCATCCACAATCGAAGCATGGCAACGGCGGTCCATTAAGACCAGATCGCCCTTAGCCGGCAGGGTTGTTAAGATGGTCTGATTGGCTGACCAGCCGGAAGGGAAATACAGGGCCCGCTCCTTGCCTACCCAGCCGGCAAAGGTCTCCTCCAGTTCTGTATGGGGACGGAGGGTTCCGCAAATCAGCCGCGATGCTCCTGCCCCCCAGCCGTACTTTTGAATCGCCTCGACAGCGGCTTTGCAGAGCCGGTCATCTTCGGCCAGATTCAGATAATTGTTGCTGCAGAACAGCACCTTTTGCCGGTGCGGCTGGTCGGCTGTGCGGACTGTCGTCCCGCGAACCTCTGCGATTGTCCGTAGCCGACGACGCAGCTTTGCCGCATCCAACGATGCCAGCTCCTGTTCGAAATCTTCAAATCCGTGCATTGTTTGTTCACAGACGGAAGGTTCTGGATGAATCCTGCAAATCTTCAAAGCCTGCCGAAAGTGTCATTCTTACATCAAAATGAACTTTTGGCAACGTTCTTTCGCAACTTCGATAAGTTTTCAGAGGGTGTCCCTTTCATAGTTGAAGGTCGGAAAAGACGGCCGATTCCCGACCGGCACGCTCCGCATGAATCAATCTGCACGACGGGGTCCGACCATCAGGCCGCCAGAACCCAAGATTTCCTTCTCCTCACCGTACAGCCGCTTACATCCTCCCACAAATTTTTCCCCTCTTTTTTCGCTCAATTTACACAACACCGCCCCAATTACAGAGAGGCATTATGTTTTACAAGGAGCCGTCGGACAGATGAACTCGGCTGCCGAAAATCGCAAACGAGCATTGCGGCTCATCCCGCTTTCCGTTGTCGAGAGAGGACGGACACGAATTCGCAGAAGCTCACTTCGATAAGTTCGGGGCCGGACTTTCTCACAGGCGGCAGCCACGGTCGAAGCCCGTCTCAGGCACCTTGCCAAATCCCTAATTCCTGTTCAGCCGTGTCGGTCCGCGGTGAATAAAATCTGTGTAAACTGTGTAATCTGTAGTGTTTTCCGGCGTACTGCCGGCACATTGGGGCTCATTTGTGGTGCGTTGGGGTGCTTCTCAGGCACGTTTTGACTCTTTGGAGCGTGTTTTTGTCCGGGTTTTTCCTGATTCCTTATTTCCCTCTGCACCAGGAACCCTCGGTTTTTAATAACCGACAACAGCAATCCCCAATTGGTCGGCCAGAGCAAGAGTTTCGGATTTATCCAAAATGAGCACTTTATTTTTTTCGACAACGAGGCAGGCGGCTCGATTTCGATGGAGGGCTTCGATGGTGTCTTTGCCGACACAGGGGACATCAAACCGCATATCCTGCTGGGGTTTGGCGGCCTTTAGGAGGGTCCAGCCGCCTTTTCTGCACAACTGGCCGGCCCGCTCAATCATAGCTGCTGTGCCTTCAATGGCCTCGACGGCGATAATTTCCCGTTCGCGGACAGCGATGGCCTGGCCGATATCGAGGCGTCCGAGTTCTTTGACCAGAGGCCAGCCGAATTGGATATCTTCCCAGACAGAATCTGCCGGTCGGCATCGGGTCATTAATCCTTCCGATGCCATATGCTCCTGACAGTACATAGTCGAATCCTCCAGAATGATTCCGGCTGAGGCAAATTCATCAGCGATAGCTTGCAGAACAGTGTCATTGCGTTTGTCTTTGCCCCGCAGTCGTCCATACCAGATGCGAAGGGCCCGCCAGTCGGGCAGATATTTGAGGATGCGGAAGGGGGTGAAGAGTTTGGCTTTTTCCACCCGTCCGACCATAATGGTTTGGCGGACACCGTGTTTTCGAAGTTTTCGAAGCCATCCGCCCGGACGGGCAATCGCCCCCCAAAAAAAGACATCCGCATGCTCGGCCAGCGAAGGTTCTGCGTTATCCGCCAGGCCTACACAGACGACTTTTCGTCCGGCTTTGCGGGCGCCGTCGGCAACCAGAAAAGGGAATCGTCCCTGTCCGGCGATGAGACCCAATGGTTCAGGGGGTTGTCTGTCCATTTTCTTTCGTCAGGTCGTTCAATCGGCGCTCGAGTTCCCTGAGCTTCTTGCGCATTTCCGGCAAAAACTCAATTAGAGCATAAGCCCGTTTTGCTTTGTTGACATCGATGGCGGGTGTGCCCCCGACGGTTGCTTCATCCGGGACATCATTGATGACGCCGGCTTTGGCGGCGATTTTGACCAGATTACCGACCCGAATATGGCCGACTATACCGACTTGCCCGCCCATGACAACGTGGTGGCCGATGACGGCCGAGCCCGCAATGCCTACCTGAGGCACCAGCAGGCAACAGGGGCCGATTTTGGTGCCGTGACCGATGGCGACCAGATCGCCGATTTTGCTGCCTTTTCCGATGACGGTGTTATCCAGAGTACCGCGCTCGATGGCACATCCGGCACCGATTTCCACATCATCTTCCAGAATGACCCGTCCGATTTGCGGGATTTTATGATGCTGGCCCTTGTGGGTGGCAAATCCGAACCCGTCTTGTCCGATGGAAGCATTGGACTGAATGATGACCCGGTTTCCAATGATGGTCCCGTCATAGATGACGGCATTGGGGTAAAAAATACAGTCGTCGCCGATTTGGACCTTCGGGCCGACAAAGACACCGGGGTAAAAATAGCAGTTTTTGCCGATTTTCACATGTTCACAGATTGTCACACCGCGGCCGACCTGACAATCCGGGCCGAGCTGGGCGGTCGGAGCAATAGAGGCCTCCGGACTTATCCCGACTTTGGGGTGTTCACGGTGCCCATGAAGCAGCACGACAATCTGCATAAAGGCATAATAGGGGTCATCGACAATCAGCTGTGCGGCGGTACACTCCATCTCCTTTTGAACGATGACGGCGCTGGCCTTGGTTTTTTTGACCAGCGGTTCGTACTTTGGATTGCTCAAAAAAGTAATCTCGCCGCAGCCGGCTTTATCGAGAGTGGAGGCCTCTCGAATTAAAATATTCGGGTCGCCGACAAGCCGTCCGCCTACATATTGGGCTAATTCCTGCAGTGTTTTTGTCTTCATATCGTTCTCATTTTTCCCTTTTTCAAATGACGTGCCATTATAGGCAAAGAATCCCGGTCGTCAAATCAAAGTATTTCCTGCAGCAGAGTCAGTGCCTGATGAACGCTCGGTTCAGAAAATTGCTTAAAGAGAGATTGTTCGAGCCGCAGAACGCGTACTTTCGGACCCGCGGGGGCGAATTTGGACGGGTCCGTCGGGCCGAAAACCGCCAGGGTCGGCTTGGCCAAAGCGGCGGCCAAGTGGGTAATTCCGCTGTCATTTCCGATATAGCCGTCCGAACAGGCAAGAACCTGGAGAAGCTGGGTGAGCGATAACTCCGAAAAGCACGGATACTGCTGAAAGGTCTGGAGGGTTCTCACAGAAAACCGCTCTCTTTCCGCCGGGCCGAGAAGAAAAATGACCTCATATTGTTCCTGCCGGAGCATCTGAGCCAGATGAAGGAAGTTTTCAGGGGGCCAGCACTTTGTCTGTCCGCCGCTGCCGGGATGAATCAGTACAATCGAACGGTCTGGGGCGATTCCGAGCTGCTGAATTTGTTCCCGGCCGGCTGAAAAATCTGTTGGATGGGGTTCAAGGAGCGGAAAGGGCATCTGCCAGTTGTCCAGGGAAATCTGGTTTTCCGCCGCTATTTCTTCCAGGTAAAACTGCCCGATAGGACCCTTATAAGACTCTTTATCTGGCGGCAGCACCAAAACCTGAGCGGACTGGCTGCAATGAACCGTAAACAGCAGGTTTTGCTCAAAATCAGGGTTCTCATGTCCCAAAAAACTGACGACCTGTTCATATCCTGCAAAAGAATAGACCAGCGGGTCGTGCTCCTGAACTTCGAAAGACTCTGTTTTCTGGAAAAGGCGGTGAAGGGGGATCGACTCAAGGGAGCGAATCCGGTCCACCGCGGAACGGCCCGGGTAAAACTCAATGTACTCGGTATGGCCGATCCAATCGACCTGTTCGATTCCCAATCGCTGCTTCATCAAGGAGGCGGTCGGCAGGGCCAGCAGGCAATCGCCGATGGCTCCCGGGTGAAGAATCAGTCCTTTTCGATAGGTTTGTTTGCCGAATATCGATTCCATTATTCCCTCATGGCCTGTTCAATCCATCCGCCGCCGGCCACCTGAAGAGTGGGTTCTGCGGGCAGATAAAACACGGCCGCCTGTCCCGGTGTGACGGCGGATACCGGCTCATCAAAAACCACCTCTGCTGTATCAGGAGAAAGGGGGGTCACCGCGGCCCAGGCGCCGCTGTGATTATACCGTATTTTCACCAGGGAGCGAAAGGGCTGCGCCGGAGGTTCGATAAGCCAGTTGACCTGTTCGGCCAGCAGCCGGAGGCTGTACAATTCTTCGCGGCTGCCCAGAACGACCGTATGGATCGAAGGGGCAATGCGGACGACATACGCCGGTTTGCCCAGGGCAATGCGAAGACCCCGCCGCTGTCCGATGGTGTAGCGGTAAATGCCCTCGTGCTGTCCGAGCAGCCGGCCGGCTGTATCGACAATCGGCCCCGGCTGGAATGCTTTCGGTCGTCGATGCAGCAGGACAGAAGCATAATCGTTGTCCGGAATAAAGCAGATTTCCTGCGAATCCTCTTTGTTGTGGGTGTGCAGGCCGAATCGCTGGGCGGTCTGACGGGTGTCCTCTTTGCTGGCCTGCTCGGCCATCGGCAGGAGGATTTTTGAAAGCATTTCCTGTCGAATCATTGAGAGAACATACGATTGGTCTTTGGCGGTATTGAAAGCCTGATAGAGGCCGTATTGTCCGTTTCGGCAATCGATGCGGGCATAATGGCCGGTGGCCAGAAAATCCGCCCCGTGCTCCCGGGCGAAGTCCCATACAAGGCCGAATTTGATGATTCGGTTGCACAAAACACAGGGATTCGGGGTTTTGCCCTGCAGATAGGTATCACAGAAATAATCGAGGATTTGCTCGAATCGGGGCCGAAGGTCCAGCACATAAAAAGGGATTCCCAGCTGCCGGCAGACCTTCTCGGCATCCTCCATAGCCGGCTCAAACCGGTCATGGGTGATCATAAAGACACCTGCGCAGTCATAGCCCTGCCGGCAAAGCAGGGCGACGGCGACAGAACTGTCCACTCCTCCGCTGATGGCTGCAAGAACACGCCTGGACGTCATTCACATCCTATTCTTCTTTCTTTCTGAAAAGTCCCTGGACAGCCTCACCGGCCCCTTTTCCGAGATCTTTGCCTTCTTTGAGGAGCGTTTGTCCGGCTTCCAGAACTTGTCTTCCGGTTTCTTTGAGTGCATCATTGAGCGGGTTGAGCAAGTCGGTCGGCAGGAGGTCTTTGCCCTGCTGAGCAATCCCGGCGGCGATGGCGGTCAGCACCTTGGCGGTCAGCTCTCCGATGTTGACCTTGCCGTCTTTGCCGACATCCGTCATGTGAATCGGAGCCAGTTTAAGTGTAATGGTGTCGGCCTTGCCGGGGACCGGCAGCAGCTTGACCTTTACGGAAACCTCTTCCAGGAGAAGGTCCTTGATAAGCAGATTTTTGCCGGCGGGTTTTTCCTCCGGTTTGGATTCGGTTTTCGGCAGATTATTCAGGATTTGCTGAAGATTGTTCGTCAGACCTTTCTGCTCGATGACCACCTCGACCTTTTGGAGATGGATTTGTTCAATCTGAACCGTATCGCTGAAGAGACTTGCGGTGTTCAGGCGAATGTGTCCGTACCCCATTGTCAGCAGATGCGGATGCTGGTATCCATCGGGATTGCTGATTTGCAGGGCCGCCATTTCCAGTTTTCCCTGCCAAGGAGCCAGCGAGACGGACTGCACAGTGACAGGCACCTTCAGAACGGCAGATCCGGCTGTCTGAACAGCGGTCTTCAGAGCCATCCCTCCGAACAGCTTCAAGAGAAGCGAAAACACGGCAAGCAGGGCAATCAGCACCAGCAGGGCGGCCCAAAGCAGATTTTTCTTTTTTTCAGCCATAAGGTCTCCTTATTTTAAGAGTTCCTCCTCGACATTCCAGCCGAGCGAGCGGGCAATCTGAGCGTGTTTCCGAGAGGCGGATTTGTTGTTGAGATAATGATAGCAGACAGCCAGGCCGTGATGTGCGGCAGTGTAGTTGGGGTCGATCTGAACGGCCTGCTGATAATTTGTGACGGCTTTTTCGTATTTTTTCTGCCGCAGAAAGGCCACAGCCAGATTGTAATAAAGGCCGGCGGCAGGATTGATTTGAACGGCTTTTTGATAGGCGGCAACGGCTTCATCGATTTGGCCGGCATCCAGCAGGGTGTTGCCGAGATTCTGAAGAGCCGCTGTATTTTGCGGGTCGCGAACCAGGACCTGCCGATAGGCCTGGGCGGCCTGGTCATAGCGTTTTTCCTTGTAATAGGCGTCGGCCAGCCCAAACCACGCATACAGGGCCAGCCCATCCTCTTTTTGGACGGCGGCGGTAAATTCTTCAATAGCCCAATCCGTTCGGTTCATTTCCAGATAGACATTGCCCAGTTCGATGCGTGCTGCTGTCAGGGATGGATTATAATGCAAGGCTTTGGCGAGCATTTCCTGGGCGGCGGGAAGATTTTTTAATTCAAATTGCAGACGCCCGAGGGCCAAATAATTTTCCGCTTCCTGCGGGGCTATCCCGACAGCGATACGCAAATGCTCGAAAGCCTTCTCGGTGAGTCCCTGCCTGTGGTAAACATGGGCCAGATTGCGGTGAGCGTCCGTCAGCGACGGGTCAAAATCGAGGGCTTTCAGATAACTCTGCGCCGCCTGCGGAAGGCTGTTTTGCTGAAGATAGGCATTTCCGAGATTGTTGAGCGTCTTGGGGTCGTCCGGAAGAAACCTCAGGGCTTGCCGATACTCCTCAACGGCCTGTGCGATTTGGCCTTTCTGCAGATAGATATTTCCAAGATTGGTTCGGGCTTCAGCCAGAGTCGGATTGATTTGAACCGCCCGGGTTAATTCGGTAAAGGCCTGCTCAATCTGGCCGACAGTTTTGTAGCTGTTGCCCAGATTGTTAAAGAAGCAGCCGAGGGTCTGCCGCTTGTCGAGATTGGCCATATAAAGAGGATGCCCGGCCGGCGGCTTGAAGGTGTCTCGATAGTACGCATCATCTGCTGTGCCGCCGCCGGCGGTTGTTTCGATATTGAGACGGATTTTGCCGTCGTCGTAGCGGACAAAAAAATGGCCGGGCACAACGACCCCGTAAAGCGGCAGACCGAGGCGTTCTCCGACAGCCAGATACAGAACCGACAGACTCAGACAATACCCGCGCTTCTGGTCAAGAACCGTATGGAGGAATAAATCGTCAGGATTGTCGGCGGTTTTGACACTCTGAAACCGCTGTTCTTCAAACAAATATCGGTTGATTTCCGCTACAGCTCGGGCGTCGAGGGGGATTTTCTTTTCGCGGAGCCGCCGCTGGATTTCTTCGGCCATGGAATCGATTTTTCTGCGGTAGGTGTAGAGGGTTTTGTTAGTCCCCCAATTCCGGGAGATAATCAGGGCAGCGGTTCCGAGGTCAATCTGGTCTGCCGGAAGCCGCAAGACCCCCTCGACCGTGTGGACCCGCAGCCCCTGAAGCTGCGAGTTGGCCAACTCCGCCGCGGCGGTTGAGCAGCACACCCCCGGGGAAACCAACGCGACTGTGATAAGCCAAGCCGTTTTATTCATTGGTCCGTTTATCCTCTTTCAGTGTCTGAAGAATCTGTTCGGGAGTTATCCGATCTATCCGGAGGATTTTGACCGGAGAAAGCCGCACCGGCAGCAATTGTAATCTGATTTTTTCGAATCCCCAGAACCCCGCTGAGAAACTCCAGCAGCATCCGGTTGGCTTTTCCGTCTTCCGGGGGGCGGCGATTTTGACCCTGAGAGCCCCCTCGAGAGCGCCTGCAATCGAAGTGCGGCTGCTCCCGGGGACCGCTTTTACGGTAAACTGAACACCTGTACCGGTTTTTTCTATCTTCAGCGAGAATGGTTTCATGGATTTTCACGGTATTTTTTGCCGATGGAAAACTGAATATATCGTTCAATCTGGTCGGCCAAAACATTCAGGGAGCTGCAATCAAAGTCCATATACTGGTCCTGAAGCCATTGGCCGTTCAGCATTTTTTTGAAGAACTTGACCCGGATGAAGGTCTTTTCATTTTCGGGAGAGCCCATCGGGCGTTTTTTCTGCTCCCACATTTCGACTTTCCATTCGTCGCTGACCAGAACCAGACAGGAACCGGTGTGAACAGCGGTCGGGAAAAAATCATAAAGCGCGTTTAAAATCTCCATGGTTAATCGATCCGCAAATCCCTGGTACCTATCGCCTGCAAAACAGCATTATAGCGATGAAGCCGGTTTACTGCAAGCCGCCGGTCAGTTCGGCAATGTGAGAAATGCGATGGTTTCTGCAGTAGGTTTCAAGACCTTGACGGATACGGACGGCCGCATCGGGCTGGATGAAGGTGGCAGTTCCCACGGCGACGGCTGAGGCCCCGGCCAGGAAAAACTCGACGGCGTCAGAGGCTGTTCGGATGCCGCCCATTCCGAGCAGAGGAATGCCGGCAGGGCGGGCTGCTTCCGTATAGACCTTGTGAACCAGATAGACAGCGATCGGTTTGACGGCCGGGCCGCTTAGGCCGCCGGTTCGGTTGGCCAGGACCGGTTTTCTCGTTTCGATATCAATCACCATTGCTGTAAAGGTATTCACCAAGCTCAGGGCATCCGCTCCGCCCTGTATGGCGGCCCGGGCCGCAGCGGAAATATCCGTGACGGTGGGGGTCAGCTTGACCATCAGGGGTTTGATGCCGGCGGCCTTTTTGGCCTGACGGGTGATTTCTTCAATCAGCTGCGGGTCGGTGCCGAAGGTAATCCCTCCCTGTTTGACATTTGGGCAGCTGATATTCAGTTCGAAACCGTCAACGGCTTCCAGAGGGGCCAGCCGCTCAATCACGGCAAGGTATTCTTCCGCCGTCCGGCCTGCAACGTTGACAAAAACAGCGGTCTGAAGGGACTCAAGAAGCGGAATTTTTTCCCGAATAAAAGCCTCCAGTCCGATATTGGCCAGACCGATGGCGTTCAGCATTCCGGCATCGGTTTCTACAATTCTTGGGGTGGGGTTGCCCGGGCGGGGATGAAGGGTAATGCTTTTGGTAACCAGGCCGCCGATGTTTTTCAGGTCGAAAAAGTCTGCGAGTTCATCGGCGTAGCCGCAGGTGCCGGAAGCCAGAAAAATCGGGTTGGCCAATCGCAGACCGGCAAAATTTATCGACATATTCGGGCAATTATCCGTCATTGGCCTTCCCCAAAAATCACAGTACGGCTGTCAAAGACCGGCCCTTCCTTGCAGCAGAGCTGATAAACCGGACTATCCGACTTATCGGTTCGAATCCGAACGGCACAGCTTTGGCAAAGTCCGATGCCGCAGGCCATCATACGCTCCATACTCACCTGACAGGAAATTTGAGTTCGGGAAGCGATTTCCGCACAAGCCGCCAGCATAGGTTCCGGCCCGCAGGCATAAATAACCGTTTGTTCAGGGGCCGGTTTTTTCTTCTCAATCCATTCTTTCAGCAGCTCTGTAACAAATCCTTTGCGTCCGACAGAGCCGTCATCGGTGGCCAGATGAACCGGGATTTTCAGCCGCTCAAATTCCTCCAGCGTTGCTCCGGTTATGTTGCCGATTTTCAGTTCGAAAGGCATGCAGTCTATCGAACGGGCACCCGCAAAAGCCGTCACGTCCGTATGGGGATAATTTTTTCTCAGGCAAGAGGCCAAGTGCAGAATCGGCGGGGCTCCCATTCCGCCCGTTATAAGAAGGGCATTTTTCATCGTTTCCGGATACCAAAAGCCGTTTCCGAGAGGGCCGATGAGAGAAATGCAATCACCGGGTTTGAGGGAGGTCATTCGGACTGTGGCAGGTCCCAGCACACAGTAAATCACCTCAAGGCAAACATAAGTGCCTTGTTCAGAGTAACTTGTAAAAATGTCAGAGAAGCTGAAAGGCCTCCGAAGAAGGATAGTTCTGCCGGCGCGGTCTCGAAGATTTTCCTCAATGGATTCCTCCGGCGGCAAAGACAGATGGGACAAATCAAACTGAGCGAATTGTCCGGGCAGGGCCTTTGAAAAACAACGGCTTCCTTCGGGGTCCAGTTTCAGCAGAAGCTTCCAAAAACGGGGGCGAATCGGCTCATTGGCAGTCACCAATGCCTGTACGAGTACTTTAGAGCCGGGCTTGTGTTCTGATTTCATAAGTGGCTATGGTACAACGGCTTAAGACTTTGTCAAAAAAAAGCTTCCGGAATATTCATCCACAGATACTCCGGAAGCCCGCCACGGCAAAGAAAACCGCTATTTCCAAACGTTCTCGTTTCGTTTTCGAAACGGTGTTTACTATACCTGGAACCGGCAGGAATGTCAATCGACTAAAAAAATAAATCTTACCAGGAAAAAGGATAAACCCTGCCTGATAACAGAATATATAAATGTCTCTTGACACGGGGATTTTTTCACTTTTTTGTGTTCCCTAATTCCTTTTTGGTATTATACTTACTTAGAGAAAAGGAGAGGATTTCGAATGGCTGACCGACAGAAAGGGGGTTTGGTGCCATGAGAGAAAAGCCGATTATTTTGGTTGCAGAAGGGGATGACAATCACTTTGTCTGTTTCCGGAAAAACCTGCAGCGGATGCAGTTTGAGGTTTTCCGCTTTTCTGACGGGCCCGGTCTTCTGGCCGCCTTGGAGCAGTATCAGAATGCAGAAATGGTACTCAGCAGACCCTGTCTGCTGTTTTTGGACCTCCAGCTTCCGGAAGCGAACAGTTTGGAAATTCTGGAGACCATCAAATCCTCTCCGATGCTGAAAAAACTTCCTGTAGTCATCCTGCTCAGCGGCGAGGATGAACAGGTTCTGGAAGAGTGTTATCGCCGCGGCTGTGCTTTTTGTCTGAGAAAACCGGTTCTTCCGGACCGCCTGGAAGAGGTGATCCGGCGTGTTTCAGACTTTTTGTCGGTGGTCGATCTGCCGGAGCTGGCAGTCCTCAACTTGACGGGGGGGCAATGATGGGTCAGACGGAACCAACAGTTCTTATTGCGGAAGATGATTTCGGGCATTTTGCACTGATTCAGAAAAACCTTCAGCGCAGCTGTGTTTTAAAGGAAATTATTCATTTTCGCAACGGCGAGGAGCTGCTGGGGTATCTGTTTCATCAGGGGCCGAACCGACTGGAGAACGAACGGTACCTGATTTTGATGGACATTCGGCTGCCAGGAAAGAACGGGATTGAGGTTCTCCGAAGCATCAAAGAGGACCCCACGCTGTACGCAATTCCCGTTTTTATGCTGACCACGTCCTCCAATCCGGCGGATATTGAGCGGAGCTATGAGTTGGGCTGCGCGGCCTATGTGAACAAGCCGGGCAGCTACAGCGAATTCGTCAAGTCGGTGGATTCTCTGGGGCGGATGATTTCTCTGTCGGAGTTTGACTGGCCGCCCCTGCGGTACTCCTCTTTTCTGTCGCATTAAAACAGGCTTTGCCGCTGAAAGCGGGCTTGATTTTGCCGTTTTTTTTGGTAAATATCCATTCCCTATGAAGAAAAAACGGATGACAATCATTTCGTTGCTGCTGTCGGCTTTCCCGGTTTTCGGGGCCGCAAAAAAAGAAACTCCGTCTGTATCGGAGCTGATTCGAAGCATCAACCCAGCCAAAGAAAAGATGGCCGTCACGGCTGTGCGGGCCGACACAGGACAGATCCTTTTTTCTCATCAGAGCAAACGGCCCCTGATTCCCGCTTCAAATATGAAACTGGTTGTCTCGGCGGCAGCCCTTCATTATCTGGGACCGGACTATGCGTTTGAAACCCGCGTGGGGCTGCTGGGAGGAACCCTGGTTGTGATCGGGGGCGGAGACCCCCTGCTGGGGGAACCGGGACTGCACGGTCCGAAGGCGGATTCCATTTTTGAACAAATTGCGCAGGACCTGCTGGACCGCGGAATTAAGGTTTTGGATGATGTGATTCTGGATGATACGTTTTTTGACAGCAATCGGGTTCATCCGCAGTGGCCGGCAGACCAGCTGAATCGATGGTATGCCTGCGAAGTGTCCGGTCTGAATTTTCATCGGAACTGCATCCGGATGAACGTCCGGAGAGCAAGCAGCGGGGCTGTTATTGAAATCGAGCCATCGACTCAATATGTGAAAATCATCAACCAGGTGAAACTGGTCTCCTCCGGTTCCAGCGCGGTCGGCGCCTATCGAAACAAAATTCCAAATGTTCTGACGGTACGCGGCAATCTCAACCAAAGCACCGGGTTTGACGTAGCCATCGAAAATCCAGCAGGCTTTTTCGGGACTTTATTGGCCGAAGAGCTGGCTGAGAAGGGGATTGAAGTTCGGGGAAAATTGATCCAAAAGTATGTGAAAAACGACCCGGGCATTCAGACAATTCGGGTTTTCCGCACACCCCTCTCGGAAGTTTTAAATCGGTCGAACAAGGATAGTCTCGGGCTGGCGGCGGAGGCACTGGTAAAAACCATTTCTGCGGAAAATACGCAGGGGCGAATCAACGGCGAATGGCCTCACGGGCTGCACTTGGTAGGGCGCTATCTGCTTTCCTTGGGCATTTCAGAAGACGAGTTTGTTCTCAAAGACGGCAGCGGCCTCAGCCGGGACAATCGGCTCAGTTCGAATGCAATTGTCCGCGTTCTGCGGGATATGTCTGCGAAACCCTACCGTCAGATGTTTGAAAATTCCCTATCCCAGGGCGGGGTGGACGGCACGGCGGAACGATACTTTCGAGACCCGCCTTATAAAGGGAAAATTGCAGGCAAGACCGGCTATATTAGCGGAGTCCGCTCTTTCTCCGGCATATGCCGCACGCCGCAGGGGGATTATCTGTTCAGCATTCTGACGGAGGGGGGCGGCAGTGAAATGCGCAACAAAATCAATGATATCACCCGGGCTATTTTTGACGGGCGATGGTAGAGCCGAATCAAGGCAGTTCGCCGGTGAACTCTTCCGCCAAATCCCGACAGGTAATCAGTCCGAGATATTCTTGACGGGGTCCCGAAGAGGTTTCTGAGACCACCAGAGCCAGCGGCTGTTTGTGCCGGCGCATCTGATGAAGGGCGGACAAAACGGAACATCCGGCCGGGAGGGTCAGAATCGGCTTCAGATAGGGCTCCAGTCCTGAACAGGTTTCCAAATCGGTCAGGACATCATAGACCTCAATCCAGCCGCGAATGTTTTGAGGGGTCTGTTCATAGACGGGCAGACGGGAAAACGGTGATTGAGCCAGACGAGCCCGAAGGGGTTCGCCGGCCGTATGAATCTCGAGCATCTGAATCCGGCGCCATGGAGTCATCACGGAGGCAATCGGAAGCGAGGGGGTTCGAAGCAGCCGCTCCATCATCGTTTTCTGGATGTCGCTCAGAAGGCCTTCCTCCCGCGTCTCGTGGAAAATCTGCTGAATCTGTTCCCGCTGTGTCAAATCGACGGCCTGAGGAGTATCAATGGAGGTGTGAAAAAGCCGATTGAGCCGCCCGGAGCCCCATTTAAGAACGGACGTAATACCGCTTTTGGTAAATAAAGTGTAAACAAACCAAATGAGCGGAGACAGGGTCAGCAGAAAGGTATTGGCTCGATAATAAAAGAGATTTTTCGGAAGAATATCAACACAGATAAACAGCAGAGGCGTCATAACCGCTGTGGAATACAGTTCGGCCAGCGCCGGATGTTTCAATCGGGTATAAAAAAGATAAGTGGCCAGACTCGTGGCAAAATAATTGGCCAGATTGTTGGCCATCAGCAGGCTGAGAACCAGTCCATGACTGTCGCGAACGACCTGAGAAAGAAGCAGATGAAGGGGCCTTTTCTGTTCGACACCAAGCCGAAGCCAGAGACGGCTGAGCCGATAGGTTCCGGTCTCGGAACCGGCCATGATTCCGCTCAGACCAATCAGTACCGCCAGCACAGCCAAAGTAAGATAAAGAGTCATGACGGTTTTTCCTCATCCTTCCTGCCGGAAGCAGAACGCAGCGTCAGGATTAGGGAGGCAATGCGGTTTCGAGAAACGGTTTCCACGGTAAATTCGAGGTTTTTCCACTGAATTTTGTCGCCGGGCCTTGGCGCCCGCCCGAGCAAAGCAGTAACAAGCCCGCCGACAGTGGCCAGATGGCGATACTCCGGCTCGATTTCGTCCGGAGCAATCCAGTCATAAAGAGGCAAATCGGCACTCAGTCGATAGGTTAACGGTCCGAGCACCTGAATCGGCGGATCGCTTTCAGATGATTCCGGAGAGGAGATGAGGGCACCCAGCAGTTCTTGCAGACTGACAGAGCCGGCGATTCCGCCGTATTCGTCTACAATAATGGCGAATTCAATCTTTTCTTTGCGAAAGGTTTCCAGAAGTGATTCGGCCTTTTTCTGTTCCGGAACAAAAAAAGGGGTATGCAGCAGAGAGGAAAGAGGTGCGTTTCTCTGCCGCAGAAGGTCGGGAAGATAAAGGATACCCAGAATATTGTCAATCCGTTCGCGATAGACGGGCAGATATTTTTGACGATGCTTTGCAAACAATTGGAAGACGGCCGAAAGAGGAGTTTTTTCTTCACAGGCGGGCATATCCACACGAGGAGTCATCAGATGACGGACTTTCAGGAAGCCAAAATGGACGACTTCCGTTAAAATCCGGTTTTCATCGGGCGTCAGCAGTCCCTGACGGGCTGAAGAATGGAACAGAAGATTCAGATAAGCGGCATTGACAGAAGGGGATGCGGAATAACATCGGCTTCCCAATGCAAGTCGGCAGAAAGGGCGGACTAGCCCGAAATCCAAAGCGGACATCAGGGGGCCGAGCACCTGAAGACCCAGCCAGCAGGGCAGAGATGCCCAACAGCAGAATCGGGGAGCGTTAGAATAAGCCAGCGATTTAGGAAGCATTTCACCGAAAAGCACGAGCACCGCAAAGAAAAAGGCGGCACACAAAGAACCGGCCATTGGATGGATCTCTTTGGCGATTTTCAGAGAAAAAACGCTGGCCAGCGCATAAAATGAGACATTGACCAGCATATTGCTGAACAGAATGGCGGTCAGAAATTGGCTGGGCCGAAGCAGAAGCTGATGCACCAGCCGTTCCGTAGGAAGAGCAGATTTGGCAAAAAGGGTTAATTGACGGTGAGAAAGATGAAAAAAAGCCGTTTCGGAAGCGGAGCAGAAGGCCGAACCGCACAGCAGAACTGCCATTGCCAGAAGACGCCATCCATATTGCCACCCTGCTTCCATTGTGGTGATGCAGAATCCAAAACCTTATGAACGCTCCGGCAGCCAGAGGGTGAAAACGGTTCCCCGGCCGAGGGCAGACTGAACCTGAAGGGTTCCGCCGTGATTTTCAAGAACTTTTTTGCAAAAGGCCAATCCGAGTCCGTGGCCCTTTCGCTGTCCCTGTTTTCCGTCCTTGGTGGTAAAAAACGGCTCAAAGATATGAGGCATCTGCTCCGGCGAAATGCCGCAGCCGGTATCGGAAATATGAATCTGCAGACCTTCCAGATGAGGATTGGCCCGAATCTCCAGACGACCGCCTTTGCCGAGCATGGCTTCCCGCGCATTAAGGATGAGATTAATCAGAACCTGGCGCATTCCAATCGGGTCCATCAGAGCATGCAGATCTTCAGGGATATCTTTGACAACCCGAATGCCGTCCTTTCGAAAATCCCGAGCCATTGTAGAGAAAGCATCGTCCAGCAGTTTCCGAACGGAGTATTGGACTCTGGACATTTCTTTTTGGCCGGCCAAAACAGGCACCTGCTGAAGGATTTCGGCGGCCTGGCTGCCGAGATGAACAGCTTTTTTGAGCGCTTTTTGGATTAATTCCGTATCGGCGGAGTCCTGAAGGGCCATCTGGGCATAACTGGTGAGGGGGGTCAGCAGGTTGTTGATTTCGTGAGCCACCATGGCCCAGGCCTTGCCGACCATAGACAATTGCTCCATCTGTTCCAGCCGGGCGGACAATTCCTGATTTTTCCGCTTAACTAGCTCCATCTTCCGATGCAGACTTTGCCGTTTCTCCAGGATGTTCAACAGATGTTTTCTCCTTCACCAATCGAAAACATAAAACTCTTGTTCTTTCTCACGATAAAAGATACTCTATCTCTGTCAAATAATATCGGTTAAGCTGAGTTTTTTCTTGAGATTATGGATTATCAGGACATTGTAGAGGAATTGCTGTCGGTTCTTTCAAGCCGGGACGTCCTGATTCGTCAGGAAACACTCGGCGGCGGCGGGGGAGGGCTTTGTAAAATTCGCGGCCGAAAAATCTTTTTTCTGGATTCTCAGGCCTCCTCCATGGACGCTGCCGTCCAGGCCGCCAAAGCGGTTTTGATGGTAGTCGAGGATCCGGAAACTATCTATCTTAAACCGGCTGTGCGGGATTTTCTTGACAGGGTCAAGCAGATGGAGTGAAGTAGTATATATGATATATTAGGATTTGAAGGGACAAGACAAATATGACTCATAATGTCGACAATAAGCTGCCTTTGGTTCTGGTTGTTGATGACAATCCTCAGAACCTCGAATTGATATTGGCCTGTCTGGAAGATGTGGAATGCCGGACGATTTCCGCCACGGACGGTTATACTGCACTGGACTTGGTCAGGACAGAGCATCCGGATTTGGTGCTGCTGGATGTGATGATGCCGAAAATCAGCGGATTTGAAGTCTGTCGGAGAATCAAGAGCAATCCGGAGACCGAAGAAATTCCGGTTATTATGGTGACAGCGCTGAATGAGCTGGGAGATATCGAACGGGCGATTCAATCGGGAACGGACGATTTTCTCAGCAAGCCGATAAACAAATGGGAATTGGTGGTTCGAGTCCGCACGATGCTGAAGATTAAGCATCTGAGCGACAGACTGGAACGGACGTTGGCTTATTTAAATGAAATCGAGAAAACATCCGGAACCAACAGGGGGGGCTGACGGCCTTTGTTTTTTTCCCCGACATTGATTTTCCCCGTTGTCCTCAGGGGTGAGCCGGCAGGGAGGTTCACCTCCAGAACGTTTATAACTCTTTGCCCGAAAAAGAGTTAAGAAGTCCTTTTCCGCGGTACAATTCCTTTTATCCTGCCAACCCCTACAGCCGCTAAAATTGAGCCGTTCGCAGGAAGGATTGCGTCTTTTTTCTTTTATCGGGTTTTGGCTCCCTTAATCGGCGGTGCGGGCTTGTCGATAACAACAGCGGATGCCTGACAGATGAACATCAACAGAACTGCTGAGGATGCGCTCTTTTATGAGTAAACTGCTTGAGATTTTCGGAAAGGCAATCACGGTCGATACGGCTGAATTGATATGGCACTGGTTAATGACGATTCGTACCCAGCACCAGCCGGCCCCGCCGCCCTGGCAGGGTGAACTGGACGGCGTTCTTGAACAGCTGGGACGCCGCGATTACCGCACAGCGGAAGAAACGCTCAAACGGTATCTGTCGGAGTATCCGGATTGTCTTTTCGGGCGGATTACGGCGGCGTCCCTGTGCCTGTATCGAAACGATCTTCCTGGGGCCTATGAGCAGCTTCAGAGTGTCTATCTGCGGCAGCCGAGCAATACGATGGCGCTGTATGCGATGGGCTACTGCCGGGAGCGGATGGGACAGGTAAGCGAAGCCCTGGAGTTCTACCAGGACTGCATTAAATTTAAGAGTCATCTTCAACTGCCGCGGCTTCGAATGGCAGCGATTTACTTTCAGTCCGGCCGTCTGGATAAGACCATTCGTGAATATGAGATGCTGACAACCGAGCATCCGGAAGATATCAGTGCACACGTGCTTTTGGGGAATTTGTACCTGCTGGACGGCCGGGCTGAGCAGGCCGTTGACACGTTTAACATGGCGATTTTGTCGCATCCGGATAACTTCCGGCAGGACAGCCCGAACGAAGAGATTCAGCAGATGCTCGAGAACGGGTTATTTGAAGAGGCCGTTGAGAACATTCTCGGGCTGATGGAGCAGACCGGACCGCAGCCGGATTTGTATCTTCATCTGGCGGATATTTACAGCCGAAATGACAATCCGTCGGAAGCCATCGTCCATTATGAACAGGCCCTTCGTCTTCAGCCGAATTATCTGGAGGCGACGATTAAACTGGGCACTCAGTATCTTCGGAATCGTCAATACACACCGGCTGCGGAACAATTTAACCAGGCGGCGGAAATCAATGACGAGATTGTAGATGCGTATATGGGGCTTTGCCGGGCCCAATATGCCGCCGGACAGACAGAAGAAGCCGAACAAACCCTGGCACTGGGGGCGGCCATCCAGCAAAACAGCGGACTTCTTTATTCTGAAACGGCGCTGCTGTATTTTCAGGCGGCCCTGGATGCCCATCGAATTCTTCATCAGGATATCGAAAAAACGACCGTTCAAATAGAGGATGTTCTGGAGGCCCATAAAAGACAGATAGCCCGTCGCATCCACTGTGCAGATGTGTACTATAAATACGGCATTTTACTTATGGGGGGGAGCCGGTATGAAGAGGCGATTGAACCGTTTCAGAGAGCCCTGAGCATCAACGGCACCCATTATCGCGCCCGGACAAAACTGGCGATGTGTCTGTTTGAAACAGGACGAACGGAGGAGGCGCTTCACGAAATAACCAGCGAACCCCCCCTCGAACAGAATCTTCTGCAGCTGCATTATCGAACGGCCGTGTTGTTTTGCGATCAAAAGCAATTCACGCGGGCGATGCGGCATCTGAAGGCGGTTTTCCAGCAGGAGGATGCTTCCGACCTGTACCAAAATATTGAACTGGTTCTGGAAAATCTGGGACTGATTGACCGAACGTTAAGCACATGGAAACAGCTTTCGGAAATGTCGGAAAACATTTTGCCGCAGCCGGCGGGCTCTAAGGAGTAGTCTTTTTTTTGAGCGAATTCAGGTCTTTCTGTCCTTGAATGCAACATAAGATACATTATAGGACGTTATAAAAAAAAGGGGGGCAAAGATAAAAAAATAAGCCCGCTTTTGGCGGGCATTTCTGTTTGCGAATTTACTCACGCAAGGCCAAAGGGTTGGCCAAGATTTCGGAAGCTGCCACAAGATGCCGAACATCCTTTGGATTTTTGAGCATTTGCCTTACAAACTCTACTTCTATCCCAGCCCCAATCGAAGGTTTCTCTGCTTCTTTTATTGTCGGAGATTTCGGAGATATGGATGGAGCTTCCACAGGCAAAGGCTGTTCTAAAGGCCGTTCAATAGTCAAATATGCTGATTTCTGAGGATGGCCCGGTTCAACGGCAGGTTTCTGAGAGATTTTCGCATACGGCAATCGTCGATACGGCTCGGTTTGCTTCCTCTGAACCGAAGTTTTCTTCCGATTTGTCTCCTTGGCTGGCTGTATTCTGTCTTCTCGAGTATCCAGCTCTTTTTTTTCCGCTTTTTTCTTCAAAGCATTTCCGATCAAGGAAAACAGGACAAAAATCCCAATGATTACAATCTGGGCGATTTCATCTACAAGTTCCCCTTTGCCCAATAAACTCGAAAGAAAAACGCCGAACCGCTGCATTCGTTACTCCTCTTTCTTTTCGACTCCTCCGCGTGCAATAGAATCCCGCATGTTTGTGTCGGCCTTAATATTCTGCATCCGGTAGTAATCCATTATCCCCAGATTGCCCTGGCGGAAGGCCTCCGCAATGGCTTTGGGGATTTCGGCTTCGGCCAGGACAACTTTGGCCCTATTTTCTTCCACAAGAGCTTTCATTTCCTGTTCCCGAGCAACGGCCATCGCGCGGCGTTTTTCTGCCTCGGCTTTTGCACGCTTCAGGTCGGCCTCGGCTTGGGCCCCCTGCAGCTGAGCCCCGATGTTCTCGCCGACATCCACATCAGCAATATCAATCGAGAGAATTTCAAAAGCCGTGCCGGCATCCAAGCCCTTATCCAGAACAGATTTGGAGATCTTGTCCGGATTTTCCAAGACTTGCTTGTGACTGAGAGCACTGCCAATGGTTGTTACAATCCCTTCCCCGACGCGGGCAATGATGGTTTCTTCGGTTGCTCCGCCGATCAGCCGATCGATATTGGCCCGCACCGTAACCCGCGCTTTGGCCTTCAGCTGAATACCATCCTGTGCAACGGCGTCCACGGTTTCTTTGCCTTTCCGGGGGTCAGGGCAGTCAATCACCTTTGGATTGACACTCGTCTGGACGGCATCCAGAATATCGCGTCCGGCCAAGTCAATGGCGGTGGCAACCTTCCAGGTGAGATTAATATTGGCCCGGTCAGCGGCAATCAGAGCCCGAACAACATTGGGGACACGGCCTCCTGCCAGATAGTGGCTTTCCAACTGAGAGGTGCTGATATCCAGCCCTGCCTTGGAGGCCATAATTCGGCTCCGGACAATAATGCGTGCGTCGACCTTGCGGAAAGTCATTCCGATCAATTCAAGCAGAGATACATGGGCACCGGACAGCCAGGCCTGTATCCAGAGACTGCCGTATTTTAAGATGACCATCAGAAAGGCCAGAACAATGATGCCCACAATAACAAAAAGGATAATTTTGAATTGAACTGGAATCTCTGATAGAATAAGGTGCTGCAAACTGCTCATATCCAATCCTTTCCGATAAAGCTCTCTGATTAGACAGATTATCCTAAACAGTTGTTTACTGAATTTCTTCTACAGGACGAACCGTCAGAGTCGTTCCCTGCACACGGATAACCATGACTTTTTGATTGACCTCGATAAACCCTCTTTCGGAAACACACTCCAATCGCCGTCCATCAAAATCGCATATACCGACCGGCCGCAGCGGTGTCCGGACGACACCTTCCTTCGAAAGCATCTCCTGCAAGTCCCGACAGTCCGGAACAGCATCCCCCCTGCCGGCATCCGGTTTTCCCAGAATCATTCTCCGCCCAATGGAGGTCTTGGGAAAAATTCGATAGGCAATTATCCAAATTAAAGGAATCAAAACAGCCGCAACAATGACCCCAATCCATCCGGTTAAGGTCCCATACTCAAAAAAGATAGCGATTCCTACCCCCAAACAGGCCAGAGACGAAAGGGTCAAAAGTCCAAAACTGGGGACAAAAATTTCAAGAACCAGAAGAACAGCGCAGGCGGCAAAGAGAAAAACAGCCAATACAAGCCAAAGTATATCGATTATCATTCCTTTTTCTCCTGCTCTTTGACGATGACGCGACTTCCCGAGATTCTGCGAATCACAACGGTTTTCCCCGGATTGATAAATTCTGCTTCAGAAACCACATCAACGATTTTGTCTCCAAAGCGTGCCTGTCCGGCCGGTCGGCAGGTGCTTACCACGATTCCGACATCACCCGGCTGAAGAGGGCTTTGCTGGTGTACAGGTAAACCGGTTGCACTAATCGGCAGCACCGCTGAAGGCACCGCGTCCTTCAAAACCAGCCCTTTAATAAAGAAGCCTTTGGGGAAGAAGTATTTGGCCAGAAGATACGCAAGAATCAAAAACAGCAAAAATCCAAAGGAAACCCCCGTCAGATTATCCAAAAAGTCTTTCCATTGCCCATTCCCCTGCGGCCAGGGAAACTCGTCCGGATCATTTTTAATCAGCATTCCGAACAGTCCGGCCAGCATGCACAAAATACCCGCCGCGCCGGTCAAACCAAAGCCCGGAATAATGAAAATTTCAATCAGCAAAAGAACGATGCCCAGCAGGAGGATGGCGATTTCAATCCAATTGGCCATCCCGATCAGATATTTGCTGCCGACCAAAACAATCAAACAAGTCAAAGCGAGCAAACTGGGCAAACCAATCCCCGGGGTATTGAGTTCGACATAAATCCCAAGAAGAATGCCCAGCACAAGAATGCTGACCACAAGAGGAGAATTTAAGAACCGAACCATTTCTTCCGACCAGGTTGTTTCCAGCATCGGGATTGGCCGTTCGAAGACAACGCCGTCTCGCTGTTCCAAAAATGCAATCGCTTCCTCTAAATCAGCCGCCACCGCACGAGCAATACCGTATTCGAGGGCTTTGGAAGCAGTCAACGTCAGCAATTCCCCCTCTTTGACTACCAGCTTGCGGTTGTCCAAATCGTAGGTATTCGGGTCAGCAGGCAGATATTCTTTCTCAAAATATTCATGTTGTCCGGTTTTTTTGTTCCGGACCTGCCAAACCTCCAGGTTTTGACTGACCATGGCTTTCAGAAGGGCCTCCGGGTAGCCGTTGGCCTGCGCCGCCCGACTGAATGCCGCCCGAACAAAACTTTCAATTTTTTCCCGCTCAGCCCCCTCCAGCGGTGTGCCCATGGCGACCGGAGCGCTGCAGCCGATGGTGGTGTTTTCCCGCATGATGATGTCTTTGCAGGAGGTGCTGATCATAGCCCCGGCGCTGATGGCTTCCGTACTCACATAGGCGACGGTGTGAATCTTTTTGCCGATGTCGAGTATCAGATACTTGCTGATGTCATCGGCGCTTTCCACCAGGCCGCCGTAGGTGCTGATGTCCAAAATCAGATAATCCGCTCCCCGCTGAAGCGCTTCATTGCCCCGCCGCACAATGGAGCGATAGAGCCCGTCATCAATCATTTCATGACAGGATATGACTACGGCTTTTCTGACCGGAGGGGCTCCGTTCTCGGCGGCAATCAGAATACAGGCCAGGAGAAAACCGAACAGCAGCCCTCCCCTCCCGAGCCGAGTTTGTTCCGCTCTTCGGAGATAAGCACCTGAACAACCCTTCATGGTTCGACTCTTTGGCATTCCACGGATGGTATTGTATCCGACCGCAGGAAAAGAACAATAAAAAATTTTCTGAAGGGTTCCGTCCGGTTTATTTTTCCCCCACAAGGACCTCGGCAATATTGAAGGCATGGTCTTTGATGCGGCGGTAGGAAGAAAGCATATCCATATAAATCAGACTTTTGAGAGGGTTGACCTTGCCGGCTTCCACGCGAGCCAGATGATGAGCACGGCATTCCTTCATATATTTGGTAACAGCTGTCCCTTTGCTCTGTGCCTCACTGAAAAATTCCGGCGTCGGATTGTCTTCCTCCAGAACCGTCTGCACCATTCGAAGGTAATCGGCCGCCTTTTTGTGGAGAGTTCGGAGTTCCTCCAGTCCCTCTTGGCTGATTGCCATCTGACTGTCGCGAAGTTTCAGCCGCAGTTTCAGAATCGCCGCGATATAATCGCTGACCGATTCAAATTCATCCGCCATACGAATCTGCCGGCGGCTTTCATCAATCACCTCATGAGAGATATTGCCGGACAAAATGTCTCCCAGAAACTGAACAATCTCCATTTGGATAATATCCAAATCATTTTCCTTCTGGAAGATATCCTCCACTTTCTTTTCATCCGGCGGCTGATTGGAGAGCATTGGTTCAAGATCATCCATCATTTGGATGACAGTTTTGCCCATTCGAATCACCTCTTTTAAGGACTGCTGAATTCCAATGGCGGGCGTATCGAGCATGCGGACATTCAAATACGTCAATCGCGGGATCCCCGGCTGCGGCTTTTCTTTGACCAGCCACATCAAAAAACGGGCCAGCAGACCCGCCAGGGGCAAAAAAAGCAGGGTATTGACAATATTAAACAACGAATGTGTCAAGGCAATGGCCGGCTGAGAAAATGGATATTTGACAAAACGGTCTTTGTGATAGACCGGTTTTTCCGGAAGATTGCGTTTTTCAAATGCTTCCTGGAAATCGCCGGCTGTCATAAACGGTTTTTCAGGGAAAAAGTTTTTTGTCTCAGGACTGGCCACCGAGAAAGAGGAAACCTTAAAGAGAGCTTCGTCCGGCAATCCTGCCTTTTTGGCGTAGTCGTAAACAATCGGGCTGTCCTTGTCGGTTATCACAAGGGCGCTGACAGTTCCAATATCCCGACTTGTAATGAGCTGTTCAATGAATCTGACATACCAGGGAAAAATGAGAGTGATCCAGCAAACTCCCAGCAGATTAAAAAAGGAGTGGGCATAGGCCGCTCGACGTGCATTGCTGTTGGCTCCAATGGAGGCCAGCAGAGCGGTAATGGTCGTTCCAATGTTTTCTCCAAGAATCAAGGCTGCCGCCGTGGGAAAACCAATAATACCGATGTCCGCCAGCCCAAGCGTAATTCCTATGGTGGCCGAAGAAGACTGAATGATGGCCGTCAGTATCGTGCCGACCAAAACACATTTCCAAATGCCGAAGTAGCTGTCCGGCTGGAAACGGTGAAACCAACCGATGAAGCCCGGCATTTCCTTCAGAGGCGAAAAACCATTTTTCATCAGTTCCAGTCCAAAGAAGACCATCCCCAGTCCCATCAGAAACATTGCCGTAAACCGGACCCGGTCCCGTTTGGAAAACAGGTAAAAAAACGCCGCCGCTCCCAGCAGCGGCAGGCCGTATTTTCCGACATTTATCACCAGAATCCAGCCCGTAATGGTCGTTCCGATGTTGGCCCCCATAATGACGCCGATGGCCTGCAGCAACGTCATAATACCGGCGTTGACAAGCCCGACGACCATAACGGTTGTCACCGAACTGGACTGAATAATCATTGTAACCAACAGACCGACGCCGCAGGCCAGGATGCGGTTGTTGGTAACGGTTCCGATCAGCTTGCGGAGACGCTCCCCTGCCACGGCCTGCATCCCCTCAGACATATTCTTCATCCCGAGGAGGAAAATTCCCAGTCCGCCGCAGACCTGATAAATAATCTCGAGGGTTTGATTCATCCGATACAGTTCCTTTGTTTATTTCCAGTTAGACAATGATTAAAAGCGGACATTTTTCAGCCGGTTTTGGTATGGATATATCTGCCCCTTTGCCTGATGTCAAGGCAGAAAACATTTCTGGGGGTGAAAAATTGTCGTTTTTTTCGGTCAGCGTTTTGCCAGCTGTCTTAAGATGTCAATCCCTCGGTCGATAGTCTGCTCCGCTGCGGCATAACTGATGCGAAAATGAGTGTCTTTTTCGCTGAAAACATTTCCCGGAATAATCAGGACATTGTTTTCGATGGCGGTTTTGACAAATTCGGTCGCGCTGGCCGCCCAATCCGGCTTTTGAACAAACAAATAGAAGGCTCCGCCGGGCTTTTCGAGGTGATAATACCCTTTCAAGCCCTCAATCAGACGATCGCGTTTCTGCCTGTATTGGTCAACATAGGGACGAATATCAAATTCGAGAGCAACGATAGAGGCAATTTGAAACGGGGTCGGCGCGCAGACAAAGGTGTACTGCTGAATCATATTCATCGCTTCCATCAAAGGAGCCAGCGTTTTAGAACAGGCGGCGTATCCCATCCGCCATCCGGTCATCGCGGCACTTTTGCTGAATCCCTTCAGGAGCAGAGTTTTTTCATAAAACCGCCCTACGCAGGGATTGGGACGGTCATAGCTGAAGACATCGTAAATCTCATCGCTGAGAATGATGAGGTTGTGCTTGCGGGCAATCTCCGTTACGGCATGGACCTCTTCTTCGGTGTAAACCGTACCGGTAGGATTGGCCGGAGAGTTCAGAATAATCATTTTGGTTCGGTTGCTGACGGCCCGGGCGATTTTCTCGGCAGGCAGTCGGAAATCCGGATATGTATCGACAAAGACACACGTGCCGCCGAGAAGATTCACGACATGCTTGTAAATGACAAAATACGGGTCCATCAGAATGACTTCATCGCCCGGATTGACCAAAGCCATAAAGGCCAGCAGCAGCCCTCCGCTTACGCCGCTGGTAATCATGCAGAGCGGTTCCTCCCAGCCGGTTTCCTGACGCACTTTGCTGCGCACTTTTTCAAGCAGCCGGGCATCCCCGCTGGTTTGAGAATAGCGATTTTGTCCATCCAGGATTGCCTGAATAGCCGCCTTCTTGATGGGTTCGGGAACATCAAAATCCGGCTGGCCGATGGAAAAATTCACAGGTTTTTGAAGTTTATCCGCCAGCGCAAAGACTTTTCGGATTCCGCTTGCATCAATTTTTTTTGTTCTCTGTGCCAAATAGTCCGCCATTGTTTTGCTCCTGAATGCGCATAAAAAAGCCGCCCCGTAAATTTTGGATGGGAACGGCCTTGAATCCGGTTCGCCTGGTTTATTTTTTGGTACCGGCAGCTGGCGAAGCTGCTGCGGCCGGTGCGGCGGCAGCGGTTTCCTGGCTTTCCGCCGCTTTTTCCTTAGCGGCTTTCTTGCCGCTGCTGCTCTTGCGGTGAGCCACCTTCGGAAGGCCCATCACTTTGCCTTCTTCCCAGCGTTCTTCTTTCTTGAGAATCTCAATTCTTTCGCCTCTGGAAAGGACATTCCGGTGTCGTTTCAGAGCATCTTTCAGTTTCAATGAACGATCAATCGACATCTTTTGAACTCCTCGAAAAACCTTTACTTGCGTTTAATTTGCTTTGACTTTCATTCCGTACGCATCCTGAAACGGTGTGCGTCCAAAATTTTCAAAACCGTCTGGGGCCTTATACTGAGTCCCGACTGATTTGATTTTGTTCAGCATTTGATATCCGTCCGTTCCCGGTTTCAGGGGCGAATCAAACCGGTCTTTGGTGACCAGCAAATAGTAGCTTCCGCGCCGCATGATTTCGGTTTTGATGCCGTTGTTTTCAAAATGAGCCTGGACTGGAACCAAATGTTCGCGGTTGGCATAGGTTGCGATAACAATAATATGGTCTTTTTCAGCCGAAGCCGGCTTGGGCGGTTCGGCGACCGCAGGTGATGTCTGCGTCGGCTTTGTCTCTGGAACCACAGGCGGCACTGAAGTCGGAGCAGCCGGTTTCGGCGTCGGGGCGGGCTGAGACGGCGGTGTTTGTGCTGTCTGTGACGGAGCAGGTGCTGCCGGCGCGGGTGTCGTCGGTTTGGGGACGGGTTGGGTTTCCATCCGCTCTTTGCTGCGGTTTACCCAGACCAGAAAAGCAATCACAAGGACAAAAGCCCCCGTTGCGACCAACGTGCCCTGATTCAGTCGGTACGGGGTTTCACGTTCTGCCGGGACAGGGCGGATTCCCACAGGGACCGGTTTTTTCTCCGGCTGTTTAGGGACCTGCGGTTCCGGGATGGCCGGTTCGACGCGGGTATTCTGCATCAGCCGCTTCATTCGAGCCTGGCCCTGCCGGATGGCCTCACTGAGCGCCTTATGATTGTACTGCTTGGCCGCCATGTTTTTGTCCTAACAGGTTTTCTTCAAAGACTTTTTCCTGTTTCTGCCCCTCAGAAAATATTGAATTTACCGCAAAAATGCAAATCGAAAAAGAAAAATTCAGTCTTTTTTTGATGAGAATCTTTGTTTCTTTCTTGACAAAGCCGTATCAGAGGGCTATACAAATCCATCCTTTACAAAATTTTTCTTTACGAAGCGGGAGGGTTTTGTTACTTAATTGGTACTTAAAAAGGTACCTTTTATTCTGATTTAGGGAAAGGTTTCCTCTGAACCGCAGAAAACAGCGGAGAAAGGGGATGTTTTTTGTATATTATTTTTTGTTTTTGTTTTTTTGGAGAAAGCGACGATGCTTCCGGCAAAAAAAACCAGTAAGACGCGAACTCGTACCCGTCGGAGTCACCACGCCCTGAAACCGACGAATTATTCGTATTGTCCCCACTGCGGACAGGCCAAACTGCCCCATGCGGCGTGCGGCAAATGCGGATACGTGAATCCCAGAATCACCTTGAAGGTTGGACAGGAGTCGGAAGAATAACACCATGCGGATAGCGATAGACGCAATGGGAGGCGACTATGCCCCGGCGGAAATTGTAGCCGGTGCCTTAGAGGCCAAGGAGGTCCTCGGAAAAGAAGACGAGATTGTCCTGATTGGCGATGAGCCCGTTTTGCGGGAGCATTTGGCCCGATTGAATGCCTCACCGGATGCCTTCCGGATTTTCCATGCTCCCGAGGTGATTGGAATGGATGAACCGCCTGTGGAAGCGCTTCGCCGCAAGAAAAAAAGTTCCATTGCCGTAATGGCCAGAGCGGCTTCTCATCGACAGGTAGATGCGGTCTTATCAGCCGGCAATACGGGGGCATGCGTGGCGGCCTGCCAGCTTCGGATGCGGAATCTGGAACATGTCATCCGTCCAGGGATAGCCACGGTGTTTCCAACGCTGGGAGGACCGGTAACTGTTTGTGATGTCGGGGCCAATATCGTCTGCAAGCCGATTCATCTGTATCAGTACGCTGTGATGTCGTGTGTCTATGCGGAGGAAATGCTCGGCATTACGAACCCGCGCGTCGGCATTATGAATATCGGCGAAGAAGAGGCCAAAGGCAATGATTTGGTCAAAAAGACTCGGGCTTTGCTGAAGGCGGACCCCACTATCAATTTCGCGGGCAATCTGGAAGGACGAGATATTTTTGACGGTCATTTCAATGTGGTCATCTGCGAGGGGTTTGTCGGCAATGTGGTTTTGAAAACTGCCGAAGGCCTGGTCAATATGATTTTCCGGGCGATTAAGGATGAGCTGAAAAGCCATTGGCTGCTGGCGCTTCAGTTCAAGAAGGTCATGACCAATATTTACAAAAAATATGATTACAACGAATACGGAGGCGCCCTGCTGCTGGGGGTCAACGGCACGGCGGTGATTTGTCATGGTTCCAGCAAGGCCCGGACGATTAAAAATGCGATTCTGGCCTGTCGGAAGTTTTCCACCCAGCGGATTAACGAAAAGATTGTTCAGCGTCTCTCCCAATCGGCAGTCATGTCCAATGGTCAATAATCCAACGATTCAGTCTTCCCTGCGTCTTCGCGCCGTGGTGGCCGGCACGGGTTCGAGTGTCCCCGCCCGGGTGATGACCAACGAAGACTTTATGAAAATCGTCGATACATCGGATGAATGGATTGTCACTCGAACCGGCATTCGGGAACGGCACATCGCCGGTCCGGAAGACACCACAGCCATTCTGGCGGCGCAGGCGGCACGCAATGCGCTGGAGCGGGCGGGGATGAAGCCGGAGGAAATCGAGCTGATTATCGTAGCCACCATCACCCCCGAAATGGTTTTTCCCTCGACGGCCTGTTTCGTACAGTCTCTGATTGGAGCCTGCAATGCCTGGGCTTTTGACCTCAGCGCCGCCTGCAGCGGTTTTGTGTATTCTTTGTCTATCGCTCAGCAATTTCTCAGTTCCGGCCGCTATCGCACAGCTTTGGTCATCGGAGCAGAAACCCTCAGTCGGATTACCAATTATAAAGACCGCAGCAGCTGCATCCTTTTCGGAGACGGGGCTGGTGCTGTGGTCTTAAAGGCCGCCTCCAGCGGATCAGAAGGGATTCTCTACAGTACTTCTTTTTCCGATGGAAGCAGCTGGGAGGCCCTCAAGTGCCAGGCATACGGCTCTCGACATCCTGTTGGGGTTCCGTTGGAGAATCCAGATTTGGTTTATATGGACATCAACGGGCGGGAAGTCTATCATACCGCTGTCAGACGGATCGTCGAGCTGGTTAACGAATGCCTGGAACAGTGCGACCTGCGGGTCGAAGATATCGCCATGTTTATCCCGCATCAGATGAATGCGAGGATTATTGAGTCGGTCGGCAAGCGTCTGCATTTTGCCGATGAGAAAATCTTTATCAATATCGACAAATACGGAAACACCTCGGCGGCTTCCATCCCAATCGCTCTGGATGAGTGCTGCCGAACCGGAAAAGTCAAAAGCGGGGACATTGTCCTGTTGGTGGCCTTCGGAGGCGGTCTGACCTGGGGTGCCAACGTGATTCAGCTGTAACCTTTTGCTTTCAGGGATGATGATGGACCAAAAGAAAATCGCATTTCTATTTCCTGGTCAGGGCGCTCAGACAATCGGGATGGGAGTGGACCTTCCCTCTCGTTGGCCTTCTGCCGCACGTCTTTTTAAAAAGGCATCCCGGATTCTGGGCTATGACATTCAGCAGTTGTGTGCCGAAGGCCCGGAAGAAAAACTGAATTCAACGGTTTATTCCCAGCCGGCGATTTTTGTCGTTTCCGCCGCCCTTCTGGAGATTTTACGGGAGGTACGGCCTTCTTTGAAACCGGCTGTGACAGCTGGTTTGAGCATGGGGGAATATACCGCCTTGTATGCGGCCGGCTGGATTGGATTTGACGATGCGCTTCGGCTCGTTCAGAAACGCGGACAAGCCATGCAGGCCGCGGCGGATGCCTCTTCAGGGTCCATGGTGAGCCTTCTCGGTTTGGATGAGGAGAAGGTGCGTCAATTGTGCTCGCAGGCCGCTCAGGGACAGGTTCTGGAGCCGGTGAACTTCAACTGTCCGGGGCAGATTGTCATCAGCGGGCACAAGGAGGCCTGTGAGCGTGCTGCTGCACTTGCGGAAGAGTTTGGGGCTGTCAAGGCTGTTCCGCTGGCGGTGGCCGGTGCCTTTCATACGGTTTTGATGGAGTCGGCCGCCCGACAGCTCTCAGAGGCCCTCGAACAAACCGAGATTCGGCCATCCGACAAGGTCAAGGTGATAGCCAACATTGATGCTTCTTATTATTCCGCGCCGCAGTCCGTTCGGCAGGGACTGGTCAAGCAGCTCATTGCCCCGATTTTGTGGCAAAACTGTATGGAACGGCTCCTTCGGGAGCAGGTGGAAGAGTTCTATGAAATCGGTCCGGGACGTGTTCTGACCGGTTTAATGAAACGAATAGACCGAAAAGCAAAGGTGATACCCGTCAATTCGGCAGAGGCATTTGCCGCCCTGCCGAATCCGTAACAAGTTTGTACTTGGGAGATGAAGATGGCAGAACAGAGATTAGCAGTTGTTACCGGAGCTGCCCGAGGAATTGGTAGAGCCATTGTGCTGGAACTGCTTCGTCAGGGGCGCAAGGTGGCCGGGCTGGATTTAAATGCCCAGCAATTGGAGGAACTCAAAAAGGTTGTATCCGAGAATGGTTTTTCCGTCATTACCAAGGTTGTGGATATTACCAAGACGGATTTGCTGACCCAGATTCTCGAAGAACTTGCGGAAGAACACGGCGGCATAGGCATTCTGGTTAATAATGCCGGTATTACGCGGGACAAATTGATGATTCAGATGGATGACGAAGATTTTGACCGGGTTATGTCGGTAAATCTTCGCGCCGCTTTTACGGCTACGCGGGTGGCCGCTCGGTCGATGGTTCGCAACAAGTTCGGCCGGATAATCAGTATCAGCTCGGTAGCCGGGGTTATGGGACAGGCCGGTTCAGCCAACTATGCGGCCAGCAAAGCGGGACTGATTGGAATGACAAAGTCGGTGGCCCGCGAATTGGGCAAGAAAAATATAACAGCCAACTGTATCGCTCCGGGCTTTATTATGACCGATATGACCCAAGGGCTTCCGGAGGCCGTTAAAGAAGGGGCTATGGCGGTTATCCCTCTCAAACGCTTTGGAACACCGGAGGATGTGGCCCGTGCGGTGGCCTTTTTGGCCTCAGACGAAGCCGGCTATATTACCGGTCAGGTCCTCTGCGTGGACGGCGGAATGGCTATGTAAGAAAATTGCCCAAAAAAGGATTGAAAAGGGATTTTGGTCTGGTTATATTACCGCCGAAATCCCGAAAATTCGGGTATAAACGGATTGGAAAAACACAGAAAGGATATTATTAACAGGTAAGGAGTTTAACCAGTGGGTGCGGATATTGATGTTCAGGCAATTGAAGCAAAGGTCATCGAAATCGTCAGCGAACAGATGGGTGTGGATAAGTCCGAAATCACCCGCGAAACCTCTTTTATCAATGATTTGAACGCCGATTCGCTGGATACTGTTGAATTGGTGATGGAGTTCGAGGATGAGTTCGACATGAGTATCCCGGACGAGGAAGCCGAAAAGATTCAGACTGTCGGAGCGGCAATCGATTACATTATCGATATTATGAAGAAAAAGGGCACAGAGGGCGCCGCGAAGAAGGAAGAGGAGTAAGCGGCACACCCATGAAGTTTCAACGACGTGTTGTTATAACAGGACTCGGGTGTGTAACGGCGTTATCGGAGTCGGCTGACGGGCTTTATGAAGCCCTCTGCCGGGGTGAAAGCGGGATTTCCACCATTGAGTCATTTGATACGTCGGAATTCCCTGTTCATTTCGGCGGCGAAATCAAGAAGTTTGACATCGACAATTATGTGCCGTCTCGGGAAGGCCGACGAATGGACCGTTTTACCCAAATGGCCCTTGCGTCTGCTATCCAGGCAGTCAATGACAGCGGTCTTGACTTTGAAAAGGAAGACAAAGAACGGGTCGGGGTCATCATTGGCACCGGCATCGGCGGAATTAAGGAGATTGAAGAGCAGTATCTTCGTCTTCTTCAAAAAGGACCGCGAAAGGTATCCCCCTTCTGCGTACCCAAACTGATGGGCAATGCTGCCAGCGGATGTGTTTCGATTCAATATGGGCTTAAAGGCCCGAATATGTGCGTGGTGACGGCGTGTGCGTCAGCTGCCCATGCCGTAGGCGAAGCGTTTTACAATATTCTGTGCGGGCGCAGCGAGGTTGTTATAACCGGCGGTTCGGAGGCGGCATTGACTCCCGTTGGATTGGCTTCCTTTTGTGCATTAAAGTCGCTAAGCACTCGAAATGATGACCCGCAGCATGCATCTCGTCCGTTCGATGTGTCTCGAGACGGTTTTGTTCTGGCAGAAGGGGCGGCGGTTCTCATTCTGGAAGAGTACGAACATGCGAGGAAAAGAGGGGCCAGGATTTATGCGGAAATGCTCGGCTACGGGGCTACGGGAGACGGATATCATATTACCGCCCCGCTTGAAGACGGTTCCGGAGCAGCCAAAGCAATGAGGTTGGCCCTTGAGCAGGCTCATTTGAATCCAGAGCAGATTGACTATATTAATGCGCACGGAACCAGTACCGAGCTGAATGATGCGGCGGAATCCCTGGCCATCCGGACCGTTTTTGGAGAGCATGCTTACAAACTGTCAGTCAATTCAACAAAAAGCTGCCTGGGGCATTCCTTAGGAGCCAGCGGAGCTATTGAACTTCTTGTGTGTGCAAAAACCATTGAAAAGGGTGTAATCCATCCGACGATTAATCTGGAGACAGTGGCTCCAGAATGTGATCCCAAAATGGATTTTGTGCCCAAGAAGGCCAAAGAAAAGAATGTTCGATACGCCTTAAGCAATTCCCTCGGTTTCGGGGGCCATAACTGCAGTTTGATTATCGGAAAAGTGTAGTTTTTTGGTTCTTTTTGAAGATTTTGAAACCCCGGGACTTTGCACCCGGGGTTGTTTTTTAGGAGACCAGGAAACAGAACGTTTGACAGAAGTTTAAGTAAAAAGATGAACATTATTGCGGATTTGACGGCACTGGTTTTCGGAATCGCTCTGCTCCTGAAAGGTGCGGACTGGCTGGTAGAGGGCTCAGCATCTCTGGCCCGCCGTCTCGGGCTGAGTCCGCTTATTATTGGTCTGACGATTGTTGCCATGGGCACTTCCGCTCCGGAGACGGCTACCAGCATTGCCGCCGCTCTGGTGGGTTCGGGAGACATTGCAGTCGGCAATGTTTACGGCTCGAATATCGCGAATCTGGCTTTAATCGGCGGACTTTGCGCAGTCATCCGACCGATTCGGGTTCAGCCGATTTCCCTGCGAAGGGATATGCCGTTTCTGATCGGAACAGCTTTGCTGCTTTGGCCGTTTCTGAAAAACGGAACCATCAGCCGCCCTGCTGCTTTTGTGCTGATTTTGGGTTTTTCAGGACTTATGTCGTTTATGGTTTCCAGTGAAAAGAAACGGTTCTCCACTGTTGAAGACCTTTCGCCGGAAGAAAAACTTTACCTCCAGAAAGCCCCGAAGTCCCTTGGTCTGAGTCTGCTGCTGATCCTTTTGGGTCTGCCGGCGCTGACTTTTGGAGCAAAATTGACAATTTGGGGCGCTTCTTCAATTGGCCGTCAGGCGGGACTGTCTGAAGCTGTCGTTGGGTTAACCATTGTAGCGGTGGGCACCTCCCTGCCGGAACTCATTACCTCTTTGGTGGCATCTTTTAAGAAACAGGACGACTTATCTATCGGGAATTTGATCGGCTCCAACATTTTTAACACGCTGTTTGTCATCGGTACAGCCGGGTTGGCCCGTCCTTTTGCTATCAGCCATCGGTTTTTGGGGTCGGACTATTGGATTATGGTTGCCGTAAGCATCTTGTTTGCCTGTTTTGCCTTCGCAAAGGATAAAATCAGTCGTACGGCGGGGATTTTCCTGCTGGCTGTTTACGCAGCCTACCTGATTTATCTTCTTTCTTCAAACCGCATCGAATCGCTGTAGATGTCCTGGAAGTCTGGCCGGCGGGCCAGTTCGACATATTCAATCTTTTGAGCCAGCCGAGAAGCTCGCTGCCTGCATTGACGGTCGAGCAAAATCATCTGGGCTCCGGCTCCGGCCGCATTCCCGATCAACTCTATCTTGTCAGGGGGTATAGAAGGCAGAAGTCCGATTTGTATTGCACTGGTTTTTTGGATGTAATTACCAAATGCTCCCGCCAGAAAAAGAGTCTGTATCTCTTCTAATTTGATGTCCATCTTTCGGAGCAGAACGGCAATTCCTGCGAAAATAGCGCCCTTAGCCAGCTGCACCTCGCGGATATCTTTCTGTGTCAGCAGCACGGCCGGTTCACAGGTACCGTTTTTCCAGGCCAGCACAAAAGCCGGCTGATTTTCGAATTGTGTGAGCCGTTCAAAGAGAGCTGGCGTCAGTTTGTCCCGAAGCTTTGAAAAAGAGGCGAAAGCCCCGCAGGGTTCGAGGATACCCGCCTGGAGCAGGACAGCCGCCGCATCAATCAAACCGCTTCCGCAGATGCTTCGAGGCTCATCTGGGCCGATGACATCCAGAACGATATCCCCTTCCGAAAGAAAAACGCGCTGAATCGCTCCATTTTCGGCACGGCTTCCGTACAAGATGCGTGCACCTTCGAGAGCCGGTCCGGCAGCACAACTGGCCGCCAGAAGACGGTTTTGATTGCCGAGAACAATTTCACCGTTGGTGCCGATGTCCACAAGCAGAGAAATTGATTTGAGTGTATCCATCCCGGCCGCCAGGGCAGCGGCAACCGTATCCGAGCCGACAAATCCGGCAATATTTTCCACCGTGTAGAGTCGCCCGGCCGGATGGATGTGAAGCCCCGCTTTGGCAGCCGGCTGGTCGCAGGAAGAAAGGGAGTATGGGCGATACGGAGATTTTCCGAGTGATTCCACCGGATATCCCAGAAGCAGATGATTCATCGTGGTGTTGCCGACTGCGGTGATTTCGTAAATAGTTTCGGGCGAAATCTGCTGCTTTCGGCACAGGCAGAAAATCATTTCATTGAGTCTTTCTATCAGACATCTTCCGAGCCGCTGAAGCCCTTCCGGAGTCTGCGCGTAAACAATCCGGCTAATGACATCGTCCCCGTATTGAATCTGGGGATTGGCGGCCGAAAGAGTTTGAAGGATTTGTCCGTTTTTCAGGTCGATTAAATACAAAACGACTGTCGTGGTGCCGATATCAGCTGCCGCTCCGTAAAAACACGCTGTAGTATCGCCCGGCTCCAAACAAAGCAGACAGCGGTGTTCTTCTTCCACTGTCAGAACCGCCGTTGCACCGTTTGGAAAGGCGGCCCAACTGTCCGGAAGGAAAGCATCCGGATGGATAACCACCGGCGAATGGAAAAAGGAGACCAGTTGCTCAAGAAATCGGCTTGCTGACGCGGGAATTTCGGGAAAAAAATGTTTTTGGATGCGAGAGTCAGCGGTCGTTTTGCCCTCAATACCCCGTTCGAGAATCTGGCTTATTCCTCCCCTGCTTTCCGGCGGTATTCGAACGGTTAAATCCTCGTAAATCTTGTATTGACAAGCTAATACCTCGCTTCCGGACGGTTCAAGAATCACCCGGCATTTCCGGCAGATCCCCGTCCCATGACAGGGAGAATACAGAGCAAGCCCCGCCTGGCTGGAGGCTTCTAAAAGGGTCGCCCCCGGGTGAACCCTGATGGTTTGCCTGTCGGGCAGAAATGTAATCGTACAGGATTTCACCGGTTTGTCCCTTTAAAAAAAGAAAGCGAAATGAACCGTTCGCATCGATTCGATTCCGCATCTTTCCGCCCTCAAAATTTTTCGGGCGGTAAAAAAACGCCGGCTCAGCTGATTTTGTGCCGGATTTTCCAGCGCATATGACGTTTTTTGCTGCCAATCTTGCGTCTTCGTCTCGGTTTTCCCATTCGGTTCTCCTGCTAAAAAAGTCATTTCTTGTCGGGGGTATAGTAAGGTGGTATGATGAAAAAATCAAGAGGCTGTTCTTTTTTTGGAGAATTCAAAAATGATCCAATGCAAAGATTGTGAATTGTTCGAAATGGACCCGTCCGGGAGGCGGATATTCCGTTGTGATCCATTTATAAACATAAAGGAGCCGGAATGTCTTCAGAAGTGGCAAATTCTTCGATTGGATGTTTTGATATCGATGTATCGAGGGATGGCGGCCTGGCAGGAAAAGATGGGGCCTCTTCAGGATAAACTCATCCGGTATTTCAAGCGGGAAATTGAGGAACTGGATGAATCCGAAAACTGGAAAATCGGCCCGGACGAGGAAGATGACGATTCGGAAGAGGAGCCTCTTTTTTGAATCTTTCGGTATTACTGGAGTCAATGGGTCTTATATTATTTCAGAGATTTCATCCCTTCTTTGAAACAGGGCAATAGAAGGCAAGTTTGAGACGTCTAACCATTTAGAAAAATGGCAAGTTAGGATGAGTGAGCAGCCGGACATTGCAGAACTTCTTGAGGAATGCAGACGCGGAAATCCGGACGCGCTGGGCCGGCTGGTGGATTTGTACTCAGCCCGCTGCTATGGATATTTTTACCGCCTGACCGGCAGCCGGGACGCCAGCGAAGAACTGCTCAGCGAGCTGTACATCCGACTGATTGAAAAAATCAGGACGTTTGAAGGCGGCTCTTTCGAAAAATGGCTGTTTACCATCGCCTCAAACCTGTTCCGGGACCGTTTGAGAAAACAATATCGTCAAAAACGGCTTCTGGAGGAGCAGCAGCGTTTGGCCGAAATAGAATCCGAACCGCCTCGTGAACTCGACGGGGCCTTATCGGACCGTTTGCAGCAGGGATTGAACCGGCTGGATGCGGAAACAGCGGAATTGATTGTCTTGCGATTTTACGGCGATTTGAGCTTCAAAGAATTGGCCGAAATGAGAGCAGAGCCCATCGGCACAACCCTTTCGAAAGTGCACAGGGGGCTCAAGAAACTGAAAGAATGGATGGAACAATCCAATGAAAGAAAACAGACATCAACTTGAAACCCTCCTCCGATGTTTTTGTGAGGAGGCGCAGGCCGCTCAGTTTGCCGAGGAAATTGAGGCGTGTGAAAAGCTGCTGGCGGACGATTCTCCCCTGCCTCGTCCGGAAGTCCTGACGGCCATCAAGCAGACTCTCCGGCAGCGTACAGCCGCCTTGGCTCGCAAAAGACATCTGTATCGGCAGATGCTGACAGCGGCTGCGGCCTGTCTGGCGGCGGGGGTTGGTCTGTTGTGGAGTCTTCACCACCAGTCTCCCGAGGCCGTTCCCGTCCAGCCGGTAGCTCTCCAGAGCAGTATGGTTCAGGAATTCTTTACCGATGAGGCGGTTTCGGAGATTTCCTCCAAACTGGATGATATCACCGAGCAGCTTCATGCGGATTCGTCTTCCAACAGGGCCGATTCCTGGGAGGCGGAAATCAACAATGAAATTGAAGAAATGGTGCTGATTGCACAGGCAGATTTCTGGAAAGGATAATCCCATGATGTTTCCATCCTGGATGCAGAAACGGGGCTGGCTTTGGGTTTCAATGGTGTGGCTGCTGATGAGCAGCCGGGCGGCTTTGGGCGGTCAGGAAAGGCCGTCTGACATCTGGGCGGAAGACAGCCCTCCCCCGCTGGAAGAACCGTGGAGCGGCCGCCGTCTGGAAAGCTTCCTGGTCCGCCTGGAACAGGAGGACCCGAATCGTGCCGCCGAACTGCGTTCGCTCCGTCAGAGCGATCCGCAGAAATTTCAGGAAGTTGTCCGTGCGGAGTTGGAGCGTTTTTTGCGTGCAGGCGACCGTCCTCGCTCGCCGGAACCTATGGCGGGCCCGCAAGGTCCGATGGGAGCCGGCCCCGGCGGCTCGGGAGGCGGTCCCGGCTCCCGATGGCTGGAACACCTCCAGCGGCGGCATGAGGAGTTTATCCAGTGGCTTCAAAAGAATAATCCGGAACTGGCGGCGGAGCTGGAACAGATTCGCGAGAAAGACCCCGCACTTTACTTTACACGTGTGATGGATGCCCGCCGGCGGTATGACCCCATCATGGAGACGGAGAAAAGGAATCCGGAACTGGCCAAAGTCCTGCTGGAAGACCTGGCAATGCAAAAACAGCGGGACGAACTGCTTAAGAAACTGCGCGGAACGGAAGGAGCCGAACGTGAAAAACTTCTGCAGGAACTCAAGACCCTTGTTTCACAGCGGTTCGACCTGATTATCCGCAAAAAAACCCTTCAGTATCAGGAGCTGGAACAGCGGCTCAAACGGCTGCAGGAGGAAATCGAAAAACGGCGTTCTGAAATCAGCAAACTCCAGGCCGGCAAACAGCAGGCCGTTGAAGAACATGTAAAAGACCTGACTGCTCAGGCGGAAAAAATGAGCTGGGATTAATCGGACAGCTCAAAAACGGCGGGCCATTTGTTCCCGCCGGGTTGCTTCCTGAAGGGTGCGTTTTTCTTTGGCGGTCAGGGAGTGTAGGCCTTCACGGTTGACTTTCTCAAGAATGCGGTCCACTTCGGCTTCAAACCGCCGTTCTTCCTCAAGCCGGCGCTGCCAATTCTGCTTTTTTCGGGAGAGGCGAAACCTTGTAAACCAGGGTTTGTAGAGAACATACAGGGCGCCGGCAGCCAATCCTGTCAAATGGGCGGCTTCCCCGCCGGCGTTTTGACCTGTGGCAAACCGCAGCAGACTCAAGATAATCATAATTCCCACCAGAAAGACAATGCGGACGGGAATCAGACCATAAATAAAGACGAGCATATTCGGGTAAAGAATCGCAACGGCCATCAGAACGGCGTTCAGGGCCCCGGAGGCCCCTGCCATCGGTCCGGCCGGCAGAATATGGAGGGAAACCAGCAGAATGTAGACCAATCCTCCGGCCGCCCCGCTGACCAGATAGAACCGCAGGAAGGTCCGGCTGCCCCACTGATGTTCCAGAATCGGGCCGAAGAAATACAAGACAATCATATTGAAAAGAAAATGCATGGCATCCCAGTGGAGAAACTGATAGGTAACCAGCCGCCAGACCTGCAGGGAACGCAGGAGCGTTTCCGGCCAGACAGCCCCCCAGGTAAAAAAGAGATTTCCGAGAGTCGGAGAAATACACAGAACAAACACAACGAAGTTCAGCACTAATATCCATTTGACGATACTCCACCCTCGAAAGGCCTCCCCCAAACGCAGCGTACCGCCTTCTTCTGAAGAATCCCGAACATATTCTCGGTCGTAGAATCCCATCCGCTTGCACTCACATGAAAAATGTTGATTTTGGTTTTTTCCGGACACCTGCTGGACTCTTAAGAGTCCTGGATTCCCGCCTTCCTCCTTCGCCGAAGCTTCGGAGGACCGAAGACGGAAATGACGGATTCCAGGAGTCCGGACTTCCGCCTGCCGGCGGTTTTCGTCAGAACCCATTCAATATCCCTGAAAAAAGCGGCGGTTTCAATCGGAAAATCAGCGGATTATCCCGGCAGAAGGAGATTTGAAATGGGCCGGGGTGGATTCGAACCACCGTAGGCGCTAGCCAATGGATTTACAGTCCATCCCCTTTAGCCGCTCGGGCACCGACCCATACGGTCTCTATCAATTTACGGTTTTTTCATTTTTTTTCAACAGGATTTTTCCAAAACTTACCGGAAAACGCCGGACCAGACGGTCCAACAAAAAAGCCCGGCGGAGAACCGGGCTTTTTTTGTCCTGTTCCGTTCTTTTTTACCACTTGCCGGATTTCCGCATTTCGGCCTTGGGATAATCTTTCAGGCACGCCTCCGTCTTTGCGAGTTCTTCATCCGGCAGTGCATACGGTTTGAGTTTGCCGGACATATAGGCATCGTAGCCGGTCAGGTCCATCAACCCGTGACCGCTGTAGTTAAAGAGGATGACTTTTTCTTTGCCTTCTTCTTTGGCTTTTTTAGCTTCCTGGATGGCACAGGCGACGGCGTGCGAGGTTTCCGGGGCGCAGATAAAGCCTTCGGTTCTGGCCCAGGTCATCGCTGCTTCGTAGCATTCGACCTGATCGATGGCCCGCGGCTTGTGGAGGCCTTCGACAACACACTGACAAACCAGCGGGGCCATTCCGTGATAACGAAGGCCGCCGGCGTGGATGGGCGGCGGGACAAACGCATGACCGAGCGTGAACATCGCCAGCAGCGGAGTTGTGCCGGCTGTATCGCCGAAGTCATAGGCAAACGGGCCGCGTGTCAGTGTCGGGCAGGCGGTCGGCTCGACGGGAATAATCTCCATTTCAGCTCCGTTGATCTTATCCAAGGTGAATGGAAAGGCCAGACCAGCAAAATTGCTTCCGCCGCCCGCACAGCCGATTACGACATCCGGCAGCTTCTCCCCGATGCTCTTGAGCTGGGCTTTGGCCTCCAGCCCGATAATGGTCTGATGGAGCATCACGTGATTGAGGACACTGCCGAGCGAGTAGCGGGTCTTTCCGGTCGGGTCCGTGACGGCCTGTTCAATGGCTTCGGAAATGGCAATTCCCAAACTGCCCGGCGTATCTGGGGTCTTGGCGAGAATGTCGCGTCCGGCCTTTGTCTCGGTACTGGGACTGGCAACGCATTTGGCCCCCCAGACCTGCATCATCAGTTTTCGGAAGGGTTTTTGATCGAAACTGATGCGAACCATAAAAACTTTGCATTCGAGGCCGACCAATTGACAGGCAAAGGCCAAAGCGGATCCCCATTGTCCGGCTCCGGTTTCGGTTGTCAGACGCTTGATGCCGAACTGTTTGTTGTACCAGGCCTGCGGAACGGCCGTGTTAGGTTTGTGGCTGCCAGGCGGGCTGACGCTTTCATCTTTGTAATAAATTTTGGCCGGGGTACCCAGATACTGCTCGAGACGTTCCGCCCGACGAAGCGGGGTCGGCCGCCATTGATAGAGGATATCCAGAATCTTCTCCGGTATATCAATCCATCGCTGGGTGCTGACCTCCTGCTCGATGAGATTCATCGGAAAAACCGGAGTCAGCATATCCGGAGTAACCGGTTTGCCGTCGGGGGTCAAGGGCGGCAGCGGCGGAGTCGGCAGGTCGGCCGCAATGTTGTACCATTTTCGGGGGATGTCTTTTTCCTGAAGCAAAATCTTTCGAGTCATCGGCTGCTCCTCTTACTTCAAATATCGATTGGATACAGAATCTGGATTTTTAAGAATTTTCGAACCACGGGTAATTTTACACAGACTGATTTTCAACTCTTTCGCTATCTGCCTTTGAGGAACCCCTTCTAAAAGCCGACGCATCAGCTCCCATCGCAAAGATAAGTCATGCAGTTCCGCCGGCGTAAGAATTTCCTCCAGAAATGATTTCATCTCCTCTTCGTCGCGAATTCGGCACAAAACCTCGACGAGTCCTTTAAATCCTGTTTTTGGGGCCTGCTTGACACTCTTTATCATAATGAAATTCTTTATAGTTTCTCTATAAAGAAATGTAAAGAAAAAACCTGAAAATATCGGAAAATCCTATCACGGCAATCACACTAAATAATATACAAAATTTTGGAAAACCCGTAAACTCTTCTGATGTTTCGCAATACCCCATAAAAAAAGGCCCTGCAAAGGCCTTTGACATCAACATAAGCTGCATTTCGGTTTTCGTTGGCCGAACGACAGAACCTACCTGCCATTCTTCCGCCGGCCAACAGAGCCTTTCGATAGGGCTTGATTGAACCCCGTCATGGCTGCAGCGGCGGGGCGATCAGATAGATGGTTTTCTTCTGGCCGGCGCCATCGAGTTCCAGGGTGCCTTCTGCGTACCCGCTCATTCCCGTCGGCCGTTCAATGGTCAGCCGAATCTGTCCGCTCTGGGCGATTTGAT
>CALEDR010000002.1 GCA_937949545.1 uncultured Phycisphaerae bacterium
TACGAGATCATCGTCATCGACGACGGATCGCGCGACGACACCTATCGCAAGGCGTTGGTGTTCGAGGGGAAGCACGGCAACGCGGAGGTCCGCGTCATCCGCAAGCGCAATGCCGGCAAGGCGAAGGCCCTCAACACGGGCATCACCGCCGCCAAGGGCGAGTTCGTGCTGTGCATGGACGGGGACTCGGCGCTCCACCCCAAGACCCTCCAGAAGGCCGTCCGCCACCTGGCCGACCCGGGGGTCGGTGCGGTGGCGGGGAGCGTCAAGGTGGTGAATCGCACCAACCTGCTCTCCACCCTTCAGGCGCTCGAGTACGTCGAGGGCCTCAACATGGTTCGCGAGGCCCAGGGGTTCTTCCGGCTCGTCAACATCATCCCGGGTCCCATCGGCCTGTTTCGCAAGAGCGCGCTCAAGCGCGTCGGCGGCTACGACCACGACACCTTCGCCGAGGACTGCGACCTCACGCTGAAGCTCCTCGGCGAGGGCTGGAAGATCTTCTACGAGCCGGGTGCCATCGCCTACACGGAGGCGCCCGAGAAGCTCCTCGATCTGCTGAAGCAGCGCTATCGCTGGACGCGCGGAATCCTGCAGGCGATCCGCAAGCACCGCGGCAGCCTCGTCAGTCTCAAGCACGGCCCCGGCGTGGCCTTCACGCTCTGGTACATGATCTTCGAGGGCATCCTCTGGCCCTCCATGAACGTCTTCGCGCACGTGCTCTTCGTGTTCGTCGCGGGACGCTACGGTGCCGCGCTGCCGCTGATCCTCTGGTTCGCGCAGCTCACCATCCTCGATCTGGCGGCGGCCCTCTACTGCGTGGCGGTGGAAGAGGAGCGCCTGAGCCTCGTCCCCTACGCGATCTACTACCGGGCATTCTTCGCCCTCACCGTCGACATCTCGAAGCTCTTCGCCACGGTCGAGGAGCTGTGCGGACTGCGCATGGACTGGGGGAAGCTCGAACGGATCGGGCGGATTTAGTGTCCCGAATCAGAAATTCGCTTGCATTCGGCCACCGCTACGGGCCTCTGGCTGCGTTGCACTCGCTCGACGTAGCTCTGCTATGTCTCGCTCGCGCGCCTTGCCAGAGGCCCGTATCGGCGCCCTCGGTGCGACAGCGAATTCCTGACCCGGAACACCAGCGGATTGAAACCGACGGAGGCCTCGCCTAGAGTCTCTTCCCCCCAAAGCGCACCCGTTCCCGCCCAGCGCAACGTACCATCGGCCGAGGAGTCCAGCGGTGAGACGACAACTGTTCACGTCCGAGTCCGTCTCGATGGGGCATCCGGACAAGATGTGCGACCAGATCTCGGACGCCGTGCTCGATGCGATGCTCGCCCAGGACCCGACGTCCCGGGTCGCCTGCGAGACGCTCACCACCACCGGCCTCGTCTTCCTGGCCGGCGAGGTGACGACGAAGGCCACGGTCGACTTTCCCGTACTCGTACGCGAGGTCGTGCGCGACATCGGCTACACCGACTCCCAGCTCGGCTTCGATGCGGCGACGTGCGCGGTCCAGGTGGCCATCGGTCGCCAGTCGCCGGACATCGCGCAGGGCGTCTCGGAGGGGGAGGGGCTCCACAAGGAGCAGGGCGCCGGCGACCAGGGGATGATGTTCGGCTTCGCCTGCGACGAGACGCCGGAGCTGATGCCCGCGCCGATCCGCCTGGCTCACCGGATCATGGAGAGGCACCGCATGCTCTTCGAGTCCGGGGAGCTCGAGTACCTGCGTCCCGACGCGAAGTCGCAGGTGACCATCGAGTACCAGGGGGACGAGCCGCGCCGTCTCCCGGCGGTGGTGGTTTCGACGCAGCACGACCCGGAGGTCTCCTACGACCAGCTGCGCAAGGACGTGATCCAGGAGGTGATCAAGCCCGTGCTCCCGGAGGAGCTCCTCGACGACGATACGATCTTCCACGTGAACCCCACCGGTCGCTTCGTGGTCGGGGGGCCCATGGGCGATGCCGGGCTGACCGGGCGGAAGATCATCGTGGACACCTACGGCGGCATGGGCCGGCACGGGGGCGGGGCGTTCTCGGGCAAGGACCCGACGAAGGTGGACCGCTCGGCGGCGTACATGGCGCGGTACATCGCCAAGAACGTGGTCGCGGCGGGTCTGGCGGACCGGTGCGAGATCCAGCTCTCGTACGCGATCGGCGTGGCCGAGCCGACCAGCGTGTACGTGGACTGCTTCGGCACCGAAAAGGCGGACCCGGCGAAGATCTCGGCGGCGATCCGGCAGGTGTTCCCGCTGACGCCGCGGGGCATCATCGAGACGCTGCAGTTGCGCAAGCCGATCTACTCGCCGACAGCGCGGCACGGGCACTTCGGGCGCAAGTGCTACAACGGGCAGTACTACGACCGCGTGAAGCGGGAGCACCGCGGGGCCAGACTGGACTTCTTCACGTGGGAGAAGACGGACAAGGCCGAGGCGCTCCGGCGCGGCGTGTGAGCGGCGGCCCGCGAGCCGACATAAGTTATGTTGTGCGCGGCGCGGTCGGCGCGCGCATGTAGAGGTGCACGGCCGTCCCGCCGTAGGCGTGGGGCTCGGGCCCCAGCGCGCCGGCGACGGACAGGTCGGCCGGCGGGCGCGGCGGGCCGGGCGCCGCGGCGCCGCGCGGAGCGTGCCCGTGTTCGAGTTCGATCAACTCCTCCTCGTCGGCGGCGGTCCGGGCCCGGATCTCGTCGACGTCGATCTCGTCGAGCACCCACTCCTGCTCGCGGAGTCTGCGGCCCGGCCGCTCGCGGCGCCCGGCGTGCCCGCGGGGTTGGGGTTCGGCGGCGGGGTGCGCCGCGTCGGCGGGGTTGAGGGTGAACGGGTGCGGCGTGCGCACGCAGGCGTAGCCGGTGTCGGTCAGGAGCGAGACGACCCGCGAGACCTGCCCGCGGACGCGGTCCCAGCCGGCCGCGTCGCGGACCAGCGGGTAGGGCGGGTCGAAGAACGCGAGGTTGAGCGGGCGGGGGCAGCGGGCCAGCACGGCCGAGCCGAGCGCGTCGCCCTTGAGGACTTCGCAGCGGTCGGCGCAGCCGAGCGACTCGATGTTTCGTTCGAGGATCGCCGCGGCGTTCCGGTCCTTCTCGACGAACAGGACGAACGCGGCCCCGCGGCTGATGGCCTCGAGGCCGATCGACCCCGTGCCGGCGAAGCAGTCGAGGACCTGTGCCCCCTCGAAGTGGCCGCGGAGGATGGAGAAGAGCGACTCCTTGACGCGGTCGGGGATGGGGCGCGTGGTCTGGTCGTCGCGCGGGCTGAAGAGTTTTCGGTGGCGGAACTCGCCGGCGATGATGCGCATGGTCGGGCGATCGGGGAGCAAGAGAGGGAAGGAACGCCGCGGGATCGTACCATGCGCACCTGCACGGGCCGCCGGCGTGGCGGCGCCGGGTCACGATCACACCGACGGAACGCACCGTGCCGCTGACGCTCGAACAGGTCGCACTCTTTGCGGGCGCGGCGGTCTCGCTGGGCATCGGTGCGTACTTTGTTTGGTTCCTGCCGCGGACGGCCGGCGATGCGCGTGAGAGCGGGCCGCGGTACTGGGGGTGCGCGTTCCCGTTGCCGACGCGGCTGATGATCGGCGTGTCGATGCTGGTGCTGGGGTATCACCTGGCGGTGTGGGCGTTGCCGTCGGGGTCGACGAACCTGCGGGTGCCGCGTGAGCGGTGGTGGGCGGTGGCGCTGGGCGTGGCCGGGGCGATCGGCGCGTCGTGCATGCTGGACCGCGCGGCGGGGAGCGGGCGCGGGGAGCAGGGGCCGGGATGAGCGGGTCGAGTGCTCGTGTCGGGTGCGGGGTGGTGTTGTTGCGGCGGCGCGAAGATGGTCGCGCGGGGCCGGTCGGCCGCTGCTCCGGGGCGACGTGGGCGCGAGCAGGACGCTAATCTACCGGCCCGTTGAGAAGGCCCGACCGGAACACGGTTTGGCGGACGGTCGTATCGAGGAGACGGGGATCGTCCCGTTTTGAGGAAGGTTTGATGGCCTCGGCGAGCGCGCCGGGCTGGCATGGGGGCGGCGCGTCCGCCCGATCGGGAGAAGCCGCATGGCGTCGTCCAACAGTTGCTGGGGGATCGAGATGGGCGCGGGGGCGGTGAAGGCGCTCAAACTCGAGCGGTCTGGGGACGAGTTGAACGTCGTGGAGTTCGCGGTCATCCCGCACAAGAAGGTGCTTTCGACGCCGGACCTCGACCAGGCGGACGCGACGCGCGTGGCGCTGGGCGAACTGGTGACGCGGTTTGACCTGACGAGCGCGCCGGTGGCGATCAGCGTGCCGGGTCACTCGGCCTTTGCGCGGTTCGCGAAGTTGCCGCCGGTGGAGCCCAAGAAGATCCCGGACATCGTGCAGTTCGAGGCCCAGCAGCAGATCCCGTTCCCGATCGACGAGGTGGAGTGGGACTACCAGACCTTCAAGAGCGACGACAACCCGGACTTCGAGGTGGGGATCTTCGCGGTGACGCGCGACCGGGTGATGGAGCGGTTGGCGCTGTGGGCCGACGTGGGGATCACGCCGGACGTGATCACGCTGGGGCCGCTGGCGGTGTACAACGCGATCTCGTGGGACCTGCAGTTCGGCCCGCGCACGCCGGGGACGGTGATCCTGGACGTGGGCACGACGAGCACGGACCTGATCGTGTGCGAGCCGGGGCGGGTGTGGATCCGCACGTTCCCGATCGGCGGGCACAACTTCACCGAGGCGCTGGTCTCGGCGTTCAAACTCAGTTACTCCAAGGCCGAGGCGCTCAAGGCGCAGGCGGAGCAGAGCAAGCACGCGCGGCACATCCTGCAGGCGATGCGGCCGGTGTTCTCCGACCTGGCGCAGGACGTGCAGCGGTCGATCGGCTACTACCAGTCGGGCCACCCGGACGCGAACCTCACGCGGCTGATCGGGCTGGGCTCGACGTTCAACCTGCCGGGGCTGCGGAAGTACCTCTCGCAGCAGTTGCAGATGGAGGTGGTGCGGCTGGAGCAGTTCAACCGCCTGAGCGTGGAGGGTCCGGCGCAGTCGGAGTTCCAGGCGGCGACGATGAACCTGGCGACGTCGTACGGCCTGTGCCTTCAGGGGCTGGGGTTCCAGCACGGGATCATGGCCAACCTCGTGCCGGTGGCGGTGGTGCGCGAGGCCCTGTGGAAGCGGAAGGTGAAGTGGTTCGGGATCGCGGCGGGCATCTCGATCGCGGCGGGGGGCGTGAGTTTCATCCGTCCGTTCCTGGACGACGCGGCGGTGGCGAGTTCGCCGCGCCTGCCGGTGATCGACGAGACGATCCGCGAGGCGCGCAAGCAGAAGGCGGAGTGGAAGGCGGTGTCGGACACGTTCGCGTCGGACTATCGCGCGGCGAACGCGGCCGCGCTGCCCACGCACCGGGACGTGTACCCGCACCTGGCGCTGGACCTCGGGGAGATGCTCAAGGTCGCGTTCGACAAGGCCGCGGCCGAGCGGGGTTCGGGCGATGCGCCGCGCGTGCGGTTCGGGGAGTTCCAGAGTTGGTACGTGCCGCCGGCGGGGGCGGGGGGCGCGGACCCGTACGGCGACCCCGGCGCGGCGTCGGGGTCGGGCGGGAGCGAGCGGCGCGTGGCGGTGGACCTGGAGATCAGCACGACGCACGAGGACCAGGTGAAGGCGCGGCAGTTTGTCGTGGACACGCTGCAGCAGTGGCTGTACGACCACGCCGAGCGCGAGAACGCGCCGTACAAGATCGACACGGGCCGGTTCCACCTGAGCGTGACCGAGAGCCGGAAGATCCCGCTGCCGGCCGAGACCAGCGCGGGCGGGGTGCCCGGTCCGGCCAAGGGCCTTGAGGACTGGGACCCGGAGGTCGACCGCGGGCGTCCCGCGCCGGGCACGGTGCTCATCGGCGGCACGCCGCCGCAGTCGGGCGGGCATTCGCCGTCGGGCCCGTCGTCGCGCGGGAGCGAGGACGTGGACCGGCTGGCGCCGATCGAGGACGCGCCGCCGCTGGCCAAGCCGGGCCAGACGCTCAACCGCCTGCGCCTGCACTGGGAAGTGATCATTCGCGAGAACAAGGCTCCGGAGAACCCCGCATGAAGTGGCTGAAAGCCAACTGGGTCATCGTGGTGCTGTCGGTGGTGGCGCTGGCCGCGCTGCCGACGGCGATGTACTTCTCCGGCAACATGCGCGAGAAGATCCGGGCCGACTTGGCCAAGCGGATCGACGCGGACATGAAGGAACTGAACAACGTGAAGGTTCAGTACCACCTGGTGTCCGTGGACGGGACGAAACTGCTGGAGAAGACGGTCGAGCCGAACGCGGCGTACACGCAGTGGTACAAGGACGAGTGGGAGCGGATCCGCTCGCGCACGGGCGAGGTCTCCGAGGCCGCGCTGGCGTTCAACCGATCGGACCACGGCGTGCTGGTGGCGGACCTGTTCCCCGCGCCGGCGCCGCGCGCGGCGCAGACCAAGCCGCTGGAGTTCGCCGCGGCGTACATCCGGGCGCACCCGGCGATGCTCGCGGCGATCCGCGCGGGCGAGCCGATGGACCCGGCACAGGTGGCGGCGATGCTGACGGACTATCAGCAGAGCCAGTACGAGCGCATCCGCAACCAGACGGGCAAGGACCCGACGGAGGAGGAGAAGGCGACGGTCGCGGCGGAGATGCGGGCGCTGCGCGTGCAGCAGTACCAGCGTCACGCGGGGACGATCGCGGTGTACGCGGGGCCGTACGTGTTCGAGGGCGTTCCGGCGAGCGTGCCGACGCAGGAGCCGAGCCTGGCGCAATGCTGGGACTGGCAGGAGCGGTTCTGGATCCACAAGGACATCTGCCGCGCGATCGAACTGGCCAACCGCGACGCGACGGGCGGCGTGCCGGACTCGGTGGTGAAGCGGATCGTGAAGATCGGCGTGCGTCCCGCGCCGTACTTGCTGGCGGAGGGCCGCGGGGCGACGACGGCGTCGTACGAGGCGGGGACGGACAAGGCCCCGCAGGACTTCACCAGGTCGATCACGGGGCGCGTGAGCGGTCCGGGGACGAACAACAAGTGGTACGACGTGCGCGTCGTGCGGGTCGAGGTGGTGCTGTCGTCGCGCCGGGTGCCGGTGTTCATCGACGCGCTGGCGGCGACGAACTTCATGACCGTTCTGGACATGGACCTGTACCGCGTGGACCCGGTCGAGGACCTGCGGGCGGGGTACTACTACGGCGAGAACGACCCGGTGGTCCGGGCGGTGTTCGACGTGGAGACGGTCTGGCTGCGCGAGTGGCGCAAGGACCTGATGCCCAAGGAGGTCCAGGGCGGTCTGGGGATGCTCGAGGGCGTGACGGTGGACGACCCGTTCGCCTCGGCGCCTCCGCCCCCGCCGACGCGCCGGCCCCCGCCGGGCGCGGGCGGCGGCGACGAAGACAGCCGGCCGCGCGGGCGGCGGCGACCGAACGAAGACGGTTGAGCGCGGCGCGCAGACGGTGCGGCGGGTGACGGCGGTGGTTCGCACATCGGACGGGCAATCAACATGAAACTCAAAGGCATCAGTTGGATCGAGCAGCACCTGGAGAAGGTCTTCGCGGGCCTGTTCTTCGCGGCCCTCCTGGTCGTGCTCGCGCTGCAGTTTGTCGGCAAGGAGAGCACGGTCAAGGTCGACAAGGCCGACGTGCCGCTGAACACGGCGTGGGAATCGGTCGCGAGCAAGGCGCGCCAGACCGGCCAGCGGCTGGCGGCGAACACGCCTCCCGACGGCGACACGGGCGCGGCGACGCGGCCGATCGTCGAGTTCGCCGAGCGGTTCAAGGGGCCGGTCTCGCCGGCGCGGGAGTTGGCGGTGGCGATCGGCGAGTCGTCGTCGGTGGGCATGCCGACGGTGCGGATCGCGACGCCCGTCGCCCCGCTGCCCGAACTGCGCGTGCCGGCGACGAGCAACCCGGTCGCGACGGCGCACCTGACGCTGGTCGCGCCGTTCGAGGCGGAGAACCCGGAGGTCGCGGCGGTGCTGCCCTCGTCCATGCCGTTCGACAAGGCGGGCGTGACGGTCGAGGCGGAGTTCTCCGGCGAGCAGTTGCGGCAGGTCATGACGACCGACCCGGACGGGGCGGGGCCGATCCGCCCGATGCCGCGGCACTGGCTCGACGCGGTGCAGATCGTCGACGTCGAACTGCTGCGCGAGGAACTGCGCCCCGACGGCACGTGGGGCAACGCGACGGCGGTGCGGCCGATCCCCGGGCGATTCTCGCTGCGCGAGGAACTGAGCAAGCCGATCCCCGGCGCCAGCCAACTGAAGGACCTGGCGCGGCGGGCGACGGAGGCGGCCGAGCAGGTGCGCCGACCGGCGTACTACCACAGTTGGATCGGCGAGAAGTGGATGTCGCCTTCGGACCAGCGCGAGCACGACCGGCGCATGGCCGAGATGGCGGGCGCGGGCGACGACGTGCGCCGGCTGCGCGAACTGGCGGACCGTTCGCTGGCGAGCATCCGCAACATCGAGGAGCAACTCTCGCGGCTGGGGCCGTCGTCGGGCCCGAGCGGCGAACGTCCGCGTCCGTCGCCAGCGCCCAACCCGGGCGGCGGCGGCGGAAAGGCCCCGCCGGGCGGCGGCGGTGGCGGCGGCGGTGGCCGGCCCGATCCGGCCGCGCGGCCGGACTCGAACGAGACGCGTCGGCGTCAACTCGAGCAGCAGTTGGACCGGGCGCGGCGCGACCTGGACAACATCGTCTCGCGGCTGCGCGCGATGAACCAGGATGTGTCGATGTACGGCGTCGCCGACGCGGAGCGCCCGGCGGACACGACCGCCGCGGCGGCGATCGAAGCGCCGCTGCTGGACAACCCGGCTGTGAAGGTGTGGGCGCACGACGTGACGGTGGAGCGCGGTCGGACGTACCGCTACCAGGTGCGCGTGGTGCTGAACAACCCGATGTTCGGACAGGGCAACGTGATGGTGCCCGAGCAGCAGGAATGGGCCAAGGCCCCGCTGGTGCGCTCGTCGCCGAGCGCGTGGTCGGAGCCGGTGAAGGTGGACGACGAGTCGTACTACTTCATCGTGGGCGCGAACCCGGCGGACCGGGGGATGAACCGTCTGGCGAGCGCGCGCGCGGAGTTGTACGTCTTCAAGTGGGGCCGCTGGCGCAAGGGCGACACGGCGCTGGAACCCGGCGACCGCGTCGAGGCCGCGGTGAAGTACCCCGACCTGAGCGTGCTGCTGGCGGGCGCGACGCCCGGCGGCGAGCCGTGGCCGGTGGCCGGCCAGCCCGGCCGGCGCGACCCGACGCAGCCGCCGCCGCCCTCGCCCGCGCCGAACACCTCGCCGGTGGACACGCGCACGCCGCCGGGCAACGTGCCCCTCGCGCCCGAGCGCGACCGGCGCGAGACGGCGCGACCGGGCGCCGGGGCGCCGACGGAGCCCGACCTCCGCGGCCAGAAGTTGCCGGTGCTGACGACCGAGGTGAAGGTTGACGCGATCTTCCTGAACGTGGGCAGCGTGCCCGCGATCCCGGGCTCGTCGCGCGCGGGCGCGGTGGTGTTCCTGCGCGATGCGCTGGGTCGCGTGGTGACCCGGACGACGGAAGAGGACCTGGGCAGCGCGACGCTGGCGCGGCTGCGCCGCTCGGCGGAACAGGGCGAGACCGACCTGCGGCCGGCCGAGCCGCCGCGACCGGAGGAGCCGCGGCAGCCGACCCGTCCGACACGTCCGGAGCCCGAGCCGGGCGGGAAGTCGCCGGGCGGCGGTGGTGGCGGCGGCGGCGGGGCGTGAAGCCTGGCGAGAATCCGAACTTAGACCAAACAGGACCGGCAAGTGCCGGTCCTGTTTGGCTTTGGGCGGAGCGCGTGGTGGAGAGGATCGTGAAAGCGTGTGGATGTTGTCAACGATGCTTGACTGCGAAAGAGGGGTGTCTACACTTCCCCTCGCCAATCCCGCAAAGGGGTTGGCGGCGTCGGGCGGCGAGCCCGGCGTGCCGCGGAGGCGGGTTGAACCTGTCCCGAGCGGGCGTTCCTTGACAATCGGATATGGAAGAGGTGAAAGAAGTCCTCTGGCGTGTTTCTTCCGCGCGGCCACCCCGGCCGTGTCGGAGGGTCTTTCGCGCCGGAGGCCTGCAAATCACTGAATCAAGAGCGTCAAGGCGAACGAAGATCGAGAACAAGCAATCGGCGGCCGCGCAAGCAGGCGGCCGCGCGATGTGCCGGAGGTGGAAGGTCAGTCCGAGTCGGTGCCGAGCGAGGAGCCGGAAGGCGAGGAGCGCGGCGTCGGGTTGGGGTGATCAAGCCACCAAGGGCATGCGGTGGATGTCTTGGCGTCCAGAGGCGATGAAGGACGTTGGAACCTGCGATAAGCCCAGGGGAGCTGGTAACCGAGCCGAGATCCTGGGATTTCCGAATGGGGCAACCCACTCTTTCGAGAGTATCTTGCGCTGAATGCATAGGCGCAAGAGGCGAACGTGGTGAACTGAAACATCTCAGTAATCACAGGAAAAGGAAGCAACAGCGACTCCGTCAGTAGCGGCGAGCGAACGCGGATCACCTCGCAGACCGGATGAAGCGGATGGAATGCCGCGCCCCAGAAGGTGAAAGCCCTGTAACCGGAAGCGAGGGTGCCTACAAGTAGAGTCGGGCTCGTGAAACCCGGCTCGAAGACGGGGGGTCCACCCTCCAAGGCTAAGTACTCCTGGACGACCGATAGCGAATCAGTAAGGCGACTGAATGATGACAAGCACCCCGACAAGGGGAGTGAAAGAGTACCTGAAACCGCATGCTTACAAGCGGTGGGAGCCCGCAAGGGTGACCGCGTGCTTTTTGCATAATGAGCCGGCGAGTTAGTCTGTACGGCGAGCCTAAGGCCTAACGGGCCGGAGGCGGAGCGAAAGCGAGTCTGAACAGGGCGTTGAGTCGTACGGGCTAGACGCGAAACCTAAGTGATCTACCCATGGTCAGGCTGAAGTGGGGGTAAAACCCCATGGAGGGCCGAAGCCGTGACCGTTGAAAAGGTCTGGCATGAACTGTGGGGAGGACTAAAAGTGTAATCAAACTGGGAGATAGCTCGTTCTCTCCGAAATAACTTTAGGGTTAGCCTCGGGCGGCAACTGTTGGGGGTAGAGCTACTGGATGAACTTTGGGGCCTACCCGGCTACCGGGTTCAACCAAACTCCGAATACCAACAGCCAAGACCCGGGAGATAGACGGCGAGTGACAATATCCGTCGTCAAAAGGAGAACAATCCAGACCGCCAGCTAAGGTCCCGAATCGACGCTAAGTTCGAAAGGAAGTCGGATTGCAATGACAGCCAGGATGTTGGCTTAGAAGCAGCCATCATTTAAAGAGTGCGTAACAGCTCACTGGTCGAGGAGTCCGGCGCCGATAATGATCGGGAATAAGCGTCGAGCCGAAGCTGCGGGCGCAGCGATGCGCGGTAGGAGAGCGTAGTTGGGGCGTTGAAGCGGTGCGGGAACGCGTCGTGGAGCGCCAACTAGTGCATATGCCGGCTTAAGTAACGATAAAACGGGTGAAAATCCCGTTCGCCGCAAACCCAAGGTTTCCTGGGGAAGGTAAATCCGCCCAGGGTTAGCCGGGACCTAAGGCGAGGCCGAAAGGCGTAGTCGATGGACATCAGGTCAATATTCCTGAGCCGTTGCCGTGAACAGATTCTTGAGCTCCGCGGGACTGTCAGATGTCCAGGCCCTTGAGGCCGATGCGGAGGGATGGAGTCTCTAGAAAAGGCGGCAACAAGCCCGTACCAAAACCGACACAGGTGGGTGAGGCGAATAGCCTCAGGCGCTCGAGAGAACGGTCGTGAAGGAACTAGGCAAATTAACCCCGTACGTTCGCTAGAAGGGGGGCCTCCTCCTCCGGGAGAGGCCGCAGAGAAAAGGATCTGGGAACTGTTTATCAAAAACACAGCTCTGTGCAAACTCGCAAGAGGACGTATACAGAGTGACGCGTGCTCAATGCCGGAATGTCACGGGAGCGGGTCAGCGCAAGCGAAGCTCGCGACTCAAGCACCGGTGAATAGCGGCCGTAACTATGACGGTCCTAAGGTAGCGAAATTCCTTGTCGGGTAAGTTCCGACGCGCATGAATCGCGTAATAACTGGATCACTGTCTCCACGACCGACTCGGTGAAATAGTAGTGGCGGTGAAGATGCCGTCTACCCGCAGCAAGACGGAAAGACCCCGTGGACCTTTACTATAGGCATGCGCTGGACACGAGCATGAACTGCGTAGCATAGGTGGGAGCCTTTGAAGTCCCGGTCTCGGCTGGGATGGAGGCACAGGTGAAATACCACCCTGTTTACGTTTGTGTCCTAACTCCGATTCCCGTGAATCCGGGCGGAGAACACCGTGTGTTGGGTAGTTTGACTGGGGCGGTCTTCTCCCAAAGTGTAACGGAGAAGTGCAAAGGTCGGCTCAGCACGGATGGAAACCGTGTTTGGCGTGCAAGGGCATAAGCCGGCTTTACTGCGAGATCGACGGATCGAGCAGTCGCGAAAGCGGGCCCTAGTGATCCTGCGATCCCGTGTGGAAGGGTCGTAGCTCATCGGATAAAAGGTACCCCGGGGATAACAGGCTGATCGCTCCCGAGCGTCCATAGCGGCGGAGCGGTTTGGCACCTCGATGTCGGCTCATCACATCCTGGGGCTGAAGGCGGTCCCAAGGGTTCGGCTGTTCGCCGATTAAAGTGGTACGCGAGCTGGGTTCAGACCGGCGTGAGCCAGGTCGGTCCCTATCTGCCGTGGGCGCAGGAATCTTGAGGGGATGTTTCTTTAGTACGAGAGGACTTGGAAGCACTGACCTCTGGTGTACCGGCTGTAGCGCTAGCTGCACCGCCGGGTAGCTAAGTCGGGAACGGATAACCGCTGAAAGCATCTAAGCGGGAAGCCAACCCCAAGATAAGGATTCCATGGACCTTCGGGTCCGAGAGACCCCTGGAAGACTACCAGGTTGATAGGCCGGGTGTGTAAGCGGAGAAATCCGCTCAGCTAACCGGTACTAACGGTCGAGCACTTGACCATATCAATCGGTCGGTTGTATGGGATTTCGCCATGGTTGGAAACGGCGCTGGATTGGACCAATCTGCTTTTTTGCAAGGTACGAGAATTTCGGCAGCTCCCGAAAGGGATATGCCGATTCACGAACTCCTGGTGACCATGCGGACGGGGAAACGCCTGATCCCATTCCGAACTCAGAAGCTAAGCCCGTCCGGCCGATGATAGTCCTTTGGGGCGAAAGTAGGTGATTGCCAGGTTTATGAGGCCCGTCGGAGATATCCGGCGGGCCTTTCCTTTTGCGCGGAAGAATGAGTTTACGGTAGGGGGGCGACGACGGGCCAGCCGTCTTTCCATTCCATCGTGGAGATTTTCAAATAGGGTCTTCCGGTCTGTCCGTGGTAGGCGTGGAAGACCAGGTAATCTTGGCCGCCTTCCCGGAACACGGCGCAGTGGCCGGGTCCTTTCCAGCTGTCTGTGGCAGCTTTGATAACCTGGGTGCCGCCGCCTTCGAGCAGCGGTACACCTTCGCGGTCAAAATAGGGGCCGGTGACTTTTTGGGAACGGCCGACGACAATGTTGTAGGTGCTGTCGACCCCGCGGCAGCACAAATCAAAGGAGACGAATAGATACCAGAAGCCGTTTCGTCGAATGATAAAGGGGGCTTCGACGGCTCCTTCGACAGGCGGGGTTTTTTGTTCTGCATTCCGGGGTCGGCTGGCGAGTGTGTAATGAGTGGTATGTTCAGCGGATAATTTTCCTGTATCCGGGTTGATTTTTCTCATCTGAATGCCGCTCCAGAAACTGCCCCAGCAAATCCAGATATTTTTTTCATCTTCGATGACGATGTTGGCGTCGATGGCGTTCCAGTCGTCCTTGCCTTCCGTGGAGCGAAGAATCATTCCCTGGTCATCCCATTTGTATTCCGGACTGTTTGGGTCGAGAGTTTTGTTTGTGGCTAGGCCGATGGCGGAATTGTTTTTGCCGAAGGTGGAAATGGAGTAGTAGAGATGGTATTTGCCGCTAAAATAGGAAATATCGGGTGCCCAGACACCGCGGGTTCCGGGGATTTCGATGGGGGCCCATTCAGGAAGAGTTTCGAAGACATAACCGCGCAGCTGCCAATGTCGAAGGTCTTTGGAACAGCGGATAGGGACGTAGCCGGTTCGGCGGTTTCCGCCGGTGCAAAACAGGTAGTATGTGTCCTTTTCCTTGATTAGGACCGGGTCGTGAACATTCAAGTCTCCCTCCAGCTCGAGCAGAATGGGTTCTCGGTCCGGCGGGCCGGCGCAGGAAAAGCCGGTCCAGCAAAGCACCAGCAAAATAAAAGAGGCCGCTGAGGAGGTTTTGAAGCAAAGAGGAATGTTGGATTGTTTCATTTTTGCACTCCGAAAAGGTTTTGTCGGAATCTATTGTATTGGGTACACTGCTTTTTTACAAAATCGTTTTCATAAATCTCGGAGAGAAAAGATGGCGGATGTAATGAAACAGATGGTGATTTATCTGGCGGGATTGGTTTGTATGGCAGGGACTTCGGTTCAGGGGGAAGAAACGGATGGATATGTGCTGGTTTGGGCGGATGAGTTTGATAAAGACGGTCGGCCGGATCCGAACCATTGGACGTATGAAGTTGGGTTTGTGCGGAATGAGGAGCTGCAATGGTATCAGCCGGAGAATGCGTTCTGTGAAGGCGGAATGCTGATTATCGAGGGCCGTCGGGAACGTCTGAAGAATCCCAATTACAGGCCGGGGGATCGGTCGTGGCGGCGGAATCGGGAGTATGCGGAATACACCTCCGCCTGCGTGAAGACGGCGGGGAAGCATTCGTGGAAATTCGGGCGGTTTGTGATGCGGGGGCGGATTGACACGCGTGCGGGGCTGTGGCCGGCATTTTGGACGCTCGGATTTGCCCGCGGCTGGCCGGGCTGCGGCGAAATTGACATTATGGAATATTACCGGGGGATGCTTTTGGCAAATGCCTGCTGGGACGGCGGGGGCAGGCGGCCGGCATGGGATGACCTAAAAAAACCGCTGGAAGAGTTCGGCGACCCGGACTGGTCGACAAAGTTTCACATCTGGCGGATGGACTGGGATGAACAGTTTATCCGGCTGTATGTGGATGATGTTCTGCTGAACGAGATTGACCTGTCCAAGACCATCAATCAGGACGGGCAGGGGGCAAATCCGTTTCATGAGCCGCACTATATTTTGCTGAATCTGGCCATCGGCGGCACGCAGGGCGGCGATCCTTCAGAGACGGACTTTCCGGCCCGCTTTGAGATTGATTATGTGCGGGTGTATCAGAAAAAATCTTAGGGCATCGAACACGTTGATGCCGGAAGGGCCAGACTCAAGAGTTAAGAATTAAGAATGAAGAGTTAAAAAAGAACGGGTGAGAAGAGGAAGTCGACGAGTATCCGTGAACAGCAGTCAATAAACAGGGAAGAGATGGGGCGTGAGCGTTTCTTTTCCCCGGGTTTGCACCCGGGCTATTTTCTCGCAAGGCGGAGAAAAAAGCGGGTTGTCTGAGATACTTTCGATTCGGTTCCGAGGGTTCCGGAGGTTCAGTTGGTTCCGACGGCCTTTGTTATTAAGTCGATCGCGTATACAGAGGAAGGGGTGTTGATGTAAAGGGTTTGCCGCTCAGGGCCGCCGATGCAGACATTGGTGGGGCTTTCGGGCAGGTCAATCGTATCGAGGAGCTGTCCATCGGGGGCGTAAATTTTGACCTGCCGACGCCAGGTAAGATAGACATTTCCGCGGCTGTCGAGGGTCATCCCATCGGAGCCGTCTGAACAGAAAAGCCGCTTATTCGTGAGTGTGCCGTCTTTTTGGATGTCGTAGAGCCAGGTTTTGCCGGCGGCGTGGTCAGCCACATAGAGAAGTGCGCCGTCGGGAGTACCGATGAGTCCATTGGGCCGTATCATGTCGTCAATGACGCGGATGACCATGCGGTCCGGGTTGATGTAATAGACATGCTCGCCGTCCTGCTGCATATCGTCGCGGCTGCCGTATCGAGGGTCGGTCATGTAAACACCGCCTTTGGGGTCAAGCCAGCAGTCGTTGGGGCTGTTGAATTTTTTGCCGTTATAGCCCTCAGCCAAGGTGATAATGTTTTTTTGGCGGTCAATTCGCAGGAGACGCCGGGGGCCGGCGGATTCACAGACAATCAGGGAGCCGTCCGGGGCGACCTGAAGGCCGTTGGAGTGGTTGGTTTCAATGTACTTGGAAACGGTGCCGTCAGGGGAGATTCGGTAAATCAAGCCGGCGGGGATGTCAGAGAAGTAGAGGGTTCCGTTGGGGTCGGCGGTGACGCCCTCGGTGAATTGAAAACCGCCGGCGATTTTTTGAGGGACGGCAGAGGGATGAATGGGGGAGGTTTCGGATTGGGAGTTGTCAACGGGGAGGATAGTCAGGAGAAAAAAGAAGATTGTTGTCAGCATTTTGGGTCTCCTTTAACTTTTTCAGGATTGTATCAGGAGAACCGGAGAAGTGAAAGAGGTTTACAGAGACTGAAAAAGAAAAACTTTAGGCGGCCGTGGAGGAAGGAGAGAACACGGCCGCCTGGGTCGTTGTTTCTTTATGCTTTTGTCCTTTCTGGGGCACTGTATGCTGTCTGTTTGGCTTCCGAGGATTCGACGAGAAGGTTTTGTGCGGCGGAGCGGTCGAGCAGGGCCAACAAGTCGTACACAGCCTCCTGGAGATGTTGGGCCTGCTTTTCCAGTTCGATAGAGGAGCTGGCAGTTTCTTCAGCACTGGAAGCGTTTTGTTGGGTGATGTGGTCCATTTGCGTGACGGCGGAGGAGATTTGTTCTATGCCTTTGGCCTGCTCGTCGCTGGCTTGAGCGATTTCGTGAATAATTTGGGCGGTCTTGATGACGCTGGTTTCGATTTGCGCTAGTGTCTGTTGGACTTGGCTGGCAATTCCGACGCCGTTTTTGGCCTGATTGACAGCGTCTTCGATGAGGGAGGCGGTGTTTTTGGCGGCCTCGGCGGAACGCATGGCCAGGTTTCGGACCTCTTCGGCGACGACGGCGAACCCCTTGCCGGCCTCCCCGGCGCGGGCGGCCTCGACGGCGGCGTTGAGGGCCAGGAGGTTGGTTTGGAAGGCGATTTCGTCGATGACCTTAATAATTTTTGCGGTCCCTTCAGAACTTTTCTGAATGTCTTCAATGGCCTTGTTCATGGTTTCGATTGCCTGACGGCCTTTTTCGGCGTTCTGACGGGCTGCAGCGGCCAGACGATTGGCTTCCTGGGCGTGCTGAGCATTGGTTTTGGTCATCGCTGTGATTTGCTCGAGACTGGAAGTTGTCTGAGCCAAACCTACGGCTTGTTCCGAAGCTCCATTGGCGATGTTTTTGGAGGAGGAGGTGAACTGGACGGCAGCAGAGGACAGATACTCGGATATGGTTCGATTGGCTTCAACCGCTTTTCGAAGAGGTCGAATGATTGTTCCGGCTGTCAGCGGCACAAGGACTGCCGAAACCAGAAGCAAAAACGCACCGACTATAGCCGCACTGTACCAAAGATTCCTGGCGAGGATACGCTGATTGCTTTGTTCGGATTCGAGGACAGCTTTCTGGATGGTTTCTTTCTGGGCGGCGATGCTGCGGAGGATTCGGTCTTTTTTCATTTCGACAAACAGCATGCCGTAGAACTGGCCGATTTCCATTGTGGGATTCATTCGGGCCATATCGGCATCGAGGAATAACGGCATATAAAATCGAAGGGTCTGAGCATTTTGTTCCAGCCCCTGGATAACGACATCCCGTTTTTGGAGTGCCTGCTGAAGGACATCAGCGGGGATGGTTTGTCTGTCTGTGTTTGGATTGGAGGAAAGTTCCAGCCGTCCGTTGGGACCATAGAAGGAAAATTCATTGACCTGTTCGAGCTGGGTTTGCTTTTTGGCCAGGTCGAGAAATTTAGCGGCTTCTCCCGGCTGGAGAGAGCTGCCGACGGCAATAAAGATTTCCTGAAGGAGGTCTTTGGCGGCCTCTTCGCTGAGGGAGGTCATCTCGCCGACGGATTGTTCACTGATTTTGTTCAGGGACTCTTCAAACTGGCTGACCAGAGCGGATAGGTTCTTCCGAGTCAGTCCGTAATTAATGCTTTGAAGAATCAGAGCCAGTAAGATAAACGGAAGAAGTGTAATCAGGAGCATTTTCCCGAAGAGGGTCAGATGAAATACTTTCATGTTTAGACTCCTTTGCGGTCATTTTCTGTATATTTTACCGGATGCTGCTGTTCGCCGATTCGATAGAAGGGGAAGGATTTTTTCTTGGCAAAGAACGGCGAGCTGCAGCCGATGCAAGGGGCGGAGGCCCGGATGCACCAGTTGACCCCGCTGTTCCACTGCCGGTGCGGACATTCCGTACGCGTCAGAGGTCCCAGACAGCCGAGTTTGAACAGACATCCGTGTGGGTCTCCGAAATGTTTGGAAAAGATTTTTCGCTCGTAGTCGTGGTAGCGGGGACACTGGTCGTGTGTGGAGGTGCCGTAAAAAATTTTGGGGGTCAGCAGCACTTCATCCACTTCGGGATATCCCTTGGCGGCCAGGTAGGCCAGTGTGCCGACAATGGGTTTGGGATGAGTCGGGCAGCTGGGACAATTGACCAGTTTGCCTTTCCAGTTCAGCTGGTGCTTATTCATCAGGTCTTGAACACTGCCGGAGCCGGTCGGATTGCCTTCTGCGGCGGGAATGCCGCCGAAAGCCGAACAGGTTCCGATGGCGACAACGGCTTTGGCTTTCGGAATCAGCTGCACGAGGATGTCTTCTGCAGTTCTTCCGCCGATCAGACAGGCCTTCGGCATTCCGAGGGGAACAGAGCCCTCGACGGCCAGCAGATAGCCGTCTACCGAAGCGGCTTGCTCGAGGGCTTTCATAAAGGTTTGTCCCTGGGCGGCCCCGAGAGTCTGATGGACCACCAGCGTGATGTATCGGGTCAGCAGTTCCGCCGGTTCCGGGTCCGTGCTGTTCAGCAGAGAGACGGAATCGCCTGTGCAGGATTGGGCCTGAATCCAGATAACAGGGGTATGAGAAGTCATTTTTTCCAGTCCGGCGGCGAAGAGTTCCGCCCACCTTCCGGGGATGGAAACCGAAGCAGCCAGAAAGCCGCCGAGTTTGAGAAAATCACGTCGTGTGAAGGGATGTTCTGTTTTCATTGGTTTTTTCCTTGCCGGTCAAGAACAGGGAATTTAGTGAACGGCGCACGCAATGCAGGGGTCAAAAGAGCGAACAATCCGGCCTGCTTCAATCGGCTCAGCCGGGTTTTGAATCACGGTCCCTTCAAGGGCCTTTTCAACCGCACCGGGCTGTCCCCGGTCATCCCGCGGGGAGCAGTTCCAGGTCGTCGGCACGATGCACTGATAGCGTTCGATTCTATAGTTTTGGATAGTCAGCCAGTGTCCGAGGGCGCCGCGCGGAGCTTCTGTCAGTCCGACTCCGCTGCCCTGTTCAGGAAGGTCGAAGTCCGCTGCGGCGGGTTTTCCGATTTCCAGTTCGTCCAGCCAGCGGTCGCACTGGTCGGCAATCCATTTGGCTTCCAGTCCGCGGGCAAGGTGGCGTCCGAGCACGGAGTTGATTTTTTCAAGGGACACGCCGGCGGCCGCCAGTGCGTCCTGAACATCTTTTTTCATTTCGGGATTTCCCGGACCCAGGCACAGGACCATCACACGGGCGGCCGGACCGACTTCCATGACCTGCCCGTCATACCGGGGAGCTTTAATCCAGCTGTATCCTTTGAGGGGGGCTGGCTGTGCCGCCCCCTGCCAGGGATGAAGGCCTGAGGCGGAGGAGTAGCGGGAATGCTCGACAAACTCACGAATTTTTGATGTATCCAGCGGCTGGTAGGTTCCGCCGATAACAGCTCCGGAAGGCAGGAAGTTTCTAACTGCTTCTCCGGTTTTCTCTTCCATCCGGAAAACACCGTAGCTGAGAAAATTTCCCTGGCTTTTCCCGATGTCCCAGTATTGCGGGAACGCGGAGGCGGCCGTAAAGAGGTCCGGCAGATAGACCATGTGAATGAAGGTTTTGATTTGCTCCAGCCGCGATTTGCATGAGAGGACCCGTTCAATGGTAACCTCACCTGTAACGCCGGTGGGGACCAGAGAAGTTGAATGGGGCAGTTTGGCCCCAAAGACGGCGGCCATTTCGTGGGCGAGGGTGCGGATTTTCAGGGCTTTGGCATAGCTTTCGATCAGCCGCCAGTTGGCTTCATCGGCCTTGAGGTATTGGTCCGTTTCCGTGCGAGGCAGGAAGGGGGCGCCCGGAAAGGCCAGATTTTTGTCGAGGGCGTTCTTGACCCAGTTTCGCAGATTGACCAGGGTCGGATCGGTTCCGTTGTATTTCAGGATGGCGGTGATGTCCACAAAATCCAGAGCAGCCAGGTGATAAAAATGCAGAATATGCGAATGAAGATATTCCGCCGCCAAAATCAGGTTTTGGGCGATTCTTCCGTTGCGGGTCGGGAGAATGCCGAAGGCCATTTCCTGGGCCATAACGGAAGCGATGCCGTGCGCAATGGGGCACACCCCGCAGATGCGCTGGGTGATTTGCTGGGCGTCCAGCGGGTCACGGCCCTGCAGGATGGTCTCCAGCCCGCGGAACATCTCCCCTTCACACCGGGCTTTTTTGACGATGGTTCGGCCCGAAGATGAGTCTTCTTCGGTTTCGAGGTGGATGGCCAAGTGGCCCTCAATGCGGGTCAAGGGGCTGAGCACAACCGTTTGTGTCATCATGAAACTCCTTAATCCTGAACTTCCTTTTTGTGTTCGAGGAGACCTCAACAGGACATAGGAAGTAATCGGAGAAAGCCGGCATAAGATTAAAAGAAATTATTCCTAATTTTGCTATACATAAAATCCCTATATGTGCATAAAGTTTTATGAAAGAGATTAGGGAAAGTTTTCTTCTCGTTTGGATGTGTGTTTTTTCAATTTTCGGCTTGTTTTTATCGGGGATGATTTTTTTATGGGACTTTTTGGAGTAAGAGACCTGTTTGGTTGTTGACAAGGGGGATTGTTTTTAAAAAATAGGGATCCCCGCCTTCGCGGGAAGGACGAAAGGGCGGGAATGAAAAAAGCGTGGGGATGACGATAAGAAAGAGCGGGAAGGGCGAGGGTTTATGGGAAGCATACTAAATTGGAAAGGACAATCAGACGTGGCGGCAAAGATACTTGACGGCAAACAGATAGCGGTTCAGATGCGGGAAGAACTGAAAGGGCGGATTGCGGGACTTGCTCAGCGTGGGATTCGCCCGGGACTGGCGGTTATTCTGGTGGGGGATGACCCGGCGTCTAAGTCGTATGTGACGGCTAAAGAAAAGGCGTGTGAAGAGGTCGGGATTTATTCGAGTGACAATCGGCTGGTGGCCGCAACGACGGAGTCGGAACTGTTAGGGCTGATTGAACGATTCAACCAGGACCCGAAGATACACGGGATTTTGGTACAGCTGCCTCTGCCGAAGCACATAAACGAAGAGCGGATTTTAAATGCAATTTGTCCGGAAAAGGATGTGGATGGATTTCATCCGGTTAATGTGGGGCGGATGGTAATCGGGCAGCGGTGTTTCCTGCCGTGTACGCCGCACGGGGTTGTCCAGATGCTCGTGCGAAGCGGGGTTGTGCTGGAGGGGGCCGAGGTGGTGATTGTAGGACGAAGCAATATTGTGGGCAAGCCGCTGGCCAATCTGCTGATTCAAAAAAGCCGCTTTGGAAACGCCACCGTGACGGTTTGTCATACCAAGACGCGAAATCTGGCCGAGCATGTCCGTCGGGCGGATATTGTGATTGCGGCGGCGGGCTGTCCGAGGACGATTACGGCGGATATGGTCAAAGAGGGAGCGGTGGTAATTGATGTAGGGGTCAATCGGGTGGAGGATGCTTCGGCCAAAAACGGGTATCGGCTGGTAGGCGACGTGGATTTTGAAGCGGTCCGACAGAAGGCGTCGATGATTACACCGGTGCCGGGCGGGGTGGGGCCGATGACCATTACGATGCTCTTGTATAATACCGTGGAGTCCGCGGAACGGGCGGCGGAGTTCCGGTAAAATGCCGATTATTGGAGATGGCTTTCGTCGGGCCGATTGGGTGATGGAGAAGGGGGTGTGGGAGTTTGGTTCAGCGGGGCGGAGGGGGGCTGTGCCGACGGGGAAACAGGAAGGGGTTTGGGGTCTCCGAGTGAAATCAGGTACTCGATGGTTTTTTGGGGTTTATCAGCCAGATACTGGAGGGACCATCCGGCCATCACGTGGCAGACTCTGGTCAGGGCGGCGGCGGAGAAGGTCTTTGTTCTTTCCAGAGAAATAAACCGTTCAAAGAGTTCGTGTCTGGAGAACGGCATCATACAGACAGCCAGGAAAATCTGCGCTGTGAGGATGTACCCGATCAGCAGCCCCAGCAGCGCACCGGCGCTTTTTTCGAAAACCTCCGGAAAAACGCAGTCCGCATCGCGGAGAAAAAGATAAAAACAAATTCCTTGAAGCAGGATAAAACAGGCGGCGGTCAGGAAAAGCACGGCAAACGCGGCATAATGGGGGGATTCCTGAAGGGCGGGGTTGTTTTTCAGCAAGGCCGGGGCCGAGAGGACGGCGAGATAAACCGAAAGAAGAAAATTGAAGGCGGCGGCGGTCATGATGTAAACGCCTTTTTTGACGCCCAGCCAGGCAAGCAAGATTGCGAGAAGTCCGGCAGCCAGCCAAACCATATCAGCCTCCTAAATGGGATGTGACCCGCTTGATTTCTTCGAGCGTTGTAATCCCGGCTAAAACCTTGGCCATGCCGTCACGGCGGAGTGTGGCGAAAAAGTCCCGGTCGCCTTTCTGTTTCAGGTCGGCCGGGGAAAGGGTGCCGCTGACGAGGGTATGGCGGAGTTTGTCGTCCATGTAGGTAACGTCCATGATGGCGATACGTCCGTAATAGCCGGTTCCGCCGCATCGACCGCAGCCGCGGGCCTGGAGAATTTTGGTCTGGTCAAGGTTGTTCTGGAGGCAGTAGTCAAGCTGGCTTTGGGTCAGTTCGGCGAGGCCTTTGCATGCGTCGCAGAGCCGGCGGACCAGCCGCTGAGAGATGATGACGCTCAGCGCTGAGGCCAGCAGGAGCGGACGCACGCCTAAATCCATCATCCGCACGAGGGCGGCCATGTTGCTGGAGGCGTGAAGCGTGGCCAGGACGAGATGACCGGTCTGGGCGGCCTGCACGGCCATAGCGGCGGTTTCAGCGTCGCGGATTTCACCGATGCAGATGACATCCGGGTCCTGCCGAAGGATGCTTCGCAGGGAATTGGCGAAGGTGACACCGGCTTTCACATTGACTTCAATCTGGCTGGCGTGGGGCAGGACGTGTTCGATGGGGTCTTCAATGGTGACAATATTGCGCTCCTGAAAATTCATATTCGAGAGCATAGCATAGAGGGTTGTGGTTTTGCCGCTGCCGGTCGGGCCGCAGACCAGGACCATGCCGGAGGGTTGCCGGATGATATTCCGAATGGCCTTCTGGGTGCGGTCGTCCATTCCAATTTCCTCCAGAGACATCAGACTGCGGGTCTGGTCGAGGACGCGGATGGCCAGTTTCTCCCCGCCGAGGACGCCGGAGGAGGCCACGCGGAAGTAGATTTCGCCGTCGGGGGTGCGGGCCATGAAGGCCCCATCCTGGGGGCGGCGTTTTTCGGCAATATCCATCCCGGAGATAGCTTTGATGCTGTTGATGACGGAGCTGCAGACCTTGGCGTCGATTTCTTCGTACACGCGGAGCATGCCGTCGATGCGGTAGCGGACGGTATAAACGGCATCCGATTTGGGGTCAATCAGGATGTCCGTAGCCCGGCCCTGAAGACCTTCGAGGATGAGCCGCTCGGTCAGGTCCAGAATCTCGCGGTTGGTGCGTCTTCCGGAGGACTGCTGGGCATAGACGTCGGCAAAATGCCGTCCGGCTGTGTCCATTAATTCAATCGAGGGACCGATGGAGGTGATAGGACGGGCCTTGCTGATGGGGTTGGTTCTGAAAATGGCGGCGAGGGTGTATTTAGGCAGGTCGGTCCAGAGGAGTTTGCCGGCCTGAATCTTCTGGACGACATCCACGACAAAGAGGACGAAAAGAACGGCCGGCCCGACAAAGAGGGCGGCTGTATTGGCCAAAGCCCGATATTGGTTAAGAATCAGGGGGCTTTCGTCGGAGCGGCGGACGGAATACAGACACAAAAAAAACCAAGCCAGCAGGAAAAGAACTTTGTAGGGGCTGAAAGGAAGAGTCCCATCAATCCGTTCCCAATCCGCCTGAAGCCCGCTCAGATCGGTCATGCCGCCTATACACTCCTCACGCTGCCTGTATTTCTGCTTGTATCTGCAGATATTCTATCAGGCCGAAGCGTTTCGGGCAACTTGTTTTTTGATTTGTTATGTCCTCAATCGGCTTTTGTTTCTCCGAGGTCTTCCTCCTGGAAAAATCGGCGTCGGACATTTTCCTCCATTTGCTCGATTTGGGTTTTGATTTTTGAATGCGGCTGGTAAACCTGCCGGTTTCGTTCTTCTTCCGTTTCTGTAGGCATTTGGGCCAGCCCGCGGTCATCTATTACGTAGGGTGTAACAAACACGAGCAGTTCATCGTTCTGAAGAACCTTGTTATTATGCCGGAACAGACCGCCGACCAGCGGAAGGTCTCCGAGGAGAGGGACTTTCTGGACGATGCTGACATCGTTCTGGAAGAGAAGACCGCCGAGAATGACGGACTGGCCGTCGTTGACAATCATGTGGGTCATTGTATCCAGATTCTTCCGAGTCGGCTGGGTGTTGACGATTTCCTCCTGCAGCTGCGAGATATTCAGATGAATGGCCATATCGACGGCCTTTTCCGGAGTGATGTTGGGCCGGATGCGCAGGGTGACGCCGACGTCCTCGAAGTCAAAGGTGCGCTGGACGGAATTGGTGTTGGTGCGGTCGTAGGAGTCGCCGGTAATAAAGGCAACCTTCTGGGCCTTGACAAACCGGGCTTCTTCGTTGTCCTTCGTCCACAGCGTGGGCTGGTTGAGAATCTTGGCGTTGGCGTTTTTGACCAAGAAGTCGATCAGCAAGTCGGCGTTGCTTTCGGCGGACAGGGCGAAGGATTTTCGTGTATAGGTGGCGGTCAGGTTGTTGAGAATATCAACCGCATTGACGCCGATGGTGCCGAAGGCGCTGGGATCGGACGACAGCCGCACGCCCAGGGAGGTGACGTCGCTGTGGTCAATTTCCATAATAACGACTTTGATCATCACCTGCATGCCGGGCTGATCGAGCTGCTCAATCATGTTCAGGATGTCATCCATAAACTTCGGCGGGGCCAGGACCAGCAGGGCCTTGCTGCGGGCAACCGGGATAAACCGGACCCGTCCAATCAGATTGCTGGGCGGCATCTGGTCCTGCGTCTGCCGCTGCGTCGTCCACCAGGGCCGGATGGTGCCGGCGGATTCCTGCATCTGGGTCTCGGTGGTGGTTGTGGAGGTGGATTCGGTGCTGTAGGCGCTGAGCCCTTGTACGCTTCGCTGAATGGTGGCGGTGGTGCCGGATTCATTGAGGATGGCGTTCAGCTGGTCGCTGAGCTGCTCGGCATCCGCGTATTTAAGTATGACGACGCGGGGAACTTCGGCGCCTTCCTGCCCGTCCAAATCCTGCACAAGCCGTTCGATGACATCGTAGGCTTCGGGGATTTTGCTGATGACGAGGATTTTTTTGGTATCGGGGACGGCTTCAAAGGTGAGCATTCCGTAGAGAGAGCCGACGATTTTGCTCTTGGACTGTTCCTGTTCTCCGAACAGAATCCGCAGCAGCGACCGGGAGCCGGAAGATTCGGATTCCTTGCTGAACAGCCGCGTAAGCAGGTCGGCCATTTTGACGGCGTCAGAGTTCTGGAGAGTGATAATGCGGTACTGGTCTTTGCGCAAGTCGAGGGGGATATCCCATTCCTCTTCGATTTGCCGGGCGATGCGCTGCATATTCTTTTCAGAGGCGATGACGGTCACCTGCCGCAGGGTGGGATAGGAGATGACTTTGACGGTTTCCTCCGGATTGATGGTTCGGGAGCGGGATGTGTTTCGGCTGGAGCCCCAGCTGTAGGAACTAAGGGTTCCGGCCTCGGTTTCATAAAGTCCTTCGATGTTCTGCTTGATTTGGTCAGGGTCGGCGTGCTTGAGTTTGAATGTGCGTTCGATGTAGATGTCTTCTTTGGGCAGGTCAATCTGGGCGATGAGTTTTTCGACGATTTTCCGGTTTTCATCGCTGCCGAAGACGACAATCTGATTGGTGCCCTGCAGGGGCTGGACGACGAGGTTGGCGGTCAGGTCGGTGCCGGGCATCTCGCGCAGGGCCTGGGTGACCATGGTGGCGACTTCACGGACGTCGGCGTATCGAATCTGGAAGACCTGCTGTTTGGGTTCTGTGCTTTCGCCGATGTCAAGTTTTTGGATCCAGGCTTCGATGGTCTGCATGTCGGCTCGGGAGGCGCGGGCCAAAATCCAGTGCTGTTTGGGCATGGCGATGAGCCGAATTGGGATGTCTCCGGTTCCGATGACGACGGCCGGAGCGGCCGCGGCGGCTTGTGTGCCTTCCCGTCCTCGTCCGGGGCCTGCACGAAAACCGGTTTGAGCGGTCGAGCCTCGCTGGGCTTGGGCGGACTGGCCGAGGATGAGATTGAGGACCTGGACGACTTCAATGGGGTCGGCGGTTTTGAGTTCGAAGATGCGTTCGACGGCTTGGGCGGATTCGGGGACGTCCAGCTGCTGGATGACCTGTTCGATGCGGCGGAGATTTTCGACGGTGTCAATAACGGAGATGCGTCCGGTGGAGTCATCGGCGGTGACGTGGCCGTATTCGGCGGTCAGGGAACTGACCACTTGGGCCATTTGAGAGGCCTTGTAGTTGGACAATTGATACCATTTTTCGACGACCTGTGCGGGGTCGGAGATGCGGGCCAGCGGTTCATCAACCCCGAGAGTCGGGACGGCGCCGAGCCGGGCACTGGCCAGCGGTTTGAGGAAAATGGTATTGCCGGTCTGGTCCACGAGCACTCCGCGGGCGTGAAGGGCGGAGACGAGCAGGGCCAGGGCCTCCTGTCGGGTCACCCGTTTGGGGGAATACACCGTGATGCGGGTCTGCATGATTTCATCGTTGACAGGGATAACCGGTTTGTTGGTCCAGTCGGCCAAAATGCGGAGGATGTTTTTCATCTCCATATCACTGAGCTGAACGGATTCAAGGCCGTCGCCGGATTGGTTTGGGTCGGAGCGGCTCATATCACCGGGTCTGGGGCCGCGTTCGCCGAAACCGGGGAATCCGCCGAAGCCTTCGGTCCGCCTGCCGAATGTACGTGCACGGCGGGACTCCTCCGGCTGCGGCTGGTCTGGCTCGCCGTTTTGCTGAGAGGAAGCTTGCCCGGAAGCCGTCGGAGCGGCAGCCTGACTTTGCTGAAGGTTTATCTGGGGACTTGGCGATTCACGTTGAGCGGATTCTGTTTTGGCAGGTTCGGGGCCGGTCGATTTGGAGCGTGCCGACATCCAATAACCGAGCAGGAAAAGTCCGAGAATCAGAATAATTACAATCCATCCTGTTTTTTTCATATCCGTAATCCTGTTTTTTATGATTTTTCTTCTTTTTAGAATCTTTCTCTGTGTGAATGTTGAACGGGTTATTGTCCGCCGGAGCCCGGGCCGCCGCCGCGTCGGCCTCTGCCGAAGCTGCCTTCCTCAAAACGGCGGCGCATTTCATTGCGGAGTGCCTCGCGTTCCTCCGGAGTCATCTGTTCAAACCGCTGACGCATCTGTTCTCGTTCCTCGGGGGACATCATCCAGGGGGCTCGTCCGGAGAAATTGCCGAAGCCCTCCGACGAGGGACGGCCGGAGGTTCGTGCACTGCCGGCGGATGCGGGACCTGCCTGACGAGACCCGCCGGGTCCGCGGGGGGGCTGCCCCTGTCCCTCGGGTCTGTATTCGAACGGATACTGCTTGATTTCCTTGCCTTCCCACAGAAGGGTCACAGAAGTGCTGTCGATGGCGATGAGTTTGGCCCCGTTGATTTCTTCCCCCAGCCGGACCCATCGGTCGCCGAAGAAGGCGGCATTGCCCAAAATCTGGGTGGCCTGCGGGGGCTGCGGGATGATTTTGGGGGCGAAGAGATTTCGCTCCTGCAGCGGCTTGAGACGATTGGTGACGGCGGGGGGGGCGGCAAGGGCTTCTTTCTGAAGCGATTCAAAGCGTTCGGCAGCAGTTTCCATTCGATAGGGATTCAGAAAGATTTCGCCGGCGGCTTTGACCCAGGTGCCGAGGAGAATCAGGCCGGCGCAAGCCCAGCCGGCTCGGCGGACCATTTTCATCGAGGCAGGCAGTTTGGGTTCTTTGGTCGGTTTCATAGGACTGTCTCCTTAACGGCTGGCATAGGTAAAGACGGTGATTTCCCATTCGAGTTTCTGTCGGTCTTTGGGGTCGGGCTTGAGGGAGCATTTCTGAACGCCGAGGCAATATGGATTCTGGGGCAAATCGGCCAGCAGGCTGAGGATTTGGTCGTATCGGCCGGTGCCCTGGGCGGTCAGGTTGAGCACGATGTATCCGGACGGGTCGTTGCGGATGGTTCGGCCTCGAACCAGCTGCATCCGCCGAGAAACCAGCCCGACTTTGCGGAGCTGGCTGGTGAAGGCCTCCTGAAGGAGCGGGCCCTGCTGGTCAGAGGGTTTGGGCAGTTCGAGCACGGGGATCAGTTCCATCAGCCGCTTCTGCTGCTGGGTTTGCGGACTTTTGGGGTCGAGTCGGAGCAGGGCGGCCTTTTGTCGGGCCGACTGAAGCTGGATTCGCACAGCCCCCCAGGATCGGGTGAGCGGCTCGACGGCCAGAAAATACACCAGAATCAGGCTGCAGGCTGTCAGACTGAACAGGACAATTCGTTTTTCTCTTGGATGAAGTTTTTCGAGCATAGGCATCGGTTATCCGCTGAAGTTTCGATACAGGAAACGAATCCGGAAATTGACTTTTCTGGTTTTTTCATCGAGGGTGGGCTCAATAAGCTGAACTTGCCGAAACTCATTTCGATTCTGGAGGTTTTTCTGAAATTCGTAGGCCTGTTCATAACTGGCGGCTATGCCTCGCAGTTCAACAGGTTTTCCCCGTTCAAAGAGGAATTGGTCGAGCAGGAGTCCTTCGGGCTGGGTCTGGCGGAGCAAATCCAGCAGTTCGAGCAGGTCCGGTCGGGCGGCGGCGACCTGCTTTCGAAACTCCATCATTTGGAGCATCTGCTGGGCGGTTTGACCTTTTTCGGCGGTGCTGAGCTGCTGCTGAAGGATGCGCAATTCGGTTTTGTCCTTCCAATAGAGGCCGAGGAGCACAACGAAGACGGCCAGCGCCAGAGAAAAAGCGGTTCGGCGGACGGGAGCCGAAACGAGCTGCTGACGAAGCGAAGGGGCCGGTTCGGTCTGTTCAATGGTAAAGTCGAAATCAATGGGCTGTCCGTCCAAAGCCAGAATCGCCAGTCCGAGAGCTTCGGGACAGTCGGCGGCGGTTTCCGGCGTCAGGCGTGCCAGACGTTTTATTTTTTCCGGAGCCGGTCGACAAAGTTGTATCTGAATGTTCTCCTGTCGAAGTTCTTCGATGAGCGACGGAAAAGGCTCAGCCTGCGTGTCGAGGACGAAAATCGGTCTGGTGCGGATTTGGGGGGTAAGGGATTCGAGCATCTGGATGAGGTCGGTTTTGAGCAGCTCAATGGGGGCCTGCGGGTCAATGTCGATGCGGGCAGCGCCGAGGAGCCGGCCCTCTTCGGTGAGGACGGCGGATGCCTGATGGGCGGTGAGTTTGAGCAGGACGGTTTCCTGCGGTCCGGCGGCGGGCTGGAAGAAGGCCTGCCAGGCAGTCAGCAGTCCGACCAGGTCGGGCACGATGGAAACGGAGATGTCCGAAGGGAGCGATTTGGCGGCCTGTTCGTACAGGTCATTTTTGACGGCCGCCAGGATGCAGCGGTTTTCGGAGAGGTGTTTGTCAATCCGCCAGGCCAGCCGCATAGCCGAAACCGGAAGGGGCAGATATCCTTCCGCCTGCGTGCGGACGACGGCGATCCGCTGCGGGGCTGGAAGAGACGGAACCTCCAGACGATAGAATCCGATGGAAGAAGAATCGATTCCGACCGCCAGGGAGAGGGTACCATCGCCGGTGTACAGCGGAATCGCCTGACGGAGCGACTCAGAGACGGAAGAATGGAGGGGAAGAGTCCGAAAATCCAGAACCTCAATTCCCTGCGGGCTGCGTCGGAGCCGTACAACCTGAATCAGGTTATCAGCGGAAGACCATCGCAGGCCGATAGAGATGTTCGGTGCATCGATTTTTTCTTTTTCGGCTGTCAATCCTGAATCTCCTGTGATTTTCTTATTGTTCTCTCCAATAGAGGATGCGTCCGTTTTGTTCATCCCGATTGAGGATGACCTCGATGGTATATTTTTGTCCGGTGGCGTCGGAAACGGCGGTGCTTTGAATCGAAAAGACGCTGGAGCGGACATCAACCCGATCGATGATTTGCCGGAGGACGGATTCGGTCATTCCCTCGACCTGTGCCAGGTCCTGAAGGGTTTCGAAACCGGCGGCCCGACCTTCGCGGAACGTGATGATATTTTCGGCCAGGTCCCGCTGCCCCTCAAGCAGGGCGGTCAGCACAATCAGTCCGGCGGTGTTAACGTTGACTTTGCCGGCCGTAACGGTCTGATTGCTGAAGCCGATGCGGTCGGCATTGGCCAAAACGCTCTGCCAGGAGGGGGTTGTACCGGACGTTTGCTGGCCGGAGGAGCGGGTTGAAGCGGCGGTTGTGCTGCTTTGACTGGTGCGGGAGGAGGTTCCGGATGTGCCGGAGCCGGACTGTCGGGAGGATTGCTGATTTTGGGAGCCGGCGGAGCCGGATGCAGAACCGCTCCCTGAGCCGCTTCTGCCGGATTCGGAAGAGGCGGAACCAGTGCGGCCGGAGGAACCCTGTGTTTGGCCGGAGCCGGCCGAGCTGTTTTGACGGGAAGAACCGGATTGGCCTGACTGCCCGGACTGGCCGGATTGCCCGGATTGTCTGCCGGTTTGTCCCGAAGAGGAGCCGGAGGAGGAGCCGGACGAACTGGAACCGGCTGAAGAGCTTCCTGTTCTGGAAGCCGTCGAAGCCGAAGAAGCAGCGGGGGACGAGGAAGTGCCTTCTGTGAGCGAAACAAGAGTCTGGAAAGGACGGTTGTTCAGAATCCACTGGGCCTCATTGCGGCTGAAGGATAAAGAGCCGGTCAGTTCATCACGCTGGGCTTCATTAATATTGATTTTTGGATTGCCCTGGCTGTCGATGTTGGGCTGGGCGGAATGGCAGGTCAGGTAGTTAACCCATCCCTCATTTTCACTCCAGGCCAGTTCGGGCGAGGAGGGACCGTAAAAGATATCTTGGGTGACCCCTTTGACGCGGAGGAGCTCCCGGATGGTCTGCAGAGAGCCGTTTCGGCAGTAATATCCGTTCGGGAGAGTCAGATAGTATCCGGACTCGGCGCCGTCCGTACGGATTTCTTCATCCGTATCCCTCCAGTCGAGGATGCTGCTGAGAATTTCCTGCGTCATATCGGGCAGATAAGCAAGAGCAGTTTCGGAGATGGAGTTGATGTTCAGCTTGGAGGATTCGTCGATGACTTTTGCGGTAAAGCGGCAGCCGTACAGCGGGACATCGACAAGGTCGGATTCGTTTTGAGCCCAGATGTCGAGTTTGGTATCGGAGGCCCGCTCGTCCGACAGGAGCAGAGCCCGGGCGGTTTCGATCCCGGCGCGGGCGGCCCAGCGGCAGCGGATGCGTTCAACCGCCAGCTGACTGATGCGGCTTTCAAGCATCGTCATTCGGGCGGTGACGACAGCGACGGTGGTCATCAGCATCACCAGCCACAGAACGATGACCAGTGCAGAACCGTTTTTCCGGATTGTTTGGGCTTTACTGGGCACCGGTTTGTGTCTCTCCTGAAACGGCGGTTCCTGTTTGAGTTGTTGTTGTCGTCGTCGAGGTATTTTGTCCGAGATGGGGCTGTCCCGGGAAGAACATCCAAATGGTTTTTTGCAGGACCCGCGGCTGTTTAGCGGATGTTTGCGGTGTATTGTTTTGCAGTTGGGAGGTGTCGGCGGCCAGCAGGTTGATTAAAACCAGCTGAGGCAGTTCGGTTTCGGTCAGCCAGTAATCCAGCCATTGGCCGCCGTCAAAGTACTGGGCCTGAAAGTCGATGATGGATTCGCTCAAAACGGTCAGAATGCCGCCGGAGGTTTCCTCCCGGTCAACTTCGACCCCGACCAGAGGGCAAATCCGACGGACGAACAGGGTTTTGTCTTCGGACTGAAGCAGAGAGTATTCGACTTCATATAGGTCGGATTCCGGGGCATTCGGACGGGCGGGGTCGGTTTGATAGACCCGCATCCGCAGCGAAGGAGGCATTCCGATAGCGGAGTCCGCGGCAATAGCCTCAAAGATGACCTGGTCCCGAGCGACGGAAGCCAGGTCGCGTTCGAGGATTTCAGCAGCATATCGGAGGGCATCCGCGGCTTCGGATGCCTGGTCGATAGTGATCCGCGTCATACTGACAGAGCGAAGGCCCGCCACGGCGACCAGCGCCACAAAGGCCGTCAGAACGGCGGCCAAAAGCACTTCCAATAATGTAAAGCCGCGTGTTTTCATAAGGGCGTTTGGCTCTGGGTTGTTTGCGATTCGGTTGTTTCGGGAGTCTGCTGGGTATCGGGCGGTTCGCAAAAGCGGGTCTGACAGCGAATCGAATGAACTTTCGAACCGGACTTCCAGGAAACGACAATTTCAACGGAATATAAATAAGGGATATCGAGTTCCTTGATTTCGGCCTGCCAGGAATAGGGTTCATCCTGAGAAAACTGCCCGGCGAATTGTCCGAGTTTCTGGAAGGCCGAAACGCCGTAGGCGTCGATGAGTTTGAGCTGCATATCAGCCAGCTCCCAGGCACGTTCGGTTTCCTGATCGAGTCGAACGGTTTGAACACTTCGGCTGCTCAGGGCTCCGAGGGTCATCACAGCGCCGGCCAGCAGCGAGGAGGCCAGAATCGTCTCCAGCAGGTTAAATCCCGAACGGAATGGAACGGTTTTGGCGCTCATTGGACAGCGGTTTGCTCCTCATCTAAATCCACACGGTCCAGCAGAAGGGTTGTCAGCTCGCCGGAGGTGACTTTGACGCGTCCGGTGATCTGATGGATGGTGACGGCGGCCCGATTTTTTCCGTCTGACAGCTGAATGACGGCGGTTTTCGCGGAACCATTCGACTGAAATTCGATTTTGAGGGAATCGCTCGGCTCGTCGCTGAGAATCAGAATTTGTTCGAATGCGACGGCGCTGGGCAGCTGGACGGATTTTATCGGGGCTGATGCGGACGGATTCTCCTGCGATGCGGAGGGCAGCACGGAGACTTTTTTGCTCTCGCGGTCGAGAATAAGCCGATAGGGCTGTCCGGACTGGACGGCCTGGATGCGGGCGGCCTTGGCGGTTAAGGCAATCTGCTGGGCCGCCTGAAGAAGTCTGGTTTTGGACTGATTGCGGAGCATCAGGGCGGTGCTTGCCATGGCCGCGGCGGCAATGACCGCTGCGACGGCCAGCAGCTCAACCAGGGTAAAACCATTTTGCTGAACCGTTTTTTTCATTGTTTAGTCATTCACAATATCTGCATTCTCGCCCTCTCCGCCTTCCACGCCGTCGGCGCCGAGGGATACGAGGTCGTAGCTGCCGACATTAATGGTGCCCGGTTCGATGTAGAGATAAGGGCGTCCCCATGGGTCGAGGATTTCAGATTGTTTGAGGTAAGGTCCGGCCCATTTGTCTTCCACATCCCGCGGCGCGGTCAGAAGGGCTTCTAATCCTTCGCTGCCGGTCGGCAGGCGTCCGCAGTCGTACTGAAACTGGGCGATGGCCTGTTCGACAATGGCCATTTTCCCGCGGGCAATGTCCTGTTTGGCTTTGCCCAGACCCCGAAAGGCCCGCGGGACGACGAAGACCGCCAGCAGAGCGATAATCATCGCCACGGCCAGCAGCTCAATAATAGTAAATGCTTTTCGTTTTCGATTCATCTTTTTGGGTTCCTTTCCATGTTTCATCGCTAACGGCTGAAGACGCTTAAATCCATTCCGATGACGGGCAGCAGGGTGGCGGCGATGAGGAAAAAGATGACGGCGGCCAGCATCAGAATCAGCAGAGCCGGCACGAGAGACATATACCGCTGCAGGGTGGAATCGGCCTGTTCATCGAAGGTATCGGCAGCCTGCAGGAGCATTTCATCAAGTTTGCCGGTTTGTTCACCGATGGAGACGATTTGAACCAGCAGGGGATCGAAAAGCCCCGACTGGCCAAGGGGACGCGCCAGGTCGCTGCCGGCTTTGACCTCCTCGCAGACATGGTCAATTTGCCTTGCGAGGACTTCGTTGCCGAGGGTATCGCGGACAACGTGAAGGGCTTCGAGAATTGGAATGCCGCATTTGGTCAAAGAGCCGAGGGTGCGGGCAAATCGGCCTACAGAGAGGGTTCGAAGGACCGGTCCCAGCAACGGAACCTGCAGTTTGAATGCATCCCATCGGAGCAGGCCGTCGTCTGTGCGTTTCCAGCGGAGGAACGCATAAAGAGACGCGGTCAGCCCGGCGGCCAGGAGCCAGCCGTAGTAAAGCAGAAAACGACTGGTGCCCATTAGCATTCGAGTCGGCAGCGGCAGCGCCGACGGTTCTGTGCCGAGGGCTTCAATCAGCTGCGGAAGAATCCAAACCAGGATTACGATGATGGAAATCAGTCCGACCGTTAGAACGAAAATCGGATAGGCCGAGGCGTTTTTGAAGCTGGACTGGATTTTGTGTTCACGGGAGAGCAGACGGACCAGCTGCTGCATGGTTTCTTCGAGGATGCCGCCGGTTTCGCCGACCTGGACCATGGAACGGTAGAGGGCGGGGAAGACGGCGGGATATTCGGCCATGGCTTCAGACAGCGAGCGTCCGGAGCGGACGGCCTGGGCCAGCTGCTCAAGAATCCGCCGGATGGGCAGTTTGTTTTGCTGCTGGGCGACGATTTCGAGGGTCTGGAGAATCGGCAGTCCGGCCCGCAGAGCCGTGGTGATTTGTTCAGTGACCAGAAGGATGTCTCGGCTGCTGATTCGTCCGGAGATAAAAAGAGACGGGCTTTCCTGGATGGAAAGCGCCTGAGGGACTGCACCCGGTACGGCTTCCTGGATTTCAAGGGCGAACTGTCCCCGCTGGGCCAGCAGCGAGACCGCACTTTTTCTGTCCACGGCTTCAATGATGCCGGCGGCTGGTTTTCCGTCTCTGGATACTGCTTTGTACGAAAACCGAATCATCCGAAGGTTCCTGTTTTTTTATGAAGTCTCTGCCGGGGCGGCAGTGCCGGTTTCGGTGCGGTCTTCCTCCTCCATTCCCTGAGTGACGCGCAGGACTTCTTCCGGTGTCGTGATGCCCCTGAGAATTTTCTGGATTCCGTCGTGACGCATAGAGGTATGGTCCTCGGGTGCGGCCTGGAGGATTTGGTCGGTTGTGGGCCGCTGAGCAATAAGTTTTCGCAGGGGTTCCGTGATGCGCAGCAGTTCAAAGATTCCGATTCGGCCCTTCATTCCGGTCTGGCTGCACTCTTCACAGCCGCGTCCGTGGTAAAGAACGGCGTCAGGCCTGATGGAGATGGAGTTGGTGAGTGTTTCGAGCAGATGCGGGTCGGGGCTATAGCGTTCTTTGCAGAAGGGGCAAATCTTCCGCACGAGCCGCTGGGCCAGAACGCCTTCGAGAGAGCTGGCCAGCAGAAAGGGCTCCACTCCCATATCAATCAGACGGGTGACGGCTCCGGCGGCGTCGTTGGTGTGAAGCGTGGAGAAGACCAAATGGCCGGTGAGGGCGGCCCGAATGGCGATGTCGGCGGTTTCCCGGTCGCGGATTTCGCCGACCATGATGATGTTCGGGTCCTGACGGAGGATATGGCGAAGCCCCCGGCTGAAGGTCAGTCCGCGGCGGGGGTTGACCGGCATTTGGATGATGCCTTCCAGCTGATATTCCACGGGGTCTTCAATGGTAATAATTTTCAGACTCGGGTTGTAGATTTTATTGAGGGCGGCATAGAGCGTAGTAGTTTTGCCGCTGCCCGTTGGGCCGGTAACCAGCACAATGCCGTGGGCCTTGGAAAGACAATGGCTGAATCCCTTGAGGGTGTTTTTGTCCATCCCGAGGTCTTCGAGGGCAATCAGGGCGGTGCTTCGGTCCAGCAGACGCATGACGACGGATTCACCGAAGATGCTGGGGACGGTGGAAACTCGGATGTCGATTTTGCCGCGTGCGGTCGGAAACTCGATATGTCCGTCTTGGGGGATAAAGCGTTCGGCGATGTTCATATTGGCCATGATTTTGATGCGGGAGAGAATGGCGGCCTGAAGCCGTTTGGGAGAGGCGGATTTTTCGATGAGCATTCCATCGATGCGGTATTTGATTTTGACGGAGTTTTCGAACGGCTCAATGTGAATATCGCTGGCGCGTGCCTCAATGGCTTCGAGGATAATCAGATTAACCAGGTTTACCAGGGAAGGTTCGCGGGCCAGTTCGTGGAGTTTGGCGGGTGTCAGTTCCCCATTGGTTTCGATTTCGGCGGCAGAGCCCTTGTCTGCGGGGGCCAGGTCTTTGAGCATCCGTGCAACGTTGCTGCCGTAATATTTCAGAATGGCCTTTTCCAGCTCCATCGGGCTGCTGTAGCAGCGGCTGATGCTGCATCCGGTAACCAGCCGAAGATTTTGGAGGGCTTCAGCATTGAAGGGGTCGGCCATTGCTACGGTCAGTCGGCCGTTGGTTTGTTCAAGAGGAAGGACGTTGTACTGAGTGACTATTTCCGGAGGTATTTTCTGTAGAACATCCGATTTTATCGTAATGTCTTCCAGATTCTTTTTCGGAATGCCAACTTGTTCGACAAGGCATTCGATGAGCTGCCGGCTCGTGATGGTTCCCGATTCAAGGAGAATCTGGCCGATTTTTTTTCGAGAGCGTTTTTGAGCCTCGAGGGCGGCAGCCAGTTGTGAATCGTTTATAAGTCCTTGCTGACAAAGAAGTTGTCCAATTTTTACTTTCACGTTTATTCCCTGCTTACCTGTCTAAAATTTGTTCGTTTTTTCAGTTTGTACAGGGTAGACAAGGTTTGGCAGAAGCCCTGTTCCGGAAAGATAGACGTATGAAAGTTTGGGTTTGTTTCGAAAACTGAAATTTTTAAGCGGTTTTTGAAATGATTTTTTAAGTCTTTAAGAAAAATTGGGTTAAAAAAACGAATATAGCCGAGTGTCCGGGGACACTCGGCCATATTCACAACACCTCCTCCAGTGCCAACGAACGTGTGTCTTTTCCTAACGTTCCAGTGTAGAACGTATCATAAGTTCGTTGTTTGCTTCCTCGCCTGCAGGTCTATCCTGAAACGCGTTTGAATCGAAGCAGAACAGTCCCGGCAGCTAACAGGCACACTGTTGTTGGTTCTGGAATCGGATTATCGCCCGGTACCGGGAAATCATCGGATTCATCCGGCACGGGAAATGGGTCATTGTTTTCATCCGGCAGGTCGGGCCACGTGAAGGAGGCGTATTCCATGTCCGGATAATGGGCCATCATGGAGACGCCGTTTCCGATGGGCTGTGCGGAACCGATGGCCTCGCCCAGCGGAGCACCTTTCTGCAGGCCGCTCCGTTCGAGGGGAATTTCGAAGTCCTCTCGTTCATAGACGGCGATGACGATTTTCGGGGCATCCACCCGCATCTGCGTGACCATGCTGGCCGGGTCGTTTACGTCGCCGAGCCAGTAGAGGAAACGAAAGCCCGGTTTGGGCATGGCGGTCAGCGTGACCGTAGCGCCGACGGCCATTTTGTGAATGCCCAAACCGGGGTTAATCGTTCCTGCATGAACCGGAGTTTGTTCAATCAGCACGGCATAGCCGTTTTCATCCGTGGAGGCGAACCCGGCCGCTGTTGTCAGCAGCAGGGCCGCTGCAATCAGTCCCTTTATCCCTCGATTGAATGTTGTCTTGGACATTTCGGACATTTGGGTCTCCCCAGCCGATTGTGAGTTTGGAACATTCGTTGGCATTTGTCGGGATTAACGGGCTTTTCGGATTACGGAGCCGGCCAGTCCGATTCCGAGGAGCAGCAGCGTGGCCGGTTCGGGAATCGGATTGCCGTTGTCTTCCTCGCCAGGGACGGGAATATCCCCGTTGTTCGGCGGGAAGAGGTCATAGGTTCCGACCTTAATCGGGCTGTTGCTGCGAACCAGGAGGAATACGGAGTTTTGTCCGGCCAGAATGTTCGGCCCTTCGAACAGCCAGTTGCCTTCGGTCCGGCTGACATTGAAGAAGGCCGATGTGGCATTCACACCGGATACGGAACTGTCCGTGCCGATATAACTGTTAGGATTGTCGGCGGGAATAGCCCCGTCGCCAATCTGCTTAATCACAAACGCGGTCAGAGCGGCATTGGAACTTCCGGAGTTGTGGAAGATTTGGTACGCATAGATGTAGCGTCCGGTTCCGGGGGCGGTTCCTGTGAATTCGCCCGGATAAGCGGAGGTGTCGTACACGGCGAATTCAATGCGTCCGCTGAGGACCTGACCGTTTCCGAGATTGACGTTGTAGTACGTTTTCCCGGAATAATAGGAACTTTCCGGCAGGTAGGTGAGAGCTGCCTGCGCCGCCGGGATGGCGGCAAGCGCCGTACAGATTAACAGCCACAGGTGAATCTTTCTGATTTGGGTCATATCAATGACCTCCTCACGGTTAAAGTGGAAGTTGCTTCCTCAAAGCAGTCATTTCCCATTCAGCTTTTTCTCTTCTGAGAAAAACGGCTCAGCAGGCCCCCGACAGTCAAGAGCAGCATAGTCGCCGGTTCCGGGATGTTCGGTGTGAGCACCTTGCCGACCAGGAAATTGTATTGACCTGCTGTAATACCGGCTAAAGAGCCGTCTGCTTCGGTGGGGCCTTGGGGACTGATGAACCACAGCGTTGCGGAGGTATCACCCGGTTTGAGGGGGTTCTTGAAGAACGCCTCAATGCTTTTAATTTTGCTTTCATCGGGGTCATTGACCGGTTCCCAGACCAACGGAGTTTTTCCATCTACATCCCACCCATAAGCGAGAATCTCCACGTCCGGTAAAATCTCAACGGAGAAAAAGCTGAGATTGACCTGTGCTTTGGAGATTAAGTAGGTGTAGATGTAATTGCCTCGGTAGTTGTGTTCTTCGCCGGCCAGATAAACCCGGCTGAGTACCTCGGCGGATCCTGTGCCTGTACCCGGCTCAAAGGTGTCGCTTAGAGAAGCATAGAGGGTGCTTCCGTCGGTGATCCCTGCGAAAGCGATGGGTGAAACCAGCAACGCCAGAAGGATGATCCAGCATTGCCTTTGAATCGGTTTCATGTTCATGGTCTCCCCTTAAAGAAAGAGTTTAACACGTTCGACTGCACAGACTGCAAACTGCAAACTGCACACACACTTCCTGAAACACACACAAAACGCACACTGCACCACACACACGCTATTCCCACTCAAACCCGCCGCACGCCGACGAATTCGAGCACCACACCGTTTTGTGCGGAAAGGTTTGCGCTGTTCAAAACAGGCACAGACCCTCTCCGGCTCGTGTTTCCTCTTCCTCTAAGAAAGCGTCCTATCCTCCCCAATTCGAACGGTAAGATGTGTCCTTACATCCGCAGACAAAACCTTGTCAAAAAAAGTGCAGGATCAAAACACATTCGCTCGGCACTCACAATGCTCCTGCTTCTCTTTCCTCGACCTCCCCAGATTGGATGATACTGGTATTTAACCAGATTGCCGTTTCAGAGTCAAGAAAAATTTCCAAAAATTTCCTGAAGTTTTTTGAAAGTTGAGCGTTAGGAAGATATGAAGCGTCCTGGAAAGCAGATTTTATCCGGCGCTGCGGGTTTTATCAGACTCTGTGCCGCAGGTTGCAGCGGATGGTTTTTCCTCAAATTTCCTGAAAAATGCGGGTGCATTTTTTTAAAAACAAACCGGTTAATAAAAGGGGAGATGGGGATGTTTTATTGGTGGAACAAAGAACCAGAGGAATTATGGAACAAGCATGTAGAGAAAAGAGGGGTGCTTCGGAAGCCTTTCTGAAGGTGTTTCTGCCGAATCAGAATCGGATTCTTTCTTTTATTCTTTGTTATGTCCCCAACCGGATGGATGCGGAGGACGTCTTTCAGAATACGACGTTTGTCCTCTGGAAAAATTTGACCAGCTGACAGGGCTGTTTATCCTTTCGCTCGAAGGGACAATCAGTCCGGAGCAGTTTGAGGTGCTCGCCAACCTGCTGAAGACGAATCAGGCGGCGCGGGAGTCTTATTACGATTTTATCACGTTCTATGTGGGGATGAGCCATCTGGGAATCCTTTCGGAGCGGACGTCGGCGGAGGACAGTTGGCCTGATCCGCAGCTGTGGAACGAACGGCTCACCTTTGAACGGTCTGCGCCGGCCCTGGAGATTCTTTCGTGCCCGCCGCCGGTTCAAGAGGCGGATAAGCCCGCGAGCGTTCCGCAGCCTTCGTGGGTGAATGAAGTTTCCCTTGTGGCGCTGCTGGTGTCTGCCGCAGCGCTGATTTTTGTTCTTGCATATGGCTTTTTGACCTCGCTGGGGTGCGGGGTGGAGGGGGCTGCGCTGTCGGACAGTCTGAACGCCAAGCGGCGGATAGGGGCGCTCCGATGGAAAAGGGGAAACGGCTGGCGACGGGGGATGAGCAGTGGCTGCTGCGGGAGGGATACGCGGAACTGCTGTTTGACAATCAGGCGAAGGTGGTGCTGGAGGGGCCGGCGGAGTTCCAGATTCTGGCGGCGGACCGAATCGGGCTCCAGTGCGGCAGGGTGTATGTAAGGGGCCCCGGCGAGGCGGCAGGGTTTTCCATATACACTCCGGATGGGAAAATCATTGATTTGGGGACGGAGTTCGGCGTGCAGGCGGACATTGGGGGCAATGCGCAGGTGCATGTGCTCAAGGGCAAGACGATGCTGCTTGCCGGCCGGAGCGGCCGAGTGAATCTGGAAATCAGTCAGGGACAAGCTGAGAAGGTTGCCGGCAAAACCGGGGAGGTTTCGGATATTGAATGTCTGTCCGATTATTTTGTTCGTGCCGTCAATTCCAAATCGAAATGGGTTTGGCGCGGACAAAATCTTTGTCTGGCGGATATCGTCGGCGGCGGCAGCGGTTTTGGGACGGGTCTTCGCGGCTTCTGCATTAATACCGCAACGGATCCGTGGAAAGCAGACAGATGTCTGCCGGCGAACTCGACTGAGATTCGTCCCGGCACCCATATGGTCAGCGATCATCCGTATCATCCGCTCCGGGACAATCCGTTCATTGACGGCGTTTTCATTCCGGACAGTGAGTTCGGGCCGGTTCAAATCACCAGCCGCGGACATTTGTTCCGGGACTTTCCGGATACGTCCGGCCTGGGGTGGGGCGGGATTGTCTATCCCGATCGGACCCTTTTGCCCCGTCCCATTCGTCTGAACAGGGTGCAGTACGGGATTCCCGGAAAAGGGGCTTTGTTTATGCACGGCAATGCCGGAATTACCTTTGATTTGGAGAAGCTTCGTGCAGCGTATCCGGGGGTGATTCGGGAATTTCGGGCGGCGGACGCGATGTGGGGGATGCTCCGCTTCCAACAGAGTACGGTTTTGATGAGTCTTCGGTTGCCTTTGAAGGCCTCGGCGATCGGCTTTTGATACGCGGCGACGGCCTTTCCAATTTGTTCTGGAGCCGCAGGAGGACTGGGAAAAAGAACGGCGCTGTGACGGAAGGCCCCTGGATGCTTCAGCACAACGGGGTTTATTATCTGCTCTGCAGCGGTTCTCACGCGGCCTATCCGCATTATGCGGTCGGTTATGCCGCGGCGGACAATCCGATGGGACCGTTCCGTCGGGCCGCCCACAATCCAATCATCCGGCGGTCGGAGGGTGTTTTCGGGCCCGGTCACGGCTGTGGGACTTTGCCCTGCTGCCCAAAACCGCCCCGATGCCGAAGGACTTTTCTCAAAAGATTCTGGTGCCGTTCTGTGTGGAGTCTGCTTTGTCGGGGGTCGGACAAACGGTAACGCCGAATGACCGAATCTGGTACCGCCGGACATTTGACGTGTCGCCGTACTGGGCGGGGCAGCGGACGATTTATGCCCTCTCCAGAGACTTGAAGACCTTTTCAAGTCCGCCGAGAAAACGTTTCGGATGGGACATGGCTACCATTGATGTGATTGTCCGCCGGGTGGGCGGGTTCTATTATGCCGTCATTAAGGATGAGCGCTATCCGACGCTCGATTGGCCGACCGGAAAGACGATTCGAATCTGCCGAAGCCGCCGTCTGCTGGGGCCGTATTCGAAGCCGGGGCCGCCGGTCAGCCCCGGTTTTCGCGAGGCGCTGATGCCGATTCCTTCGCCGGATGGGACAATCTGGTACCTGTACTATGAGCAGTATCCGGGGATTTCCTATGGACTTTCGATAGCGGAGAAACCAGAAGGGCCCTGGTATCAGGCCTACGGCAGTTCGCCGGTGAAGGACCGGAGCCGATATGAGGTGCCGGCCAAGGCCCGTCATGGCTGTATGCTCCCCATCAACCGAAGGGAGTATGGGATGCTGGTGTCCGCGTTGAAATAAGCGTTTTTTTCTTTTCTCGCCGGCCGATACGGAAATCCCCGCATGAAAAACAGCCTCGGACGCAAGCCCGGGGGAGAAAACGCCTGCCCCTTTTCCCCGCCCTTTCGAGCGGGGCTGTTCTATGGCGCCCGCTGGAGCGGGCGCAAGATCAAGTTGCCTATGCTTTCATGCGGCTGTTTGGTTTTCGGATTTCGAGTTTCGGATTTTGTGCTTAGAATTTTTTGGGTTGTTTTCCCTGACAAATATGGATAGGATGAAGCAACGGACGACGGCTGAGCCGGGCATCCAAAGCCGGAAAGCAGCCTGTTTGAACCGGAGCAAAGGGGATTGAAAAAAATGAATCGTCGGACCTTTTTACACCGCTCTATGCTGACCGTTTCCGCCGCGCTCCTAACCTCCAGGAAAGGCTTTTCCTGGGAATCGCCGGAGGGCTTTCCGGTTGAAATCGTTGTCGATGCCTCCCGAAAAAGCGGCGAGTTTCGTCCTATCTGGCGGTTTTTCGGCGCCGATGAGCCGAATTACGCCTATATGAAGGACGGCAGGAAACTTTTGGCCGAACTGGGAAAACTGGCTCCGCAGCAGGTCTATTTCCGCACTCACAATCTTCTCTGCTCCGGCGACGGAACGCCGGCCCTCAAATGGGGCTCCACCGGGGTCTATCGTGAGGATGAGCAGGGCAGTCCGGTCTATGATTGGACTCTTTTAGACCGCATTTTCGATACCTGCCTCGAGTGCGGTGTCAGGCCGTATGTTCAGATTGGTTTTATGCCCAAAGACCTGTCCGTCAAACCCGAACCCTATCAGCATCGCTGGACCCCCTCGGCCAGATATGAAGAGATTTACACCGGCTGGGCTCATCCGCCGAAGGATTATAACAAATGGGCCGAGCTGGTCTATCAATGGGCCAAACACTGCGTTCAGCGATACGGGCGGAGCGAAGTCGAAACCTGGTACTGGCAGGTCTGGAACGAGCCCAATATCGGCTATTGGCAAGGCACTTTTGAAGAGTTCTGCCGACTTCACGATACGGCGATTGACGCGGTCAGAAGAGTCCTGCCGACCGCCCGGGTCGGCGGCCCCGATGTCGCCGGCAGCGGCGGACAATTCCAAAAAGATTTCCTCCGACATTGTCTGGAAGGCACCAACCGGGCAACGGGGCAAACGGGCACGCCGCTGGAGTTTGTTTCGTTCCACGCCAAAGGGGCGCCGCTCTTTGTGGACGGCCATGTTCGAATGGGCATCGCTGAGCATCTTCGAACCATCGAAGACGGATTTCGCATCATTGCGTCCTTCCCGCCGCTGCAGGGCCGGCCCGTCATCATCGGCGAATCAGACCCGGAGGGCTGCGCCGCCTGTCAGGGAGAACATCTGGGCTATCGCAACGGCACGATGTATTCCAGTTATACGGCCGCCGTTTTTGCCCGCAAATATGAACTGTCCGAGCGGTACGGGATTAATCTGGAAGGGGCCCTCACCTGGGCCTTTCAGTTTGAAGGCCAGCCGTTTTTTGCGGGCTTTCGCTCTCTGGCCACGCGCGGCATTGACAAGCCCGTCCTGAATGTGTTCCGGATGTTCAGCCGGATGGGCGGTCAGCGGGTTGCCGTGCAAAGCAGCGGGGCTGTTTCCCTGGAGACCATGCTCCGGGAGGGCGTCCGGCGTCAGCCTGATGTTTCCGCGCTAGCTTCCCTTGACGCGCACAGACTGGCTGTTTTGGTCTGGCATTATCATGATGACGACCTGCCCGGACCGGAGGCAAAGATTGAGTTGAAGGTGGAGAATCTGCCGGCGGATTTCCGGATAGGTTCCGTCCGGCACTTTCGAATCGATCAATCGCACAGCAACGCCTACACCCTCTGGAAAGAAATGGGCCGGCCGCAGGACCCCGCCCCTGAGCAGTATGCGCTGCTTGAACAGGCGGGCCGTCTGGCGGAGATCCCTGCACCGGAGCTCAGCGGCTTCGAAACGGGTGGTCGTATCCTTCGCTTTTCTCTGCCCCGGCAGGGAGTTTCACTTTTTGAGCTGCACCGCACGGGGTGAGCGGCAGTTTTAGACACCAGCTTGAAAAGAGGAAAATTCAATCTCGAAATCAGATCGGAGGAGGAGGGATTCGAACCCCCGGTGCCTTTCGGCACAGCGGTTTTCAAGACCGCCACCTTAAGCCGCTCGGTCACTCCTCCAGACAGATGGAAGACCAGACAGACGATATTGTAGAAGGCGGGTATGCAGAAGTCAACCTAAGCCTGGCGGCTGTCGGTCAGTCATTCCGTCCGTAAAGATATTGTTCGTCAGCAAAGGAATAGTCAAAAATCTCTTCGGGTTTGAAGTAAAGACCGATTTCATACTCTGCCGAGGCGGGGCTGTCGGAGCCGTGAATCAGGTTCAATCCGCGGCTGCATCCAAAATCCCCGCGAATCGTGCCCGGTTCAGCCTCGAAGCCGAAGGTGGCTCCCATCAGTTTTCGAGCCATCTGGATGACCCCTTCGGCCTGCCAGACCATAATCAGTACGGGTGACAAGGACAAATACTTCACAACGCCTTCGAAAAAGGGCTTGCCTTCGTGAACCGCATAGTGTTTACGGGCCAGCGATTCGGGAATCTTCATAAACTTGGCTGCTACCAGCTTCAGGCCCTTGTCTTCAAATCGCTGGATAATTTGTCCCATCTTGTGCCGATGTACGGCATCAGGTTTGAGGATAATCAATGTTCTTTCCGGCATACAGGGTTTTATCCGCAAAGCCGGCGGCTACCGTGTGCTGGGGACAATAAAAATCTCCACCCGGCGATTGGCTGCATTGCCGCCTTTGTTGGGCTTGTTCGGTTCAACAGGACGATATTCGCCGTAGCCCTTGACGGCCATTCGTTCCGGCGCAATGCCCGTTGCCGTCAGAGCGTTCAGAACGGATATGGAACGATGGACCGACAGGTGCCAGTTGGTCGGATGGGCCTGCAGGGTGCTGGGCTTTTTAATCGGCACATCGTCTGTATGGCCGACAATGACCATGTCAAATCCGGCGGCCTCCGGTGTTTTCATAATGGCGGCCAGTTGCCGGAGGGCATCCTGAGCGGAGGCAGCAACCTTATCGCTGCCTAAATCGAACAGCAGGTCGCTCTTGAATTTGAGCATCCCGGTGCTTTCATCAAAGGTAATCATATCGCTGGTCTTGGCGAATTCCTGAAGCCGCAGATTCAGTTCCGGCGGCAGGGGAGCGCCGCTCTGAAGCAGCTGGGCCTGCATCTGGGCAATCAGGGCCTTTTTCTTTTCCAGGTCGGCTTCCAGGGCTGCAATCAGGGCGTTTTTGGCCTGGAGGTCTGCACTGCCTTGCCCGGCGAGCATCTCTTTATCTTTCTGGCATTGCTGCAGGTTGACGCTGCACTGGGTTAATTCATTTTCCAAACTGGAAATCCGTTCCTGCTGGAGTCGGTTCTGAGTCCGGAGCTCATCAATTGTCGGCTGTTGACAGCCGGTTATAACCATCAGTGCGACAAGAGAGAAAATTCCAACCAAAGTCTTTGCCATCTTCATATTCAATCCCTTTCTTGCTCCAGAAACTCCGTATTTGCCGGTTGAATCAGGAAAAAAACCTACATTGATGCAATTACACCTTCTTTTTATCGGTTTACAAGAACGAATCTAATTTATTTTTTCTTTTTTTTCTCGGGTTTGGGGGCCTTTTCTTTTTTGGGCTTTTGAGATACGCCTGCCGGCTTGGGCGGTTTTTCTGACAGCATCGAATTGAAAACGGCCAGCAGGAGCAACGTTAGGATGAAAAGCCCGCCTGCAATCCACCAGGCCATAGAGACCCCCATCAGCTGAGAACCGGCCAGGAGGTTCAAAAGTCCGGGCCGGATATGCCGCAACCCGGCTCCCAAAGCAATTGCTGCAATAACCAGCGAAGCAAAGGGGACCAGCATTGCCAGACCGTAGGCGGTGGTCGCCGGGTCCACCGGGGCGGCGGTAACGAGTTGTACCGCGGCGCCGGCTGGAGCCGAAACGGTTTCCAGAGGAGCTGCTTCAGCGGCGGAGACCGCCTGGGGGATTTTGGCCTCTTCCGAGACTTCCTCGAGCGGGGCCTCTTCGGCCAGTTTGAGCGGTTCTTCTGCCAACGGCGCTTCGGCGACCCCTTCCGCTGCGGCCGGGAGGATATCATCCAGCACCGCCCCTAACGAGGTGTCATCCGCCTGCAGGGACAGGTCCAGAAGGCCGGAGCCGCTGCCGACGCTTTCGAGGTTGGCATCGGCATCCAGACTTTCGATTTCTTCCAGTTCGCCGGCACGGGTTTCCCCTTTGGTGTCGGCGGCCAGTTTGTAGCCCTCATCGCTTTCGTCCAGAACATTGATGCCCATCGAGGTTGCCCGCGTGTCTTCGGAGCTGAGGTTTTCTTCGCCGGCCATACTCAAGCCGAACCCGCCTTCGCTTTCCTTTTTGGGGGCTTCGGGGGTTTCCTCTTCGTCGGGCAGGAGCTTGATTTCGGCGGTTTCCTCCAGCTTCAGGTCAAAGTCCGTTCCGGCGGCGGTCAGGTCCAGCAGACCCTGCTGGTCGGCGGTCAGCGCATCCACCTGCGTTTGGTCAAAGAGGGGCTGGCCTTTATCGAGGTATTGGCGGAGTGTGCCTTCTTTGACGAGGGCCTTCACCTGCTCTTCGCTCTTGCCGAGCTTTTCCATTACTTCCTGAAGGGTGTAATATTTGCCTGCCATAATTGATTTCCTGTCTTATTGAATAAGTTCCGTTTGAGATTGAGTTTTCTTTTCAGTTTCGGGCGGGGTGGGCTGAATCGCTTCAAGCATCTGCTTTTGGTGGATATTTTCGAGGACGCTTCGAATCTGCTGCGGAGTCGGGTCGGCGCTGTTCCATTCGGTCAGAAGCCGGTCGTATTCCCAGGAACGGGCGGCCATCAGCCGAATCTGCTTGAATCCGGTTTGCCGGTCAAAAAACTCATACACCCAGATGGTGCGGTTTCGGGTATCAATCAAAGCGATGCCCTGGTTTTCACGGCTGATTTGAACCGGAACAGCCAAGATAGTCGAAGTGGAAGGGGAGTCTGCCGCTCGGGCGGGAAACGGTTCGAAGGGGTTGCGGAACAGGAGTGTCGCCGCGGCTATCCCCACAGCGATGCCGGCTATAAAACGAAATCGATTCAGCGCACCCATTTCCAGTTTTACCTAACCTCCGCAAAAACACTGCTTTATCCATCGATTATACCGGACTTTTGTCGGGGTTCAACTGTTTTTAACTCATTTGACGCTGAAATTAAGAAAACAAAGCTGCAATTTTGAACAAATTCGAAACACAGTTCGAAATCCGAAGAAAACTGTCGAAATCAGAAGGGAAAATCAAAAAGCATTTCGGAGTGCTTGCTGAACACAGGAGGGGAAGAAATTTTGAGATTTTTCACAATTTCCCATTTTCCCTATCAATCCCAGAGGGGACAGAAACGCTTTAAAATTAAGGAAGGTTCTATGGAAGGGCCGGAACAAGACCTGTCTTCTCCGGAATGGTTTTAGGTTGCCTAAGCCGGAGGGGTTCGAGTAAAGTAGATTTGAAAGAGCGTTTTTTGAAGAAGGAGGCCAAATAAGATGCAACGGTCTTACGGGGATAAGGGGGTTGTCGAGTGGGTGCTGTTTCCCTTCGTGTGTGCAGAGGCGGCCGTTTGCACGGCATCAGTGGGAGTGATTTCTCTGATTGCCGAATCCTATCCGCCGGAGCCGAACGAAGAGATCACGGTTTGGATTCATACCGACGAGCCGTTATTCTGCATGGGGCTGGGGATTGCGGTAACCGGCGATGCCGTTATCACAACGGCTATGAGCGAGGCCGACTGCGCCGATTTCGGCTGGGATAACGGCTGGCGGTCCGACCCGTACATTGATCCGAACGGCTTTGTTTATTTGAACGGTGTCCGGTGGGCCGGTGATGCCAATGGGATAATCGGGTATTTCAAATTCCGCTACCACAGCGGTCAGGTGGCTGTATGGATTGACTCGACCTCCAGCACGGCCTACGGCTGGGACGGCAATTCCGTTACCTATTCATCTTTTTCAACAGACGCACTTCTGTTTGGTGAAATGGTACTGCCACCGTTGCGGAAGCCCCAAGGTCCAACCCCTGTCTTGATACAATGTCCCTTGGGCTCAGGCGGTCCGGCGCGGTATGAGCCCAACAAGTTCTCCGAGTGCTCCCAACCATTTGAAATGTTCAGTATGCCTGATTCGGAACCGACTGTTATAGAAATCAATTCGGACATTACATCCAATCAGATATGGGATGCAAACAACGTATATTATATCACTGAGCCAAACGGGATCAATATTCAGGCGCTGCTTGTGATTGAACCCGGCACCACCGTTATCTTCGGATATGCGTGCGGATTATTTGTCAACAATGGCGGCGTGCTGATTTCCCGCGGCACACCGGATAAGCCGATTCTCTATACCAGCGACTTTATGTATTTCTATTATCCCGAATATATTGGTTATTATTGGCAGGTCTTTCCGTATTACGGGCCGCATTATTTCTGCCCGATTTATATAGAACGTACAGCGTCCCCGGCCGCAACGATTACATACAATATGATTGAAGGGGCCTGTCGGGGGTATTGTAACAGAAAACATTCGCTTGATTAACCCGATCGAAAATAACTATCTATTGGGTAACGTTTGGGGTATTTATGAGTTTGGCCCCATGTTGACCGACATTCGCAACAACCTGTGTTTTTTCAACGACGAAGCCGGAATAGAAGCTTATTTGAGTGATCCCAATGGGATGGTTGATGCGGAGAATATTTTTACGATTGAACAGAATACCTGTGATGCGTACCAGTACTGCGGAATTACGGTTCATGGGGCAGCGGAGCCAAACGAGGTGCCTACGGTTCAACTGCTCAATAATATTGTGTCTGGTTCCTATTGGTACGGTCTGAACCTGGTTGATGGCGCTAGGCAAGTGCTTGCAGCCAATACCGGATACTACGGCAACTATTACAATAAGAATTGGGAGTTTGATGAATACAACCCGGTTTATGCAGAAACGAATCCCTATTATCCTTATATTGGTGCAAAGTCATATCAGCATCACTACCTTGCTGACGATTCGGCTTTCGTTGATGCCGGGACACAGTACATCGAGCAAACAACACTGATCGGTATGACAACAAACATTGACAGTCAGCCGGACAAAGGTCTTGTGGACCTTGGGTTTCATTTTATGGATTGGAATTATACAGGAGGAGAAGGCATTCCGGGTACAGACCTTGACGATTTGATTACGATTGCGAATTACTGGCTGACGTACACACCGTATGACCCGAACAGCCCGAACTATCAAGATCCCAATATTGTTGACCCGAACACAATCAGTTACGGCGGCGATTGGAACGACGACGGTTTTGTTGACCTGGCCGATTTTGCGATACTGTCTGGAATGTGGCAAAAAACACAGGGAACTTCGCAGATTACGGCATCTATCAACGTTTCCAGTGAAGATGGGTCTGTCGAAGTACAGGTACAAGATGAAGGAGCGTCGATTTATCAATGCTTTTTATTAATCGATGGCACATTTATTAAAGAATTAATTTTTTCAGAGGATATCTTCCATCAAACTGTCTATATGCCATGGCTTTCGCCGGGAACGCATGAAGCACGGATTATTGGCTCCGGCCGACAAGGAATTATCTGCTCTGCCGTCATTCCGTTTGAGTTCGATAACGCAATCGGACCGTGCATTGTGCCGCAGATATTTGAGATGGGGGAGCCGCTGCCGTTCTTTGCCGATTCCGGCGTTGACGTCAGAGTTTCAGCATGGATCGGCGGCCGCGAGGTCTGGAGTCAAAACTATCCATCGGGGATGGTGAAAGGAGCTGTTCCGGCAGCCGTCACAGACGCAAATGATATCGGATTTCTTCTGATTGCGCCGGCTGAGCAACCCGCAGGACCCTTGGCGACGGGGGCTTCACCGGTAGCCGTGCCTGTGGTTTCAAAAGATAAGGACGGCCAAGTCTATACAGCATTGATGGTACGCCCTTACATAAAAATCAATTTTGTCAGCGGGCTTGCTGATTATGTGTATGAAAAGCTTGTTGAAATGGGTTATAAGGTCAAGAAGCTTCGATTCTATAATTCCAGTTTTAAGAATGTCAAAAAATATATCGATAAGGGCACAATCAAGGTTCTTTACTATAACGGCCATGGAAACTATAAATATCCTCACACAGAGATATACAGGAGCGTTTTGGGTTTGGATGGCGGTAACATAGTGAGCGATAAGGTTTCCAATTATCCTCCGGGACAGGCGCCTTCGTGGCTGGAGCCGCTTCCTCCCGCTATAGAAGCGAGCGTGAAGACATGGAGAGAACTTAACCTGAAAGACCTGAAATTTGCGGCGTTCGATGCATGCAAAGCCATGGGACTCAAAATAAACGGCTAAGGGAAACTGGAAGAGAGTACCTCCCAAGCATATACCTATAGAAGCGACCTCAGTATGGCATTACTCCAGCGAGGTGCGTTTGTCGATCAGTGGGTCTTTGGATGGGCTGGTGATTTTGAATCGGGCTACGGAACCCCCTGGCAGGGTTTCTCGATTACAATGTGGGAAGAACTCGGCAAGAAAAAAGACCTTGCCGACGCTGTCAGCGAGGCCTGCAGTAAAGCCCCCTCTGAGGTTCGTAATGTGTATCGATTACAGGGTCACGACGATCCTTTCGATTTTAAACTATAGCAAGGAGAATAATTATGAAAAAGAAAACAAAAATAATATTATGGATATGTGTGCTCGTTTCGGTGGGTTTGATCTCTTTGGTATCCATATCCTTGTTTTCTACAAACCAACAGGTCAAGCGTATGAATGAAAAAATTCTGCGGTTTCTTATGTCGCTTAAAGACACCAGTTGGACCAACCCGGAAGGCAGGTTTCTGGCTGCAAGAATTGTATATATTGACCCATACAGCAAAGACAGGGGCATTTTCTTCACGGTTCCCACCGATAAAATGGAGCAATTTGAAAAGGGATTCAGAGAATCCATGCAAAATGCAGAGCAACCCTACATGGGAAGAATAAATATGTGGAAAATGTATCGCCTTGAAATCATAACGGAGAAAAAAACATACAAGGTTTACATCGAATGGACAGGCGAAAAAGTTTATTTTGAAAACGGCAGGGAATCAAAAGATTTACGGAAGGTGTTTTTTGATGTAGGTCTTAAAGAACCATCTGCTGAGCGTGATAAAAAATCAACGAAGGTCTGCAGCAGGAATTCACCTAGGATTTTTGTGTCATGAAACTGAACAAGAAAAGATGCAGACAGGAGGATCAAATCATGAAGCAATTGTATCTATTTCTAATTTTGTTTTTTGTCTGTACAGCAACTTCCTTTGGTGCTTGGGATTATGTAATTTCGGGCGGTTATCATGGAACTTATACCCTGACAGGGAGTCAGTCGCTCTTAATGATAGGGGGGAGCCGTTAGGATAGAAGGATATAATTTAAGTTATGTCGAAATTCAAAACACTGCTCCTTTGCAGGAATTTGTTGGGGGTATATGTTCTTTAATTCTTAGTAATAACGCTACAATGAATTATTATGGAGGTGACACAGCACTTTTTGACATTCGAGATGATGCTTTAGCAGTTTTTAAGGGCGGCAGAATAAATGGCATCCGCAGTTTTCAATGTGTCGGCTGGGTGGGGCGGGATTGGGTAGGTCCGCATATTGAGATTGTTTGCCGGGATTATATTGCCACTTCGACGCTGGTGACGGGCACGTGGAATGCGGACAACAATCACGACGGCCTGTGGGATACCTTCTGCATTCAGCTGCTCAATCAAAGCGGCTATTCCCCCGTGCTCAGCCATATCAAGTTCACGGTTATTCCTGAACCGTCCGCTATCTGCCTGCTGGCTCTGGGCGGGTTGTTTGTAAACCGAAGGGGTTGAGTTGCAATGTAAAAAAAGCCCGGGGGAATGACCGGGCTTTTTTGTGTTTTTAATTTTTTCGGCCGTTAGAGTCCTGCAGCTTTGCGAAGTTTGGCGGCCATATCGGTTTTTTCCCAGGTGAAATTGGGGTGATTTCGCCCAAAATGGCCGTTTCTCGCCGTTTCCGTATAAATAGGACGCCGCAGTTTTAAGTGCTGAATCATTCCTTTCGGGGTCAGCGGGAAGAAATCCCGGACGAGTGCTTCCAGACGGTTTTCGTCGATTTTTGCCGTGCCTTCGGTATTGACCAGGATGCTGATGGGTTCGGCAACGCCGATGGCATAAGACAGCTGGATTTCGCAGGTGTCGGCCAGGCCGGCGGCGACGATGTTTTTGGCGATATAGCGCGCCATATAACTGGCGGAACGGTCCACCTTCGAAGGGTCTTTGCCGCTGAAGGCACCGCCGCCGTGGCTGCCTCGTCCGCCGTACGTGTCCACAATGATTTTCCGCCCGGTCAGACCGCAGTCGCCCTTTGGACCGCCAACTTCAAATCGTCCCGTTGGGTTGATATGAAAGATAGTGTTTTTGTCCACGAGTTTTTTGGGCAGAACGGGCAGGATGACTTTTTCAATCAGTTCCCTGCGGGCCCGTTCGGACATTCGTTCGGTCTTTCGGTCCACGACGGAGGCATCATGCTGGGTGCTGCAGACCACAGCATGAATGCGGCGGGGTTTTCCGTTTTCGCCGTATTCGACGGTGACCTGGCTTTTGCCGTCGGGACGCAGCCATTTGATTTTGCCGGTTTGACGCATCCGGGTCAGTCGATTGGTGATTTCATGTGCCAGAAAAATGGGCAGGGGCATGTAAGCCGGGGTTTCTGTGCAGGCATAGCCGAACATCAGTCCCTGGTCGCCGGCACCGCCGGTATCCACACCGATTGCAATATCGGGGCTTTGCTGCTTCAGAGAGACAAGAACCGCGCAGTTTTCGGCGTCAAAGCCGATATTCGGGTCGGTGTAGCCGATGCTGCGGATGGTGTCGCGCGCTACCTGGGGGATATCGACGACGGCTTTGGAGGTGATTTCGCCGGCGATGACCACCATACCGGTGGAGACGAGCGTTTCACAGGCAACGCGGCTGTGGGGGTCCTGAGCGAGCATTGCATCCAGAATGGCATCGGAAATCTGGTCGGCCACCTTGTCCGGATGCCCCATTGTAACGGATTCGCTGGTGAAAAAATGCCGGCGCACACCTATACAGTTGCCGGCGAACTGATTTGTTCTGGTCATCCATAATCTCCTGCCTTGAACGATTCTTTAAAAGTTTGTTAAAAAGGGAACTTTAGCGGCTTGGGGCCGTTTCGTCAACGAAAAACAGAACGGCTGGTCTTGCCGGTTTACTGTTTTCGGAAGACGGCGACGATGTTTTCGACATCGACGACGAAGAGCCGGTTGTCGCCTTCGAAGTCTACCGGAATGGCCCCTTTGGGATTAAAGAGGACTTTGTCGTACTGTTTGAGGGGGATTTCGGAGGACATCTCCACTTCGGCGGAGACGGAAACAATCCGGCCGGTGATGGTGGGGATTTCGATATTGTCGGGCAGCTGGATGCCGCCTTTGGTCTGCTTTTTGTCCTCGTCTTTTCGAATCAGGACCCGTTTGCCGATGGGCTCAATCGTCTCAAAAGAATCAATTTTGATGGGATCAATTTCGCTCATACTTCTATCCTGTCTGATGCTTTCGGACAGTGTATTATACGGAAAAACGTTCGTTTATGACTTCTTTTTTTTGGCAGTAGCGGATTTTCGCTCCAGGATTTCGTCGACCTGAGCCGAATCAGCCGGAGGCCATTGGCCTTTTTCCTGCAGGTCCTTGAGTTTTTCGAGCAGTTTGATGCTGACAATGGTCCGACACCGCGGAAAGCGGCTGCACCCCATAAAGGGGCCCCGTTTGCTTTGGCGAACGACGAACAGACCGTCTTTGCATTTGTGACAGTGGATTCCTGTGGGGGTCGGCGGGGGAGCGGGCGGCAGAGGGTTGCCTTCCTTGTCGGCCTTGAGAATGGTTTTGCATTCCGGATAGCCGGAACAACCGAAAAAGGGGCCAAAACGTCCGGTTTTTTTCACCAGCGGCTTGCCGCATGCGGGGCATTTGTGCTCGGTGGGCTGGTCCTGAAGCATCCGGCCGTCTTTGTCGCAGGGGGTGCCGAATTTGCACTCGGGGTAGCGCGAGCAGCTGAGAAACCGGCCGTTTTTGCCGAAGCGGTACTCCAGCGGGGCCTTGCATTCCGGGCAGGTATATTCGCTGGGCTGGGTTTCGGCCTTGGCGTGCTTCATCTTTTGGACGGCCTCTTCGAGTGATTTTTTGAAGGGCTCATAAAACTCCTGCAACACCTGGACCCAGTTGAGGTGCTGTTCCTCGATTTTATCCAGCTGTTCCTCCATATGGCGGGTAAAGGCGATGTCCATAATCTGTGGGAAATACTCGAGGAGTTTGTCGGTGACAATTTCGCCGATATGGGTAGCGTAGAAGACGCGGTTGACCTTTTCGACGTATTTTCGCTCCTGAATGGTGGAAATAATCGTCGCATAGGTGCTGGGGCGTCCGATGCCTTCCTTTTCGAGGGTTTTAATCAGGGAGGCCTCCGTGTATCGGGCGGGCGGCTTGGTAAAGTGCTGGACGGGTTTGAGGTCCACGACCTTAAGAATCTGGCCTTCGTGCAGACTCGGCAGGGTCGGTTCCTCTGCGGAAGTCGGCCAGATTTTCGTAAAGCCGTCGAATGCAAGGGTACGACCGGACGCCGTGAAGATACAGGGGCCGTCGGGGGTTTGGGCCTCGATTTCAATGCGGGTGGTATCCCACTGGGCTTCTTTCATCTGGCAGGCGACAAAGCGGCGCCAAATCAGGTCGTAGAGTTTGTATTGTTCATCTGTCAGGAAGGAGGCCAGCTCATCAGGGGTCAAATCAGGGTCGGTCGGGCGGATGGCTTCGTGGGCCTGCTGGGCTTCTTTGCGGGCGGTAAAGATGTTTGGGGTTTCCGGCAGGTACTCCGGGCCGATTTGGGACTGAATATAATGGCGAACTTCCTGAACGGCCTCTTCAGACAGATGGGTGCTGTCGGTTCGCATATAGGTAATCAAGCCCAGAGCGCCCATCGAACCCAGGTCGATTCCCTCATAAAGCTGCTGGGCGATGGTCATCGTCCGCTGGGCTCCGAAGCCGAGCCGATTGGCGGCGGCCTGCTGGAGCGTTGAGGTAATAAACGGAGCGCCCGGGCGGGACTGGACGCGTTTGGTTTCGATACGGCGGACGATAAACTGTGCCCCTTTCAGTTTCTCAAAGACGGCCTGGGCCTGGGCCTGATGGGAGGCCTCAAACTTTTGGCCGTTGACAGAGGTCAGGTCGGCCCGGAAGGCACCGTGTTTGGCCAGCCACTGGTCCTGTTCGGTCAGCGTCCGTCCTTTTTCCGGGTCTTTGGCGCTGTTGAGAAAGGTTTGCCATTCTTCGGCGGTGATGTTGGCTTTCTCGGAGGCAAAAACAGCCGGAATGAGCCAGTACTCCTGCGGGATAAATGCGCGAATCTGACGTTCCCGCTCGACAACCAGCCGGACGGCGACAGACTGAACGCGCCCGGCACTCAGTCCGCGGGCGACTTTTTTCCACAGCAGAGGGCTGATTTGATAGCCGACAATGCGGTCGAGGACCCGGCGGGCCTGCTGAGCGAGAACACGGTCCATATCGATCTTGCCTGGATTGGCGAAGGCTCGTTCAATGTCTTTTTTGGTGATGGCGTTGAAGACGACGCGGTATGTGTCCTTATCATTCAGGTTGAGGACCTCTTTGAGGTGCCAGGCGATTGCCTCGCCTTCGCGGTCCATATCAGTTGCCAGGTAGAACTTCTCGCATTTTTTGGCTTTAGCACGGAGGGCGGCGACGACTTTTCGTTTGCCCGGGTTGATTTCGTAGGTCGGTTCGAAGTTATGTTCGAGGTCAATGTTGAGTCCTTTGGAGGGCAGGTCGCGGACATGGCCCATGGAGGCCTCCACTTCAAAATCCGGGCCGAGATATTTGTTGATGGTTCTGGCCTTGGCGGGCGACTCGACGATGACCAATGCTTTGGTTTTGGCTTTTTTTGTCATTGTATTCTCTGCCGCTCGAAAGCGTTCTTCTTTTTTCTGTCTGGATTATCGGTTTTCTCTGTCGGTTTTCTGAAGGCAAGGCGATAAATAAACGGGGCTGGAAGGGATGTCAAGAGAAATTGAAACAGAACAACAGGAGATAGATGACCTTTATTGTCTTGATTGTGCCGCCACAAGACAGGATATTTCCCGTCCTTTTTCCGGGCTACTCAGAAATCGGAATCGGTTTTCTGCGTTTTCCCGGAACCGGTTTGCCTTGAAGATAACGTGCAATGTTTCGGATGGCCTGACGGAGACGATGTTCGTTTTCTACTAGGGCGATGCGCATATGGTATTCACCGTTTTCCCCGAAGGCGCGGCCCGGGGCCATGGCGACATATGCATTTTCGAGCAGTTCCATGGCAAAATCGATGCTGCCTTTTCCTTTGGAGTGTTCGACGGGAAATTTCGTCCAGACAAACATCGAAGCGCGAGGGACGTCCACTTCCCACCTGATTCGTTTGAGGCCTTCGCAAATGATATCGCGACGGGCCTGGTATTTTTCGTTCTGAATTCGGATATGGTCTTCACAATGCCGCATCGCGATAATGCTGGCAATTTGGATGGGCTGGAAGATGCCGTAGTCGTAATAGCCCTTAATCGTAGCCAGGGCCTCAATCATTTTTCGGTTGCCGGCGGCAAACCCGATTCGAAAGCCTGCCATCCCATAGGGCTTGCTGAGCGTGGTGAACTCGACGCCGACGTCTTTGGCGCCCTTGGCGGACAGGAAGCTGGGGGCTTTGTAGCCGTCAAAACAGGTTTCTCCGTAGGCGAAATCGTGGATGACGGCGATTTGAAAACGTTTGGCTAAATCCACAACGGTTTCAAAGAACCCTTCCTCGACAGTCATTCCGGTCGGGTTGTGCGGATAATTGAGAATCAGCAGTTTGGGCCGCGGGAACAGATGTTCGCAGACCATCGCAATGGTGTCCAGAAACTTCTGGTCATTACCCAGCGGGACGGTGATGACATTCGCGCCGGCCAGAGCCACGCCGTAAATGTGGATGGGGAAGGCCGGGTCGGCTACAACAGCCGTATCGCCGGGACCGAGCATTGCCAGACACATATGGCTGAAGCCCTCTTTGGAACCGATGCAGGCGAGGACCTCGGTCTCGGGGTCAAGGGAGACATTCCATTTTCGCTCGTATTTGAGGGCCATCTCGCGGCGGAGGTTGAAGATGCCTTTGGAGGCGCTGTAGCGGTGGTTGCGCGGGTCACGGGCGGCTTCGCAGAGTTTGTCTATGACCATTTCCGGCGCCCCGTCCATCGGGTTGCCCATTCCAAGGTCAATAATGTCGATGTCCTGCCGGCGTTTTTCAAGTTTGAGGGCGTTTAAACGTCCGAATAAATACGGCGGCAGCCGTTTGATTCTCGAAGAAGGTTCAATTACAAACTCGTCCATATTTTTGTGGTCCGTTTTCTAGGTTTTGGTTTCTGATTTTCCAGTTTAACTGACAGGGCGGCTTTTGTAAACCATCGGCATACGAAAAAAGAAAGGTTTGATTTTTCGGTTTGCCGATGCGGAAAATCTGTATAGAATGTCCAAAACTTACAGGTCTTGTCCGGGTGGAATTGAAGTCAGGAAAGGCAGGGCTGTGCTGTGAGGCGGACGGTTTTGTATGATTGCCATCTGGAATGCGGGGGACGTCTGGTGGATTTTGCCGGCTGGCATATGCCGGTACAGTACCAGAAGGGGATCCTGCAGGAACATTTGGAGACGCGGCGCTCGGCCGGCTTGTTTGATGTATCACATATGGGGCGTTTTGAAATCGCGGGCCGGCGGGCGCTGGAGTTTTTGCGATGGGTTCTGACCAACGATGCGGCGGCTTTGCCGGTCGGGCGGGCTCATTATACCCTGCTGGCGGATGAGACAGGGGGGGCGATTGATGATGCCTATCTGTATCGCTTTTCGCCGGAACAGTGGCTTTTGGTTGTCAATGCGGCCAACACCTATAAGGACTGGGAATATTTGCGGCGGAAGGCGGAAGAGCTGGGCAGGGGGGTTCAGCTGAAGAATGTCAGTGAGGAGCTGGCCATGATTGCCCTTCAAGGCCCCCGATCCGAAAGTCTTCTTCTGGGGATGATAGAAGGAGGGCAACTGCCTGAACCGAAGCGAAACTCCCTCGGGGCGGTTCGAATTGCCGGCTGTGAAGTGCTGATTGGGAGGACAGGCTATACGGGGGAACCGGTCTGTTTTGAATTGTTTGTTCCTGCAAAAGCGGCTGAATCCGTGTGGCGGCGGCTGACGGCTGCTGGGGCCTGTCCGGTTGGATTAGGGGCTCGCGATACGCTTCGGCTGGAGGCGTCTTTGCCGCTGTATGGTCATGAATACGGCCGGGATGTGACGGGGCGGGAGATTCCGATTCTGGCTTGTCCGGCGGCGAAGGTCGGGGTGAACTTAAAAGACCCGGAACGTCGTTTTATCGGCCGAGAGGCCCTCGAGGAGCAAAGTTGCACTTTAAAAAAAGGAATCTGTGCCTTTCGCGTATTCGGCAAGGGGGTCGTACGGGCCGGAGCGGCGGTTTTCCAGGGTCTGCGAGAAATCGGACGCGTCACCAGCGGCACGGTGGTGCCCTACTGGGTGCCGCGTGCGGTGTCTTGCCCGCATCACTGCGGTCATGGGGCGGGATGGGAAGCCCATTTTTCCGGTCAAACGGCACAGCGCGCCATCGGTCTGGCGATGCTGGAAGGGCCCTTAGGGGCGGGGGCTTTGATTGAGATTGACCTGCGGGGGCGGCGAGTGGAAGCGGAGGTTGTAAAAAGAAATCTTGACAATTCCTGCGGGCCGATTACGTTTGCGGTGGTGTAAAAAAGCATAGATATTTTTTCGATATCGGAGGTTCACAGGATGATTGACCCGGAAGCCAGGTATTTAAGAACCCATGAATGGGCCAAAGAGGAAGGCAAAGGGATTTTTGCCGTCGGACTGAGCAGCTATGCCCTCGAGCAGCTGGGGGATATTGTTTATTTGGAACTGTCGGAGAAGGGCGATACGGTCGAGCAGGGCGGGACGTTTGGGGTAGTGGAGTCTGTGAAGGCTGCGTCGGATTTGTATGCGCCGCTGGGGGGAGAGATCGTGGAAGTCAATCATGCTGTTTCGGATAATCCGGACATGCTCAAGGAGGATCCTTACGAAGAGGGCTGGCTGGTGAAAATCAAGGCCTCGAATCCGTCGGAGTTTGAGGACTTGATGGATGCCAAAGAATACAAACAGTTTTTGGAGACGGAAGCAGAGTAGCCGCCGGTTTTGACAGATTCTTTTTGCCCCCTTTTTTTGAGGATAGGATGCCTTATATTTCCCATACGGACCAGCAGCGGGCTCAAATGCTCGCGGAGATTGGGCTCAAACCGGAGGATTTGTTTTCCGATATTCCGCCGTCGCTTCGGTGCAGGCCGCTGAATCTGCCGGAGGGCTTAAGCGAGCAGGAGGTACGCAGCCGTCTGGCGGCGATTGCTTCGAAGAATTATATCCATCTGACCTGTTTTCTGGGCGGCGGGTTTTATGACCATTTTATTCCGGCGGCGGTGTATGCGTTGACAAGCCGAAGCGAATTTTATACCGCCTATACGCCGTATCAGCCGGAGGTGTCGCAGGGGACGCTCCAGGCGATTTATGAGTTTCAGTCCGTCATCTGCCGGCTGACGGAGATGGAGGCGTCGAATGCGTCGCTGTATGACGGGGGAACGGCGCTGTATGAGGCGATGATGATGGCGCTTCGGCTGACGCGCCGCAACAAGGTGCTTGTGGATGATTCAGTCAATCCGATTTATCGGGTGATGCTGCATTCCTATACACGGAATCTGAAGATTGAGCTGACGGAAACGGAAAATGCCGGCGGGCTGGCCAATCGGGAGGCGATACGCAGGGCCCTCGATGAGCAGACCGCCGCGGTGATTGTGCAGAATCCGAACTTTTTCGGGTGCATCGATGATTTTACGGATTTGGCCGAGGCGGCACATTCGAAAGGGGCGCTGCTGATTGTTTCGTGCTATCCGATTTCGCTGGGGATTTTGAAGGCCCCGGGGGCGATGGGGGCGGATATTGTGACGGGAGAGGGGCAGAGTCTGGGGCTGCCGATGTCCTTCGGGGGGCCGTATCTGGGCTTTATGGCGACGCGGAAGGAGTATGTGCGTCAGATGCCCGGACGGATTGTCGGGCAGACGACCGATGCGCAGGGTCGGCGCGGATTTGTGCTGACGCTTCAGGCGCGGGAGCAGCACATTCGCAGGGACAAGGCGACGTCGAATATTTGTTCCAATGAGGCGCTCTGTGCCCTGACGGCGCTGGTGTATTTGTGTCTGCTGGGCAAAGAGGGACTGCGGGAGACGGCGCAGCTGTGTGCGGACAAGGCCAGTTATGCCTATCAGCGGCTGACGGCGATTCCGGGGGTGCGTCCGCATTTTCCGGCGCAGTGGTTTTTTAATGAGATGGTGCTGGATTTGCCCTGTGAGGCGGCGGAGGCGGCGGCCAAGCTGATTGAGCGGGGGTATGCGGCGGGATTCCCGCTGAGCCGCTATTACAAGGGGATGAACAATTCGCTGCTGATTGCGGTGACAGAAAAACGCACCAAACAGGAAATCGGAATGCTGGCCGAGGAGCTGGAAGCGATTTTATAAACCGCTGCGGCGGAAAAAGGAAAGAAGAAGCGATGAAGCTGGTGTTTGAAAAAAGTGCGGCGGGGCGGCGGGGCCTGCGGATTCCGAAATCGGATGTGCCGACGAGCATTCATTTGAAGAAGGAGTACCTGCGGGCGCAGCCGGCGGCGCTGCCGGAGCTGTCGGAACTGGATGTGGTGCGGCATTTTACGGAGCTGTCGCGGCGGAATTACGGGGTGGATACGAATTTTTATCCGCTGGGCTCGTGCACGATGAAATACAATCCGAAGGTCTGCGAACGGATTGCGTCGTATCCGGGCTTTGCGCATCTGCATCCGCTGCTGCCGCAGCTGCGGGGCGGAGGAATGCTCACGCAGGGAGCGCTGGAGGTGCTGTACGAGACAGACCTGATGCTGCGGGAAATCTGCGGGATGGCGGCGTTTACGATGCAGCCGATGGCCGGCGCCCACGGGGAGCTGACGGGGATTATGATGATGGCGGCCTATCACCGCGACCGGGGCAATCACAAGACGACGGTGCTGGTGCCGGACAGTGCCCACGGGACGAATCCGGCCAGTGCGGCGATTGCGGGCTATACGGTTAAGACGGTGCCCAGCGATGAGCACGGCTGTATGTCGCTGTCAGCCCTGAAAGCGATGCTGAACGAAGAAACAGCGGGCATTATGCTCACCTGCCCGAATACGCTGGGGCTGTTTAACCCGCATGTGAAGGAGATTTGCGAGCTGGTGCATTCGGTGGACGGGCTGGCCTATTATGACGGGGCGAATCTGAATGCGATTGTCGGCAAGGTGCGGCCGGGGGATTTGGGCTTCGATATTGTGCATGTCAATCTGCACAAGACCTTTGCAACGCCGCACGGCGGGGGCGGGCCCGGCGCCGGTCCGGTTGGGGTCGTGGAAAAACTGGTTGATTATCTGCCGGTGTCGGTGGTGGTCAAACGGGAGGACGGGACGTATGCGCTGGAGTACAATCGCCCCAAGTCGATCGGCTATATCGCGCCGTTTTACGGCAATTTCGGGGTCATTCTGCGGGCGTATGTGTACCTGCTGATGCTGGGCCGGGAGGGGCTGGAGCGGGTGGCGGAAAATGCCGTGCTGAATGCCAATTACATTAAGGAAAAACTGAAACCGTATTACGACCTGCCGCATCCGGGCATCTGCAAACACGAGTGTGTCTTAAGTGCAGCTCGGCAGGTCAAGGAGAGCGGCACTTACGCCCTCGACATCGCCAAGGCGCTGATTGATGCGGGGTTTCATCCGCCGACGATGTATTTTCCGACGATTGTGAAAGAATCGCTGATGATCGAGCCGACGGAGTGCGAAAGCAGAGAAACGCTGGATGCGTTTATCGAGGCGATGATAGCGATTGCCCAAAAGGCCCGAACGGAACCGGAAACCCTCAAAGCCGCCCCGGTTACAACGCCGGTCGGTCGGCTGGATGAGACCAAAGCGGCCCGGGAGCTGAATATTGCCTGCCTGTAGAAACGACCAAAGAAACAAAGGGCAGAGCGACGGCCTATTTCCTGCCGGACGGCAGGGGCGGTTTTTCAGAACCGAGCAGGGTAGCCAGCCATTGGGTATCCGGGCGGCTCTGAAGGATGATTTTGACCAGCATTGTCAGCGGGACCGCCAGCAGCATCCCGAAAGGCCCCAGAATCCAGCCCCAGAAAACCAAAGACAGGAAAACCACCAGTACGGATAAGCCCAGGTGCCTGCCGAGTATTCGCGGTTCAAGAAAATTGCCGATGACCACATTGATCACCAGATAACCGAGCGCTGTCAGCAGGGCGGTACCAGGGCCGAGCTGCAGGAGGGCCATCAGGACAGCGGGCACGGCGGCTACCAGCGAGCCGATGGTCGGAACAAAATTCAGCAGGAAGGCAATCAGTCCCCACAGGACGGCATAATTGACCTTCAAAACGATCAGCCAGACGGTAATCAGCAGGCCGGTCAGAAGACTGATGGCGGTTTTGATGGCCAGATAGCGTTTGACGTCATTGGCCATTCGGGCCAGATTATCGAAGGTCTGAGGAGACTGCTGCATGGCGGCTCGGATTTTGGCCGGCAGAATGGAGGCCTCCAGCAGGATAAAGACCGTTGTCAGAAAGATGAGAAAGCCGTTGGTCAGAATGCCGCCCAGCTGAGAGAGCAGGTCTTTGAGGACGTTTACGATTTCGTCCGGATGGATATACCGCTGGATGGAATTTTGAATCAGTCGAAGGATTTCATTGACTTTTTCTTCGGCCCGGCGGTCGATGGATTCTTCACCGGTCGGGCTGATGTCGGAGACGGGCGAAGGCGAAAACCATTCCGTCCATTCCACGATGGTTTTTTGGAGATTTTTTTCAAATTCCGGCAGGGCGCGGGTGAAATCGGCAATAGTGGCGGCCAGCAGGGCTCCCAGGAGCAGGCCGGCAATCAGAATGACGGCGGAGAGGATAAAGACGGCAAGGCCGGTGGGAATCCGCTTCTTCTGGAGCCAGAAAAGGGCCGGTGTGGCGATAATGGCCAGAAAAACAGCCATCAGGAACGGTACAATGATGGAAACAGCCGCCCGCAACCCGGCAATGATGATTACAAGGGCCGCCAGGGGGACGAGAATTTGTGAGATAGGGGAATGCCCGGACGGACCGGCATGGGTCGGATGCGAAGACGGCTGTGCTGTCATACCCGGGTTTCCTCGGTTGGTCCTGAATGATTGTTTTGAAAAGACAATAGCTGCCGGCAGCGTGTCTGTCAAGGCCGTTTCGCCGAGGCGGTGTTCTTGACGGGGCGGGCGGGGGTGGTATAATCCGCGTTTCTGACTCAATCTTCAGCGAAACGGAGCGGGTTGTGCCTGTTCAGAAAAAAAGCAAAAAAAAGAAAACAACGCAAGGGGCGGATTGTCGCGACTGCAATGGTTTGTGCTGTCGGTATTTTGCCCTGCCGATTGATACGCCCAAAACCTGGAAGGATTATGATGATATCCGCTGGTATTTGAGCCATCGTGGGGTCTCGGTTTTTGTGGAGAAAGGCGATTGGTACCTTCAGGTGGACAATCGCTGCAGATATCTGGACCGGAGTCATCGGTGCCGTCAGTATCCGTTGCGTCCCCGCATCTGCCGGACGTATCATACGGGAGATTGTGAGAAGACCGCTGACGAGTACGGATATGACCTGCATTTTCTCAATGACAGGCAGATGGCGGAGTATATGCGAAGCCGCTTCGGAGTGAATGTGTTTAATCGGCTTGAGAAAATCAAGGAAGAAAAAACGGTTCGGCGAAAGGGTCGCTTGTGAAGATACCGGCGGTCAAAGGAACACGGGATTTTTATCCGCCGCAGATGGCGGTGCGGAATTTTATTGTGGAAGGGTGGAAGGCGGCCTCCCGCCGAAGCGGCTTTGAGGAATACGACGGGCCGATTTTTGAATATCTTTCGATGTATCAAATCAAAAGCGGGGAGGAAATTGTCGAACAGCTGTTTTCGCTGACGGACCGGGGCGGCCGCCAGCTGGCGATTCGTCCGGAAATGACACCCACGCTGGCCCGAATGGTCAATCAGCAGATTCATACGCTGCCGCGTCCGATCAAATGGTTTTCGGTGCCGCGGCTTTGCCGGGCTGAGCGGCCCCAGAAGGGGCGTCTGCGGGAGTTTTTCCAGTGGAATCTGGATATTGTCGGGGCAGAGGATGTGCTGGCGGATGCGGAGGTCATCTTCTGTGCGGTGGATTATCTTCGTTCGACCGGGCTGACGGCGCAGGATATTGTGGTGCGGCTTTCGAGCCGGCGGCTGCTGGCAGCCTTGCTGAAGGAAGCGGGGGCGTCCGAGGAGCAGCTTGCGGCCATTTATGGGGTGTTGGATAAGAAAGCCAAGGTGCCGGCGGAGGCGTTTGAAGCGATGCTTCAGGAGGCAGTGCCGTCGGACCAGATGCGCGGACGCATTCTTCAGGTAATGAACAGCCGAAGTCTGGATGAACTGGAGCCGAAAACCTCAGAAGGGCGGGAAGCGATGGAGGAGCTGCGCCGGCTGTTTGCACTGCTGGACCTGATGGGAATCGGCGAGTATGCCCAGTTTGATATCGGAGTGGTTCGGGGACTGGCGTATTATACCGGCGTGGTGTACGAGATTTATGACCGCGGGGCTTCGCTGCGGGCGATTTGCGGGGGCGGCCGGTATGATAATCTGCTTCGGGATTTCGGGGGGCCTGCCGTATCGGCGACGGGAATGGGAATGGGCGATTGTGTGCTGGAGATTCTGCTGCGGGAAAAGGGGCTTTTAAAGGACGAGAATCTGCCGACCCGCCGGCTGGATTATTATGTGGTGTTTGCCGGGGAGCAGTGGGCCTCAGAAGTGGTGCGGCTGGCGGCACAGATTCGTCTGGCAGGCTGGGCCTGTGATTTCAGTTATAAAGGCGGGAATCTGGGCAAGCAGCTCAAGCAGGCCGACCAGTCCGGTGCCGAGCGGGCAGTCCTTTTGGGCCAAGAGTACACCGCCGGAAAACTGGTTGTCAAAGAAATGAAGAGCGGCCGACAGGAAGAAGTCAGCAGGGAAGATTTCCTCGCTTCCCTGAAGCGGGTGTAATCCGCTCTTTCTACCATTTTTTGAAGACGAAAAACACGGCGGCGATAATCAGAGCAAATCCGACAATATAATTCCACTTGAGGGGTTCTTTGAGATAGAGGATGGAGAACGCGCAAAAAACCAGCAGGGTAATCACTTCCTGAATGGTTTTTAGCTGGGCGGCGGTGAAGATGCCGTGTCCGATCCGGTTGGCCGGCACCTGGAAGCAGTATTCGAGGAAGGCAATCAGCCAGCTGCACAGAATAACAATCAGAATCGGTTTGTCCTTGAATTTCAGGTGCCCGTACCAGGCAAAAGTCATAAAAATATTCGAAATCGTCAGAAGGAGTATCGTTTTCATTTCGTTTCCCTTTGTTGAACCGTTTCTTTGATTGAAGCGGTGAATTATACAGAAAGAGGAGGTCGGATTGTCAATTGTATTTTGGCGGAGGATAGGGTATGTTTTCGTCTGATGATGAGGATGAACCGAAAGATACGGGAGCGGACGGAATCTCCGAATGCCTATGAAGCGGCTTTTGAGAGCTGGCTGGCGGAGCGGAGAATATCGTATCGGGCCGTGCCGCAGGGGCGTCGGACGGTGCCGGAGCGGCCGGATAAACGGTTCGACTATCTGCTTTGTCCCGAAGGGACTATGCCGATTTTGGCGGAAGTGAAGGGGCGGACATTTGAGGGGGAGTCCCTGGTCGGACGGCGCGGGCTGGACGGCTGGACAACCCGGGAAGATTTGCAGGGCTTACAGCAATGGAAGGAGATGTTTGTGCAGTATTATCCGGGCTGCCGAGCAGTTTTTGTGTTTGTCTTTTGTTTACAGCAGCCGGATGTGGACGCCGACGGCCTGGAGATTTTTGTGCAGGACGGAAGACGATATGTTTTTTTGGCTGTTGAGGCGGACGAGTATAGAGCGTTTGCAAGGCAGCGCAGTCCGAGATGGAAGACGGTGACCTTAAAAGCAGAGGATTTTCGGAGATGTGCGGTGCCGTTTGAAGGGTATCTGGAGAAGATTTGGAATGAATCAGGTGATTAAATCATATGCGGAGTGTGTTTTGTCCGGCGGAATGCTGAATCGTCAGCAGGCCTCTGAGTTGGCCCGGGCGGGTCATACGGATTTTGAAGACCTGCTGTATTGGGCGGACCGGATTCGGCGTCATTATTTCGGGGAAACGGTGCATCTGTGTTCAATTGTGCCGGGTCGGCTGGGCGGGTGCAGTCAGGATTGCGCGTTTTGTGCGCAATCGGTTCATTATGACACGGCGGTGGATAAAAGACCGCGTCTTCTGACAGAGGAAGAGATTGTGTCGGCGGCGGTTCAGGCCAAGGCCGGGCGGGTCAATCATTTCGGAATCGTAACCAGCGGCCGTTCGGTTCCGGAAGGTGAGCTCCAGCGGCTGGAGAGGATTATCCGCCGGCTCCGTGAGGAAATCGGTATTCGGATTTGTGCGGCGCTGGGAATCCTGGATGAAAAAGCAATGAGGCGGCTGGCCGCAGCGGGTGTGGAGCGCTACAACCATAATTTAGAGACGTCCGAGCGGCATTTTCCGAATATTGTAAAGACTCATCGGTACCACGAGCGGGTTGCGACGATTCGGGCAGCCCTGAATGCGGGGCTGAAGGTCTGTGCGGGCGGCATTTTCGGAATCGGGGAGACCCTGGAAGACCGGATTGATATGGCGATGGAACTTCGGGAACTGGGAGTGGATATGGTGCCGCTGAACTTTCTGCATCCGATTCCCGGAACACCGCTGGGGACAATGCCGACACTGGCTCCCCGAGAGATTCTCCAAATTGTGGCCTTGTATCGGTTTCTTCTTCCGCAAACGCATCTGAAGGTGGCGGGGGGGCGTGTGAAGAACTTGCGGGATTTGCAAAGCTGGATATTCCGGGCGGGCTGTACGAGCATCATCAGCGGTAATTACCTGACCACGGCGGGCCGGGCGGTCGAAGAAGACAAACAGATGATTGCAGATTTGGGACTGAGAACATCTGATTATCGCTGAACGCCGCACCGCGTTTTAATGCAGCACCGAGCAGCAGTCCTGAATCAGTTTAACGGCCTGGTCTACATCCGTCGGATTGGTGAGAACGGCGTCAAATCCTTTTTTGCGAAGGGCGGCGGTTTCGTTTTCGTTCAGTCCGGAAACGACGGCAATGATTTTGGTGTACTGCAGGTCCTGATGCTGGCGGACATATGTGCATAGCTGCTGGGGGTTGACGGCATTGGACATCAGATCGACTAAGATAACTTGGGGTTTGAATTTTTCTGCCGAGAGACCCGCGTCGAAACTGTTGTGCGCACAAATCGTCTCAAAACTTCCTTTGATTTGGAGTTTTTCGGCAAACTGACGACTTTTTTCCGGACAGGAGTCGATAATCAAGACCTTCATTTGCCCTTTTTCGAGGGCATCCGTCGGCATATTGTGTGCTTTCATAAAGCGGATGAGCTCGCTGGTCGGGATGCGACGGTCACGGGAGCCGGGGATTCGATATCCTTTCAACTGTCCGGAATCAAACCATTTTGTGACGGTGCGAGGGGCCACATTACACAGTTTGGCTACCTCTCCGGTGGTCAGAACATCTTTTTTCTTCATTGTTCAAAATCCTGCAAGAGTCGGCTGTTGCCGTAAACATTCTGCCGTAAATGACTGGACAGCGGTTTTCCAGCCGTGACTTACATCGGTTTATGGCTTTCCCTGTTTAACATCCTTCTAAAAAAAATGAGGATTTTTTCTTTTTTAGGGGTGTTTAGAAAAGACTCCTGTGATGGAGGTCCGATAAAGTACAAGATATATTTGAGTTATTTTGTTTTGTTATTTTTTTGGCGGAAAGATTTGAGTATTGTCAGGAAATTGTTCGTATAGGGGGATAAAGAAACAGGGACCTTTTGACATTTCCCTGTTAAACGAAAGGTTTCGGCTTGACCGATAAGAAAAGTACGGATATGATTCGACAAGATATAAGTTTTCTTAAAAAGTGAAGCGCATAACAGAAAAGCCCTTTTGAAGATGGGCGAAGTCGAAAACGGCAACTTGGCAGATGGTTGGCAGAGCTTCATGAACATCGTTTTCTGACGGCAGGGCGAAAGGCGTCGAGTGATTTCAAAATCGCCAAGTCCAAAATCCGTCAGAAGCGGTGAATGGGACGAATTTGGAATTTGTGGATAAAAAAACAACGATGAGAGGGCAGGCAGGAGGCCGGCCGACAATGACTGACGAAACAAAAAGATTTAGGGCCTTTCAAGCAGCCGACGGAGATTCCCCGGGCGGAGAAAGCGAGATGGTCTAATGGTCTTTTTGGGTATGTAAGTCCACAATTTTCCTTATTTTGTGCCTTTCTGAGGTTCCCCCCTTCTCAGGTGCCGGTTGTGTTGTGCGCCCAGTGAACGATAAACGGTAACCTTGAAAGGTGCAAGCTATGGAAGTGTTGATGGCCATTAACACAGCGTCTTGGATTGTGGGCATTTTGCTGGGGGGGATGATTGGTCTTGCGGTTTCTGTTCTTGTTGGTTTTTCCATATCCAAAATCCGTCTTCAAGAAGCAGAAAAGGACATTCAAGGTCGGATAGAAACGGCCCGGCGGGAAGCCGAGACGATTCTGAAGGAAGCCCGTCTGGATGCCGCCAGTGAGTTTATCCGCAAGCGGGAAGAGTTTACCAATGAGGTGGCGGCCAAGGAGGCCCAAATCCAGAAGCAGGAACTTCAGCTGGAAAAGATGAAGGATGCTCTGGAGCGGCAGCAGGAACAGATTGAACAGCGGGACAAGCAGTTAAAGAATCTCGAAAAAGACCTTCAGCGGAAGATTGAGAGTGTGGACAATAAAAACCGGGAATTGTCGGCTTTACTGGTCCAGCAGAAAAATCAGCTGCTGAAGATTGCCGGAATGACGGTAGAAGAGGCCAAAAATCTTTTGCTTCAGGAGCTCGAGGAGGAATGTGAAAAGGAGATGAGCGAGCTGATCAGCCGCAAGGTTGCCCAGGCGGAGGAGCAGGCGGAGGAAAAGGCCAAAGAGATTATCAACCTGGCGATTCAGCGGTATGCCGCCGAGCAGACCTGCGAGGTGAGCGTCTCGATGGTGGATATTCCGAATGATGAGATGAAGGGCCGGATTATCGGACGTGAAGGGCGGAATATCCGGGCGTTCGAGAAGGCCACGGGTGTGGATGTGATTGTGGATGATACCCCGGGCGTGATTGTGGTCAGCGGGTTTAATCCGATTCGCCGCGAGGTGGCCCGGCTGAGTATGGAGCGGCTGATACAGGACGGGCGGATTCACCCGACTCGGATTGAAGAGATAGTGGCACAGACCAAAAAGGATGTGCATCAGCGGGTCATTCAGCTGGGCAAGGAGGCGGCGGAAGAGGTGGATGTTCGCGGGCTGAACAATAAGATTATTGGGATGCTTGGGGCTCTGCATTACCGGACCAGTTATGGACAAAATGTGCTGCGGCACAGTGTAGAGGTGGCTTTTTTGGCCCAGGTGATGGCGGATGAACTGGGTCTGGACGGCTCACTGGCCAAGCGGGCGGGGCTTCTGCATGATATCGGCAAGGCGATGGACCGGGAAATTGAGGGCGGGCATCCGGCGATTGGAGCCAATTATCTTCGGCGGTTCAAGGAATCTCCGGTAGTTCTGAATGCGGTTGAGGCCCATCACGGAGATATTCCGGCGGACAATCCGTATACGCCGTTGATTGCGGCGGCGGATGCGATCAGTGCTTCTCGTCCTGGAGCCCGCCGGGAGACGCTGGAGCGTTATATCAAACGTCTGGAGAAGCTGGAAGAAATTGCCCGCGGTTTTGAGGGAGTGGAAGGGTGTTATGCGATTCAGGCCGGCCGAGAAGTGCGTGTGATTGTGAATGCGGAGAAGGTCAGCGATGAGGCGGCGATGAAGACGGCGCGGGATATTGCCAAGAAGATTGAGGAAGAGATGACCTATCCGGGAGAGATAAAAGTGACGCTGCTGCGGGAGGTTCGGTGCATTGAATATGCGCGATGACGGGATCTGTCTGGAGCCAGTCCGGAGCGGTTCGGCTTTCAGAAAGTGAGCGGTTTGTGAAGATTAAGGTCCTTTGTATAGGGGATATTGTGGGCCGTCCCGGCCGGCGGATTTTATCTTCTCAGCTTCCTGCTTTGGTGCGGGCGCATCAGGTGGATGCGGTGATTGCCAATGCGGAGAATGCGGCGGGCGGTTCGGGGCTGACTCCTCAGATTTATGAGAAATTAGGACGGTATGGGGTGCATCTGATTACGTTGGGTGACCACTGTTATCGGAAGAAGGAGATTTTGCCGATTTTGGAAAGCGGAGGCAACATTGTCCGTCCGGCCAATCTTTCGCCGGCCTCGGCGGGGAAGGATTTTGCGGTGTACCAGACATCCAAAGGCATCTGCATTGGGGTCGTAACTTTGATTGGGCGGATTTTTATGAAGCCGGCGGATTGTCCGTACGCGAAGATTGATTCCCTTCTGCCGCGTTTGGCTCAGCAGGCGGAGGTGATTTTTGTGGAGATGCATGCGGAGGCCACCAGTGAGAAGGCGGCGATGGCATATTATCTGGACAGCAAGGTCAGCTGTGTGTTTGGTACGCATACGCATGTGATGACGGCGGATGAGCGGATTCTGCCGGGCGGGACGGCGTTTATTACAGATATCGGGATGACGGGATCGCATGATTCCGTTTTGGGCCGCAAGAGTGAATGTGTCATTCGGGCGTTTCGTACCCAGATGCCGTATCCGTTTGAACTGGCCGTCGGAGATGTGCGGATGAGCGGGATTCTGGTGACGGTGGACAGCCATACCCGACGAGCGGAGTCCATAGAACGGATTCAGGTTCGGGAAGAGACGGCCGACGAGATGACGTACGACAGCGATGACGGCAAACCGGATTCGTCGAACGGATTTATGAGTTAGCCAGAAGGAGAAGGCAAGTTTCTTGAGGGATTTCTCGTCGAACGAGGCCGATCGGAAAATCTTCCCGGTCAAGAGGTGCGTTGTTTTTTGTAATTTTCTGCCAGTTGACGGAGTTTGAGGAGATCGGTTTTGCCGGAACCGAGACGCGGAATCTCGTCGATGGCGATGATATTTTCGCGTTTGGGCAGATACAGTTTCGGCAGGTCGGTTTCGGCGAGTTTTTCATAAAGGTCTTCAGGATTCACTTTGTCTTTCACATACAGCAGGACGATTTGCTCGCCTTTTTTCTCATCGGGCAGACTGGTGACGGCGATAACCGGTTCGTTCAGATTCAGCAGTTTTAAGCACGTTTCTTCTATTGTCAGATGCGAGACCATTTCGCCGCCGATTTTGCTGAAACGGCTGAGCCGGTCGGTGATGGTGATGAAGCCGTCCCGATCGAGCCAGACAATGTCGCCGGTATTGTACCAGCCGTTCTGAAGGACTTGAGCGGTTTTTTCAGGCAGGTTCAGATACCCTTTCATTACATTGGGGCCTTTGACCCAAAGCAGCCCGGGCTGTCCAATGGGGACAGGATGGCCGGTTTCGGGGTGAAGGATTTTGACGGCGATGCCGGGCAGCGGATGTCCGGCGGTGCCGTCTTTGGTGCCGATTTGACGGACGCCGGCGACTTGGACATCGTGGACATTGATGGCAATCAGCGGGGAACATTCGGTGGTTCCGTAGCCTTCTCGCGGACGGACCCCGAATTTCTTTTCGAATTCGCAAATGAGTTCAATTTTCAATTTTTCTGCGCCGGCGATGATAAATCGCAGTGTTTTGAAATCGTCTGCTTCACATCGTTTCAGGTAGTTCAGCAGGAACGTGGGGGTGGCGAACAAAAGGGTGGCGTTTTCGGTGCGGACGGACTGGCCGACGGCTTTGGCGTCGAGGGGATTTGGAACAAAGCAGACCGGCACGCCGGCCAGAATCGGCAGCCAGAGCGTGCAGGTCAAGCCGAAGGAGTGGAACAGCGGCAGAACGGCACAGAGTTTGTCATGGGGCAGTGTTCGGAAGATCATCAAGGCTCCTTCGAGGTTGGACAAAATGTTGTGGTGGCTCAAAAGGATGCCTTTGGGTTTGCCGGAGCTGCCGGAGGAAAAGAGGATGACGGCGGTCTGGTCAGGGTCGAAGGTTTCGGCACAGGCCAGACGGCGGCGCGGACAAAACAGGGCCTTGAGGGCGGCCCGCCGTTTTTGTGCCGGAGTAAATTGAGTCAGAAGGTCTTCGAGGAATAACGCACCGGGCAGGTCGGTCGGAGAAACGCTTATCTTTTCAAGAAACAGACGGCTGGTGAGGATGGTCTTCAGGACGGTCTGCTCGATCATAAATTGCCGGTCGGACGGAGAAACAGCATAGGAGAGGTTGACGGCGGTTTTGTTGAGCAGGGCGACCGCCAGGTTGGCACAGACGGCTCCGACGGAGGGCGGCAGGAAGATGCCGATGTTGGGCTGGTCGGCGGTGCGGTTTTTCAGATAATCCCGCAAAAGGACGGCAGCAATGAGGGTATTGCCCCACGTGAGCCGTTTGCCGCTGGTGTCGCTGATAAAGGGCTGTCGGAAGTGTTTGCGGGCGGATCGGATGAAGGTTTCTCCGAGACTGATTCGGCGAGGTTTTTGGCTTTCAAAGTATTCGCAGGACAATTCTGCGATGGCCTGACGGGCTTCTTCGGCGGATGTATCGGTCGGCAGCGGATTTCCGAAGTGAACCTGGACGGGATAAGGCAGTTTTTTCGGCCAGGCAGACAGCAGGCGTCCGTGATAATGGCTGAGGATGCTGCCCCACAGTCCTCCCAGATAGGTGGGGATGACGGGGATAGGAAGACCTTCGGCGATTTTTTCGAACCCGGGCCGAAAGCAGTTCATCTGGCCGGTGCGGGTAATGCCGCCTTCCGGAAAGACACAGACCAGCTCGCCGTTTTGAAGGGCCCGGCGGGCTTGCTCAATGGATTCAAAGATTGATTTGGGGGAGTCGGAAGGGCTGACAGGAATTGCTTTCACCAGCCGAAAGAGCCAGTGAAGGCCTTTGTTTTGATAAAGAGACTTGTCCATCAGGAAACGGACCGGACGGGGCAGGGAGGCCATCAGAATGACAGCATCGACCCAGGAAACATGATTGGAGACGAGCAGGGCCGGACCGGAGGCGGGAATATGTTCGGTGCCGAAAAGGCGGGGGCGGTAAATCAGTCGGGTCAGAACAGCGGCCAGAAATCGAAGGAGCGGATAGGGCAGGCGAATGACGGCTCCGACAGCCAGAACCGCTGTTAGGAGTCCGAACAGAAGAAACATCCAGCTGGGACTGATTTTCAGAAAGGTCGTGCAGAGATTGACCAGAACGGAAGCGAGCAGGACGCCGAACCAGCTGAGAAAATTGGAAGCGGCCAGCACCTGTCCGCGGATGGCGGCGGGGGCTTTCATCTGGATGAAGGCGTGGATGGGAATAATAAAGAGGCCGGCGCCGACTCCGAACAGGAAAGTCAGGGAGAAAATGCCGGGATTTTGAGCAAACATTTCTTTCCAGTTTTGAGGGGAATGGGAATTGGGATTGACCAGACCGAGGGCAACAGCAGCAGCGGCCATCATCAGGCCCCCGATGGGAACAATCCCCAATTCAATCGAGCGGCCGGACAGTTTGCCGGACAGATAGGAACCCAGGCCAATGGCCAAAGAAGCCATCACAAACAACAGGGCGCTGAGTTCTTCGTTGGCTTTGCAGATTTCCAGACCGTAAGGGATTAAATTGATTTGAGCAAAGGCCCCCAGGAAAAGGAAATAGGCCGCTGCGGCCATGGCAACCAGGAGGCCGGTTTCGGAACGGATGCTCTTTAGGGTCCGCCCGATGTCTTTGAAAAACAGGAAAGAAGCGTGAACGGTTTTACCACCGGCGGGGGTTTTTTCAATTTGGAGACTGGTGAGAACCCCGACAGCGGCCACCAGGATACAGGCGGCATTGGCCAGGGGGTAGTTTCGGTTTGTGGCCAGGACAAGAATGGGGGCGGCGGCGCTGCCGAGGACGATGGCCAGGTAGGTCATGCCTTCGAGGAATCCGTTGGCCTTGGAGAGCTGGTCAGGGGGGACCAGTTCGGGGATAATGCCGTATTTGGAGGGGCCAAAGAAGGCGCTTTGGGTGCACATCAGGAAAAGGACACAATAGAGGCCCACAGCGTTTTGGTAGAGGAACATCAGCAGTCCGAGCATCATAATGGCCAATTCAGCGATTTTGGCCAGGACGATGATATGACGTTTGCTGAAGCGGTCGGCCAGAATACCGGCGTAGGACGTAAAGAAAAGAAACGGAGTGACAAAAATTCCGGCGGTCCAGGCGCCGATTTGTGCGGCTTTCTCCTGACCAAACAGTCCAATCAGGAACAGGACCATCAGCCAGCGGTAAAGGTTGTCATTCAGAGCGCCCAGAAACTGGGTGATGTTGTGCCACAGAAACGAGCGGCTGAGATGATTGCCGCCGGTTTGGACTGAGATATTTGTTTCCTTCGGTTTCATGGGTTTTCAGTTTTTTGATTGTTCTCCATTCTTAACTTTTACCGGTTTTTGTGGAAAAAAGAAACGGTTCTTTTCCGGAAAAATAATCGAGAACGGCCCGGATGGCTGTCTGACGATAAGGGCTTGTCTCATTGAACAGTTCGTGCCGGGCGCCGGGGAGCATTTGAAGCCGGGCGGCGGGAAATTTCTTTTGGAGGATTTTTAGGTTAAACGGCCAGTCCACCGTTTTATCCTTTTTCGGTTGAAGGATGAGGATTTCCCGATCGGAAGGCGGCAGGGTTCGAAGCTTGTCATTCCATTCGGAAAGAGCTTTGACCCATTGCAAGGATACGGCTCGGGCGTGGAGGAAATCCCGGGTTCGATTGAAAGACAGGTATTCGGGATCGGAGGAGTTCTTCCACTGGATACGGGGAATGCGGTCCGTAAAACGGCAGGCGGCTTTCCAGAGGGGTTTGGAGAGGTTGTAGACGGCCCAGCGGAGAAGGGGGGCGGCCAGAATGACTTGCTGGAGGGATGGAACCGCGCCGGTCAGAAGGGCATCGGTGAGGACGGCGGCTCCCATGCTGAAGCCAAGGGCGTAATAGGGGCCGTGCAGTCGGGCACGAACTTTTTTGAGAAAATCGGACAAAGCGATGGTGTACTCTTCAAAATGATTGATTGAGACAGGTGAGCCGGAGGACAGACCGTGACCGGGCCAGTCGAAGAGGGCGACGGCAAAGTGATTTTCAAGCAGGGCAGAGAGCAGGTGCCGCATCTGACCGCTGTGATTCAGATAGCCGTGAAGCAGAACCACGGCGGCTTCATAAGAGGCAGGCCGATATAGATGACCGGCTAACATATAGGGGCCGGACACAAAAGAACCCCAAAAATGCTCAATTGGGGATTTACAATCTAAGCCGTAATGAACAAAGTAAGACTTGGCGGAGTCAGAATAATGACGGGGATTCACCTGTTCGAGCGGCTCAGGGACGGGCAGCCGGCCGCTGCTTTTGTTTTTCCGGCTTTCCTTTTCTTTTGGGGTTTGAGGTTTCATAGGAATTTCTGTTTAAGTTTATCTTATTCTATTCAAAGGATTTAGCCGCATTTAAGAATTCTTCGTTTCACGAAGAAAAGGTAAATGGCGAAGATAAGCACAAGCGAAGCGGTCCAACAGTTTTATCAGAAACAAAGAGCGTGAACGGAAAAGTATTTTAGCTGTATTCGGATTGTCAACAAGGGGAACGGGGTGAATAGCAGGGTTGTAACCTTTTATTTTGAAAGTGATTACACGACCGAAGTAGGCCCAGTTCAGAACAAAGGGATAAATAAAGTTTTGCAGACCGCCGGGGGCGGCAAGCCAGCGAAGGGTTCGCCGGAAAATCGGCCAGGGAGAATAAAACTTTCGGATGACCCAGTCGGTGCCGGCCTGCAACTGTTCGGGGGACATAAGTCTCGGCTGGAAAACGACATGACGATAATCGTAGTGTTCCAAGTTAGAATCAGTAATGCGGGGTTTGATCTCCTCGTACAGAGGGGTTCCTGGCAGAGGGGTGAGGATGGAAACCTGGATAGCGTCGATGCCGATGTTTTCCAGTAAGTTCCGTGTTGACTGGAAGATACGGACATCATCGTTGTCGAAGCCGAAGATGATGCCTGCTTCGACAAAGATGCCGTAACGATGGATGGTTTCCACGGCTTTTTTGTAATGGGAAGGAATGTTAAATCCTTTTTCTGTAAGGGTTAAGGCGGACTGACTGAAAGATTCCAGGCCGATGAAAAGGCCGACACATCCGGCTTTCTGAAGCCAACACAGGAGTTCCGGGTCATCGGCGATTTCAATAGAGGCCTGGGTAATCCATTGTTTCTTGAGCGGTGCTAACTCCTTTAAGAGATTGAGGATATATTCGCGGTTCTGGGTGAGGTTGTCGTCCACGAACATAAAGAAACGGGAGGGGAAAGCGCGGATTTCTGCGATGACTTCCGGGATGGGGCGGCCGTAATGTTGAGATTTATATAAAGTTCCGATAGAGCAGAACTTACAGCGGTTTTGACAGCCCATCGTGGCATAGGTCGCATAGGTTGTAGAGTATTGTCTTTTGTCGAGGAGATGGCGGGGGAGGGAAGCGGGGACGTGACCGGCAGGATTTCCGTAATATCTTTTCTGCAAACGGTTTGCGCGAAGGTCTTCGAGGAGTTTTGGCCAGGCGTCTATGGCGGGGCCGATGACGACGGTGTCGGAATGCTGCAGGGCCAGGTCGGGATTGAGGGTGGGGAAGAAGCCGCCGAGGGCAACAGGGATGTTATACTTCCTGTAGTGGTCAGCCAGTTCGAAAGCACGAGGGGCAGTGGCTGTCATGCAGGTGATTCCGACCAGGTCAAAGTCGGTATCGGGGGGCAAATCGTCGATTTGCTCGTCGATGAGCGTGATTTGAGCGTCATAAGGGCTTAATTTGACGAGAGTTAAGAGAGAGAGCATGGAGAAGCGGAATGTCCTGCCGTTGAAGAATTTCCTTCTGCCGACCTTGCGCCAGTAGCCCGATGCTGGAGAAATCAGGAGTATCTTCATAAGATTTTGTTCCTTTCTAAACTTTTGTATTTCAATGAGTTATGATTTTCGACGAATTCTGTAGGGTATAATAAGCAAGGAGTGTGCCAAAGATTGTGCTTTGGCTTAAGTGATTATGAACAAAAAGGATACAGAATTTTCTTCGTGCGGATGATTTTTGTTTTCTGTTTTGTGATTGACAAAAAATGTATACACGATATACATAAAATGTATATGAGGAAATTAATAAATAAAGATAGACAATTCTTTAATCTGGTGACAGAAGCCACCTTTTCGAATCCATTTAGTCCGGACCGTGAGGCGATCGACCAGCGGATTACGGGTATGGATTCTTCGAAACCGAGGTCGGAGGTTCTGGATGAAGAAATCCGTTTAACCCGTCAGCGGCTGGCGGATTTGGACCGTGGGAAACGGTGCCGGCTGGAGGATTTTGAGGGGCCGGACCGAGAGCTGATGAAATATGTTTTTTTGTTTGTGATTTATCATCAGTGGGCGGAGGCGTTTGATAAACTGATTGCCCAGCAGGCGACAGCGGGGGAGCACAATGTAAAGGTTTGGTTTGCGCCGGAGGTTCTCAAGCAGCTGCAGGAGCGGGGATTCAGCGGGGAGGATTCGGTGCGGTGCCTTTCGATGTTTTATCAGATACGGCGGGCGTATTATCTGATCGGCCGGATGCTGATTGGCCCCAGTGCGTCGATGCGCCGGCTGCGGATGCATTTGTGGAATCATATTTTCACGCAGGATATTCGTCTGTATGAGCGGTATTTGTGGGACAAGATGGAGGATTTTTCGACGCTACTGGAAGGGCCGACGGGCAGCGGCAAGGGTGCGGCAGCGGCGGCCATCGGCCGGTCGGGATATATTCCGTTTGATGCGTCGAAGAACTGTTTTGTGATTCCGTTCACGAAGCTGCTGGTGGAGGTGAATCTGGCGCAGTTTACGCCGACGCTGCTGGAGTCGGAGCTGTTCGGGCATGCCAAGGGGGCGTTTACGGGGGCGGTGGCGGATTACGGGGGTGTGCTTTCGCTGTGCGGCCGGCATGGGACGATTTTTCTGGATGAGATTGGAGAGGTTCGGCCGAACGTGCAGGTGAAGCTCTTGCGGGTTTTGCAGGAGCGTCGGTACTGGCCGGTGGGCAGTCATCAGGAGCGGGTGTTTCCGGGGCGTGTAGTGGGGGCGACGAATCAGCCGGTGGAGGTGCTGCGTCGTCGGGGTCGGTTTCGGGAGGATTTTTATTATCGGCTGTGTGCGGATGTGATACGGGTTCCGTCGCTGAAGGAGCGGATTGAGGAAAGCGAGGAGGAGCTGCCGTCGCTGGTTCGTCATTTTGTCGGTCAGATAGTGGGGCAGGCGGATGAGGGGATTTCGGGGCGTGTGCTGGAGGTGATCGAGCGGCGGCTGGGGCGTGGGTATGGGTGGCCGGGGAATGTTCGGGAGCTGGCGCAGTGCATCCGGCGGGTGGTGCTGCGTGGGGATTATGAGCCGGGGGCTGTGGGGAAGGCAGGAGAGGCGGGGCGGCCGCTGACGGCGGAGGAGGTGGTGCGGCAGTACTGTCGAGAGCTTTATGCGCGGTACGGCAGCTATGGGGAGGCGGCGAAGGCGGCGGGACTGGACCGGCGGACGGTCAAACGGTACGTGGAGGGAAGGGAATAGAGAATTAAGAAGGAAGAATTAAGAATGAAGAAAGACGGCCGGAGGGCGGAAGATAAACACCAGCGGCCAGATACCAGACACCAGTAGTGGGGAAATCCGAAGCTCGAAATTCGAAACAGGAAAAATCCTAAACTCTAAAAAACCGAATCCGAAACAATCTCGAAATTCGAAGCACGAAATCCGAAAAAACCTTAAATTCTAAAACACTCAACTCGAAACAGACTTCAGAGAGAAAGCGGGGGAAAGGGCAAGATTTTGCCTTGCTGAACAGGAGGGCTTATCCTTCAATTTTTGGTGGGTTGGGGCTGTTCTTGGTTTTTGTCAAACCAGGACAGGTTCCAGCGGTCGAGCCAGCGGATTTCGAATCGGTTGTCCCGGAGGATGACGGGCAGCCAGATGTAACGGCCGTCAATGGCGTTGTCGGGATTCCAGCGGTCGCCGATGTAGATGAAGGCGTCTTTTTTGCCGTGTACGGGGAGGATATAGGTGCTTTGGGAGAAGAAGGTTTTGTCGGCGTTGTCGCCGATGCAGGGGTTTCCTAACTCTTTCCAGGGGCCCCAGATAGAGTCGGCGACGGCGGAACGGGCGGCGTTGGGCCGGAAACTTCGCAGATAGGTGCAGGGGCCGGTCGGGGTATCGCTGACGGCTGTGCCGCAGCGGGCGGCGCGGCAGCCCTGGCCGTTGAGCTCGAGGAGGAACCACATAACAAATTTGCCAGTTTTGGAGTTGTAGATGACTTTGGAGCGTTCGAGGATGCATCCGGCGACCAGGTTTGTGAGCGGGATTGTCCGGAACAACGGAGAGGGCGACGCCTTCGTTTTTCCAGTTGTACAGGTCCTTTGGAGGAGCAGTAGGCGCCGATCCAGGTTTTGTTTCCGCGGCAGTCTTCGAGGTTGTGTTCACCGAACCAGGAATCAGTGCCGTTGCGGCAGAGGAATCCGCCGCTGTGGGCGTTGATATGGACGCCCTCGGTGTCGGGCCACCGCGCCCGGGCGGAATTCGGTGTGTCCTGCAGGCAGCTGGGTCAGGAGCATTGAGGAAAAGAATGCGAACAAGGTCAGGCAGGATGCGGAGATAACGAGCCTTTCAGATATGGGATTTTCAAAGATTTTTCCACGGGCAAGAGGGCCGGAAGAATGCGGCCGGCGGATTTCATTGTGCGGATTCCTTAGGAAAGCCGGGCTAAAACGGCGTTGGAAAAGTCGGTCAGGTCCACTTCGTACCGTTCATCGGCGATAGGGTCCAGGCGGGTGGGGCCGCGATTGATGATGAAAAGTTTGGCACCGGCCCGCTGGGCGTCGAGGGCTAATGAAGCGGCGGGGTTGACCTCCAGCGATGAGCCGAGCACCACGAAAACATCCGCCTGCTGGCTGTATTCGCGGGCTTTTTGGAGGGCTTCGAATGGAATCAGGTCGCCGAAAAAGACAACGCCCGGGCGGATGAGCCCGCCGCATCGGGTGCATTGGGGGATGCCGGCGGAGCGGATTTGGCTGTCCACCAGGGAGCGTGAGGAAGGGCTTTCGCATTCCAGACAATAGAAGTCGAAGACATTGCCGTGAAATTCGATGACATTTTTTGAGCCGGCTTTGGAATGGAGGCCGTCGATATTCTGGGTAATCAGGGCTTTCAGAAGGTTTTCCTGCTCGAGCCGGGCGAGCATGGTATGGGCGGAGTTGGGGGCTTTGTCGGCCAGGGGGTGGATGTGTTCGAGGGCGATTTTGTAGTAGTCGCCCGGATTGGACAAAAAGAAATCGATTTCAAAGGTGCGCGGGGAGATTTTGGAATACAGGCCGCCTGCTCCGCGAAAATCGGGGATGCCGGAGGCGGTAGAGACCCCCGCACCGGTGAGGCCGACGGCCCATCGGCTCTGCCGCAGGGCGGACAGGAACGAGTCGGCTGCCTCCTGTGAATTTTGGATTCGGTTCATAGATTGTTATCGTAGTCAGCGGGGAAAATTTTGCAAGGGCGGAAAAAGTTTCGGGCGGTCTTGACAGGGGGGATTGTTTGGTCTATGGTATCCGAGCAGTGGTCAGCAGAACAGAAGAGAACACACTGCACGGAAAGCAAGACTGGTGAACGCGGTTATTGTCATTCCCGCCCGATACGGGTCCAGCCGGCTGGAGGGGAAAGTTCTCGCCAAAAAAACGGGGAAATATCTGGTTCAGCACACCTATGAGCAGGCGCTGAAATCGCGATTTGCTCAGCAGGTTCTGATTGCGACGGATGATGAGCGGGTGATGCAGGCGTGCCGGGAGTTCGGGGCGCCCTGTGTGATGACTCGTTCGGACCATCCGAGCGGTACGGACCGGATTGCCGAGGCGGTCGGCGGACTGGACTGCGAGATTGTGGTGAATCTTCAGGCGGATGAGCCGGAAATCCGTCCGGAGTATCTGCGGCGGGCGGCCCAATTGCTGTCGGACCATCCGGAGGCGGATATGGCGACGCTTCTGGCGCCGTTTGAAACGGCTCGGCAGGTGTCGGATCCGAATGTTGTCAAGTGTGTGACGGATGCGCAGGGACGGGCGGTGTATTTTTCCCGTTCGGTGATTCCGTATGACCGGCAGAGCCATGGGGTTGGGGCGGTCGTGCAGTACAAACGGCATTTGGGGCTTTATGCCTATCGAAAATCGTTTTTGATGAAGTTTACGAAACTGTCGCCCGGTGTTTTAGAGCAGATCGAGAAACTGGAACAGCTGCGGGCGATTGAGAATGGCTATACGATTTGGACGGCGATGGTGGAGAAGGCCTGGGACGGAATTGATACCGCCGAGCAGTATGAGGCGTTTGTCAGACGCGTTCAAATTGGTCGGCCGGTCTGAAGCAAGAATTGAGGTTTGGAATGAATGAGTTCAGCAGTCAGGATTTGTTTGCGAAAATCAGCCAGATGACGCAGGAGGATGAGTTTTTTCTACCGCTGCCGGAAGGATATCAGAAGGGGCGGACGAAGTATGTGGTTGTGATGGGGACGGTGATGAGCGGGCTGGGCAAGGGGATTTTCTCTTCCTGTCTGGCCAAGCTGCTTCAGGATAAAGGGCTTCGGGTGGCGCCGATTAAACTGGAGGGGTATCTGAATATTGATTCGGGGACGCTGAATCCGTACCGGCACGGGGAGGTGTTTGTGCTGGATGACGGGATGGAAACCGATATGGATTTGGGTACGTATGAGCGGATGCTGGATCAGAATCTGAGCCGGGCGAATTTTGCCACGAGCGGGCAGATTTACAGTTCGGTGCTGCATAAGGAGCGTCACGGGGATTATCTGGGGCGGGATGTTCAGATGATTCCGCATGTGACCGGCGAGGTGAAGCTCAAACTGCGGCGGCTGGCGATGTCGGCCAAGGCGGACGTGGTGTTTGTGGAAATCGGCGGGACGGTGGGGGATTTGGAGAATGCTTTTTATATCGAGGCGATGCGGGAGCTGGCGTATGAGGAGGGACCGCACAGTACGTGCTTTGTGGCGCTGACGTATATTCTGGAGCCGAAAACGCTGGGCGAGCAGAAGTCCAAAGCGGCCCAGCTGGGCATCAAGCAGCTGATGCAGATGGGGATTCAGCCGGATATTATTGTGTGCCGCTCGGAAAAGCCGGTGCGGGAGCAGGCCCGCCAGAAGATGAGCGTGTTCAGCAATGTTCCGCTGGAGCGTGTGGTGAGCATGCATGACTCGGCGAGCATTTATGCGATTCCGGCGATGCTGCGGGAGTGCGGGCTGGATTTTGAGGTGATCCGGATGCTCAAAATCGAGGACCGCATCAATTTGGGATATGAGCGGAAGGAGTGGGGGCGCTGGTGTGATTTTACGGAAAAAATCGGGCGGGAGACGAAGTCCGTCACCATCGGGATTACCGGCAAATACACGTCGGTTCGGGACAGTTATGCGTCCATTCTGAATGCGCTGGAGCATGCGGGGGTTCACCTCGGCTGCAAGGTGAATGTCAAATGGATTGAGACCACGACGGTTACGGAGCAGAACGCCGCCGAACATCTGCGGGATGCGGATGGGATTATTGTTCCCGGGGGCTTCGGCGTACGGGGGATTGAGGGGAAGATTGCCTGTGTCCGGTATGCGCGGGAGAACGGGCTTCCGTATCTGGGGCTTTGTCTGGGGTTTCAGGCGGCGGTGATTGAATACGCACGAAACGTGTGCGGGCTGAAAGGAGCCAACAGCACGGAGGTGGACCAGAAGTGCCCGGAGCCGGTGATTGATGTTCTGCCGGACCAGAAAAAGATTGAAGGGCTTGGCGGAAATATGCGGCTGGGAGGCCGGGATGTGGAAATCAAGCCGAACACCAAAGTGTGGGAGTTGTTCGGCAAGGCTGCGTCGGTTCGAATGCGGTTTCGGCATCGGTATGAAGTGGACCCTCGCTATATTGAAACACTGGAAAAGTCGGGGCTTGTTTTTTCGGGCAAAGCGCCGAATCAGCCGATCATGCAGATTCTGGAACTTCCGAATCATCCTTTTTTTATTGGCACACAAGCCCATCCGGAACTGACAAGCCGGCCCCTGCGGCCGCATCCGTTTTTTACGGGTCTGGTTCGTGCGGCCCTGGAGAGAAAGGGATAATTTCAAGCCGTTTTTCGGGGCACTTCCGGGGTGCGGGCAAAGAGGGGGCACTTCGGCGAATGTTTTTATCTAACTTCTGGATTTCAAAGGGATTAGGAAGATTGTATTTTCGAGAAACTTTCCCGAGAAACATTGACGAAACCTCTTTTTGGCGGTACACTCCATCTTTTCTTAAGCGGAAGGGTCCGACCCTTTTGACAAACAGTTTTTTTGCGGAATGACCCGTGTGAGAAAAGGACTTTTATGGACGAGAGCAAAACGGAATTTCCGGAGCGATTTGAAGAAAAACAGATTCTGGATGAGCTGAAGACCTCGTATCTGAATTATGCGATGAGTGTGATTGTCTCGCGGGCTCTTCCGGATGTTCGGGACGGTCTGAAACCCTCTCAGCGGCGCATTCTGGTGGCGATGAATGATTTGAATCTGGGGCCTCGCTCCAAGCACCGAAAATGCGCCAAAATCGTCGGCGATACGAGCGGCAACTACCATCCGCACGGCGACCAGGCGACGTACGGCACGCTGGTTCGGATGGGGCAGGACTGGAATATGCGGGTTCTGCTGGTGGACCCGCAGGGCAACTTCGGCAGCATTGATGCGGACCCGCCTGCGGCGATGCGTTATACCGAGGCGCGGCTGACGCAGGCGGCGATGGATATGCTGGAAGATCTGAAGCTGGACACCGTGGATTTTGTTCCGAACTACGATGAGACGCGGACGGAGCCGGTGGTGCTGCCGTCGAAGTTTCCCAATCTTCTGGTGAACGGGGCCAGCGGAATTGCGGTTGGGATGGCGACGAATATTCCGCCGCACAATGTGGGGGAGGTCTGCGATGCGCTGCTGCTGATGATCGACGACCCGGACTGCGGATTTAAGGATATTCTGGAGAAGCTGCCGGGGCCGGATTTTCCGACGGGGGGCATCATCTGCGGCCGCAAAGGGATTTTGGATGCCTATGTGACGGGCCGCGGACATTTGAAGGTACGCTGCCGTTCGCATCTCGAGACGACCTCGAAGGGCAAGACGCGGATTGTGATTACGGAGATTCCGTATCAGGTCGTGCGGGCGAATGTCGTGGCCAAAATCGCCGAATGTGTGCGGGACGGAACGATTGAGGAGATTGCGGACCTTCGGGATGAATCCGACCGCAAGGGGATGCGGATTGTAGTCGAGTTGAAAAAGGATGCCGACAGCCATGTGGTGCTCAACAAGCTGTACCGCTATACGCCGCTGCAGACGACCTTTGCGGTGAACAATGTGGCGCTGGTGAACAACCGGCCGGAGACGCTGAACATCAAGCAGATGCTGAAGCTGTTTATCAGCCATCGGCTGGCGGTGATTCGGCGGCGGACGCGCTTTCTGCTGCGCAAATGCCGCAACCGGGCTCATATTCTCGAGGGGCTGATTCTGGCGGTCAGCGATATTGATGAGATTATTGCACTGATAAAGGCCTCTCCGGATGCGCCGACGGCTAGAGAGAATCTGATGAAGAAGCCGCTGCGCCTGGCGGAGACAGAGACGCTCAGGCGGATTCTGCCGGAGGCGTTTGTGACGGAGCGGAGCCGTCAGGATGGGTTTCTGACGGGGCCGCAGGCGGATGCGATTCTGACGATGCAGCTGCAGCGGCTGACGGGGCTGGAGATTGAGAAGCTGGCCAAAGAGTATGCGGAAGTGGCGGAGAAAATTGCGGATTATGAGGCGCTGCTGGCCAATCGGAATCTTCAGCTGGATGTGATTCGGGAGGACTTGTACGAAATCAAGGAAAAGTACAAAGACCCGCGTCGGACGGAGATACTTGCGGAGGAGGCGGATGAGCCCGAACTGGAGGATTTGATTGCGGATGAAGAGACGCTGGTGATGATCAGCCACGGCGGGTACATCAAGCGTACGCCGATTGATGCCTACCGCAAACAGGGGCGCGGGGGCAAAGGGGTGATTGCTTCGGACACCAAAGAAGGGGATTTTATTGAGCATCTGTTTGCGGCCTCGACGCACGATACGATTCTGTTTTTCACGAATCGGGGGATTTGCCACTGGCTGAAGGTCTATCGCATTCCGGAGATGTCGCGTCAGAGCAAAGGACGAAATCTGGTGAATCTGCTGCAGCTGGACCCGCAGGAGAAGATTGCCTCGATTCTGAATGTGCGCACGTTTGATGATGCGCGGCAGCTGGTGATGGCGACACGGAACGGTCTGGTGAAGAAGACGGTGCTGTCGGCCTACGGCAATCCGCGTTCGAACGGCGTGATTGCCATTAAGCTGGATGAGAATGATGATTTAATCGGGGCGGCGATTACCAGCGGAGAAGATGAGATTGTTCTGGGGACGCGGGACGGGATGGCGATTCGGTTCTCGGAGATGCAGGTCCGCTCGACGGGGCGGGTCAGCCGCGGGGTCCAGGGAATTCGGCTTCGTCCGGGGGATGAGGTGGTGGATTTGGTGATTGCCGAGCCGAACAGTTCTCTGCTGACAGTCTGTGAGAACGGCTACGGAAAGCGGACGCCGATTGAGGAATATCGACCGCAGAATCGCGGCGGGGTGGGGCTGATCAATATCAAAACCACCGAGCGGAACGGCAAGGTTGTGGCTCTCAGGACCGTCCATGATGCGGATGAGCTGATGCTGATTACGGCCAACGGGAAGATGATTCGCACGGGGTTGGATCAGATTCGGGAAATCGGCAGGAATACGGCCGGCGTCCGGATGATTACGCTCAAAGAGGGCGATAAACTGGTGGCGGCGGCGCGGATTGTGCCGGAGGACAAAGAGCCGCCGGCTTCATCTGAGCCGAAGAATCAGACGAAGGAATCCGAGGAGGCGTCTGAGGAGAATTCATGAACGCCAAGCGAGCTGCTTCTGTGCCTGCCGTCAGTCCGCTGTATCTGATTGCCGGAGCCGATCCCTTTTTAAATACCCGGGAGGCCCGTCGTTTGACGGAGCAGCTGCTGACAGAGGAGGAAAGGCCGCTGGCTCTCTGGCAGCCGTCGGGGGAGGAACCGCCTGAGATTGCTGATGTGCTGGATGAGCTGCGGACGGTGCCTTTTCTGGCGAGCCGTCGGGTGGTGCTGATTCAAAATGCGGACTTGTTTGTTTCCCAGAACCGGTCGCGGCTTGAAGAGTATCTGGAGCATCCGAGTCCTACCGGGGTTCTGATTTTGACGGTCAGCAAGGCGGATACGCGGACCCGATTGGTGAAGCGCCTGGCCCCGCTGGGCGGGCTGATTGAAACGGAGGTCAAACCGTGGGAGCTGCCGCGGTTTGCGTGTGCATACTGCCGGAGTCATTTCGGAAAGACGCTGACCTTGCCGGCGGCTCAGCTGCTCGTGGAGCTGGCGGGGGATGAACCGGGGTCAATCTGCCAGGAAATAGAAAAGCTGGCGGTTTTTGTCGGTGAGCAGAAAACCATTACACCGGAGCAGGTTCAGCAGCTGGTCGGGCAGAACCGCACGTTCGGCGCCTTTGATGTGATTGATGCGCTGATGAAAAGAGATACAGCGGAGGCGCTGCGGCGGCTTCGGGTGATGTTTGAGTCGGACAAGTCGGCGGAGTACACCGTTGTCGGGGCGTTTGCGTACCATTTTCGGCGGCTTTTTACGGCCAAGTGTCTGCTGGAAAAAGGGGTGTCGGAAGCGGAGGCTGCCAAACAGGTTGGGGTTTGGGAGAAAATCCAGAAATCTTTTTTTGAGCAGCTCAAGCCGTTTTCTGTGCGGCAGTTGGCCGGGATCCTCGCTCAGTTGGGAGAGGCGGATTATCAGATTAAGACAGGCAAAACCACGGCATCGGCGGTCATTGAACGTCTTCTGATTGAGGTAGGGGGCGGCTTGTAAGATTTTTTCAGGCCAAAAAAATCTTGAAAAAAAACGGTCCTGCTATTATAAGGACAACCCCGTTTTATTATAAGTGATAATTGTTTTTAATTTTGCAGATAAGAAAAGGTTAGAGTGTGTATAACATTCTGTCCAAAAAGCAGTTGTCGGAACATGTCTTTCAAATGGAGGTGGAAGCGCCGTATGTAGCCCGAGCCCGGAAGCCTGGACAATTTGTGATTGTTTCGGTGGATGAGGAAGACGGGGAGCGGATTCCGCTGACGATTGCCGGAGCGGATGAGACGAAGGGGACGATTCGGCTGATTTTTCAGCGGGTGGGCAAGGCGACGGCTCAGATGGCGGATTTGAAGGAGGGAGACAGTCTGGGGTATGTGGCAGGTCCGCTGGGCAAACCGACGCATCTTGAGAAGTTCGGCGTCTGTGTCTGTGTGGGCGGAGGGATTGGGATTGCCCCGCTGCTGCCGATAGCCGAGGCGCTCAAAAAAGCGGGCAATCGGGTTGTGAGTATTCTGGGGGCGCGGACGAAAGGGCTTCTGATTCTGGAGGAGGAGTTCAGGCTGTTCAGCGATGAATTGATTGTGGTGACCGATGACGGTTCGTACGGGCGCAAGGCGCTGGTGACGGAGCCGCTGGGAGAGGTCTGCCGGCGGGCGTCAAAGCCGGATTTTGTGATGGCCATCGGCCCGACGATTATGATGAAGTTCTGCTGCGAAACGACGCGTCCTTTCGGGATTCCCACGCAGGTTTCGCTGAATACGATTATGGTGGACGGGACGGGGATGTGCGGCGGGTGCCGGGTGGAGGTGGGCGGCAAGACGCAGTTTGTCTGTGTGGACGGGCCGGAGTTTGACGGCCATCAGGTCAATTTTGATTTGATGATGAAGCGGATGGCCGCCTACAAGGACCTGGAGCAGCGGGCGTATGAAGAGTACCGGCAGCATCGGTGCAAAATTGGGCTGGAGCCGCGGAGGTAGAGCCGGCGCAAGCGAAGAATGCCTTTTCGCCTTCTTTCTTTGCTTGGAGCTTCGGAGGAGAGGCGGCCGGATTGTTGGGAATATAAGGCTGGATTTCCGCCTGCGCGGGAATGACACGATTTTTTTGATGGAAAAGAATGAGCACTATTTGCTGAAGAGATTGCGGTGAGCGAACTGTCTAAAAAACTTCAGGAACTGCTTGACAAACAGCAGAGCGGGCGTTTGAAGCCGAAAGAGCGATTGGAGATTCCGCCGCAGGAGATGCCGCAGCAGGACCCTGTTGTGCGGCGGTCGAATATGAATGAGGTGGCGCTGGGCTATACGGAGGAGCAGGCGCGGCTGGAGGCGCTGCGGTGTCTTCAGTGTCCGACGGCTCCGTGCATCGAGGGCTGTCCGGTTCGGATTCCGATTCCTGCGTTTATTGCGCAGATTGCGGCGGGCAACTATGCCGGTGCGCTGGAGATTATCAAGGAGTATTCGCTTCTGCCGGCGGTGTGCGGCCGGGTGTGCCCGCAGGAAGTGCAGTGCCAGGAAAAATGCACCGTAGGGCTGAAGTTCAAGGACGTAATGAAGAGTGTGTCCATCGGCCGGCTGGAGCGGTTTGCGGCGGATTGGGGGGCGGAGAAGGCCCAGACGCCTCGGGCGGCGGCGCCGACGGGACAGAAGGTGGCGATTATCGGTTCCGGTCCCGGCGGGATTGTGGCGGCTTCGGATACGCGGCGGGCGGGGCATTCGGTGACGATTTTTGAGGCGTTTCACAAGCCGGGCGGAGTGATGGTGTACGGGATTCCGGAGTTTCGTCTGCCGAAGGCGATTGTGCACAAGGAGATTGAGACGCTGCGGAAGATGGGGGTGGAGATTGTCTGCAATTTTATTGTCGGGCGGACGCGGACGATCGAGCAGCTGATGAAGGAGGACGGCTTTGATGCGGTGTATATCGGGGTAGGGGCGGGGCTGCCGAAGTTTATGGGGATTGAGGGCGAGCAGCTGGTCGGGGTGTACAGTGCCAACGAATATCTGACGCGGGCGAATCTGATGAAGGCCTATCAGTTCGGCCGGGGGGCCGATACGCCGATTGCCCGCAGCCGGCGGGTGGCGGTTTTCGGCGGCGGGAATGTGGCGATGGATGCGGCGCGAATGGCGGTACGACTGGGGGCGGAAAAGGTGTATCTGGTGTATCGGCGGAGCGAAAAAGAAATGCCCGCGCGGGTGGAAGAGGTGCATCACGCCAAAGAGGAGGGGGTGGAGTTCTGCCTGCTGCAGAATCCCAAGCGGATATTGGGCCATGAGCAGGGGCAGGTGGTCGGTGTGGAGTGCCTGCGGTATGAACTGGGCGAGCCGGATGAGTCGGGGCGTCGGCGTCCGGTGCCGATTGCCGGCAGTGAGTTTGTGCTGGAGGTGGATACGGTAATTGTGGCGATCGGCAACGGGGCCAATCCGCTTCTGCAGCAGACGACGCCGGGGCTGAAATTCAATAAATGGGGCAATATTGAGGTGGATGAGAACTGCCGCACGTCCCTGGAGGGGGTGTATGCGGGCGGGGATATTGTGCTGGGGGCGGCGACGGTGATTTTGGCGATGGGACAGGGGCGGATTGCGGCGGCGGCCATCAATGAGTATCTGGCGGGCAAACGGCGATGAGGGTTGACCGGCTGTGCCGGCGGGGTTTATAATGGGCGAGGCGGCGGGTTTTCTCCTGCGGGGTTTGAGGCGGGGAACCTGCCGTTTCAATCCGGCGCCTGTAGCTCAGCTGGATAGAGCAGCGGATTTCTAATCCGCAGGTCGGGGGTTCGAATCCCTCCGGGCGCGATGGGAGACGGGGGCAGGGATACAAGAATTCAAGAATACAGGGATACAGGAATACAGGTGGGCAGGGGAGGGGTGGGGGGCTTTTCGAGTTTTCATTTCCAATTTCTGATTTTTCGGCAGGGATTGTCTGAGTGCAGAGCGGCAAAGGAATGGAGGGATAGAGTCCGGTTTCAGGCGGCAAGCGGAAAAGAGCAATTTTCCGCCTGCCGCCCGAAGGTGCCGTTAGGTTTTGTCTTTTTCTGTGGATTGAGGTCTTAGTGCATTCAGGGCGTTGTCTGCCTCAACAACCGAATGCGCTGGTTTCGCAGTTTGGGCCGGTGGGAGGGGCTCCGGAAAACCCAGATGCTTCCGCAGCTGTTCGATGCTTCGCTGATATGACTTTTCCATGCAAAGTTTCCAGACTTTCTGGAAGGGTTTCCACGGATAGAGCCGGTCATTGAAGTCTTTGTGCCATTTTTCGGGGTCTCGCTTGAATGCCTCATACATTTCATCCATGCCCAATCGGCGCATCCATTCCTGCTCTTCCATCTGGCGTTCGAGCTGCCGCTGCAATTCCTCCTGTTCCTCCGGGTCCAGGTCTTCCTCAAACTCCTGTCGGGTTTCCAGCCATGCCTCCAGCGACAAAAACCGGTCGGTCTCTGTTTCGTTGGCAAGGGTGTCCGTATATTCCTTGAGCCACTTGAGCCAGTTGAAGATTTTGTACAGTTCACTGTGGATTTGATGGACTTGCTGTTCTCCTTCCTGAAGCCAGGCCAGTTCCTTTGGGCTCAGCAGCCATTTCAGAAGCCGCTGTTTCCAGCGGGGACGTGTTTGTTTTGCCGTCATATTTCAACTCCTTTGCTGAAATTCTCCCGCTGTTTTCAACGTTTCCATTGCAATTAAAGAAAACGGTTAACGGCGGCGGGGCGGAGGACGTCTCGGCTTAAAGCCGAGAGTCCTCCGCTGTGCAGAGAGCCGGGCTTTCCTATCAAGCCCTTCTGCCGCTATTCTCCCCTCGCCGCGAGCATTCTCTGCACGCCGCCTATCTCCAAGGAGAACGCTGCCTGTTTACAGCATGTGCCGGGACCGCCTGAAATCGGGCGGCATTATTCTGTCTTGCCCGTGCTTGCGTCCGTCATTGGGGAACAAGGCCAGATGAATGACGGACTGTTCAAACCATAAGGCCTGTCCGAAGAGCTCATCGGATTGGAAGCGAAGTTCCTCTCCGAGTCCGACGGCCTTAAAGAGCTGGGTTTGACATCGTTTCAGGCCGTCGAGAAAGAATCGAGCGTTTTTTTCGTCGAGCGGTTTTGCGGGTTCGTTTCTCTGCTGGAGCGCCTCGAGGGCATAAGCAGCGGTCAGACGCGGCCAGATTTTTTTCAGGGTGTCGGGCTTATCGAAAACATCGAGTATCAGCACCCGTCCGCAGATGGCTGCGGCCACTCCGCAGGCTCCTTCCGGGTAAGGGAGGGCTTTTATAAAATCCTTCCAGCTGTCTTTTTGCTGGTCGAAGATATCTTTCATAGCTTTGGTCGGGGAAGGGACTTTGAGGCAATGGAGTGTTTGGTCCACCTCGTCCCAGATTTCGCCCTGATCAGCGATGGGTTGGCCGATGGAGCAGAGCGACTCGGTAACCCGGCAGGTTTTCGAGGCCCGCAATTTGGGGAACGAGAAGCCGCCGGAAACAAAATCGGGCCGGCAGTGCTGCCAGCGGCCCTGTTCGACGCAGGAGACGGGAATATCCTGAACGGTTTGGGCCTCCAAAAGGATTGTGGTGTTCAGGATACGGTTTTGTTTGGCCCCGACGAGTTCTTCGCCGTCGAGCAGAAGGATGCGATGCGGACTTTTGTTTTCGACACGCAGGGAATTAACTTGTCCTGCTGTGCTGACTTCCCGGACAGTCAGCAGCCCCTGCTCGATGGCTTCGGAAGCCAGCAGATAAGAGACCGAGCCGTTCAGTCCGGCCAGCGGAACCAGAGTTAAATTCCGATGGCTTAGCGGCGGTCTGGTTTGAAGTTTTTCGGATAACTCTGCAAGAATTTGTACTCCCCTAACTTCTTCGTTCATTTTTGCTCTTCCTTTCAATCTATTTTGAATTCTGAATTCCCGCTTTGAAACTACGGGATACGCTGCGGGAGTGACAATCTTCAAAGTTTGTTCGTTCCTTGTTTACTATACAGGGATGGTCTGACAGAGCTGGTCAGGGGATTTTTGGGGGGGGAGGCGGATGGGGATGACAGAACTGGTCGGACCTACGATTTTTGGGGCCTGTAATTGAAAAAAAGAGCTATAAGTAGGGGGTTGATGGGAAGAAAAAATTTCTAATTTTTTTGACTTTTTTTCTTGCCGGTGTAGAGCTGAATCGTTTGCTGCAGTTCCTGTTCGAGCTGCCGGATGAGGGATCGCGGCGTCAGGACTTGTGCGTGGGAGCCGAAGCTTAAAATCCATCGAATCAGCTCGGCGCCGGGGGCGATTTCAAATTGAACCAGCAGCCGGTCTCCGTGATCTTCAAGGATGGTTTGGGAGGGATGTCGGCGTGTTTCGCGGACGTTGGCGGCGGCCCAGCCGTCAAAACGGATGCGGATTTTGCAGGGTGGGGCGGATTCGAAAAAGATGCCGAAGCTGTCCTGTATGTGTCGGACGAGGGAGAAGTCGGCGGGTCGGCGGAAGGATTGGCCGGCGGCTTCGGCGCTCTGGATGCGGCTGACTTTGAGGGTACGAATTTCTTCGTATCGCTGCATCCAGCCGATGCAGTACAGGTCGCCGTCGAAAAAGATCAGACCATAGGGCTGATAGAGGGTTTCGTAGGGCTCAGGGTGCCGGGTGGATTGATACCGGAGGCGGACGGTCTGGGAGTCCTGAATGGCGAGGGTGAGGATTCGGATGACTTTGTCGTGGGCGGCATAGGTATTCAGAGCGGAGGTTTTGACCAGAAGATGCTCTTCGAGTCGTGAGAAGTATTCGAGGGTGCGTGGGGAAAGCATGGCCTTGATTTTCTCCAGGAGCGAGGCCAGACCTTCGCCGAATTGGGTGCCGGACAGAGGAGAGAGAAGTTTTTGGCTCAGGTAGATGCTGATGAGTTCTGTGAGGGTAAAGACGAGCCGGTCGCTTTCGATGAAATGGCGGCTCAATTTCCAGAAACGCTTTCCGAAATCCCGTTCTTCATAGGTGATGGGAAAGCCGAGCTGCCGGAGGATATTTAAGTCGCGGAGCACCTGCCGCTGGCTGCATTCGAGACGCTGGGCTAGCTCCCGGCTGTCAATACCGAAATAGACGGATTGAAGGGCTTTCAGGAGGTTCCACTGGCGGATCAATGATTGGCCGCGTGACATGAGAGCTCCTTTCCATCTGCATCCTTCTGTTTTGTTGTTCGAAGAACACAGTGTAAGGCAATTTCATCTGAAAGCAAGATTTTTTCAGAATCAGGCGGGGTTAAGGGTGCTGGGCATAGGCGGCGACGTATTCCTGGAATTTTTTCATCAGGGCGGCGGTGCAGGGGCCGGGCCGGCCTGTACCGACAGGATTTCCGTCAAACTGCGTAATCGGCAGGACGTCTTTGGTGGTGACGGCCAGGAAGAGTTCATCCATTTGGGCGGCCTGCTGCGGCGTGACGGCCTGTTCGAGGGGGGTCAGACCGGCATCGCGGGCGATTCGAAGGACCACGGCGCGTGTGATGGAAGGCAGGATTTGAGGGCCGAGGGGATGGGTATAAAGAGTTTTTTCTTTGCCGCTGACGGCAAAGAAGGCCGAGCCTGCTCCCTCCGTAATCAGCCCTTGGTCATTGACCAGAATGGCTTCGGTGCATCCTTTCCGGTCGGCCTCGATGCGGGCCAGGATGTTGGGGAGCAGGTTGAGGGATTTGATGTCGCAGCGTTTCCATCGCAGGTCCGGGTGCGTGCAGACGCGGATGCCGTCCTGCTTTTTTTTCGGGTCGTCGTGAAGCTCCTGAACGGTCAGAAAGAAAGACGGTTTGAGGTTTGGGCCGGGCAGGTGTTCACGGAGTTCACAGCCGCGGGTGAGGTGGAAATAGATTTTGGCCGTTTGGAAGCCGGTTTTTTCAAAGGCCTCGAGGATGCGGGAGCGGATTTGTGCGATGTCAAAGCCGTCCAGGCGGATTTCGGCGGCGCTTCGTTCGAAGCGGGCCAGATGCTCTTCGAGGGCAAAAATGCGTCCATGGTAGCTGCGGAGCACCTCATAGACACCGTCTCCGAAGAACAGTCCGCGGTCCATCTTGTCCCGCGGCACTTCAGTCAGCGGCAGCAGGTTTTCATTGATGACAGCCAGTTCCATATTGAATTCTCCGGTCGATTTTTGTAAAACGGGTATCATAGAATATCGTCTGTATTTTGGCAACGGATAAGATCGGCATTCGGCGGGCAGGGCGAAGGGAGGTGTCTGTTCTCTAACTTCTTTTTGGACGAGGGCTTGCGGTTTTTAAGTTTGCCGCCAAAAAAGACTTTACAAGCCGATTAAAAGAATCTACAATGCCTGGCTCTGGTTGGTTTTGGATTGAACAAGGTTATTTGACAGATGAGGAAGAAAATGTACGCGATTATTGAACAAGGCGGCAAGCAATACAAGGTGGTTCAGGGCGATCTGCTTCGGATTGAGCTGACGGATGCGCCGGCGGATGCCCAGACGATTCAGCTGGACAAAGTGATGCTCATCCGGGACGGGGATTCGATCCGAATCGGGAATCCCTATGTGAAGGGGGCCAAAGTTACGGCCCGTTTCCAGGGGACGGCGGACGCGTCGATTGTCAAAGGGCCCAAGCTGTATCCGATGTATTTCCGCCGCCGCAAGAACTCCAAGAAGAAAATCGGACATCGACAGAAATATCAGCAGGTTCTGATCGAACGGATTGAGGCGTAAACGGGCCTGGTGAAACGGGGTTGAGGAATTCCAGCCTGCCTGCAGAACAGCGGGCAGGTTTTTTTATAGGGCCGAGCGGGGACAACAAAAACCGAAAGGCAGCGGAACCTGGGATGCGATCAAGGAGCAGGGAATCGCGAAAGGGAGTGTATGCGTGATTTCTGGATGGTTTTTGTGCCGCTGTTTGTAGCGATCGATGCGATGGGGATTCTGCCGATTTATCTGGGGCTTGTGGAGGGAGTGCCCCAGGGGGAACGAAAGCGTGTCGTCAAGCAGTCTTTTGTGACCGCTTTGACGGTGGCGGTGGGCTTTATTTTTCTGGGCAAGGGGGTTTTCCGCTTTTTGGGGATCAGCGTTTCTGATTTTATGGTGGCCGGGGGGGTGCTGCTGTTTATCATAGCGACACTGGATTTGACTTCGGGGACCAAATTTGCCCGCCGGGTGGATACGCTGGGGGCCGTTCCGCTGGGAGTGCCGCTGATTGTGGGTCCGGCGGTGCTGACGACCAGTGTGATGCTGGTGGATGTGCACGGGCTGGCGGCGACGCTGGCGGCGGTGCTGCTGAATCTGGTGCTGGCGGTCGGGATTCTGCTGACGGCGGATTTTTGGAATCGGCTGCTGGGTTCGACAGGGTCGCAGGCGCTTTCCAAGGTAGCCAGCCTGATTCTGGCGGCGATTGCCGTGATGATGATTCGCCGGGGTCTGCTGGGTATTTTTCCGGGCTGTGGCGGGGGTGTTTAGGGATTGTCAAGCAGTTCCTGGGGGTGTTCGAGCAGTTTTTTGATGTGGTCGAGGAACTGTGCGGCTTCTGCGCCGTTGACAATGCGGTGATCCACCGAGAGGGTGAGGGTCATTCGTTTTCGGATTTGGATTTGGTTCCCATCGGGGACGCATTGTTCCCGAATTCGTCCGACGCCCAAGATGGACGTCTGACCGGGGATGACGATTGGGATAAACGAGTCGATGCCGTAGCTGCCCAGATTGCTGAGGGTCATCGAACCGCCGTCGAGGTCTTCCGGACGCAGGGCGTTTCGCCGGGTTCGGGTGACCAGGTCTTCAACGGCGGCGGAAATCTGGGGCAAAGACAGGGTATCCACTGCCCGCAGCACCGGAGCCACAACCCCCTGTTCAGAAGCAATGGCCAGGCCGATGTCGATTTGGGGGGCCAGTTCAATTGTATCTGTCCCCAAATGTCCTGTTAAAATGGGGTATCGCCGCAGGGAAACGGCGGCGGCTTTGAGAAGAAAATCATTATAGGAGAGATTGCCTCCCTGTTTCTGGAGGGTAACCCGCAATTGAGTCAATTCCGTCACATCGGCCTGCAGATTCAGGTAAAAACAGGGGATTTGGCGTTTGGAAACAAGCATTCTTTGGGCTACGACGGCCTGCCATCGAGTAAAAGGAATTTTTTTCCCGGGTTCAAACTGAGCGCGTGAAATTGCACCAGACTTTTGGAATGCTTCCGCAGCTTCCTTGGGTCTGATGAGGGAAGGGGCTTCCGGAAGCCGCAGAAGGTCTGTTGGGGAAATCGAATGAGCAAGCGGGGCAGTGGGTTCAAGAACGCTTTCCCGGGCGGTTTGGACCTGCTGTTTGAGTTTTTCCAGCCGTGCTGGGTCGATGGGACGGCCGTCTTCGGTGAGGACAAAAAGCGGCGTATCCACCGGGAGGGTGACCGGCGGCTCGATGAGGACGGCGCGTATGGTTCCATCAGCGGGGGATTCGATCTGCATGGCCGCCTTGTCTGTTTCGATGTCAGCCAAGACCTGGCCTTTGCAGACTTTCTGTCCGGCCTGGACATGGACGGCCACGATAACGGCTTGTTCCATTGTACGCCCCAATCGAGGCAGAAGAATTTCAATTGCCATCCGCCGATTCCTGTTTTTCGACTTGTTCTATCCCGAAACAGGAATTGTATATACAGTCAGAGAAAAGGGGCTGCAAGTTTTTTTTGTTTTAATTTCGCGCGTACTGGATGAGGGCGGAGGCGATTTTGTCAAGCGGTAAAACAACCTCTGCGGCCTCCAGTTTGATGGCCTCTTTGGGCATACCGAACACAATGCAGGTGGCCTCATCCTGTGCGATGGTGTGAGCGCCGGCCTGTCTCATAGCCAGCAGTCCCTTGGCGCCGTCGTTGCCCATGCCGGTGAGGATGGTGCCGACGGCGTTGGGGCCGGCATATTTGGCGACGGAATTGAAAAGGACTTCGACACTGGGTTTCTGATGACAGACGGCCGGCCCGTCTTTGATGGAGACATAGTAATTGGCGCCGGAGCGCTGAAGGACCATGTGGTAGCCGCCGGGGGCGATGAGAACTCTGCCGGGGATAACGGAATCGCCGTCGGCGGCTTCCTTGACCTGAACTTTGCATTCGCTGTTGAGCCGTTCCGCAAAGGAATGGGTGAATTGGGCGGGCATGTGCTGAACGACGACGGTTCCCGGACAGTCCGGCGGGAGGGCGGACAGGACACAAGTGAGGGCCTGGACACCGCCGGTGGAGGCGCCGATGGCCAAAATTTTGTTTGTCGTCTCGAGCATCGAGGCAGATTCGATGGGCTGAATCGGTTCAGCCTGAGTCGAGACGGGTTTGGGATAACGGCCTTTGGGAATAGCCAGGATGGTTTCGCAAAGCTGTTTGCAGGCATCTCCTACCGAGTAGGAAGGACCGGGTTTGGCCAGCACTTCGACGGCTCCGGAGGCGAGGGCTTCGATGGCGGTTTTGCTGCCCTGGGGGGTCAGCGAGCTGAAGATAATGACAGGCATCGGATGATACTTCATCAGTTTTTTGAGGAAAGTGACGCCGTCCATTCGGGGCATTTCGACATCCAGAATCAACACATCAGGGTTGAGCTGGACGATTTTGTCCCGGGCGATATAGGGATCAGGAGCGGTGGCAATAACTTCAATAGACGGATGGGTTCCCAGCTGAGTACTGAGGATTTTTCGGACGATGGCGGAATCGTCGACGATCAGAACTTTGGTTGTTTCGAGTGTTGCAGAGGACATGGGCGATTCCTTTAGAGATTTTTTTCAATTCCGCCGCTTTTGACCACGACGGTGCCGTCATTCATATACAGATAGAGATTGCGGGGCTGGTCGCCGCCGACGTCGTGACCTTTGAGAAGAAGGCCGTATTTCCAGAGAACCTTCCGAAGAGCCAGGAAGTTTCGCTTGCCAATGTCGAATCCTTGGGGCCCGGCCTTCATAGCGGCGCCGCCGGCAGCTTTCACAATAAGCCGGTATTTATCCGCACCGAGCTGCTGGAGATTTGCCATGAGGACATCCATGCCGGTATCGCAGAACAGGAACGGTTCGACTTCCGCTCTTTTGGGGTCCATGGCGGATTCCGGCAGCTGGTAATGAATCATTCCGCCAATGGTCAGGGCGGGGTCGTAGAGAGCAACCGCAATACAGGAGCCGAGCGAATAGGTGACGAGGACCGAATCGGGATCTGTTGAGATATGGGCATCGGAAACCTGGACAACGATATTTTTTTTCACGGCTGTAAGCATAGTTATTTCCTGTAAATCGTTGGCTGCACGTATTGAAACGGGTGATAGATTCCAGTCAGGGATTCGGAATGACCGGTAAAAAAGTGTCCGCCGGTGTCCAGAACATTCCAAAAGCGGTTGACGAGTTTTTCCTGCGTGGGCTTATCGAAGTAGATCATCACATTTCTGCAGAAGATAAAGTCAAAGGGACCTCGGAAGGGCCAGGGGTCCATCAGGTTCAGATACTTAAAGGTCAGGATGCTCCGAACCGCCGGGGCGACTTCGTAGCACATTTCGCCGTTTTTTTCCTTTCGGGGGATTAAGTAGCGTTTTTTGAGGTTGGCGGAGACGGCGGCGACACGCTGGGCTTCATAGAGTCCCTGCTGGGCTGTCTGAAGGACGCGTGTGGAGATATCCGTGGCCAGAATCCGCACGTCCCAAGTCTGGTTTTTGGGAAGGGATTCGAGCAGGGTAATGGCCATGGAGTACGGTTCTTCACCGGAAGAACATCCAGCGCTCCAGGCGCGGATTCGAAGTCGGCCGGTTTTCTGCTTTTCGGCCGCCAGTTCCGGCAGGAACTTCTGGGTAAGGTATTCAAAGTGTTTGGGTTCGCGGAAGAAGCTGGTCAGGTTGGTGCTGATTTGGTCAATCATTTCATAAAAGGTTTTCCCGCCGACATCCTGCAGGACGAAGTCGATGTATTCGTCGTAGGATTTCAGGTTGTATTTTCGGAGCATTTTGGCCAGGCGGGCGCGGACGAGTTCCTTTTTGCCTTCGTGAAGATTGATGCCGCAGTGCTCATAGACCAGCCGGCAAATACGGGCAAACTGCTCGTCCGTCAGAACCAGTTCGTCCAGAATGGGCTGAATCAGGGGCATACGTTCACCTCACAGAGTTGCATCCGGGTTCTGGGCCAGTTCCAGAAGTCCCGGAACATCGAGAATCAAACTGATTTGGCCGTCTCCCATGATGGCACCGCCGGAGATGCCTTTGATTTTTCCCAATCCGCGGAGGGATTTGATGACCACCTGCTGCTGGCCGAGCAGGTCGTCCACCTGCAGGCAGCATTGGCGGCTTCCCTCCCCGACAACCACCAGAAGGGCCTGTTCGGGTTCTTCCACGGCGCCGGCGATGCGGAAGAGCTTGTAGAGCGGAACCAGCGGATGAAGCCGGCCGCGAATCATCACGACTTTGGAGCGGTTTCGAATGGTGGAAATCTGGTCCGGTGTCGGGCGCAGACTCTGAATGACGGAGCTGATCGGGATGATGTATCGCTGGGAGCCGATGGTGACGATTTGTCCGTCAATAATGGCCAAGGTCAGAGGCAGCCGAATCAAAAAGAGGGTTCCTTTGTTCGGCGTTGTCTTCATTTCGATCTTGCCGTTGAGGGCGTCGATATTTTTCTTGACAACATCCATACCGACGCCTCGCCCGGAAATTTCGGTGACTTTGTCGGCGGTGGAGAAGCCGGGTTTGAAAATCAGGTTGAGGAGTTCTTCTTCGCTAAGTTCCTGGTGTTCAGAAATTAGGCCTTTTTCGATAGCTTTCCTGCGGATTTTTTCGGCATTCAGGCCGCGTCCATCATCTTCGATTTCGATGACGATACTTCCGGCCTGATGATAGGCGGACAGACGCAGCAGACCCTGAGGCGATTTGCCTTTTTTGACGCGCTCCTCCGGCGGTTCGATGCCGTGATCGATAGAGTTTCGCACCATATGAATCAGCGGGTCGGTGATTTTGTCCACGATGGTGCGGTCCAGTTCGGTTTCTTCGCCGGAGGTCTGAAAATTGATGGGTTTGCCGGCTTTTTGGGAGAGGTCGCGGACGAGCCGGGCCATTTTCTGAAAGGCGCCCTGCATCGGAATCATCCGCATGGACATGGACAATTCCTGCAGGTCGCGGACGATTTTGGACTGGCTGGCGACTTTTCGGTAAAGGTCGCTGTCGGTGTGGCAGGTTTTGCTGACCTCTTCGGAAATCATCAGCTGGGCGACAGCCAGTTCGCCGGTCATATTGATTAGGTCATCCAGACGTTTGGTGCTGACTTTGATGGTTTCTCGTGCGGCGGCAGAGGCCGCAACGGAGGAAACGGCGGTTTTTGTCTGGGATTCGGGCTGAAGAATAGGTTCAAGCTGGATGTCCTGTTGGATATCTGAGGGGGTCGACGCAGGTTCCGGCTGGAGTCTGCCTTCGACGCAGTCCTGGATTTTCTGAATCAGAGAAGGCAGGTCTTTCGGAGCCGGGATGGGTTGATTTTGAGCCAATCCGGCTTCGAGGTCCTTGAGCATGGTTTTGAGCATGTCGATGGAGCCGAAGGCCAGGTTGCTGGCGGCGCCGGACATCATCAGGGTGCCTTTGCGGGCACGGTCAAGCAGGTTTTCGGAGACATGAGCCAGCCGATTGATGGCGGTCAGATTCAGGAAGCCGGCCATGCCCTTGATGGTATGGAAGCCGCGAAAAATCTGGTTCAGTGTTTCGGTATTGGTCGGGTCATTTTCGAGATTTAAAAGGGCTGTTTCCGCCGATTCAAGATGCTCGCGGGATTCGTTGAGGAAGTCCTGAACGAGCGGAGCATCATCGGGTGCAATGACCGTCGGCGGAAAGTCAGATGGTTCGGACGGGGCCGCCGAAGGCGGTGCGGAGCCGGAGGAAGGGGCTGAAGTGAGCGAGTGGGTCAGGCTCTGCAGCTGACTGACGGCTTTTGTAAGCTCCTGAAGCACTTGTTCGGAAGACTGGAGTTCCTGACGGAGGAGTTTTTCAATCTGTTCGGCTCCCAGATGAGCCAGGGATTGAGCTTGAAGCCGGGAGGAGTCCTCACAGCCGTTGAGGGCTTTGACGGCTTCTTCGATCTGTTTGAAGACGCCGGCGATTTCCTCGATGTCGCGGGTATCCTGGGGGTCCAGCAGGGGGATTTTGCCGGCGGCCTGTTCAATCAGTTCTGCGATTTTCACTGTCTTTTCCATAAACATTTCAATCCGTTTTTATGCAGTCTTTGGTCGGTTCCGGCTGAACGGCGGGGGAGCCGCCGGTCAGCGTTTTCAGCAGGGTTTGAAAGATTTCCGTAACGGTGACCAGTCCGGTGACGGTGCCGCCGGCGTCCTGTATGGGGACGGCGCGGATTTGGTGACGGCACATGATATCCATTAGCTTCCACATCGGCGTATCCGGCGAGGCCGTATGGACGGGTCGGCTCATAAACCATCGGATGCGAATCTGCAAAGAGGCCTCGTCGAGCGGCCGGCGATATTCTTCGAACGGGGTTCGCAGGTACGGACTGAGGGCGGCTTGGACGTCTCCCTGGGAGAGGATGCCGACCAGCTGGTCTTTTTCTTCTACCAGTGCGTATCGGGTGTTATTCTGCTGCATTCGCTGGCGGGCTGTTTCGACGGAATCATTGGGAGAAAGCCACAGGGGTTTTGGGTTCATAAAGACCCGGGCCGGGCAGTTCAGAACAGCGGCGTCCAGCGGAGCGGCGTAGATTGCGTCCGGGGCGGACCGGACCCTCTGCTGAATGGCATTCCAGACCGGATGGGGGTCGGTTGATTCCTGAGTTTGCGGACAGACCAGTGCAGCGTCAGCGGGTTCGGAGGGCTGCGGCGGTTGGACTGCAGCCGGCTCGGGCTGTGCCGGAGCTGCGGCGGATTCCGCCGGTGTTTGTGCCGGGGCTTCTGCCGGAGCGGGTTCTTCTTTGGGCGGTTCGAACAAAGCAGCGGGAAAGACCGCCGCCCCGTGGAAGGGCGGATAATCCCCCATGGTCATTTCCCAGACTATCAGCAGGCAGGTTGTGTCTTCCTTGAAACCGAATATATTGGCGGGTTTGTCCCATAGATTGAGAATTTGGGTGTTGGTCTGGAGCAGGTGTTTATGGCCGGGCATCTGTTCGCGGAAGATTCGGTCCCAGGCGCCGACAATAAGGTTGCCGATTTCTTTGATGGTGTCGGAGAGTTTGAGGGCATTCTCGAGTGTGCCTTGTTTGCATTGCTCTTTGATTTTGTCCTCGGGGAGCATCACAATTGTTCCGGCTAGCAGAAAGAGGGCATTTTTATCGAGAAGCAGGTCGAAGCGTCCGCTCAGCGTCCCCTGCGCTTTGACGGAATAGACGGCGGCGAATTTGGGGAAGAAGGGTTTGAGTCTGTCAAGGGTCCCCGGAGCGGCCTGACAGAGCGCGCAGCTGATGGAGATGCCGAGCATTCCGTCCATGTCTTCGCAGAAGGTCTGCATGGACAGGGTGCTGACCTGCGGCAGCATCGTTTCGAGCGGGACGGATTGGACGGTTGGTTCTGTCATGGCCGATGAATCCTTTCGGTTCCGGCTGATTTATTTTCTTCGATACAGAAGAAGGAATACGGCCGTAAACTCTTCATTGAGACAGACGGGTACGGCTACTTTTTCAGCGTCTTCGCCGAGTGTACTGTTCAATTCTCTGCCGGTGACCACCGTCGGAATGGAGACGGCGATGTTCGAGTAGATGTCCTGGAGGCGGCTTTTGATGCTTCCCATGACCATATTGGCCACCTCGCCGACGGCATCGCAGACTTCCTGGCGAGAGACCTCTGCGTTCGATTCCATGGCCAGCATGTTGCGGGCGATGGTCTGTCCGCAGGGCCAGGACAGGCTGATGGCCATGCATCCTTCGATGTCGCCATTGAAGGTGATCGTGCCCAGCATGGACAGGGCGGATTCATCTATGGACGCCTGATCGGACGGCTCGATTTCCATGAAAATCATCGTTTCAAATACTTCTTTGGCGGCATCGAGTACAATTTCATGATAGGTTTTCTGTTCGATCATTGTGGGTTCCTTTCCGCATTTCGGCCCTGCGTTCAGCTCATAAACGGAGCCAGCTGTTCCTGAAATTTTTCCGGCGTAAACGGTTTGGTGATGTATCCGTTCGCCCCGCTGGCCAGAACGCTGTTGATCAAATCCTGTGCACTTTCCGTGGACACCATAATAATCTTGGTATTCTGGCAGTTGGGCAGCTGGCGGGCCTGTTTGACCATCTCTGTGCCGGGCATTTCAGGCATGTTGATGTCGCACAGGACAATGTCCACCGGCGAGGCCTTCAGCTTTTCAATGGCTTCGGCTCCGTTGCCGGCTTCTTCGGTCCGGTCGAATTCGAGGCCGGACATTCGGACAGTGCGCATGATGATTTTCCGCATTGTGGCCGAATCATCAACAATCATCAGTGATTTTGGCATAGGCAAACTCCTTACTTACGGGTTGCAAACCGACAGGGATTCATGCTCGTCGAGCGGAATGGTCCGAGCGGCGCTGCTTCGGTTTGATGCTGCAGCAGGACCGCGGGCTCCTTCGGCGATTTGGTGGAAAACCTGATTGGACAAAGACGGCTTCGGACCGGCTGTTGTCTTCTTTGGTTTTGTGGATGGATTGTCCGCCGTTCGGCTGCGGATAAGTGTTTGGAGCTGAGAGACCGTCTGCTTCATTGATTCGGCCTGAGCGGCCAGTTCCTCGGCGGCGCTGGCGGATTCTTCGGCTCCGGCGGCATTCTGCTGGGTGACCTTGTCCATCTGGGAAACCGCTGAGTTAATCTGTTCGATGCCCTGGGCCTGTTCTTTGCAGGCGGCGGCGATTTCATTGACCAGAGCCGAAGTTTTTCCGATGCCGCCGACAATCTGGTCGAGAGCGGTTTTGACTTCGTTGGAGATTTGAACACCGTTTTTGGCGTTCTTGACAGACTGCTCAATCAGTACAGTTGTTTTTTCCGCCGCCTCAGATGAACGAATCGCCAGATTCCGCACTTCTTCGGCGACGACCGCAAAGCCCTTTCCGGCTTCCCCGGCGCGAGCGGCTTCGACGGCGGCATTTAAGGCCAGCAGATTGGTCTGGAAGGCGATTTCATCGATGACTTTGATGATCTTGGCCGTTTCGTCGGAACTTTTCTGAATTGCCTCAATAGCCGTCATCATTTTCTGCATGGCCTTGGCGCCGTTGTCGGCGGCCTGCTGGGCGCCGGAGGCCAGGGTAGCGGCCTGGGCGGCGTTGTCGGCATTCTGCTTGGTCATCGAAGCCATCTCTTCCAACGAAGAAGAGGTTTCCTCGAGCCCGGCGGCCTGCTCGGTCGTTCCTTGAGCGAGGGCCTGCGAAGCCGAAGCTACTTGACCGGAGGCATCGGATACTTGTTCGGCCCCTGTCCATATCTGTTCTGCCACTCTGGTCAGCTGGCTGGTCAGTTTGTGCGAAACAAAGAACCAGATGGCCAGGGATACAAACATGGAAACGGCTGCCAGCATTCCGATTTGAATCATCGAAGCACGGCCGATCGAACGAAACCGGCTGCTGGATTCATAAAATTCATCCAGATAGGAACTGACGCCGATGACCCAGTCCCAGGGCTGGAAATACACGATGCGGGCGATTTTTTCCCGCGGGGCGGGTTCGCCCGGATTTTGCCAGGGGTATTTCTGTTCGGTGATTTCACCGGGTTTGGAGGCAAGGGCTTTTTTGCAGATTTCCTGGATGAAGAGCACCCCATTTGCATCCTTGGCATTCGCGATATTTTCCCCGTCTCGTTTGCCGTCTTTGGAGATTATGTAGCTGCCTTTGGAGTCCAGCACAAAGACATAGCCGGTCTTGCCGACAACGGTTTTCAGGATGGCCTGACGGATGTTGGTGCAGCGTTCCTGCGGAATCCCGACATACAGGGCCCCAATCACCTTTTTCTGAGCATCGAAAATCGGTTCATAGGCCGTGATGTACCAGCGGTCCACCACAAAGGCCCTGCCTTCGTAGCGCTGGCCTTGCAGGACGGCGGAGACGACCGGATTGGGGGTTCCGTCCGGCTGGGTTTTGGGGATGAAGGTTCCGATGGCGCGGGTTCCGTCTTTCTTTTCGACATTGGTGCAGATCCGCAGCAGATCGCCCTGCTCATTCATCCGCTGGAAGATGGTGCAGGTGACGCCCATGAGGTCTTTGACCTTGTCAACAATCGGAGAGGGGACCTGCCGGCTAGTGTTTTGGCCCAGCCAGGTGTCGCCGACCATCATTTTGGGCAAGGTGACCGTTTGAGCGGCTTGGTTATACTGGTTGACGGCCTGCCAGGTTATCGGCGATTCATCCAAGCGGACCGACCCTGTCTGATTGAAGATGTCTCGTGCGACCCGCAGAGTTTGGTTGACGTTTTCCTGAATGGAACGCTGTTCATTCTCGAGCATATAATAGATACTCTGCGCAATATGATCGAGATCGCTGTAGGCCATTTTTGTGCTTTCCTCATCGGCGGCGAGAACCATCCGGCGGTTTTGAACGGTCACGATTGCCAGGATGAGCAGCAGCGGTGTCAGGGTTAAAATAAAACCGTACATGAGCAATTTTGTTTTGAGAGCCATTTTGTTCAGCATACTCATCTCCTTAGCGAACTGCTTGGATCTGGACTTCAATGCTGTTTATGTTTGCTTTATTCGCAAACAGTTTCCGTAGAGGTCTCGTTCAGGCGAACACCGCCGAGAACCTGGTCAATGTCCAAGAGAATCTTGATGGACGAGCCGACTTTGCCGATGCCGAGAATGAAATCGGTCTGAACGGCCGAACCGAGGTGAGAGGACTCTTCGATGTCTTCAGCGGCGATGTCGAGCACTTCCTGGACACGGTCCACAATCAGGCCGGCGTTGAAGGTTTTGCCGTTCTGGTTGATTTCCGCCACGATGATGCAGGTTTGGTCGGTGACTTCGGCGGCTTCCATTCCGAAGCGAAGGCGAAGGTCAATCACGGGGATTACCTGTCCCCGCAGGTTGATGACGCCTTTGACAAATTCTGGCGTACGGGGAACGGCAGTGATATTCATATAGCCGATGATTTCCCGCACTTTCAGGATTTCTAATCCGTACTCTTCTTTTCCCAGAGCAAAGGTTAGATATTTGCCTTCCTGGGCATTGTTTTTTGTGGTTTTTTCTTGTACGGCAGTTGTCATGATTTTGACTCCTAAACGGCTTTGGTTATCGGTCTATTTTTTTCGGTCAACTCTTTCAGACCTTTGGCATTCAATTCGGATAAAGAAAGCCGGAGCTTAAACGGCGGTTGTGCAAAATGAACAATTACAAGGGCAAATGATTTCCGAGAGTGATTCAGGCGGCTTGGGAACACTGAAAAGCGAGTTTTTTTCAGTCGGCAAAAAGGCGGACTGGTTTAAGCGGGTCTGATAACAATGCAAAGAGCGGGGATTGTGTGAAAAAAAGCAAGCCGGCCCTTACCGAGAAGAGCCGGCTTTTTAATTCCTTTTATTAAGAGATTTGAAGCTTAGGGGTTGGCCGGTGCCGGAGCCGGTGTCGGTGCTGCGGCAGGGGTTTCTGATAATTTTTTCTGGAGTTCGGCGAGCTGTTTCTGAAGTTCCTGAATTTGTTTATCTTTTTGGGTGGATTCATTTTTGAACTGGGTGGATTTTTCCATCAAGGTCCGAGTAATTTCGAGGGCCTTCTGGTTGACCTCTTCGTATTTTTTCTGAAGAGAAGCGATTTTTTCGTTTTGCTGCTCAATGGTTTTTTGGGCGTCGGTCAGTTCCTGCTGGAGGGCCTGCTTTTCGTTCTGGCAGGTTACGAGTTTCGGGTTCGGTTTGCATCCGAGCAGCACAAAAGCCGCCAGTCCGATAAACACGAGTGTTTTTTTCATAGGCAATCCCTTTCCTTTGACAGTTGAATCTTTCCTATTGAATTGATAGATATCTTACAGCTCCCTCTTACCGGAAGCAAGAAATTCTGCGGATTTCTGAAAAGGAAATCAGAGAGGAGAGAGAGCATTTTCAAAAAGAGCGGCGGCTGCGCCCTGAATCAGGGCTTCCTTGCCGGCCTGCGCAGGGATGATTTGAATGGTTCTGGAAGCAAAGTTATAGACGTGTTCGACAAAGGAATCCTGAAGGCGTTTTGTGAAATACTGAATAAAAGGGTGACTGACATATCCGGCGAGGATCAGGACATCCGGATCGAAGAGGTTGACGGCGGCAGAAGCGGCAAAGCAGAGATGGTCGGCAATGAAATCACGGACAGACAGGGCGTAGGGGTCCTGTTGGTCTACGGCCCAGGCCAGCTCTTCAACGGCCTGTTCCGGAGAGCGGAGTTCCGGGAGACGCCGCTGCAGAAGTGAAGAACATCCTTCGGCGAGTTCCTGCCGCAATTTTCGAAGGACGGCGGGTCCGGAAATCAGGGCCTCCAGGCAGCCCCTGTGTCCGCAGCCGCACAAAGGACCATCAGGCATGACTGTGATGTGTCCGATTTCTCCGCTTCGGCGGGTGGCTCCGTACACGAGTTTTCCGTCTATTAAGAGAGTGGAACCGACGCCGTCGGCTATATTGAAATAGATAATGTTTTTGGATTGGAGAGAGGGCTGAAGGCGAATTTCCGCCAGAAGTCGAACTTTGGTGGAGTAGATTTCCACCGGCCAGTTAAAGCGGCCTTGGAGGAGCCGTTGAAGAGGGACCGTTTTCCAGCCGAGGGGGCTGGACAGTTCGACGACGCCGGCGGGGGTGATGGAGCCGCTGAGGGTGACGGCGATGCCGAGGATTCTGTCGGGGCGAATGCCGGCTTTGCTGACCAGCCCTCGAATATTGATTTCAAGCAGGCGCAGAACATGCTCTACAGAATGATCTGTACCGAGAGCAATGGCAATTTGTTCGGTCAGCTGACAATGAAAATCAAACAGTCCGAGCCGAATGGTGTGCGGATTGATTTCGGCGGCGATTAAATGTCCTCCCTGAGGATTGATGCGGATAAGGATGGGTTTGGCGCCGCGCTTTCCGCTGGGAAGGGGGGTTTCATGAATCCACTCTTTTTCCCGAAGTCGGCTGACGATGGTGCTGACGGTCGAGCTTCCCAAATGAGTCATCTGGCAGATTTGGCTTTGGGACAGGGGGCCGTGCCTGGCCAGAAGGGAGAGCACGACTTTCTCGTTTCGGCGTCCGGCCGCCTTGGAATTAATAGCTGTTTTTTCCATAGGATATTTATAATATCTCAATTCTTGAGTTTTTTCAAGATTAACATGCCTTTTCTTTGTGCGAACTATAACTTATTTTACAATAATAAGATAAAAGAATAATAATAAAAAACTTGCAAACTTTGTCTGTCTTGTCGTAAAATAATCTCAAATATTGAGGATAAAATTTTCTTTTTCTGTGCCCTTATTTAAGTTTAACAAGTTTAAGGAGTCCAGCCGATGGCGGATTGGTTTGATGTGAAAGATAAATGTGTGGTGATTACCGGCGGGGCGGGGATTTTATGCGGGGCAATTGCGGAGGATTTGGCTTCCGCCGGCGCAAAGGTCTGTATTGCGGACTATGATGAAATGCGAGCGAAGGAATTGGCCCAAAAGATTGAATCAAAAGGGCATTTTGCGATGCCGCTTCGCATCAATGTTCTGGACAAAAAAGAGATTCAGGAGGCGTTTTCCTGTGCCAGGGAGACAATGGGGCGTGTGGATGTGCTGATTAACGGCGCCGGCGGGAATAAGAAAGAAGCGACTACATCGGAACAGATGCCGTTTTTTGACCTGCCGGAGGAAGCGCTTCGCTCTGTATTCGAATTGAATTTTATGGGGACATTTCTGCCTTCTCAGGTTTTTGGGCGGTATTTCGCTCAGCAAAAGAAGGGGGTTATTCTGAATATTTCGAGTATGAGCGCATTCAGCCCCCTTACGAAAGTGGTCGGCTATTCGGCGGCCAAGGCGGCGGTAAGCAATTTTACGGAATGGCTGGCAGTGCATATGTGTCAGAATTATTCGCCCCAGATTCGCGTGAATGCGATTGCGCCGGGCTTTTTCCTGACCCAGCAGAACCGGTATTTGCTGACGGATGAAAAGACGGGGGCTTTGACGCCGCGGGGACAGACGATTATTGCTCATACGCCGATGGGACGATTCGGAAGCCCGGAGGAACTGTGCGGGACCGTCCGCTGGCTGATCAGCGACGCCTCCCGTTTTGTGACCGGTGTGGTGGTGCCGATTGACGGCGGTTTTAATGCATTCAGCGGTGTTTAGTAGGTGGGTGAACGATATGCTTTATTATGCATCCGGCAATCCGCAGGGGGAATTGACGCCTGAACAGATGCGGGAAGGGCTTCTGTCGGCGCTGGAGCAGCTGGGCCCCCGTCGAAAAGTGCTGGCGGTGCCGCCGGATATCACCCGGCTGCATTCGCAGGCAGGTCTTCTGACCAGGATGGCCTGGGATTATTATGGGGCGGCTTTGACGGACGTGCTGCCGGCTATCGGGACCCATCGACCGATGACGCCGGAGGAAATCCGGAAAATGTATCCGGGGATGCCGCTGTCGATGTTCCGGGTTCACGACTGGCGAAACGGGATTGTAACGATGGGAATGGTCCCGGGGGATTTTGTTCGTCAGGTGAGCGAAGGAAAGGTTGATTACGACTGGCCGGCGCAGGTGGACCGTCTGCTGGTTGAAGGCGGATATGACCTGATTCTTTCGATCGGCCAGGTGGTGCCTCACGAGGTGACGGGGATGGCCAATTACAATAAGAATATCCTGGTGGGCACCGGCGGGTCGGAGGGCATCAACAAAAGCCATTTCCTCGGGGCGGTTTATGGAATGGAGCGGATGATGGGCCGCGCGGATACGCCGGTTCGTCGGGTCTTGAATTATGCGTCTGAGCATTTTTTGAAGGATCTGCCGATTCTCTATGTGCTGACGGTGGTGGACGGGGGAGGCGGCCGGCCGAAGGTGCGGGGGCTGTTTATCGGCGAGGATACGGAATGCTTTCTGCAGGCGGCTCGGCTGGCCCTGCAGGTCAATTTTACGATGCTCGAACGACCGCTGAAGAAGACCGTAGTCTATCTGGATCCGGAAGAATACAAAAGCACCTGGCTGGGCAATAAAAGCATTTACCGCACGCGGATGGCGATGGCGGACGCCGGGGAGTTGATTGTCCTGGCGCCGGGGCTTGTCGAGTTTGGCGAGGATGCTCAGATTGACCGGCTCATCCGCAAGTACGGGTATGTCGGAACGGAGCGTGTGCTGGCACTGACGGCGGAGAATGAAGATTTGCAGGCCAATCTGAGTGCGGCGGCTCATTTGATTCACGGCTCTTCGGAGGGGCGTTTTTTGGTGCGGTACTGCCCAGGCAAACTGAGTCGAAAAGAAATTGAATCGGTGGGGTTTGCGTGGGGGGATTTGAAAGAGATGGTGAAAAAATACAAGCCGGCCGAGCGCACGGATGGGTTTCATACTGTGGACGGCGAGGATGTGTTTTTCATTTCCAATCCGGGCTTGGGGCTTTGGGCCTATCGGGAACGTTTTCAATGAAAAACAAAAAAACTTTTGAATTGGGAGATAGAAAGATGGCACAGGCGGATATCGGCTTAATCGGACTGGCGGTGATGGGGGAGAATCTGATTTTGAATATGGAGAGCAAGGGCTTTACGGTGGCCTGCTACAATCGGACCGTCGAGAAGGTGGATGCCTTTCTGGCCGGCCGTGCGAAAGGCAAGAACATCATCGGCTGCCGTTCGATTGAGGAGCTGGTGAAGGTTTTAAAGAAGCCCCGCAAGATTATGATGATGGTCAAGGCGGGCAAGCCGGTGGATGAGTTCATCGAGCAGATTCTGCCGCATCTGGAGGATGGAGACATTTTGATTGACGGCGGCAACAGTCATTTCCCCGATACGATTCGGCGGACCCAGTATGTGGAAAGCAAGGGCAAACTGTATATCGGTACGGGTGTGTCCGGCGGAGAGGAAGGGGCCCTGCGAGGCCCGTCGATTATGCCGGGCGGTTCGCCGGCGGCCTGGCCCCATGTGAAACCGATTTTCCAGAAGATTGCGGCCAAGACGGATCAGGGCGAACCGTGCTGTGAATGGGTTGGTGAAAACGGAGCCGGCCATTTTGTCAAGATGGTGCACAACGGCATTGAGTACGGCGATATGCAGATGATTGGCGAGACGTATCATCTGATGAAGGACGGCCTGGGAATGACCAACGAGGAAATGCATAAGGTCTTCGCCGAATGGTACGAAGGGGAGCTGAATTCGTATCTGATTGAGATTACCCGGGATATCCTGGCGTACAAGGATGAGGAAGGCAAGTATGTGCTGGATTTGATTCTGGATGCGGCGGGCCAGAAGGGTACGGGCAAATGGACGGTGATTGCGGCGCTGGATACCGGCCAGCCGCTGACGCTGATTGGAGAAGCAGTCTTTGCGCGGTGCCTGTCGGCCCTGAAGGAGGAGCGCCTGGCTGCTTCGAAGGTGCTCAGGGGGCCTCAGGCGTCCTTTCCGGGCGATAAGAAACAGATGATTGATGATTTGCGCAAGGCCCTGTACGCTTCCAAGATTGTCAGTTATGCCCAGGGGTATCAGCTGATGCGGGCGGCGGCGGCGGAATACAAATGGAATCTGAACTACGGCGGGATTGCCCTGATGTGGCGGGGCGGCTGCATCATTCGGTCGGTCTTTTTGGGCAAGATTAAGGAGGCGTTTGACCGCAATCCGAATCTGTCGAATCTGCTGCTGGACCCGTTCTTTTCGGATGCGGTTCAGCAAGGTCAGTCCAGCTGGCGCCGGGTGGTCACGATGGCGGTCCAGATGGGGATACCGGTGCCGGCGATGGGCAGCGCCCTGGCGTTCTATGACGGATACCGCAGCGAGCGTCTGCCGGCCAACCTGCTGCAGGCCCAGCGGGATTACTTCGGTGCGCATACGTACGAGCGGGTGGACCGGCCGCGTGGGCAGTATTTCCATACGAACTGGACGGGACGGGGCGGTGAGACGTCTGCTTCGACGTATGTTGTGTAAGGATGAGAAAGGGAACGGCGATGCGACCGTTTATTCACGAGGATTTTCTGCTGGAAACGAAGGCGGCTTCGCGTCTGTATCATGAATGCGCCGAAAAGATGCCGATTTATGATTACCATTGCCATCTGCCGGTGCGGCTGATTGCGGAGGATGCCTGCTTTGAAAATCTGACGCAGGCCTGGCTCAAAGGGGACCACTACAAATGGCGGGCGATGCGGACCAACGGCATTCCGGAGGAGCGGATTACCGGTTCGGCGTCGGATTGGGATAAGTTTTCCGCCTGGGCGGCCACGGTGCCTTATACCCTCCGCAATCCCCTGTATCACTGGACGCATCTGGAACTGAAGCGGTATTTCGGAATCGACCGGCTGCTGGGTCCGGACACGGCCGAGCGGATTTATGAGGCCTGCAGCGACCTGCTCAAGACCCCGGAATTCAGCATCCGCAATCTGCTGCGGAAGATGAATGTTCAGGTGCTCTGCACGACGGAGGACCCTCTGGATTCTCTCGAATGGCATCGGCAAATCCGGCAGGACGGATTTGAGATTTTTGTACATACGGCCTGGCGGCCGGACAAGGCGCTGATGGCGGAAACCCCCGTTTTTTTAAATTCATGGCTGGATGGCCTGCAACAGGTTTCCGGCGTGGAGATTCGAACGTATTCGAATCTGCTGGAGGCGCTGCAGAGGCGTCATGATGAATTCCATGCCAACGGGTGCCGGCTGTCGGATTACGGGCTGGAGACGGTGTATGCGGCGCCGTACACGCGGCGGGAGGTCGAAACGGCTTTTTCGAAACTGCGGGCCGGACAGGCGCTGAACGAGCAAGAGCGGCTTCAGTACAAATCGGCCCTTCTGTATGATATGGCGGTGATGGATGCCAAGGCCGGCTGGGTGCTTCAGCTGCATCTGGGGGCCTTGCGCAACACCAACAGCAAGATTATGAAGCGGCTGGGAGCCGATACCGGCTGTGATTCCATCGGGGATTTGGAAATCGCCCGTCCGCTGGCGGCCTTTCTGGACCGTCTGAACCGCGAAGACCTGCTGCCCAAGACCATTCTGTACAATCTGAATCCGCGGGACAATGAACTGATGGCTGCGATGATCGGCAACTTTCAGGATGGATCCTGTCCGGGAAAACTTCAATACGGTTCGGCGTGGTGGTTTCTGGACCAGAAAGACGGGATTGAAAAGCAGATAGAAGCCCTCTCGAATATGGGACTCTTGAGCCGGTTCGTGGGGATGCTGACGGATTCGAGGAGCTTTTTATCATTTCCACGACATGAATATTTTCGTAGAATTCTGTGCAATATCCTCGGCTCGGATGTGGAAAAGGGCCTTCTGCCGCCGGATTTTGAATGGCTGGGCCGGATTGTGGAGGATATTTGTTTTCGGAATGCGTGCCGTTATTTTGATATGGAATGTAAGCGTTGTGATTCGTGAGGGCCTATGCGCAAAGGGCTTCTGATTTTTATCGGTCTGCTGCTGGTTTTGCTGGGGATTGGGTATGCCGTATCCGTGCTGCGCGGGGAGCAGGAGATTCGAGTTCTTCGACTGGCACACAGTCTCAGCCCCCGTCATCCGGTTCATATTACGATGGAGTATATGGCCAAACTGGTGGAGGAGAAATCCGGCGGCCGGCTGATTGTGCAGATTTTTCCCAATGAGCAGCTGGGCTCGGAAAAGGAGCAGATTGAGGCCCTGCAGATTGGTTATATGTCGATGACCAAGACATCGACGGCGCCGATGGAAGGATTTGTGCCGGAGATAAAAATCTTCGGGATTCCTTACCTGTTTCGTGATTCGGAGCATTTTTGGAAGGTTGCGCAGGGGCCGATCGGAAAGAAGCTTCTGGAGGCAGGAGCGGACAAAGGGCTTAAGGGGCTTTGCTATTATGATGCCGGGGCCCGAAGTTTTTATGCCAAAAAGCCGATTCAAAGTCCGGAGGACCTCAAAGGCCTGAAGGTGCGGGTGATGCAGAGTATTATGTCGATGCAGATGATTGAGACGATGGGCGGGGCCCCGACACCGATTGCTTGGGGGGAGCTGTACACCTCGTTGGATCAGGGGGTTGTGGATGCGGCCGAGAACAATCCGCCTTCGTTTGAGACGTCGCGTCATTTTGAAGTCTGCCGTTATTATATCCTGGATGAGCATGTCCGTGTACCGGATATGCTGGTCATCAGCACGCGGGTGTGGGAGAGTCTGACGCCGGAGCAGCAGCGGATTTTGCAGGAGGCGGTGGATGAATCGGTTGTGTTTAATCGAAAATTGTGGGCGGAGGCGGAGCGAGCTTCGCTGGAGGCCGTTCGGGCGGCCGGCGTGACGATCATCGAGCCGGACAAAACCCTCTTTCAGCAGGCCGTCAAACCGATGTGGGAACGGTATAAGGGGACGGAACTGGGCGATTTGATTGAGCAGATTCAGGAGATTCACTGATGGCCGAACGGGTTAAAAAGATTCTCGACGCGTGCCTGGAAATTTTAGTGATGGTGGTGGTCGGGATTCTGGTTTTGGATGTTCTCTGGCAGGTGTTCAGCCGATATGTGCTTCGGAATCCGAGCAAGTGGACGGAGGAGCTGGCGATTTTTCTTCTGATTTGGGTAGCTCTGCTGGGGGCGGCGGTGGCTACCGGTCGAGGAGCTCATTTGGGAATCGATTATTTTGTGCAGAAACTGCCGCGTCGGGATCAGATTGGGGTGGAGATTTTTATTTTTCTGTGCATTGTTCTTTTTGCCTTTTTTGTGATGATTGTCGGCGGGGCAGAGCTGGTTCGAATGACGCTGCGGCTGCAGCAGAAATCGCCGGCACTGGGGGTTCAGATGGGGTATGTGTATCTGGCGGTTCCCATCAGCGGTTTCTTTATGTTGCTGTACAGCGGGATCGGCCTATATGAACGAGCGGTACAGTTTTTCAAAAAATCTGAACAGAGAACGAATGGACTTGCCAGCGAGGAGAAGTAATGGATTTTCCGATTCAGATTCTGATTGTCAGTTTTGTGATTCTGCTGGTGCTGGGGGTTCCGGTGGCCTTTTCGATGGGGATTGCAGCCCTGCTGGGAATGCTGGCGATGGGGGATTTGCCGGCCTGTGCGGCAATTGCACACAAAATGGCTACGGGGATTGATGAGTTTTCCCTGCTGGCGATTCCCTTTTTTATTCTTTCCGGATTGTTTATGGGGCGAGGAGGAATTGCCCGTCGGCTGATAGACTTTGCAAACGTTCTGGTGGGGCATTTCCGCGGAGGGCTGGCGCTGGTCAATATTCTGACGTGTATGCTGTTCGGGGCGATTTCCGGTTCAGCAACGGCGGCGGTGTCGAGCGTCGGGGGCTTTATGGTTCCCCTGATGAACAAGCGGGGGTATGACCGGGATTTCAATGCCTCCGTGACGATTACGGCGGCCACGACAGGCCTGCTGATTCCGCCGAGCAACGTGATGATTGTCTATTCGCTGGCGACCGGCGGGGCGGTTTCCATCGCCGCGATTTTTATGGCGGGGGTTATTCCGGGGATTTTGGTCGGAGTGGGGCTGATGCTGGTCAGCAGTCTTATTTCCTGGAGGCGGAATTACGGTAAAGGTGAGACACTGACGGGGGGAGATTCCATTAAACGTTTCTTTCAAGCGATTCCGGCACTGTTGCTGATTGTGATAGTCATGGGCGGGATTTTGAAGGGGATTTTTACGGCGACAGAGGCCTCTGCGGTGGCAGTGCTGTATTCCTTTCTGTTGGCGGTGGTATTTTATCGAGAGGTCAAATGGTCTGACATTCCGGGCATTCTGCTGCAGGCGGGGGTGATGACCTCAGTGGTGTTTCTGCTGATTGCCACGAGTATGGCGATGAGCTGGGTGCTGGCCGCAGAACGAGTGCCGCAGGATATCAGTGCTTCTTTGCTGGGGCTGACGCATAACCGGATTTTGGTTTTGCTGATGATCAATCTGATTTTGCTGGCGGTGGGTACCTTTATGGATATGACGCCGGCGGTTTTGATTTTCACACCGATTTTTCTCCCGGTGGTGGCTACCTTTGGGGTCCATCCGCTTCATTTCGGCATCATTATGATTATGAATTTGTGTATTGGGCTGTGCACACCGCCGGTGGGGACGTGTTTGTTTTTGGGCTGCGGGATTGCAGAGACAACTGTTACAAAAGTGATGAAGCAGATTGTCTATTTTTATGCGGCGATGGTTACCGTGCTGCTGATTTGTTCCTATGTTCCTTCTTTGTCACTGTGGCTGCCGAAACAGCTGGGGCTTTTAAAATAGGCGTCCGGCTCTCAGACGAAAACAATTCTCTCAGATAGATGTCTGTTCCGTTCGGGCGATGATTTCGTTCTGCAGACCTTCTCCGAGCTCTACAAAGTAGTCGCTGTATCCGGCGACCCGTACAATCAGGTGCCGATGCTGCTGGGGTTTTTTCTGTGCTTCCAGCAGGGTCTGCCGATTGACGACATTGAACTGGATATGGTGACCGTCCAGCCGGAAATAGCTGCGGATCAGCTGAACCAGTTTGTCCAGCCCTTCCCCTTCAAGCACCTGCGGGATAAATTTCATATTGAGCAGGGTGCCGCCGGTTCGGGCATGGTCGAGTTTGGCGGCGGATTTGAGAACAGCCGTCGGGCCGTGTGTATCGGCTCCCTGACTGGGAGAAATGCCGTCGGAGAGGGGCAGACCGGCTTTGCGTCCGTTGGGCAGGGCGCCGGTGATCTGACCGAAATAGATGTGGACGGTGGTCGGCAGCAGATTGATGCGGTATTTGCCGCCCTTGGTGTTGGGTCTGCCGTTGATTGCGTCGTAGTAAAGGTTGAATAAATCAACGGCGATGGAGTCGGCGTAATCGTCATCGTTGCCGTAGCAGGGGGCCTGCCGCAGGAGATTCTGAATGTCTTCCATTCCTTCGAAGTTGGCGTCGAGGGCTTTTAAGAGGGTCCGTATGGTGAGCGTCTTGCGGTCGAAGACGTGGAATTTGACGGCCGTGAGGGCATCCGTGAGTGTGCCGATGCCGACGCCCTGAATGTAGGTTGTGTTGTAGCGCGGGCCGCCGTTGTGGTAGTCTTTGCCCCGTTTGATGCAGTCATCGACCAGCACGGACATAAAGACGGCGGGCATCCATTCTGCATAAAGCCGTTCGATGATTTGATTGCCGCAGATTTTGATGTTGATAAAGTGATTCAGCTGCTTTTTGTAGGCGTCGCGCAGCTGCTCGAAGGCTGTAAAGGTTTCCGGATCGCCGGTCTTCGGGCCGACCTGGGCGCCGGTTCGCGGGTCGCGTCCGTTGTGAAGGGTGACCTCGAAGATTTTGGGCCAGTTGCAGTAGCCGGTGAGGATGCAGCTTTCTTTGCCGAAGGCGCTGACTTCCACGCAGCCGCTGGGGCCGCCGCTTCGCGCATCGAAGAGGGATTTGCCGTCGTGGAGCATTTCACGGATGATGACATCCGTATTGAAGACGGACGGCTGACCCAATCCGGTTCGGATGACCTGACAGGCCCGTTTGACGAATCGGTCGGGGTTTTTGGCGCTGATTTGGATGCAGCAGCTGGGCTGAACGAGCTGCATTTCCTCGACGACTTCGAGGATCAGATAGGAAACGTCGTTGACGGCGTCCTGCCCGGTCTGGGGGTCCACACCGCCGACGTTGATGAGCGAAAAATCGGCATAGGTGCCGCTCTGTTCTTCCGTGATGCCGACCTTGGGCGGGGCGGGCTGGTTGTTGAATTTTATCCAGAAGCACTCCAGCAGCTCTTTGGCCTGCTCGCGGGTGAGCGTTCCGGCTTCCAATTCTCGTTTGTAGAAGGGATACAGATGCTGGTCGAGGCGGCCCGGATTGAAGGAGTCCCAGACGTTCAGGTCTGTGATGACGCCCAGATGCACGAACCAGTAGGCCTGCAGGGCCTCGCGGAATGTTCGGGGGGGGTAGGCGGGCACATGCCGGCAGACGGCGGCGATTTCCTCCAGCTCTTTTTTGCGGACGGGGTCGGATTCACTTTGGGCCAGGTGTTGGGCTTTTTCAGCATACCGTCGGGCCAGAGTCAGCACGGCATCGATGGCCAGTTTCATTCCTTTGAGTTCCTGGAGCTTGGCGTGGGCCTCCGGATCGCCGTAAAAGTCCAGACTGTGGATAGACTGGCTGATTTCATCCTGCAGGTCGAGCAGACCTTTTCGGTAAATCTTGTCATCGAGGATGGCATGTCCGGGAGCCCGCTGCTCCATAAACTCGGTAAAAATGCCTGCTTCAAAGGCCTGATGCCAGTCTTCGCTCATAGCGGCGAAGACCTTTTCCCGCATCGTTTTGCCCTTCCAGAAAGGAATGATTTTTTCTTTATAAACCTTTTTGACATCCTCGCTCACATCGAAGGAGGTGCGGGTGCGCCGCGCCATCGTTTCGAAATCCTCGAGGGTATGACAGCACAGTTCCGGATAGGTATAGGTGGCTTTGGGCGCCGGTCCCCGCTCGCCGACGATCAATTCGCCGTTGTTGATGCAGATGTGCTTGCGGCTCATGATGTAGTTGAGGGCCAGGCCGCGGACGACGGGGGGAGAAAACTCCATTGTGACGCCGCTCTGATAGAAATCGGTAATCAGTTCGGCCCGTTCAGCGCTGATGTAGGGTTTGGTATTGACGCTTTGCTCACGCAGTTTGGCAACTCGTTCGTTCATAGGTTCTATCCGCCGACTGTTACTGTAAAGCCCATTTGCCGAAGCTGCTGGGCAAATTCCTGCATCTGCTGCTCGGAAGGCCGGCTGGAACGGAACATTGGTTCGCTTTTTCCGAGCCGCTCGGCCTTGACGAGTCCTCCACTATTATACGGCAGGAGGTCAATTTGTTTTATCTTTTTCAGGTTTTGAATGAATTGGCCGATGGCTTCAATCACTTTTGTGGATGCGTTGAAACCGGTAATAACGGGAATCCGAATAATGATTTGTCGTGCATTCCGACTTAACCAACGTATATTATCCAGAATCAGGGAATTGTCCGCGCCGGTAAATTCATGATGTTTTTGGGGATCGAGATGTTTGATGTCGCATAAAAACAGGTCTGTCAAGTCCAGAATTGACTGTAATGTTTCCCTCTTTCCGCAACAGGAAGTGTCCACGGCCGTATGGAACCCTCTTTCTTTACAGGCGGTCAGTAAAGCGAGGAGAAAATCGGGCTGGGCAAGGGGTTCACCACCTGAAATAGTGACGCCGCCGCCGGATTGGTCATAAAAAACGGAATCTTTTTCCACCTCTTTTAAGACTTGCTCCACCGTGACTTGTCGGCCGACTTTTTCCATGGACTGAGTTGGGCAGGGAGAAATGCAGGCGCCGCAAATGGTACAACGGCTTAAATCTCGGTGTATTTTTCCATTCATCTTGCTTAGGGCATGGCTTGGACAGATTTGGATACATCGTCCGCACTGGATGCAGCGGACGGGCCGATGGAGCATTTCAAAGCTTGTTTCCCAGCTTTCCGGATTGTGACACCAGGAACACCGCAACGGGCAGCCTTTCAAAAAGATGGTCGTGCGGATGCCCGGGCCGTCGTGGATGGCATATTTTTTTATGTCAAAGATTGTACCGGTTATCTGATCGGAATTCATATTTTTTCTTTTATGAGAAAAAGAAGAAAAATGATTCTATCAAAAATATCTTCTTTATTCAATTGTTGTTTTGCCGAGGCGGAGAGGAGGAGCTTTCCGAGCGGCATCACGGGTTGCAGGAAAAGAACCCTGTCTGCGGCCTGTATTTCTAAAGAAAATTTCAGATTCCATCTGGAAGACCGGCAGGTTTTGGATATACTGTACCCTAAACAGTCCCGGTACATTGGAAGGGTCGCGTGTGAAAAAAGCATTTATTCACGGCCCCCAGCTGGAGGCATACACCTATCCGGATACCTGTCCGTTTAAGACTTATCGTGCGTCCCTGCTTCGCCGCAAACTGGTCTCGATGGGGCTGCTGAGCGGTCCGGATGTGTTTGAGGTCAATCCGGAAAAAGCCGACCGGTCTGTTTTGGAGCAGTTTCATTCGTCGGCTTATCTGGATGCGCTGGAGCGGGCGAACAAGGGAGAGTTTGATTCTTCGATGCTGTGGATGGGCCTGGGGACGGGAGATTGTCCGGTTTTTTCCGGGGTTTATGATTATGCGGCCCTTGCGTCGGGAGCCACGATTACGGGGGCTCGTCTGATTTCAGAAGGGAAAGCCGGGATTGCCTTTAATCCTTCCGGGGGGTATCACCATGCCCATGCCGCGCGGGCCGGGGGGTTTTGTTATTTGAATGATGTTGTTTTGGGATGTCTGGAATTTGTGAAAGCGGGCAAGCGGGTGTTGTTTCTCGATGTAGATGTGCATCACTGCGATGGAGTCCAGGCGGCCTTTTATGCGCGTGCCGATGTGATGACGATTTCGATGCATCAGGACGGCCGGACTCTGTTTCCCGGTACGGGGTTTGTGGATGAAATCGGAGAGGGAGAGGGGCGCGGGTACAGTGTGAATTTTCCGCTGCCTCCTGGGGTCTATGATGAGGTTTATCTGAAGGTGTTTCGGGAGGGAGTTCTTCCGCTGATCGGGGTTTACAGGCCGGATGTGATTGTGCTGGAAATCGGGGCCGACACGCTGGCCGGAGACCCGTTGGCCGGTTTTTCGTTAACCAACAATGTGTATGTCGAGGCAGTGCGGTCTCTGCTGGCGTTCGGCAAGCCGCTTTTGGTGGTCGGCGGAGGCGGGTATCATGTGGAGAATACGGTGCGGGCCTGGGCTCTGGTTTGGGCGACTTTGTGCGGACGTCAGCAGACGGATGAAACCTGGGCGGGTCTGGGCGGTGTGATGCTGCAAAGCACGGACTGGAACGATGACAGGGGGCTTCGGGACCGGGTTTTGGTTCCTTCAAATTGGCAGAGAGAATCCGTGCGGCCGGCGGCGGAACAAGTGCTCGATGCAGTGCGCCGCACGGTTTTCCCGCTGCATGGGCTTTCCTGAGTCAATTTATTTTTGGAACGGGAAAGGGAGCGGCCGCTTAAAAAGCAGAAAAGATGATTTTTTCTTCGGCTTATCCGGCGCAGGAGATTCATGGATAGAAGGTTATGAAAAAAAGGAGCCCGGAGGGGCGGTCGGGCTCCTGAGGTTTTTAGCGGAAATTATGCTTTTTTGGGCGGTTTAATCTGCGTCATAACAGCTGCCGCTGCCAGGCAGGCGATACCGGCGACCCAAAATGCGAGGCGGTAATTGCCGATGGTGAAGAGTTTTTCTACGACGGTCCCGCTGGAATCTCTGGACAGGTATGAAATGGTGTTTACTGTCTTCATCAGGGCGGCGGCCAGGTAGGGGCCGACGATTCCGCCGGCACCGAATGCCGTGAACATACAGCCGTAATTGACGCCGAAATGTTTGGTGCCGAAGAAATCCGCCGTGACAGCCGGGTACAGGGCCAGATAACCGCCGAAACATAAACCGATTAGGGAAACGCCGAACAGATAGATGGGATATTCCCGAAGCCGGTCCAGTAAAAGCATGGCAGCGCCGCAAAGGATAAACATCGTAATCAGCGTTCCTTTTCTTCCGAAGGCGTCTGAAATTTTTCCCCAGAGAATCCGTCCGAGAGAATTAAAAATTGCCAGAACGGCGACGGCCGTAGCACCGGCGGCGGCAATCTGATTGAACGCTTCTTCCTGAATCGGAGCAGTCATCACGGCTGTTCGGAAAGACTGCCAAATGGGCGATGCCTTCATGATGATTTGAAGACCGGCGGTGCAGCCGGCAAAATAGGTAATCCAGAGCAGCCAAAAAGCGGGCAGCCGCAGCATTTCGGAAGGGGTATAGTCGGCCTTGGGAGCGGCGGATTGAGCGGGCTGTGGCGGGTTCCATCCGGCCGGCTTATAACCGGCGGGCGGATTGCGCAGCAGCTGGGCACCGGTAACGACAGCCGTCAGGAAGATGATACCCAGTGCCAGAAAGGTATTAAAGACGCCGATTTTTGGCAGAGAGAACAAGGGCTGATTAAAGAGTTGATAAGCTCCGCCGGTAATCAGGGCTTTGGCCAGCGGCGCGAAAAAGAAGGCCCCCGCTCCAAAGCCGGCTACGGCCAAACCGGTAACGAGGCCTCGTTTGTCCGGGAACCATTTGACGCAGGTGGCAATCGGGCAGACGTACCCGGTTCCGATGCCGATGCCGCCCAGGACGGAGAAGGTCAGAATCAGCCACAGCAGGGCCCAGGAAGGGTCGAAAAATTCCGTGAAACGGGCGAGAATGAGTCCTGTGCCGAGAATAATGCCGCCGGCAGTAGCGACTTTGCGCGGACCGATGCGGTCCTGAATGCGTCCGCCGGCAATTACCGCCAAAGCAAACATAGCCAGAACCATTTGGGCCGGCAGTGTGACGGCGGTTTCAGACCAGGTTGGGAAAAAGGTTTTCAGCGGTGTCTGAAAGACGCTCCAGATATAGACAGCGCCAAGACTGATTTGAATAATCAGGGCGCCGACGACAACCCACCATCGATTCATGTATTTGGTTTCTGACATAAAATATCCTTTCGAAAGATTGCTAAAAAAAAGCCGGGCGTGATGAACACGTCCGGCTTTTTTTAAGGGATTCTTTTTTATCCTCGTCCGGCAATGAGTTTTTCGACGACGCTCGGATCCGCCAGTGTGGAGATGTCCCCGAGGTTGCTGGTGTCTTTTTCGGCGATTTTGCGGAGGATTCGCCGCATGATTTTGCCCGAACGGGTCTTGGGCAGAGCCGGAGCGAACTGGATAGCCTCCGGCGTGGCGATCGGGCCAATCTCCTTGCGGACATGCTGAATGAGCTCTTTTTTGAGCTCTTCGCTTTCCTGCACGCCTTCCTTGAGCGTCACATAGGCATAAAGTCCCTGTCCCTTGATTTCATGCGGGATGGGTGTGACGGCGGCTTCGGCGACTTTCGGATGGCTGACCAGCGCGCTTTCGACTTCGGCGGTGCCGATACGGTGTCCGGAGACGTTGACGACGTCGTCAATGCGTCCCATCAGCCAGTAGTCACCGTCTTCATCGACTCGGCAGCCGTCGCCGGTGAAGTACATGTTTTCGAACATTGTAAAGTACGTGTCGATGAAGCGGTCGTGATCGCCCCAGGTTGTCCGCATCATTCCGGGCCATGGTTTTCGGATGCACAGTTTTCCGCCTTCGTTTGGGGCGCACTGGGTTCCGTCGTCCCGAAGAACAACCGGGTCCACCCCGAAGAAGGGCCGCGAGGCGCTGCCGGGCTTGAGGGTCATGGCTCCCGGCAGAGGCGTAATCATAAAGCCGCCGGTTTCGGTCTGCCACCAGGTATCGACGATAGGGCAGCGTTTCCGGCCGACTTTTTCATAATACCAAATCCAGGCCTCGGGGTTGATGGGTTCACCGACGCTGCCGAGGACGCGGAGGGTGTCGAGTTTGTATTTCATAACCCATTCCTCGCCGAGCCGCATCAGCGAGCGGATGGCGGTCGGTGCGGTGTAGAAGACGGTCACGCCGAATTTGTCGCAGATGTGCCAGAACCGGCCGGCGTCCGGATAAGTGGGGACGCCTTCGAACATCAGACTGGTGGTGCCGTTGGCCAGCGGACCATAGACAATGTAGCTGTGGCCGGTGACCCAGCCGATGTCGGCGGTGCACCAGTAAATATCGTCGTCGTGAATGTTGAAGGCGATTTTGTGGGTGAGGGACACGTGGAGCAGATAGCCGGCGGTCGTGTGAACCACGCCTTTTGGCTTTCCGGTGGAGCCGGAGGTGTAGAGAATAAACAGCGGAGTTTCGGCGTCCATTGGTTCAGCGGGACAGTTCGGGTCGGCTTTGGCCATCAGGTCGTGATACCAGAAGTCCCGGCCGCTTTTCATATTGCAGGGGTCTTCATTGACCTTGACGACGATTACGCTCTCGATGGTGGGGCATTTTTCGAGGGCTTCATCGGCGATGGATTTGAGGGGGATATGCTTTCCAGCGCGGAGAGAGACATTGGCTGTAATCAGCATTTTGCAGGAGGAATCATTCACGCGGTCTTTGATAGCGTCAGCACTGAAGCCGCCGAAAATCACCGAGTGAATGGCGCCGATCCGCGTGCAGGCAAGCATGACAATGGCCAATTCGGGCACCATCGGCATATAAATTGCCACGCGGTCTCCCTTGCGGATGCCTTTGGCTTTCAGGACGTTGGCAAATTTGCAGACTTCCGCGTGGAGCTGTTTGTAGGTGATTTTTTTGACGGCGTTTTCTTCTTCACCCTGCCAGAGGATGGCGACCTTGTTTTCGATAGGGGTGCCCAAATGCCGGTCAAGGCAGTTATAGGAAACATTTAATGTACCGTCAGCAAACCAGGTGTGCTCAATTTTTCTCGCCTTGGTGTTCCAGGTGTACTCCAGACTTTTTGTGGGTTTTTTAAACCATGTAAGCATCTCGGCTTGCTGGAGCCAGAACTTGTCGGGCTCATGGATGGATTGCTCCCACAATGTTTGATACTGTTCCATGCTGTTGATCCAGGCGTTGGATCGGATGGAAGCGGGCGGGGGAAATGTCCTGTTTTCGGTTAGCAATGATTTGAGTCCTTTGGATGTTGCGTCTGTCATACCACCTCTTCCTTTCATAGATTGAGTTGACGTTTATCGGGAAGCCCGATGGATATCTCGACTTTAGACAGATAAATTATGTCCTGGAGATAAAATTTCAACTAAAAAAAACGTTTTTGTGAAGAAAACCGGATTTCAAAGAATATAAGTGCGCACAACCACGCAATTGTGGAGGAAAATTGATTTTTATGTCTTTATTGCTTTAGAAGGGATAGCAGGGCTTGGGCAAAGAAATTATCTTGTACAAAAAGAGATTCGTTCTATTTGTTAATTTGGGAAAGATATTTTTTAATAAGGTCTTTTGCGGGGGCAAAATCGGACAGGTGCACTCCATTTTTTGTGATTTCCGCTGAAAGCTCATTCAAATAATCGGCCAGGCCCTCTACCGCTTGAAGGGTTCCGTTGATTCGTTTTTTGTAGCTGCGTATGAACTCTGCGAATGTGCGAAGGGCTTTGGCGCAGAGGGGATTTTCGATGTTCCCTTCAATGAAATCAATCTCTTCCAGCTGGATTTGTATTTGTTTGTCGGCAACGGTAAACAGATATATTTGTTTTTGCTGAGGAAGAGGAATTCCGTTGTATTCAGCTGTGCGAGCCGCTTGATTGATCTCACCGACTGTTTTGTCAAATTCTTCCTGAAGCGTTTGGATTTGCTCAGGGGTAAGTTCACCGCTTTGAGCTTGTTTGACGATTTCGAGAAGGCGAGGAAGTTTCTCAACGATTGTCTGCAGGTTCGCATCAACAGTCTGCAGGAGAGAAACGGCTTCATCGAGTGTCAGAAATCCCTGTCTGACAGGGGCAAGCTCGGCGCGCAGAGAAGGGATGTCCGCAACGGGGCTGGATTGATCGGACTTTTGCCGGTTTTCAATGTTTTGACCCAGTTGATTTCGATAGACCTTTAAGACTTCTGTTCGTCCTTGACTTATTGTGGATATGGACGATACAGAAATCATATCATCTATCCCCATGCGGATTATGTATTTAAATTGTAAATAAACTACAAACAAAAAACAAAGGAAGTATTAAGGCGAGTGGTTTTTTTTCCGGTTTTGAGTTGGAAAACAGATTGGTTATGGGATTTTTGTGAAAAAAAAACTGAGGATGCTGGAGTCTTGACGGAGGGGGTTGGACTTGGTAGTGTACACCTTTTACGGACCGATTTAGAGGAGAGTTTGCGTCGTGAGAATACTATCCGGGATTCAGCCGTCAGGAAAACTTCATATCGGCAATTATTTTGGGGCCATGAGGCAGAATCTGGCCCTCCAGCAGGAACATGAAGGGTTTTATTTTATTGCGGATTATCATGCCTTAACATCCAATCCGAATCCGGATGCCCTCCGCCGGCGGACACTGGAAGTGGCGATGGATTACCTGGCGCTGGGACTGAATCCGGAAAAAACGGTCTTTTGGCGGCAGTCGGATGTGCCGGCGGTTACAGAACTGCAATGGATTCTTTCGTGCATTACACCAATGGGGCTGCTGCAGCGGTGCACCAGTTATAAAGATAAGGTCTCTCAGGGCATCAGCCCCAACCACGGGCTGTTTGCATATCCGGTGCTTCAGGCGGCGGACATTCTGATTTTTGACAGCCAGCTGGTTCCCGTAGGGGCTGACCAGAAGCAGCATATCGAGGTGACCCGGGATATTGCTGTCAAGTTTAACAACACCTACGGAGAAACATTTGTGATTCCGGAGGATTACATCATTGAATCTGTAGCGGTTATCCCGGGTCTGGACGGACGGAAGATGTCCAAAAGCTACAATAACACGATCGAAATCTTTGAGCCGGAGTCGAGTGTTCAGAAGAAGGTGATGCGGATTGTAACGGATTCGACGCCGGTGGAGGCTCCGAAGAATCCGGACACCTGCAGTCTGTTTGCACTCCTGCGTCTGGCGGCTTCGGCGGAGGAACTGAAGGAGTGGGAGGAGCGGTACAGGAAAGGCGGACTGGGCTACGGGACGGTCAAGAAAAGAATTGCGGAGCTGCTGATTGAATATTTCCGGCCTTATCGGGCCAAGCGGGCGGAACTGGAACAGAATTCGGATTATGTGGAGAAGGTTCTGATGGACGGAGCGGCAAGGGCGAATGCGGTGGCGCGCAGGACTCTGGACCGGGTTCGGCGGGCAGTTGGTTTGAAAGGGATTCTGTGAGCCGAGAGAGACTGGTTACGGCGGCTCAGTATACCGAGCCGATGGAGGCCGAATTGGCCCGGATTGCGCTGGAGGAGGCGGGGATTCGCTGTGTGATTCTCGGAGAGCCGGTTGCGGGGGGGCTGTATCCGACGGGTGCGTTTACGGTCTGCGTACAGGTTTTGGAGACGGATGCAGAACGGGCGGCCGCCGTATTGAATGAACGGACGCCGCTGGACGGCTGGTTTGAGGATGATGCGGACCGTCAGGACACTGTGGGGGAAGTTTTGTGAGCGAATACCGTGTACAGCTGGATGTGTTTGCCGGCCCGCTGGACCTGCTGCTGTATCTGGTCCGCAAGGAGGAGCTGGACATCTATGATATTCCGATTGCCCGCATTACGGAGCAGTATCTTCATTATATTGAGATGCTTAAGGAGCTGGATATGGATGTGGCAGCGGAGTTTCTGGTGATGGCCGCCACGCTGCTGGAAATCAAATCGGCGATGCTGCTGCCCAAGAGTGAGACGGAAGAAGGGACCGAAGAGGCGGGGGGAGATCCGCGTTCGACGCTGATTCGGCAGCTGCTGGAGTATAAGCGATATAAGGATGCGGCAAATCTGCTTTCCGCGGCAGGCGAGCAGCGTTCCCTGCGTTTTACCCGTCCGGATTCCATCCTGTCTTCTTTGGAGAAATCTCAGGAGCCTCAGATTGACCTGGAACAGGTGAGCGTCTGGACGCTGCTGGAGGCCTTTGACCGGATTTTGAAGGCCACCGGTCAGGTCAGCGATTTCAAGCGGATTCAGGACGACACGCCGATCGATTTGTATCAGATAGAAATTCTGCATCGTCTGCAGACGGAGGGACCGAAACCGCTGGAGGCCCTTTTTGAAGGTCGCGGCAACCGCCTGGTGCTGATCGGGTTGTTCCTGGCGCTGCTGGAGCTGATTCGCAACCGCCTGGTCTGGGCGGAGCAGGCCGACAGCCGCAGCCCGATTCTGCTGAGCTCTTTGACCCAGATTTCGGCGGAAGAGGCGGTTCGAGAGGCGATTTTGTCCGTGCGGCATGCCGAAGAGTCTGCCGGCCCCAAAGAACCGGCTCAGGAGCAGGAACCTTTGGAGAAACCGGAAGGCAGTTTTTCTGAATCCATTCAGGAGGAGCCGGAGGAAGAAGAGAACCTGGATATCGAGCTTCCGGAAATCGGGATGTCTTCCGGAGAGCGTCTGCGGATTCCCATTCAGGAAATTGAGCCGTCCGGCGGTTTCCCAAAGCCGTCGGAATCCGAGACATCCGGCAGGCGTGATTGGCAGAAGCGGCCGGATTCTTCCGCTTCCTGACAGTTCCTGTTTGACAGGTTTGCCGGGGGCCTGTAGAATCTCACCGGAGTAGGAAAGAACGATGTTTTTGACCGAAAGGAACCGTCTATGGCGGGCAATGTGATTGAATTGACGGACGCGGAATTTGAATCCACGATACAGGGGACAGACAAACCGGTTCTGGTGGATTTCTGGGCGCCCTGGTGCGGGCCGTGCCGGATGCTGGCCCCGGTCATCGAGGAAGTTGCGAATGAATATGCGGGGCGGGCTCTGATTTGCAAGGTGGATACGAATGAGCAGCGGCAGGCGGCCATCGATTACGGGATTACGGCTATTCCGACGCTGCTTTTGTTCAAGAACGGCAGTCTGGAGAAAAAGTGGGTCGGCCTGACGAGCAAAAAGGCTATCACCGATGCTCTGGATGAACTGCTGTAGGTTTGACGGACTGAAACCCTGTCTGCGGGATACGGTTTGTATCCCGTTTTTTTTGGATGGTCATCGGGAAATCTCGAGCAAGGGCGTTTTTTTTGAGAGCCGTATTGGGGACAGGAAGGGATTATGAGGCGAAAGGGGATTATTTTGGCCGGCGGAAGCGGGACGCGTCTGTATCCGATTACACAGGCCGTCAGCAAGCAAATCCTGCCGGTGTATGACAAGCCGATGATATACTATCCGCTGTCCACGCTGATGCTGGCGGGGATTCGGGAGATTCTGGTGATTTCCACGCCGGCCGATTTGCCTCTTTTTGAACGTCTTTTGGGGGACGGCCGGCAATGGGGGCTGCAGATTGAGTATGCCTGTCAGCCGCGTCCGGAGGGACTGGCCCAGGCGTTTTTAATTGGTCGGGACTTTCTGGGGGACCGTCCGGCGTGTCTGATTCTGGGGGACAATATTTTTTACGGACAGGGGCTTTCCCAGATGCTGCAGGAAGCGGCCCGGCAGGAAGAGGACGCTTTGATTTTCGGATATTGGGTCAAAGACCCGGAGCGGTACGGGGTGATCGAGTTCGACCGGACCGGCCGGGTGCTCGGGATTGAGGAAAAACCGCAGAAACCCAAATCGCATTATGCGGCGGTGGGGCTGTATTTTTACGATTCGCAGGTGACGGAGCTGGCAGCGCAGATTCGTCCCTCGGCGCGGGGGGAACTGGAGATTACGGATTTGAACAATCTGTATCTGAAGCAGAATCGGCTGCAGGTTCGGCTGCTGGGGCGGGGGGTGGCTTGGCTGGATACGGGCACGATGGAGGCGATGATTCAGGCGTCGGTGTTTGTACAGACGGTCCAGCAGCGGCAGGGGCTGATGATTTGCTGTCCGGAGGAAATCGCCTATCGGCAGGGGTGGATTGATGCCGAACAGGTGCTCCGGCTGGCGGAACCGCTCAAGAAGAATCATTACGGCGATTATCTGAAGCAGATGATAGAGGAAATCGGCTGATGGAGATTCTGCCGACATCGATTCCGGAAGTGCTGCTGATTCGTCCGGCTGTATTCGGGGATGCCCGCGGCTGGTTTCTGGAAACCTGGCAGCAGAAACGGTATGCGGAACTCGGCCTGCCGGCGTTTGTTCAGGACAACGTTTCGTTTTCACAGCAGGGGGTGCTTCGAGGGCTGCATTATCAGCATCCGCACGGACAGGGCAAACTGGTTCAGGTGCTGCAGGGCCGGGTGTTTGATGCGGCAGTGGATATTCGGGTCGGTTCCCCGACCTTCGGACGGTATGTCTGTGCGGAGCTGTCGTCGGACAATCACCTGCAGATGTATATCCCGCCGGGGTTTGCGCACGGTTTTTGCGTATTAAGCGAGACGGCTTTGTTTTCGTATAAATGCACGGATTTTTATATGCCGGACTGTGAAGGCGGCGTCTGCTGGAATGACCCGGAGATTGGGATTGCCTGGCCGATTGCGGAGCCGATTCTTTCCGCCAAAGACAGCCGATATGGGCCGCTGCGTCAGATCTGCCCTTCCCGTCTGCCCAGGTATGAGGGGATTTGAACTGTGACCGGGGCAGGGCCGATTGTCGTTTTGGGGGCTCGCGGGATGCTCGGGACGGACCTGACGGCCCGCTGTCTGAAGGAGGGGCTGGAGGTTCAGGGATATGATCTGCCGGAGCTGGATATACGAAACAAAGAGGATTTGAAGGAGGCGATAAACGGCTGTCGGGCTGTGGTGAACTGTGCCGCCTATACCAACGTGGAACGGGCGGAGCAGGAGCCGGAGCTGGCGATGCAGATTAACGCAGAGGCGGTGGGGCTTGTGGGGCGAATAGCTGCTTCTTTGAAGGTACCAGTTCTGCACATCAGCACGGATTTTGTTTTTGACGGGATGCTGGATCGGCCTTATGTCGAGACGGACCCGCCGAATCCAATCAGCGCCTATGGACGAAGCAAGTGGGAGGGGGAAAAACGGCTGGCGGCTTCAGGGTGCCGGTTTTGCATTGTGCGGGTTCAGTGGACCTATGGGCGGGCGGGAAATAACTTTGTTGTCAAACTGCTGGAAGCCGCCAAGAGCCGTCCGGTCCTCCGGGTGGTGGAGGACCAGGTCGGGTCACCGACGGCGACTTCGGATCTGGCGGATGTGCTTGTTCAGATGCTGATGCGGCCGACATTTCCAGAAGGAATTTATCATGCGGCGGCCTCCGGTTATACGTCCCGCTATGAGATGGCCCGTTTTATTTGTCAAGTCAAAGGACTTCCGAATTCGATAGAACCCTGCAGGACATCGGAATTTCCGTCGGCGGCCAAACGGCCCTTGAACAGCCGATTTGACTGCTGCAAACTGCGCACTCTGCTCGGCAAGGACATGAGGCCCTGGCAGGAGCCGCTCAAAGAATTTCTGGAGCAATTATGAGAACGATTTTGGTAACCGGCGGTGCCGGCTTTATAGGCAGCAATTTTGTCCGGATGGTGCTCGAAGAGCATCCGGATATCCGGGTGGTGAATCTGGACAAGCTGACATATGCGGGCAATCTGGAGAATCTGGAGGGCTATAGGGACCATCCAAATCATATTTTTGTCAAGGGGGACATTTGTGACGGGGCTTTGGTTGAGAGTCTGATATCAACCTATAAGATAGATGCTGTGATTAATTTTGCGGCGGAAAGCCATGTGGACCGTTCGCTGGAAGAACCGGGGATTTTTATTGAGACCAACGTCAAAGGGACGCTGACTCTTCTGAAGATTGCTTTGGAGAAAAAGCTGGAGCGGTTTGTCCAGATTTCGACGGATGAGGTCTATGGTTCTCTGGGGCCGGAAGGGAAATTTACGGAGGCAACGCCGCTTAGTCCGAATTCTCCCTATTCGGCCAGCAAGGCTTCGGCGGATATGCTTGTTCAGGCCTTTGGTCATAGTTGGGGGCTTCGGTACAATATCACCCGATGCTCCAACAATTACGGGCCGTACCAGTTCCCGGAAAAGATGATTCCGCTGATGATACACAATGCGCTGAAGGATAAGCCGCTGCCGGTGTACGGGGACGGGATGCATATCCGGGATTGGCTCTATGTGTATGACCACTGTACGGCGGTTTGGAAGGTCTTAACGGAGGCCCAGCCGGGACGGGTTTACAATATCGGCGGCAACAATGAAAAGCATAATCTTGATGTAGTACGTCTGATTCTAAAGGCCCTCGGGAAGCCCGAATCGCTGATTACCTTCGTCAAAGACCGGCCGGGACACGACCGGCGGTATGCGATTGATTCGAGTCGGATTATGGCGGAGCTGAACTGGAGGCCCTCTGTGTCGTTTGAAGAGGGGCTCTCTCGAACGATACGCTGGTATCTGGAGCATTCTGAGTGGCTCAACCATGTGGTTTCGGGTCAGTATCAGGACTACTATAAACGGATGTATTCGAACCGTTAAGTCGATTTCGAATGCTTGACCAGCCATCACTCCTGTGTTAATCTGCTTGTTTTGTTTGTTTCTGGAGAAGTAAATGTCGGATACAAAAGGTTTATCTGCTTTTTGGCGTGTGTGGGAAGATGTCTGGCCGCAGTGGCCTCGGCTGGTAAAACTGGTCTTTTGGTCTGTAATGATTGCGCTGATGATTTCGGTCAGTTTTGCAACGGTGATTCCGCTGTTGAAGGTGATGATGAGCGAGGAGGGGCTTCACGGCTGGGTGGATCGAAAGATTTGCAACTGGCGGTATGGGCTGGATTTTTATGTGCCGGACCGTTCGGATTTTCTGGGCGAGCAGGGTAATGCGGTTCTTTATTACTTGCTGATTACGCGGGTTCACTCCAAATCCTGGGCGAAGGAGTATGGTCTGCATCCTCAGGATCGCATCGTGGGGGTCAGTCCCTATCTTTCGTCGGAAGGGCAGCGGGTTTTTTCCGGCAAGATGCTGGAGGCCCTCGCGACTTGTTCCTCCGGAGAACGGCTGGTTCTGCAGGTGATTTCGATGGCGGATACGGTTCCTGTCCTAAAGACGCTGGAGGCGGCGGCCCCGGAAAAGCCATATTTGGCGGATTGGGCTCAGTGGCCGGTCAGTTTCCTGCCGCGTCAAGAGACCAAAGAAACCAAACTGCGGGCGATTGTTCTAATTATCGTTGGGATGATTTTTATTACGATTCTTCGATGTATGGCCCGCTTTTATCAGCATTTTTTGGCGGAAAAGATTGTTTTAATTGCTAATACCCGGCTGAGAGAGCGGGTGTTTGCCCATGCGATGTATATGCCGGTCGGTTTTTTCAGCAGTCGGGGAACGAGTGATACGACCAGCCGGATTTTTAATGATGTCTCGCAGAGCTGTCGGGGTATCAAGGTGCTCTTGGGCAAGACCCTTCGAGAACCGCTGACGGCGGCCGCCTGTATTGGGGGGGCCTTTTGGCTGAACTGGAAATTGACGGCTATCTTTTTGACGGCGGCACCTCTGGTTTTGGGGCTTTTTGTGGTCCTCGGCCGCAAGATTAAGAAAGCCACGAAAAAATCACTGGCCATTTCAGCGCAGCTGCTTGGACGGATTCAGGAGGCGATGCGGGGTGTTCGGGTTGTCAAGGTGTACAACCGTCAGGACCACGAGATTGGGCTCTATGAAAGGACCAATCAGGCTCTGCTCAAGCAGCTGATTCGGATTGCCCGGGTGGAGGCGCTGACGAACCCGCTGATGGATGTATTGGGGATGTTCGCGGGCTCTGCGGCCTTGCTACTGGGGGCGGCTTGGGTCATTGAGGGCTATGAGGGGATGCAGTCGTCCACATTTTTTGCCTTGGTTATTTTTTTGGGAACGGCGGCGGAATCGGTTCGCAAGGTCAGTGATGTCTGGAATGAGGTGCAGCGGGCGAATGCGGCGGCCGAGCGGGTCTTTGCGGTGCTGGATGAGCCGCTGGAAAAGGAAGAGCCCGATGCCTTTGATTTGGCGCCGCTGCGGGAGAAGATGGTTTTTGAAGATATTCGCTTTACCTATCCCGGGGCTGCAGTGCCGGCGCTGAACGGGATTACGCTGGAGGTGCCGGCGGGGCAGACGGTGGCGATTGTGGGGCCCAACGGCTCAGGCAAATCGACGCTGGTGAATTTGATTGCTCGTTTCTATGATCCGGACAGCGGGCGGATCCTGATAGACGGCCGGGAGATTCGCCGTGCCACGCTGCGGAGTCTGCGGGGACAGATTGGGCTGGTAACACAGGATATTGTGACGTTTCGCGATACGATTGCCAACAATATTGCATACGGCAAACCCGGGGCGAGCCGCGAAGAGGTCATTGAGGCGGCCCGCCGGGCCTATGCCCATGAATTTATTGAGCCGCTGCCGGATGGGTATGATACTGTGATTGGGGAGCACAGCAGCGGTTTCAGCGGCGGACAAATGCAGCGAATTGTAATCGCCCGGGCGATTTTGAAGAATCCGGCGATTTTGATTTTTGATGAGGCGATGAGTCAAATTGATGCCGACAGTGAAGCGAAGATTCATGCAGCTTTGCAGACGCTGATGAAGGGACGAACGTGTTTTCTGATTGCGCATCGATTCAGCACAGTGATTTCCGCCGATCGGATTGTGGTGCTGGACAAAGGGCGGATTGCGGGGCAGGGCCGGCACGAGGACTTGACTCGGACCTGCCAGGTTTATAAAAATCTGTATGAAACGCAGCTGATTGTGCCGCAGGGATAATGAGCCGGACGAACGGAATCGCGACAATTTGTGTGGTCAACTACAAGACGCTTGATTTGACGCGTCTGTGCCTGCGGAGCATCCGCAAATATACCCGCGGCCCGTATGAGGTGACAGTGGTCGATAACAATTCGCAGGATGCGTCGCTGGAGTATTTAAAGTCACTCAAGTGGATTCGACTGATGGAGCGGAGAGACCCGGCCAATGATTCCAGCGGCGGCTATGCTCACGGGGCGGCACTGGATCTGGCCCTGCAGGAATGCCGGACCGAGTTTTTTGTATCCCTGCATTCGGATACGATGGTGCATCGAGAGGGGTGGCTGGAGATGCTTTTGGAGCCGTTTCGGGTTGAACCGAAGATGGCCTGTGTCGGCGGAGGCAAGGCGGAATTGGAGGAGGCCTGGCGGGTCTGGCTGAAGAGGGCGACGGATTACAAAACATTCTTTCGAAAGCTGTTTCGGGTGCCGGACCCGCTGGGGCGGTATCGATATTATAATCGGACCGTCTGCAGTGCCTATCGAACGGAAATTCTACAAAAAGAAAATCTGTCATTTTTGATGGACCGAGAAAAGGGGATGACGGTTGGGCAGAAACTGTATTTTGAACTGGAGGACCGCGGTTATAAGACGGTCCGGATTCCGGATTGGCGGATGAAACAGTATGTCTATCATCTGGCCCATGCCACGCAGGTGCTGAATGCCCAGCAGTATCATCTTCGAAAGCGGACGATCCAAAAGATTCAAAAGCGTATCAACGAGATCCTGCAGTCCGAGCCGGTTTGCTCCATTCTTTCTGAGAATTCTTTGGATATGTGAGGAATGTATGGAAGAGAATTGGAAAAAAAAGCATCCTTTTTTTCGCCTAAAAAAGAAGTGGAGGAAATGGCGGGCTAAGCGGCTTTCCTATCCGGGCGGAACTTTTCGAGGGTCTGTTGGAAAGATTTGTTTTGAATTTCAAGATACTCCTCGCCATCGGAAGTTTTTCGATGGAACCTATGAGTTTGCTATTCAGGAGTCGATTCGGAAATTTCTTCCCAAGCAGGGGGTGTTTATCGATGTAGGGGCCAATTTAGGGTATATTGCTGCAATAGCCGCCGACCGGGTTGGACCCGAAGGTGCCGTTCATTGTTTCGAACCGGTTCCGAAGTATTTTGCCTTATTGAAGAGACTGAAGGAGTTGAATCCTTCCTACACCTTTTTCTTAAACAATACAGCTCTGGGGGATTCACTTGAAGCAGCCGTACCAATGTATGTTCATCGTACTAACCCGGGAGGCTCTTCGATGCTGGCAGATTTTATCGATCCGGATAAGATTGAAACCAAGATAGAGGTGAAGAGGGAGCGGCTGGATAGTTATCTTCACCAAAAACAGATTCATCCGTCAATGATTAAGATTGACACGGAAGGATACGAATGGGCTGTGCTGAGAGGGTGTTCGGAATATTTTAAGCAGAATAAACATTCGCTGCCTCCGATTCTGGCGGAGGTATCAAGGAGTGGGATGGCCCATTTTGGAATTACACCGGCAGACTTTGAGGCTTATATGGCCTCCTTCGGCTATAAGCCTTACTGTGTCTTTGGAATTCATCGTTTGAATCTGGCCGAAATTTCTTCGATGGAAGATGTATTGTTTCTTGCGTAAAGGAGAGGAAGTTGAATGGCTTGGGCCAAACGAATTCTCATGATCGGCGATTTTAAGCTGCATCTGCCGGAATCCCTTCGAATTGAAAGGAGACGCTGGGTGAAGGGATTTATACGGGCCGGATGGGACGTTCAGACCTTCAGCTATCGAAACATCATTCATCATTTTACTCCGTTTCATAAAAGAAAGTATGCTCTTTTTTTCGGTCAGAAGAAAACGGAGGAATCCCTGATTCAAATTGCCGAATCCTATCGGCCGGATGTTGTGATGATTTTAAATATGAAGGATATACGTCTGCCTTGTTTGGATGTGCTCAGAAAGCAAATGAAACAATCTGTTTTTGTCGGCCGAGACAATGATTGGAATCCGGCACAAAATAAGGAACGAATACAAATTGCCTCTCAAATGGATATTGTCCTTGCTACGAATGCGGACTCGTGGCTGCATGACTATAAAAAAGCCGGTGTGCCCATTTGTGCCTTCATGCCCAACCCCTGCGATCCGGATATTCAGCATCCCTACGAATTCGCCCTGCTGCTGTCGTCGGATATCCTCTTTATCGGCCGTGCGGAGCATCCGATGCATACCACAGATCCGGAACGAAGCGTTATTCTGAAACGGTTGTCTCAGATGCCCCGTGCACGGCTGTACGGAGGGCTGGGATATGGACGGATCGAGGGGTTGGATGCCTTTCGGGCTATTTCAAACACAAAGATTGCGCTGAGTATTAATGCCGATAATACGCAGCGGCTTTACCATTCAGATCGGCTTATTAACTGCCTTGCCTGCGGGGCCTTTACGCTGGCCAAGCGGGTTCCGGATACGGATCTTCTTTTTGAGGATGGAAAGCATCTGCGGTATTTTGACACGGCGGAGGAATTTTTTGACCTGGCGGATTGGTATTTGGCTCACGACGAAGAGCGCGAACGGATCGCTTGTGCGGGGATGGAGCATGCCCATCGGGAAATGAACTGCACCCGGATGGCACAAAGGGTGATCGATTTGATTGAAACAGGCAGTTATGATGCTCTTTGGAAATATATTCTTTAGAAGGAAGCTTAGGAGGAAGCGGAGATGTTGAGTGACAGCAGGCGGATATTCTTAGTCGCTGATTTTAAAAATGATTCCCCCAAGTCCATTCGGATTGAACGACGCCGGTGGGTGAAGGGGCTTGTTCGTTTAGGGCATGATGTGCAGCCGTTCAGCTTTTGGGATATTGCCGAACAGAAGTGTCCTTGGCCGGTTCCTTTTTTCAAACAGCGATGGCAAAAAGCAAGGACTTTCGAAATTATGTTGGAGCAGATTGGCCGGTATCATCCTGATATTATCCTTCTTAATATGATGAAGTATTTTACTTCGAGTATGGTGGAACAAATAAGGCAGGCGGCGCCGGAGGCGGTTCTGGTAGGCCGAGATGTCGACATTTATCCTCTGAAAGAAATTCCCGGGTGGTTTGAGATTTTGAAATCGCTGGATTTGGTGGTTGTAACAAATGCGGGGGAATGGATGATGCAGTTTAAGAAGAAAGGGGCCCGCAAATGTGCCTTTCTTCCTTGTCCCTGTGATCCAGATATTCAAAGGCCTTATCCTCATCTGGATGAAAGATGGAAATCGGATATTATTTTTACGGGGACGGAAGGGCATTCGAAATTTGATCTGGAAGACCTCTCGGAACGGTCCCAGATTTTACGCAGACTTCGAACCCGAAAAGGGGCCCGTTTGTATGGATGCTTTGGGGAGCCGACGCTGGACGGGATCGAAGTATATTGGGCGACCAGCGGGGCCAAGATTGCCCTAAGCATCAATGTTGTGAATGATATTCGGATGTATCATTCCGATCGGCTGGTGAACTGTCTTTCCTGCGGGGCCTTTACGCTGGCCAAGCGGGTTCCGGATACGGAACTTCTCTTTCAGGATGGAAAGCATCTGCGGTATTTTGACACGGCGGAGGAATTTTTTGACCTGGCGGATTGGTATTTGGCTCACGACGAAGAGCGCGAACGGATCGCTTGTGCGGGGATGGAGCATGCCCATCGGGAATTCAATTGTACGAAGATGGCCCGGCATTTGATGGATTTGATTGAGACGGGAGATTACAATGCTTCTTGGAAGGCTATTCTCTGAGCACGAAAACATGGGAACGGCCGGAATACGGAAAGCAAAGCGTTTGAAATTCGAATGAAGATGCGGCAGCAAATTGTTTATATTTTGTCCACCAACTATGTCGGCTCTCATTTCCTGGCTTTGCAGATGGGATCGCATAGTCGGTGTTTGTCTGTTGGAGAGCAGGCGTTTTTTTTGATTATGATGAGGGGCTGACGATTCTCCAGCACGAACCAGCCGGCAGCGGGCCGAAGTCAACCAGATGATTGGGATTCCAGTCTGGGCAAGGTATCGATTGTGAAACTTCTTGTTTTATCAAACAATCCGGAGCGGGCCAGTTTTCGGGAACGAATTGGCGTACATCTGGAGCGGCTGTCCGAGGGCGGGGTGACTTGTCGAATTGAACGAATTCCCAGATCCTATCGGCAACGATGGCGGCTGTATCGGCAGGCCGGGTGCTTTGATGCCGTACTCATTCACAAAAAAACACTCAATATGATGGATGCTTGGCTGTTGCGAAGATCGGCCCATTGCATTCTTTATGATTTTGATAATGCGGTGATGTATAATCCCCAACATCCAGATAAAGATTGGACCAGTCATTTTCGGCTCTTTGAGCGTACGGTCCGTCTGGCGGGCTCTGTCATAGCCGGGAATGCTTATCTGGCCGAACAGAGACCTTTTTGCCGCACGATTCATATCCTTCCAACCGGTCTGGATGTGAGGGCTTATGAAGCACAAGGGGGAAAACCTTCTGATGGGAGACTCCGTCTGGTTTGGATCGGCAGCCGCAGTACGCTGCGGTATCTGGCGGAAATAAAACCGGCTCTGGAAAAAGTTGGGCAGGGAAATTCCTGCGTAGTTCTTCGGATCATTGCGGACCAGTTTTTGGATTTCAAGCACCTGCCGGTGGAAACATGCATCTGGTCTTTGGATACCCAGGCCCAACGGCTTCAGGAATGTGATATCGGACTGGCTCCTCTGCCGGACAACCGTTTTACCCGGGGCAAATGCGGTTTTAAGATTCTTCAGTATTTTGCAGCGGGGCTGCCTGTGATTGCTTCGCCTGTAGGGGTTAATCGTGATTTCGTTGAGAAAAGCGGTGCGGGTTTTTTCGCCTCAACCCTCGAACAGTGGCATCAATCTATTCAGCGACTCATTTATGATGAGCCGCTTCGAAAGGATTGGGGGCAGAAGGCAAGGGCTTACGTGCAGCAATACGATCACCGGGTTATTGGGGAACAATTTTGCCGGATTGTTCTGAATGCGCTGCGTGCATGAATTGTTCCAGCCGTCTGCAAAAGGCCGCTTCCATTTCTTTTTGGATACTGTCTTTTCGCCGCAAAATCAGCCGCGGGCAAAGCGCATCCAGATCCATCAGAACCGGCTGACCGCAGGAAATCAAAATATTGCTCAGTTTCAAATCATGGTGGGTCAGCCCGTTTTCGGCCAAAGAAGAAAGAATTGTTTTTATCCGGTGTATCATTTTGTCTTTTTCTTCGGAAAGGGCCGAAGATTGAAGAAATGTGTCCAGATTACTGCCTTTCAGAAATTCGCTCACAAAATACGCCTGCCGCAGCAGTCCGCCTTTTCTCTGCTCCACAAACGCCAGCGGCCGTGCACAGGGAATGCTGCATTGAATGAGCCGGTGAGCGGCCAGCCAGCATTTTCGAGCGCGGGAGCCCTTGAGGGTATGCCGCAGCGAGTGCCAGAAGCCCTTGTAGTTGTAGCGTTTGACGGCGATGTCCAGCGAGCCGAACTGTACACGGCTGACAAAGCAGGTATTGCCGCGTTTGAGAATTTGCCCGGCCTCCATCAAGGCATCGATTTGGCGGATGAACTGGCGGGCAGTTTCTTCTGTCCAGTCTTGACGAGTAAACATCCCCTGATAGGGACCTTCTTGCAGGGAAAAGTATCGTTTGCTGTCCCGCATAGTTTTTTGGAGGGTTTGGCGGAGGAGCCGGCGACGGTGTCGGCCGAGGGATTTTTCCAGTCGGGCGAGCATTTTGTCCGTAGTTTTCCAACCTCTTATTTGGCAGTATGACTCGAGCAGCAGCTTGGGGGTTTTTCGGACAGCAGGGGGGATTGTGCAGAGCATGCCGGCCAACTGTCGAAGGCACTGCTCAGCGGAGATAGGAGAGCGGCGGAAACGGATTGTGCCGGGGTCCAGGGCATAGAGGCGGCTGCCGTCCCAGAGAAAGTTGCCCGGATGGAGGTCTTTTTGAAGGACACTTTTTTGATGCATCAAGGCGACAAAGTGGAGCCATTTCAGACAGAGGTCGGTTTGCTGTTCGGGGGCTTCTGTTTTTTCGAGCAGATTGGCTAAATCCTCTGCGGGGGTGATTTTTTCAAGAACCAAGGCCCATCTGCCGGCAGGGTCTTTCCCAGAATGAAGAAGGGCCGGGCTGGGGATGCCGCACTCTGCCAGGCGGCAAAGACCTTGTGTTTCGCGTCTAAAATGGAGAAAGCTGCGGAAAGGATGGGTGAAAACCTTGATGATGACCGGCCGGTCTTGCCAGAGTCCCTCGTAGGTGTACCGCTTGCCGGCTAATTGGCGCAGGAGGGAAGTGCACCGAACGGAAACTGTCCGGCCGGTCTTCGGGTCGGTTATCTGAATCTCAAAGGGCATTTGATCCATCGGTTCCAGTTGCTTAACCATTGCTCTTTTCGGAAGTTAGTTTATCATAAAACCATTTTCAAGGATACCGTAAAAATGCCGAAGATTAGTGTAATTATTCCAACTTATAACCGCAAGGTACTGCTGCGGGAGGCCGTGGAGAGTGTCCAACGCCAAACTTGGAAGGATTTGGAAATTCTTGTGATTGATGATGGCTCCACGGACGGTACGGAACAAGAGATTTCTGCGGTCGATGACGGCCGCTTACGGTATTTTTGGAAAAAGAACGGAGGGGTTTCCTCGGCGAGAAACCTGGGGTTACGGGAGGCAAAAGGAGAGTATATCGCTTTTCTGGACTCAGATGATTTGTATGTGCCGGACTATCTGGAAACAATGGTTTCGTTGCTGGAAGGATCGCCGGAATACGGTGTTGCATATGCTTCTGTCACGATGGAGCATCCGGACGGCAGCCGGCAGGAGCGAATGAATGACAAATATGCCTGTTCTGGATGGATTGTGCGTCCTTTGTTTTGCTGTTTTTTTGTGTATTGCCAGGGCAGTTTGATTCGCCGGGAACTGCTGGACGGGTTCTTTTTTGATGAGTCGCTGGAACTGGCGGAGGACCAGGATTTTTTTCTGCGGCTGTCCACTCGAACGCAGTTCTTGTTTGTCCCGCAAACATTTGTAATTCGGCGCTCACAGACAGAAAGTCTGAGCCGACAAGGCGGGAAGGGCAGAGTTCATCTGGACAATCTGAAAGTGCCGGAGCGGTTTTACTTTGAGTACGGCGGGGCTGACTGGATTCCCCGGAGGCAGGCCATGCGGATTTTATCGCGGAAGTATCGAAAAACGGGTTTTAAACTATGGCAAGAGGGCAGAAAAGAAGAAGGACATTGGTGTTTTCGAAAGGCGATTGAGTATAATAAATGGTCTTTTTTGTCTCTCTTTTTGGGCCGGCTTCGGTTGATCGGATCTGGGTTGGGTTCTTTTTTAAACGGTTTCCGGCAGGCGAAAGGAATTTGAGGCGGGGATTGCCGTCGCTTGCTGACTTTCTTTTTCCAATTGACTTTTCAATCGTTTATATTCCTCCCAGACATTTTTGCCTGTCTGTAGAGCTCGGAGCAGGTGCGGATAGATTTCTTGACTGTGGCGATGGCCTTTGAAGTGCAAGATTTTCCCAGTTTTTAAGTGATAGTCGTTGTAGATTTCCACCGGCAGCAACTGGACGGAAAAACCATGCCAATGTTGAATCTGCTTAGGTTTTTTCCAGTTGATGGTTTCGGAGAGAATCTCTGCCAGAGCGCTTTGATCGGTATGGCCGCCTTCTTTACATTTCCGCATCCATTGCTCCAGAAGGAGTTTCGGATACCGGCGGAAGTAGAGGACTCCGCTATTGAGGATGCCGTTGAAGAAATTGCGGGTGTCTAATTTTCGTTTTGGTTTTACGGTGATCCCGATGTCGAAACTGTTCAATTCGACGGGTTGGCAAAAAAGACAATCGGCATCCACATAAAGGACGGGTTCGCTGAAATGTTCGAAGTAATGCTTCAGGCAGAAGGGTTTATGGGTTGCGTTAATAAATGGGGTTGATTTATAAAGTGTATAGGATTTGTAGTTTCTGCTGACCTCTAAGGGGATGAGGGTGCCGTTTAATTCGGCGGATTCTTCAGGCGTCAGGCCGATGTCATAGACAATCAACGGCTGTTTATAAAATCGGCGGACGCTGGCCGCCAGCGGCTTAATGCAGTGAAAAAAACTACTGTCACAGGCGGTCATAATCTGCATAAACATCCTTTTTCTGATGACCTCCTTGAAAAGAATATCGGAGATGGTCGAGAAGACAAGTCTTTTTATTCGTTTCTTGAAAATTTTCCGGAATGCTTTTCCAGGGCCCTATAGCGATAAGGAGTAATTCGATTGCTTTTTGATTTTGTTGTTCTATAATTCGATGGAAAAAGCCCTGTTTGCATCTGTGATTTATGACGAACAAAGTAACAGTGATTCTTCCGGCGGCCGGTCAGGGGCATCGATGGAATCGTGCATTGGGGACGGTCAAACAGCTGGTTCCGGTTGGCGCTAATCAGCAACCGCTTCTGATCCGTACGATTCGAATGCTTCGCGACAGAGGAGTGCGATCAATTTACGTGCTGACAAAAGAGCCCCAGATACGGGAGGCGGCGGCTCGAGAGGCCGAAATCATGCCCCCGGGTTTGGATCGGTATTTGAGTGACACAATTCTTTCTTCTTGCTCGGTTTGGTCGGAGAAGACGATTGTTTTACTCGGGGATGTCTATTTTAGTTCTTCCTGTGTCGACTCGATCCTTCAGTCCAGTCAGCAGTATGCCTTTTGGGGAGTGGGGCATGGTTCAGCGGTTTGCCGGAACGATCTTCGGCGTCCGGAGTTGTTTGCATTTTCTTTTTTGTCATCAGTTCATTCGCAGGTTCAGGAGTTCCTTCGGGTGAATTCTTTGCTGGCGGAAATGCGGGACAAGGGCTGGATGTTCTGGAGGGTACTCGGGTGCGGTTGGAAGGTTTTTGTTCCGTTTTTCCGGCAGAATTATTCTCCCAAACCGTCCCATTGGTTTCGAGAGAAGGGGTTTCGGGGCAACGACTTTGGGAGAGTCTATCGGTGTTTTCAGCGTAAGAAACCGGTCTATGCGTACCAATACGGCAAGCTGTGGGGGCTGTATCGGCTGATGGGCAATATCGATCCATTCGGCGGGCCTGATTATACATGGCCGGAGGACCAATCCGGGCATTTTGTTCAGGTGGAGGACCAAACGCAGGATATTGACAGTCTGGAGGATTTTCAGCAGCTCTGTCAGCTGTGGAATGGGACGGCTCCGGGGACGAATCGAATTGAAGAAACGTTAACAGGGTGATTGAATGAGCGGGCTGGAGATTTTAGCAGCGGTTCTGATTGCGGCTCAGATTGTTTTTACCATACAGGTGATAAACAATACCCGCTATGCGCTGCAAAAATATAAACGGATTCGCGGGTATCGCACTAAGGCAGCGGTCATTGTGCCCTGCCGGGGTCTGGATGAGGCGTTTGAGGAAAATATCCGCTCGTTTTTTCTGCAGGATTATGAGCCGTATATCCTGCTGTTTGTGGTGGAGGATGAGCAGGACCCGGCGTATCCGGTTCTGAAACGGCTGATGGAGCAATACCGCCCTCAAAGCCGGGCGAAAGATGTGCGGCTGCTGACGGCAGGCCGGGCGAGCGGATGCAGCCAGAAGCTGCACAATCTGCTCTGTGCGGTTCGGCAGGCCGATGCGGATACCCAGGTGCTGGCGTTTGCCGATTCGGATGCGTGTGTCGGGCCGAACTGGCTCAGCCATTTGGTTTATCCGTTGCGGGAGAGCCAGACAGCCAAGAACGGGGCGACAACGGGGTATCGATGGTTTGTGCCGAAGACGCCGAATTGGGCGACACTGACGCTGTCGGCGGTCAATGCCAAGATTGCCCAGCTGCTGGGCAATACACGATTTAATCTGGCCTGGGGCGGTTCGATGGCCATTCGGGTGGATACCTTCCGCCGGCTGAATCTGGAACAGGTTTGGGCTTCAGCGCTGAGCGATGACCTTTCGCTCAGTGAAGCTGTGGCCAAAGCAGGTCTGAAAATTGCCTTTGTCCCCGCGTGTATGTCGGCTTCCTATGAGTCGGTTTCGTGGAAGGAACTGTGGGAATTTGGGCGGAGGCAGTTTCTGATTACGCGGGTGTACCGTCCGAGGATGTGGCTGTTCGGTCTTTTTTGTTCTGTATTCACAGTGTTCGGGCTTTGGGGCGGGGTTGCGGCGGCGGTGTGGACGCTGCGGTCCAGCCGGCCCTCGTGGCTTATTCTTCTCTGGCCTGTTGTGTTTGCTTTTTGTCAATGGCTTCATGCTTTTCTGCGGCAGAGGATGATAAGCCGTCTGCTGGAAAAAGACCGAGACCGTCTGAGACCGGCGGCACAGGCGGATTTGGTCCTCTTTTGGTTTTTCTCGATGATTATGCTGGCGGTTATTGCGGCCTCTGCGGTTGGGAATACACTCACTTGGCGGGGGATTCGCTATCGGCTGCGAGGGCCGATGCGGGTGGAAATCCTTTCGGCGGATTAGCGGGAGCGGAGGTTTCGGAGCAGGTTTTCCAGCAAGGGTTTCAAATTGCCGACGGCCCGGGCCCGATGAGAGATGCGGTTTTTCTCTTCTGCGGGAAGCTGGGCGGCGGTTTTCTTCAAGGACGGCAGCCAAAAAATCGGGTCGTAGCCGAAGCCGTTTTCGCCCAGCGGCTCTTCTGTAATGAATCCTTCAACTGTTCCTTCGGTTTCCAGAAGCACCTGCTCGGCATCGGCCAGACACAAACAGCAGACAAAACGAGCTGTTCGCTGATGTGAAGGAATTTTTTTGAGAAGCCGCAGCACTTTTTCGTAATTGAGCCGGTCGATGGTTTTGCGGTCAGGGTGTTCTCCCCTGATAGAATAGTCCTCGGCGGCAAAGCGGGCGCTGTGGACGCCGGGACTTCCGCCGAGGGCGTCGATCACCAGACCGGAGTCGTCGGCCAGCGTAAGCAGCCCGGAGCCGCGGGCATAGCCGAGGGCCTTCTTGCGGGCGTTGGCGGCGAAGGTGTCGCCGTCTTCCGGTACGGCAGGCAGATGGGGAAAGTCGGCCAGCGTTTTCCAGATTGCCTGCTCGGCCAGTTCGCCCAGCATCGCCGTCAGCTCGGCCAATTTGCCCGGATTGGTCGTTGCAACAAGAATGGCGGGTTTATCAAGATTCATTGAGTACATATAAGACGTTTGATTTCCTCTCTGATTTCGTCTATCACCTCGGGATTTTCGATTATCTTTTTTCTTCCCTCTGTTCGAGAAAAGATATAAAAGACCTTGCCGCCATATGTTTGGGTGAACCTCTGGTGTGTTTCCTTTTGAAAATCGAGCTCATTGAAGATTTGTGTGAAAGAGGCATAGCCTACAGGTTTGATTTGAAGCCCGATGTACTTTTTGTTTATTTCGATATAAAAATCAACGTTGTATCCGCGGTCCCATTCATCCGGTGCCGGCTTGATTTCGACTCCAAGTTCCTGCTGGAGTTGTCCATAAATCGTCTGAATTTCGGATTGATAACCATCAAAGGTACGATTGATGACGAGATTGATAATAAAATGAATGCAATCTTGCTCGGAAACTCTGTCTATTTCTGCACGGCAGACTTCAGATATTTTTCTGAACAACTGACGTCCGAGATCTTCCAAGTGTTCTATTGAATAACCGTTGCTATAGTAATAGCCTTCCCATTCCTGGAGATTTTTGGGGGCACATTTGCGAATCAGTTCAGAAACAGGGCCGACATTCCGTTTGCGGGTAAGCCCCCATCGCATATTTGCACTGTTTAAGATCCACTCTTTTGCCATACATTCGGCCTCGATTCTTTCAGGAATTTCGTACTGTATCGATGGGGGATGGATGGATCCGCATCAGCCAGCCCCTTTTTAATAAGGTGAGCATTCAAGAAAGTCTTATTCGACAGGAATAAATAGCACAAGAGATGGTTTTCCTCGTCGTGTGTGATTTGGTCGAACTGAAGAAAAACCTTTTGCCCTTTTGTTTTCTCTTCTAAGAAAGCAATGGCTTCCTTTCGGGTTTCTTTCTTTTCAGAAACTCCTAACAGACGAATCGTCATCCCATTGTCTAATATCAGAAAGTTTGGAGCGAGGACTTGTTTGACTCTGAAGAATTCTTTTGTTGAAGAATTGTTCCAGTCGATTTTTGAGCCGAAGGAGATTCGCCTCGGGTCTATTTTTTTGTTGAATTGCACGGGGTCTTTGAAAAGATACGGCAAATTCTGGATGACATTTTTCCACTCTTTTCGGGTAAATGGAACCTTTCGAAACTCAATCACGCTGTCGGCAAAGATGGTTTGTTGATTTGTGCCTAGTTTTTTTTCAATCAGATGGCGAAAATCCTCGTTGATTTCATATCCTATAGAATGGCGCTGCTGATGGATGGCTGCCAGGGTTGTAGTCCCGCTTCCCAAAAAGGGGTCTAAAACGGTATCTCCGACGAAACTAAACATTCGAATCAGCCGTTTGGGGAGTTC
>CALEDR010000003.1 GCA_937949545.1 uncultured Phycisphaerae bacterium
AGCAAAAGTGTTAAGTAGGCCGCCTGGGGAGTACGGTCGCAAGGCTAAAACTCAAAGGAATTGACGGGGGCTCACACAAGCGGTGGAGCATGTGGATTAATTCGAAGCAACGCGCAGAACCTTACCTGGGTTTGACATGTACGGATGCCGCTCTGGAAACAGAGTTGGCTGCCTTCGGGTGAAACGTACACAGGTGCTGCATGGCTGTCGTCAGCTCGTGTCGTGAGATGTCGGGTTAAGTCCTTTAACGAGCGAAACCCCTGCCGTTAGTTGCCATCGGGTCATGCCGGGCACTCTAACGGGACTGCCGGTGTCAAACCGGAGGAAGGTGGGGACGACGTCAAGTCCTCATGGCCTTTATGCCCAGGGCCTCACACGTGCTACAATGGCGACTACAAAGCGACGCAAAACCGTGAGGTGGAGCAAATCGCAAAAAAGTCGCCCCAGTTCAGATTGTAGGCTGGCAACTCGCCTACATGAAGGCGGAATCGCTAGTAATCGCGTATCAGCCATGACGCGGTGAATGTGTTCCTGAGCCTTGTACACACCGCCCGTCAAGTGATGGGAGCCGGGAGTACCCGAAGTCGGATTGCTAACCCGCAAGGGAGGCGTCTGCCGACGGTAAGCTCGGTGACTGGCACTAAGTCGTAACAAGGTAGCCGTAGGGGAACCTGCGGCTGGATCACCTCCTTTCTAAGGGATAACTTAGACTCGGTCGCGGCAATCCTGCTTTTTGAACGACCGTGAATAAGTCAGGCGATCCTCGCTGCTTACGGTATCAACTGTTGGTCTTTCAAAGCCCTGTCAATTCCGACAGGGCTTTTTTTGTTGGTTCAATCGAATCGGGGCTCAGACGGAAAGGGAACGAAGGGGCAGGAATTCCGGTTATTTTTTTCGGGCGTGGCGGCGGCGGTCGGCTTCTTTCAGGAGGCGTTTGCGCAGGCGGACGGCGGTCGGAGTAATTTCCATGAGTTCATCATCCTGAATGTATTCGAGTGCGGCTTCGAGAGAGAGAATCCGCGGGGGTTTGACCCGGGCGGCATCGTCTTTGGAGGAGGCACGGATGTTGGTTAGATTTTTGGTCTTGGTCGGGTTGACCGGGATGTCATTGTCTTTGCAGTGTTCGCCGACAATTTGGCCTTCATAGACCTGATCACCGGGTTTGACAAAAAAAGTGCCGCGGTCAAAGAGTGCATCAAGTGCATAGGCGGTCACGGTTCCTGGTTCTGTGGCAATCATTACGCCGGCCTGCCGCTGAGGGATGGTGCCCCGCATCGGCTCATAGCCGTCAAAGCTGTGGTGCACGGAGGCCCGTCCCTGTGTGGCGGTCATCAAACGCGGATGGAGCCCGAAAAGCCCGCGGGAAGGAATCTTAAAACGCATCTGAATATAATCGCTGGTGCCGGTTTTCCCTTCCACCGTCAGCAGTTCGGCCCGGCGTTCGCCCAGCAGGGCCATCACGGTATTCTGGCAGTCGATCGGGCAGTCGATAAACAGCTGCTCCATCGGTTCCTGATGGATGCCGTCGATGACGCGGATGATGACTTCGGGCTTTCCGACGCACAGTTCATAACCTTCCCGTCTCATATTCTCCAAGAGGATGCCCAGATGCATCAGTCCGCGTCCGGAGATTTTGAATTCATCCGGAGTTTCCCCAGGTTCGACGCGCAGGGCGACATTGGTCTGCAGTTCCTTCTCCAGTCGCTCTTTGAGGTGGCGTGTGGTCACGTATTTGCCTTCGCGTCCGGCAAAGGGGCCGTCGTTGATGCGGAAGGTCATGTGCATCGTGGGTTCATCCACGGCGATGACCGGCAGGGCGGCGGGGCGATCCGGACAGGCGATGGTGTTGCCGATTTCGACCGGGTCCAGCCCGGCGATTGCGCAGATATCGCCGGCGCTGACTTCCAGGCACGGCTTTTTCCCCAGGCCGCTGAACGTATAAAGCTGGACAATTTTCTGCTGGGTATGTCTGCCTTCGTTGTCAATGACTGTGACCATACCGGCCTGTACCGCTCGTCCGGCAAAGAGACGTCCGATGGCGATGCGTCCCACATAGTCTGAGTAATCGACAGCCGTTACAAGCATTTGAAGCGGAGCTCCCGGGTCGCCCTTTGGAGCCGGGAGCTGTTCGATGATGGTCCGGAAAATCGGCTCCATGTTTTGCCGGGGCTGGTCGAGTTCTCCGACAGCCCAGCCGTATCGGGCGGAGGCATACAGGACGGGAAAGTCGAGGGCCTCGTTATCGGCATTCAGAGAGACGAACAAATCAAACACTTCATTGAGAACATCGTTCGGCCGGGCATCGGGACGGTCCACCTTGTTGATGACGACGATGGGTTTGAGTTTGTGAGCCAGGGCTTTGGAAAGAACGAACCGTGTCTGCGGCATCGGGCCGTCGAAGGCATCGACCAGCAGCAGAACGCCGTCGGCCATTTTCAGCACCCGCTCGACTTCCCCGCCGAAGTCGGCGTGCCCGGGTGTATCCATAATGTTGATTTTGTATTCTTTTCCTTCAGGGTCGGTATATTCGATAGCGCAGTTTTTGCTGAAGATCGTAATGCCCCGTTCCCGCTCAAGCGGGTTGGAGTCCATAATCAGACCGTGCTGGCCGCCGGCCAGTTTGTCCAGTTCGCTTTCGCGGAACATGCCGGACTGGTAGAGCAGCTGGTCCACCAGCGTGGTTTTGCCATGGTCCACATGGGCAATAATGGCAACATTTCGTATTTGTTCAGGAGACCACATAACTTTCCTTAATTCTCCGAATTCTCTGAGGTTGAAAAAAGGGGCAGTGTACTGAGTAAGTCAAAGAAGTCAAGTTTTCTTTTGGTGAGAACAGGGCGAGTGAACCGGAGCGTAAACGTTTTCAAAAGACACATCCGACATAGTGTCTTTTGAACACGTTGAAAGGTTTTTGAAAAGGCAAAGAATATTCTGCCTTTAAGGCTCAGCTGATGTATTCGGCAGAGCAAAGAGCGACATAAATGGAGCGCCCTTTTTGCTGGTATTCGAGTTTTCCTTCTCGAGCCAGCCAGCCGAGTCCCTGAAAAGCAATCTGAGCGGGCAGTTTGGTCCGTTTGGGGATATCTGTGATGTTGACAGGGGCCTTGGCAGCGGCAAGCATTTTCCAGATTTGTCCGGCGGCAGAACCGATTTTATTCAGCATACGTTCCCTCGCTTTTCCTCAGAAAGCAGTTCGACCGGTTTCCACTCTCTCGGACGGTTCCGGGCAAACCTGCTCCGAATGAATCCGATAAACTTCCTTGTCAATATAAGAATTGCATCTCCGCCCGTCAAGGCCTTTTGGCTGTTGGAAAGAAAATTCTTCTATGGGGTTTGACGCGATGGACGGCCGTCGGTAGGATGATGAGCGAACAGCTCCGAGTGCATGCAAGTAAAGACCCGAACGGCAAAAAGACAGAGTAAGGAGGTTCCCTTGATTCAGGACCGGAAGATTGCCTATTTTTCCATGGAAATCGGAATTGAAGAAGCGATGCCGACCTACAGCGGGGGTTTGGGCGTATTGGCCGGAGATACCATTCTGGCGGCGGCGGATGCCGAAGTGCCGATGGCGGCGGTTTCGCTGGTTCACCGAAAGGGTTATTTTTTCCAGAAATTGACGGAGGACGGCCAGCAGATTGAGGAACCGGTCATCTGGACTGTTGAGGATTTTCTGGAGGAAATGCCGCCCCGAGTGAGTGTGGTGATTGAAGGGCGGACGGTTCAGATTCGCTGCTGGAAATATCAAGCCAGGGGAATCGGCGGGTATATTGTGCCGGTTTATTTTCTGGATACGGACTTGGAAGCCAACGCGCCGCAGGACCGTGAACTGACGGATTACCTGTATGGAAAAGACAAAAGATACCGGCTCTGTCAGGAGGTTGTACTGGGCATCGGCGGCGTTCGGATGCTGCGGGCCCTCGGGTATGAGCGGCTCGAGCGTTTTCATATGAATGAAGGACATGCCAGTCTTCTGACGCTGGAGCTGCTGGAGGAGCAGAAGCGGAAACGGAACGGACAGACAATCAGCGAGGAAGATATTGCTGCGGTGCGTCGGCAGTGTGTGTTTACAACGCACACGCCCGTCGCGGCCGGTCACGACCAGTTCCCGATGGATTTGGTTCGGCAGGTGCTCGGTCAGCAGGAAGCGTTTTCGCTGAACAATGTTTTCTGCTGCGGCGATATGCTGAATATGACGTATTTGGCGCTGAATCTGAGCCATTATGTCAACGGCGTGGCGAAAAAACACGGCGAGGTCTCCCGCCATATGTTCGGGGGCTATGAGATTGATGCGATTACCAACGGGGTTCATGCGGCTCGATGGACTTCGGAGCCGTTTGCCGAATTGTTTGATAAATACATTCCGGGCTGGCGGGAAGACAATTTCAGTCTGCGGTATGCCTTGAGCGTTTCTTCGGAAGAGGCGTGGGAAGCGCACCTTCAGAACAAACGGCGGCTGATGTCTTTTGTGAATCGGGAAACGAATGCCGGAATGGATGCGGAGACGCTGACGCTGGGGTTTGCGCGGCGGGCGACCAGTTATAAGCGTGCGGATTTGATTTTCAGCGACCGACGCCGGTTGAAGTTGCTGTGCCGCAAGGGCGGACGGCTGCAAATTATTTTTGCCGGCAAGGCCCATCCGAACGATTTTGAGGGCAAGGAGCTGATTCGCCGGATTTTTGCCGCCCGCGGAGATCTGATGCCGGAAGTGCGGACAGCCTATCTGCCTAATTACGATATGGCCATGGGCCGACTGATTACGGCGGGAGTGGATGTCTGGCTGAATACGCCGCAGCCGCCGCTGGAGGCCTCCGGCACCAGCGGGATGAAAGCTGCCTTAAACGGCGTGCCTTCCCTGAGTGTGCTGGATGGATGGTGGATTGAGGGTTGTATCGAAGGGGTGACGGGCTGGGCAATCGGAGAAAATCATCGGCAGGCGGAGGTGCCGGGGGACCGCCAAAAAGATGCCGAATCGCTCTATGAAAAACTGGAGAAGGTCTTGTACGTCTATTACAAAACACCGCTTCAGTTCCGCAAAGTGATGCTGCATGCCATCGCCCTGAACGGTTCGTTCTTTAATACCCAGCGGATGATGCAGCAGTATGTGCTGAAGGCCTATTTCAGCTGAAGATGCTGTTTACGAATCGAGATTGAACAAATCGAGCCACTGCTGGGTTTCAGCTTGGCTTATGCCCTGTCTTTTTTCTTTGGGTTCGGGGCGGGGCGGTTCTTTTTCGAGAAGTTTGGCGACCATCTCCCAAAATGTTTCCGAGCGGACCGCGGCGGCTTTTCGCCGTTTTGCGGCGGCAATCAGCCGAAGGTCGCTGCTGATGACAACCAGCGAGCGGGGGGCGCTGCAGGTCTGTATTTTTTCTTCAATGAAAGTGTCGGCATCCCGAAAAGAACCGGAGAAGAAAACCTCAATGTTGCTGAAGCCGGACAAACCGGTTTTGTCCGGAGGCCCGATGCCGTCAAAGACAATCTGGCCTTGATTGCGGGTGCGGCGAAGGTATTCGGTCAGGATGTGAATCAGACCGGCTTCGTCCAGACCGGCCATCGTTTCCTGACGCTGAATCACCCGCAGCAGGTTGTAGCCGTCAATCAGCAGCGGCATAGAGAATACCCGTCGGCACAGTAGCGGATTTCACCGGCTACGATGGTATAGAGAACTTTGCCTTTGACTGTCCAGCCGGCATAGGGACAATTGTGGCTTTTGGAGAAGAATCGGTTGGGGTCAATCGTCCATTCGGCATCCGGGTCGATGACGGCAATGTCCGCCCGATCGCCGATACCGAGGGTGCCTTTGCTGATGTTCAGAATTCGAGCGGGTCGATAGGTGAGCATGGCAAGCAGTTCAGGCCAGTCAATGACACCCGGGTCGATCAGGGCCTTGCGGTACAAGGGCAGGGCGCATTCGAGCGAGGCAATGCCGAAGGGCGCCGCCAGAAATTCGAGTTCTTTTTCGCTTTTCAAATGGGGGGCATGGTCCGTAGCCAGCGCATCAACGAGTCCCTCCTGAATGGCTCTGCGCAGAGCCTCTACGTCGGCCAGGGTTCTCAGCGGCGGATTGACTTTATAGTTTGTATCGTAGTCTTTCAGGAGTTCTTCCGTCAGCAGCAGATGATGGGGGGTGACCTCGCAGGTGACAGGCAGTCCTTCCTGTTTGGCCTGGCGAATCAGCTGCACAGAGCCGGCGGTGGAGATGTGCTGGGCATGATAGCGAGTTCTGGTTTTTTTGACCAGCTGAATGTCCCGCCAGAGCATCATTTCCTCGGCGAGCGGGTCCATGCCCGGCAGGCCGAGGAGGGTGGCGTTGTAGCCGGCGTTCATCACGCCGCCGCGTGCCAGCGAATCATCCTGACAATGCTGGGCCACCACCTGGTTGAACATGGAGGCATATTTGAGGGCCCGCAGCATTACAGCGGTGTTCTGTACGCCGCTGCCGTCATCGGTAAAGCCGATAGCGCCGGCCTGGGCCATCAGCCCCATTTCGGACAATTCCTCTCCGGCTCGTCCTTTGGTGAGGGTTCCCATCACGTAAATGAACGTTTTTCGGGCTTGCCGTCCCATTCGATGGACATACTCCACGCTGGTGGCATTGTCGATGGGCGGATTGGTGTTGGGCATGCAGACAACAGATGTAAATCCGCCTGCTACGGCGGCGGCGGAGCCGGAGGCAATGGTTTCTTCTTCCTCATCGCCCGGTTCACGAAAGTGCACATGCAGGTCAATCAGACCGGGGGAAACAATTTTGCCGGAGGCATCAATGATGATGTCGGCTTTGGCGGGAAGGCGTCCGATTTGACTGACTTTCCCTTCCGCGACAAGCAGGTCGGCAATTCTGTCCACGCTGTTGGCCGGATCAATGAGGCGTCCGTTTCGAATCAGAATGGAGGGCGCGGTTTCTTTCATGGGTGTGAATCCTTCGCTTCAAGAACAGCGGCTTGATTGACCAGAAACAGCACGGCCATTCGAATCGCCAGGCCGTTGGAGACCTGACGCAGAATGACACTGTTGGGACCGTCGGCTACTTCCGATTCGATTTCCAGCCCGCGGTTCAGCGGACCGGGGTGCATAACCAGAATGTCCGGTTTGGCTTTTTTGAGCCGCTCGACGGTCAGACCGTAAAAGTGGGAATATTCCCGCACAGTGGGAAAGAGGTTTCCGCCGAGCCGCTCAAATTGAATGCGGAGCATGTTAATGACATCCAGTTTGTCAATGACGGCATCCAGACTGTAGGAGACCTGAACGGGCAGATTCTGCACCTGAGCGGGCATCAGGGTCGGAGGGCCGACCAGGATGACCTCCGCCCCCAGTTTGGTCAGAGCGTGGATATTGCTGCGGGCGACTCTGGAATGGGCGATATCGCCGACAATGCCGATTTTCAGGCCTTCCAAGGTTCCTTTGATTTGGCGGATGGTATAGGCGTCCAGCAGGGCCTGCGTTGGATGTTCGTGAAATCCGTCGCCGGCGTTGATGACACAGGCCTTAATCGAGCGGCTGAGCAGATGGGCCGCTCCGCCTGCACCGTGCCGAATGACCACAATATCGACCCCCATCGCCTCCAGATTGCGGGCGGTGTCAATCAGGGTTTCTCCTTTATTGACGGAACTGGAGGTCTTGGTGAACTCGATGACGTCAGCGCTGAGTCGGCTGGCGGCGAGGGTAAAACTGTTTCGGGTGCGCGTGCTGTCTTCGAAAAACATGTTGACCACGACTTTGCCGCGCAGAGCCGGGGCTTTTTTGATGGAGCGAGTGCTGAATTCTTCAAAACCGCGGGCGGTATCCAGGATAAATTCGATTTCTTTTCGGCTGAGCTCCCGCAAGCCGATGAGGTGCTTTCGCCGCCACTGAAAGTCCGTTTTCGTTGTCTGCGTCACAGAATTACTCGACTAATACCTGCTCAATTTGATCGGTTTCTTTTAAGAGAACTCGAACCCGTTCCTGCGGGCTGACCTCGGCGCGAAAACCGATGTAATCGGCCCGAATCGGCAGCTCCCGGCTGCCGCGCTCGACCAGGACCGCCAGCCGAATGGCCTTGGGGCGGCCCAAATCCGTCAGCGCATCCATCGCCGCCCGGACGGAACGTCCGGTATGAAGAACATCATCCACCAGAAGGATGGTGGTCTGGTGGATGTCAAAGGGGATTTCTGTTGTCCGAACCTGCGAAGAGACGGCCGTTTGGGGGTCGTGGATGTCATCCCGGTAAAGAGTGATATCCAGGGTTCCGCAGGGGATTTCCTTGCCAAGCCGTTCGCTCAAACGCTTCTGAAGACGCTGAGCGAGGATTTCTCCGCGGCTTCGAATGCCGATGATGACCAGATTGTTATCGGTGCCGAGGTCAGAAGCAATATCTTGACTGAGGGCATCCAGAATTTCGTTGATCTGGGTTTCGTTCAGCAGTACTTTCATCGGATCCCTTTTTCAATCAGGGACAATGCCTTTTCTTTTTTTCTATCGGACGCAAATATATCAAAGAAAGGTTTGCAAGGCAAGGATTTCCCAGAATTTGGAAATAAGCCCCGGTTTTATCGGATGCAGGGTGTCGAGGATGGAAAGAATGAACCTGTTGCGGTTTTGGTGTCGATTGTGGTAAAATGAAAGATTGTGTATGGGTTATGATTTCAAAAAAGGTTTCGGAAAAAGGATGTCCGGAAAAAATCAACCATCGATGAGTCTGTGCGTCCTCTTTATACTGGGGTGGGTTTTTTCAGCGTATGCATCGGAAGGATTGTCAAGCGTTTCTCTCCAGCCGGCCTTTCTGTCTTCCTGCGGAATCCGGGAACTGCAGGAGGCCGAGCCGAATCTGACAGGGATGGATGTCACCCTTGCCGCCGTCTGTCGCTCTATGGTGTATGTGAACGGACTGCCGCAGGATGATTATCGATTGAATATGGCCCATCAGAGCCTGCGCGGGGGCCGTGTCTTTTTTGAAGACGGCTCGGATGGATTGTACGGTCTTTCGTCTCACGAAACGGCTGTCGGCGGAATTTTGATTGGTCTGGATTTTCAGGGAAATCATCCTCTGACGGGGCCTTTTGTTTACAAAGGCGTCTGCCCGGATGCAACGGTGGAGGTTTTTGAATTTTGGCGGTTTGTGAGCTTAACGGTCTTCGGCGGCAAACCGTTTTCGGCCGATGTGCTCACGCTCAGTTTGGGGGATTTTTACGAAGATTGGTGGACGCGGGGGATTGAGCGGCTGGCCTGGAAGACGGGGGTTTTGGTGGCGGCTTCGGCGGGAAACGGACTTCGGGTTTCCGACCGTCTTTTGTATCCGGCCGGCGGGGCGAATGTTCTGGCGGTGGGGGTTGTTCCGTCCCAGGTAGAGCCGGACGGCACACCGAGTTTGCGGTTTTTCTCGATGCCGCATCGGCAGGTTTCCAGTTTCGGCCCCACGGCGGACGGCCGCAGCAAGCCGGACCTTGTGGCGCCGGGGCGAGCCCTGGTGCCGTCGGCCTATGATGCCTCAAGCTACGAAATCGCCGGCGACTACTCCAGTCTGGCAACCCCGCTGGTTTCCGGCACGGCAGTCCTGTTGCTTCAAAAAGTTTATCAGACGCCGGTACTGGCGGAACGGATAAGACCGGAGACCAGAAACTGTGTTCTGCGGGCCCTTTTAATGACCTCGGCGAGGAAACTGCCGTGGTGGCATAAAGGACGCCCCGGACGGGAAGATGATGTTTGGGTGCCGCTGGATTGGCTGCAGGGGGCCGGTCTGTTGGATGCCAAAGAGGCCTACGCACTTTTAACGGAAGGCGCCCGTCCGGAAGAGGGGGGCTTGAAAGGCTGGGACAATCCAATTTTGGATGCGGACCATCCGGAGGCGGTTTATTCCGTTTCCGTTCCGGCGGGACAAGACATTTTCTTGACTGCCACGGCAGTTTGGAATCGTGCGTTCGAGGACCGGTTTCCGTTTCGGCCTTTGCCCGAAGAGGACGGAGACTTGAGGCTGGAATTGTGGAGGATTGACCCCAATCAGGCGGAGAAGAGTTTGGTGGATGTCAGCGACAGCCCCGTGGATACGGTTGAGCATCTTTACGTTTGCCTTCCGGAGGAAGCGGCGTTATATGAATTGGTGGTCCGCTTCAGTCAGCCGCAGGCGGCCCAGAGAAGTGCGGGACGTCCGGTCGGTTTGGCGTGGTCTGTTGGACCGGACCGCTCCAGAGACAATCCGTGGTGGTATGATTTGAACGAGGACGGCCGGATTGACCAGACGGATAAAGTGATTTATCGGATTTTTGAGAACGAACGGCCTGATATCCTGTCGGAACCCTCTTTGTCGGAGGCCCTCGGGCTCCGTCCGGACCGAATCGAACTGCTCGATCGGCAGTGGACGGATTGGCGCTCGTATTTGACTTTGTGGACAGTGGAAGACGATCCGCTGACGCCGTCTAATCTCTGAAACGAAAGCTGAGGGTTTGATAAATCAGCTTGGCGGCCAGAAAATCGCCGGCCCACAGATGTTCCCGCGGACAAAGCTCAACGACATCCATTCCGATTATATTCCGGTTTCTGCAGACCTGTTCGATTAATGAGATTACCTCGTACCATCCCAACCCGCCCGGTTCGGGAGTGCCGGTAGCGGGCATCAGGGACGGGTCAAAGACATCCAGGTCGATGGTCAGATAGACATTGTCCGTCAGCAAAGAAAGCAGGGCGTCAATCCAGCGGCGATGCGGGTCGGCGGCGATTTGATGGGCAAAGAAAACTCTAGTTTTGTCCAAAGCCGGTTTTTCGCAGGAGTCCATGCTCCGGATGCCTGCCTGAACAATCGGGCAAAGCTCCCTGGCTCGAGCCATGACACAGGCGTGATTGTAACTGGACCCTTCGTATTCTTCGCGGGTGTCGGCGTGGGCATCCAGCTGCAGAACGGTCAGGTTGGAGAATGATTGAGCGGCGGCCTGAAACGCGCCGATGGAAACAGAATGTTCCCCGCCTAAAACAACCGGAAATTTGCCTTTTTGAAAATAGCCGAGCATTCTTTGGCGAACCTGTGTGACCATTTCATCGGGGGTTCGACAACCCTGAACAGGTGCATCCGTGGCAATACCCTTGCGAAAAACCTCCGTGTCGGTAAGGATGTCGTAAAACTCCAGATTTTTCGATGCTTTCAAAACCGCTTCAGGTCCTTTGTTGGCCCCTTTTATCCAGGTGCTGGTTTGGTCATACGGAACCGGCAGGATGACGATTTGAGCAGTCCGGAAATCGGTATAGCGCGATTCGAAATCTCCAAAGGAGAAACCATTTGTCATTGTTGGTCTCCCGACAAGGAAAAAGGGATTTTTGGACGGCTGCCCAAAAATCCCTGATTTTTGACGTCCTTATTTGTTTTTTAATCGAAGAGAAAGACCGCGATGGCGACCGTGGTCGTCCAAAGGTCTTTCACGCCCCGAGCGGTCTGTGTGATATTGGTTGTTTTAATAAACAGGCCGCTGGATTTGTAGGCTTGCTCTTTTTCTGACCAGGCCTTATCGGGATCTACTTCATAACCGAGCGTTGTTCCGAGCATTCCGGCTGCCAGGTCTTCGGCCATATCTTCCGCTTCGCGTTTGTTCATTCCGTGGCCGTGCACTTCGCTTAAGTAGCCCCAGTTGCTCTTTTGCTTGGGGACAGCGACGCCGACGGAGGAGGCAATCAGACGGCCGTGTTCATTGGTATCGCAGCGGGCCAGAACGCAGAAGCTGATGGCTCCGGGGACGAGAAGTTTGAGTCCTTCGTTTCGGCTGATAATCCGGCAATAGGGAGGCAAAATCGACGAAACCTGTACGAGGTTCTGCTGGGCTACGCCTGCATCTCGAAGCGCTTCTTCGAAGGATTTCAGTCGGTATTTGTGCCGGCCGACTCCTTTTGTTAAAAACATCCGCGTCGGTACAAGATTGAGCATTCCCGTACTCTCCTGGAAAAGAGACTTCTTCTGTTCCGATTCCCTTTTTAACGGAGAAATTTTATCCCCCTTCAGGAGGGGGGCAAGAAAAAATTTGAAAAAATCATCCAGAGTGTCCAAAAGTGGACTTATTCAGGAGACAATGGGCCGATAGAACCAAACATGTTGAAATGGAGAAGTTTTTTATAAAACCAGTTGCGAATTTCGGGGAACATTCTATAATTTTCCCCCGTTTCTTTTTGAAGAGAAAGGCCCTCAAAGGCCGAAAAGATTGAGACTGGCAAGGGCTGACAAACCTGCTGTTTGAACCAATCGAGAAAGGACGCTATGGGAAAAAAGAAAGCCAAAAGGCTGAGTGAACGCGAGCTGGAGCGCTATAAACAGCTGCTGCTGGAAAAGCAGAAGGAAGTCTTGGCGGACCTGCAAAGCATTGAGCAGAATATGTTTCAGGACGGAGGAGAGATTTCGAGCATGCCGGTTCATCTGGCCGATATCGGAACAGACAATTTCGAGCAGGAGTTTACGCTCGAATTGGTGGAGGAAGCCAAACGGACTCTGCGCGAAATCCAGCAGGCACTGAACCGGATTGAAGACGGGACTTTCGGGATTTGTGAGGGACTGGGGATTCCGATTGAGAAGGAGCGGCTGGATGCGATTCCGTGGACCCGATACAGTCTAGAGTATGCCCGTCAGAAGGAAAAAGAGAACGGACCGAGTTTTATCCGGCGTCGTCCGATTGACATTGAGCGGGGAAGCGAGTACGAGGACGAGGAGGTCCTGGAAGACGAGGATGCGGGCGGCTTCGACGAGGATGTGGAGATGGAGCCGCTGGAAGATGCCGAAGAAATCGAAGAGCCGGATGAAGAGTTCGAATAACCCGGTTGTTTCTGCAGGTTAAGGAGAAGGCGGTTCTTTCGGCTGACCGGTACAGTTCAAAGGAGCAATCGGTTCAAGAGACGGTTTCAGAATTTGGGCATCTCCGGCAACGATGATAACCATCTTGTCAGGGCGTAAGGTCTTTTGGGCCAAAGCCAGGCAATCCTCCGCCGTGGCTGTCCGAATGGTTTCGAACAGGCGGTCCAGATAATCCCGTCCGAGGTTTTGAGACTCCATCAGCCACAGGTCCTCGGCAATCTGCTGCGGCGTTTCCCTTCGCAGCAGAAAGGTCCCGGCAATATAGATTTTGGTGTCCTCCAGTTCGGCGGGAGTCGGCGGGCGGGTTCGAAGGTCCTCAATCAGCTCAAAGATGGTTTGAATGGTTTGCAGAACCGAATCATTTTTTGTGAACGTCTGGATTGTAAACATCCCGGCCTGATGAAAGGCCAGATAGGTGCTCCAGATGCCGTAGGTGAGCCCTTTTTCGACGCGAACCACACGATTCAGGCGGCTGTTGAAGGAGCCGCCGAAATAACTGCCGACAATCCGGCTGAGAAAGTACTCCGGCTGATCGTGCCGGGTCAGGCCGAGCTGGCCGATTCGGATTTGGGCCTGGGAGCTGCCCGGCATATCCACCAGGCAAAGCCGCTGGGATGACATCGGCGGGACAGGGGACAGGGTAATATCAGGAAGAGGATGGGGATTTTTCCAGCTTCCCAGATATGTTTTTGCCAGGGTGAATGCCCGTTCGGGCTGAATATCTCCGGCAAAAATCAGAACGGCCTTTTCCGGTCGGGCAAACTGTTCCCAAAAAGCGGCCAAATCCGGCGGACTTAGTTGGTTTAGGTCTTTGGTTTCTCCTTCCGGTGTCCGTGCGTACGGGTGGCCGGCAAAGAGTTCTTTTCGAAGCTGTCGGTCGGCCTGGTAATCAGGGGATTGTTCCTGCACGGACAGAGAAGCGGTTTGCTGTCGGCGGAGTTTTTCAAATTCCCTGGGGTCAAAGGCGGGGTATTGAACCATTTCCGCCAGGAGCCGAACCGCCTCTTGGGCCTGCTCGGCCGGGCAGTTCATGGAAACAATGCCGTCATCCAGAGAGGCCTGCCCGCTTACTGCAATCGCGCGGCGTTCGAGTTCTTCGGCCAGTTCTGCTTCCGTATAATGGGCGGTGCCCTTAGGGAGCATGGCAAACGCCATCGAAGCTGCAGCCGGTTTGCTTTCACACCAGCTTCCGTAAGGCAGACCCAGCATGATGCTCAGAAACGGCACTTCGTGATTGGGCACCACCAGAATTTTCAGGCCGTTATCGAGAATCTGCTCGGCGTAATGCGGACTGAGTCGGGCCGGCTGAATCGGTTTGATGGGCGGCTTATTGGGAAAGGACGGCGGACGTTTTTCGCCGGGACGTCCGGGAGGCGGAGACACTTCCTCCCGCAGAGCCGTCAGGGGAGCGGTTTCATCCTCTTTTTGGCCGACGGGATTCTGCAGAACGCGGACCGTTAACCGGCGGGATTCCGTCAAATAGGTTTTTGCGACCCGGCGAATATCCTCTGCGGTGACAGTCTGTATCCGATGCAGGATATCGTTGGCTTTGGATGTATCGCCGAGGATCATGGAAGCGGTTCCGAGCAGTTCCGCCTTGCTCTCGATGGTCAGGTTTTCCGCGACGGCTTTTTTTAAGGCATTGTTGCGGGCTTTTTCGAGTTCTTCCGGACGGGTGCCTTCGGCAGCGATGCGGGCCAGTTCGGACCGGATGACGTCGAGGACTTGATTGGGGTCGCCTTTTTCCTGAAGCATTCCGCCGGCGACAAACACCCCGTCGTGTTCCAGATTGTACGTCCAGGCGGTCACGTGGACGGCGGTTTGGGTCTCAGCGACCAGCTGACGATAAAGGCGGCTGCTGCGGCCTTCTCCGAGAATAGCGGCCAGAAAATCCAGCGGCACCTCATCGGGATGGCCGAGGGGAACGGTTCGCCAGACGATGCCCGCCAGCGGAGCCGGGGCAATTTCGTCCGGAATAACCAGTTCGCGGGGGCCTTCCGGCTGGGGCTCGCGGACGGCGACTTTGGGCGGCTCCGGACGTTTCTGAATCCAGCCGAAATAGCGATGCGCCAGCCGCTGGGCATCGGCGTGTTTTACGGCCCCGACAATCAGCAGGACGGCATTGTTCGGTACATAATATCGGCTCCAGAATTCCCGCATTTCAGCGGCGCCGGATGCCCGGAGATGGGCGAGATTGCCGATCGGGACCCAGCGGTACGGATGCTCTGTAAACAGAGCCGCTGCGACTTTCTTGTACACGCTGCCGTAGGGCTCATTTTCCCGCATGCGCAGTTCTTCTTCTACCACTTTCCGTTCCGTATCCACGGCATCCTGATCGATTTTCAGGAAAGCCATTCGTTCCGCCTCGAGCCAGAGGGCCAGCTCGATCTGGTCGGCGGGAAGCGTCTGCAGGTAAACGGTTTTGTCGAAGCTTGTGTAGCCGTTGGTCCGGGCTCCAACGCGCTTGAGCAGTTCGAAATGCTCGGAAGGGCCGACGCGGTCTGTACCTTTGAACATCATATGCTCAAACATATGGGCAAAGCCCTGACGAGCCGGGTCTTCGTTTTTGGAGCCGACATGATACCAGACCTGGACTGTGACAATCGGGGCGGAGAAATCTTCGAGTGTAATCACCTTCAGACCGTTGGAAAGCATGATTTCCCGAAAATCAAAGAGTTGCTCCGAACCGCAGGCAGGCCGCTTCGCAACCCAGGCCGAACGGCAGGCGGAGAATCCGAATCCCATTCCGAGGAGGCAAACAGCCAGCCCAATCATTCGCTTTGTCATTTTTTGTCCTTCCGAACAATTGTTGTGCGGTCTGTTTATATCTGATTTGGGGACATAGGTCAATCCGGCTTTTTCGGCGGGTCGGCGCAAGAAAAAACCGGATAAACGATTATCCGGTTTTTCAGGTCAGAGTGTTCCAAAGGCAAAGAGAGACTGTCAGGAGCAGATTTTTCGCCATGCCGAGGTAAGATCTTCAAGGATGTATATGCTTTTGTCAATCATTTCGATGTTGTTCTGAATTCCGGCCTGTCCGATATACCGCCAGAGAAAATTGTAAAGGCCGCGCAGATTTTGCGCCAGCGTGCCGCCCTGTTCGATGTTGAGAGATTGGTTGAGCTCGAAAATGATGTCGCGGGCTTTCGCTATCGAGGTTGTTTTTTGAGTGTAGTTTCCGTTCTCAATGGCTGTGCGGGCCTGCGCCAGAAACCGAATCGCCCCTTCGTAGAGCAGGACAATCAGGCGTCCTTTATTCTGGGTTGTTACGGCGGCTTCCTGATAGATTTCTGCGATACTCATGAGATACCTCCATCAGTATTTGGGTGAGCCTGAAGCGGATTGTCGGGGGACCATGCCGGCCGACAGGGTCCGGATCAGAACCCTGTCGGCCGCTCATCATGGTAAGAAGCTCCCATATTATCCGCGCAGCAGTGTCAATGCCATCTGGGGCATCGTATTGGCCTGGGCCAGCATTGCTACACCGGCCTGGGCCAGCACCTGGTTGCGAGTGAGGGCTGCCATTTCCGTGGCCACGTCCGCATCCGAGATTCGCGATTCAGCGGCCATCAGGTTTTCCGCCTGGATATTGAGCACTTCATTGGTGCTTTCCAGACGGTTCATCATATATCCGAAGCTGGCTCGAGCGCTGTCTTTGATTTCAATAGCGGCGGTAACCAAAGCCAGAGCGGCCTGGGCGCTGGCCCCTGTGGAGCCGGCAATCGAAATAGCGGAATTGCCGAACAAGGCGGAAGCTCGTACATCTACAGAGTTGACATCAATATAGGAATTTTCTCCAAAATGAATCCGGATTGCCGCAGAATCATTCAGCATATTGATGCTGTTGAAGTTGGTGGTATTGGCGATTCGGTCAATTTCCGCCATCATCTGCTGGAACTCATTGTTCATAATGTTCCGCTGCTGGGCGGAATAGGAACCAGTGGCGGCCTGCTCGGCCAGCTCTTTCATCCGGATGAGAACGGCATCGATGGACCCCATGGCTCCTTCCATTGTCTGGAGCATGCTGATGGCATCCATGGCGTTTCGAGAGCCCTGTTTGATGACGGCGATGTCCGCCCGCATCAGCTCCCGGACGGCCAGCCCGGCCGCATCATCCTTGGCACTGTTGATCCGCAGGCCGGAGGAAAGACGTTCGACGGAGCTGGCGAGGGCATCGTAACTCCTTCCCAGGTGTCGTGCCGCGCCTTCCGCCATTAGGTTGTTTTTAATTGCCAACATGGGTACTTCTCCTTACCAGATTTTGAGTTAAAGCTCTGACAATCTCCTATAAAGAGTTTAATTTTTCACTTTTGACAAAGGTATTATCGGAAACTTTTTGGGGTTCTTTAGACCTATAAATTAAGTTCCGAAAAAAAACTTTTGTTTTGGGGAAAAGAAGCGGCTTGTCCGATTTTTATCGGACGTTGGAACGTTTCAGAAAAATCAAAGACGGATTTTTAGAGCAAAAAGGAATTCTTCGTAATGGATTTGGAAAGCAGAACGGATGGGTTTATATGCCGAAACGAAGGATGGCCTGTGCAGCAGCTCGGGCGGCCTGGGGGCTGTCGAATTCTCCTTGTTCGAGGGCCTTTTTGGCCTCGAGGACAGCGTCGGAATCGGTTGTTTGCAGGCTGCTTAGAGCCTTTTGCACAAAAGGATGGTAATCGGCTCCCAGTTTCAGATGAACAGACCGGTCTGTTTTCGACGGTTTGGATGGGTCCAAAGCGGCAGGCTTCCGGTCTCCGGATGGGTAAATCGGCGGATTGATGTCGAATTGTACCGGGTCGATAGAATTCATCATGTTCTTATTGTCGGAAAAACCTTGAAAAACTTAAGGAAAAAATTGAAAAAAAGATTAAAGAGAGTCTTTTTTATGACGATAATATACATCTTTAAATAAACAGGTTCAGGTTTTTTGAATCAGGGTGTGTTGAATAACCTGTTTCGGGGTCGGGAGTTACCGCAGTTTCCGGTGCGGTGGTCCTCCGGGACGGTCCATTCGGGCTTTGAGGACGCCGAGAACGCTCCTCGTGCATTTCGTATCGCAGGTTCCAGTCGGAGGGACTGTCAGAATTGGCGTGTTTGTGTTCCTGACTGGGCATCTGACTGACTTCAATTTTCCGGACGGAAATGCCCTGACTTTCAAGAGAAGCCAGGATGTTGGGCAGAGATTTCTCGATTTCCTGACGGATTTGTTCTTTCTGGACCTCCAGCAAACCGGTGATTTCGTCTCCGTGTTTGTCAAATTTTATTCGAACGATTCCTAAGCCCTCCGGAGAAAGGGTGATTTGAATGGTTTGCATGTTGTTTTGTACAGCGGTTTGGAGGTTTCGGAGGACTTGCTGTGAAGCAGAAAGCGGGGCATCTGCTTCTGCAGAAATTTTTAAGGGCTCTGGGGTGGCTGTTCCGGGGCGGCTTACTATCCCGGCTTCTGTATTTTGCGGGAGGCGGCTCGAGACGGAAATGGTATTAAACAAATCTGCATTAAGGGGATTTTTGTCTTTCGATTCCTGATTGGGGGTTGAGCCAAAAGCGCCGGAAAGGTTTAGAGAGCGTTTCACCTTCGCTCTGTCCGAGGGAATTTCCGCCGCCGCTTCAAGCTCTGATTCATTGGGTTTATCGGAAACCGCCTGCTGAGGTCCCGCTATCGAAAGCAGCGGCTTGGGCGGCAGATTGGGGGCGGCGGCCGAAGAGTTTTTCGGAAGGTTTTGAATAATGAGATGTTGTTTATTGACAGATACAACAGAGGGTTCCTGTGAAGCAGGGCTTGTTTTTTGTCCGGCGGACGAGGGTGTTGGGATGGTTTCCGTTATGGCGGGTTCATTTTTGACTTTGGATATATTGTTTGGCTGAAAAGTCAGGGTGGGTTTCAGCGGCGGTTTTTCAACTTGGGGATTGAGCGGATTGGGAACCGATGATGCCTCCAAGGAAGGCTTAAGTGTGGATTTGGGCGAACTGGGCAACGGCGGCAGGTTTTTTTCGGATGTTTGAGAGCTGTTTAGCGTGGTCGGCCGTCCCAGATTTTTTAGCAAACCTTTTTCCGGGAGGACGAGAGCTTCACTCAGTTTTGCAAGAAGGGCCTCTGCGGACGATTCGTTCTGTTTATCTTCTTGTTTCTTAGGGTTCTTTGGAATTTGGGGCTCTGCCTGTTTTTTACTGAGTTTGCTGTTTAAAACCTTCAAAAAAGAATTCTCTGAAGCTTCCCCGGTTGTCAATGGCAGTGATGGATTGGATTTGTCAGTGAGACCGGCCGGTTCAGAATGCTGCTGCGTCTTTTTTCTGGATGCCGTTTCGCTCAAGGATGCTTCTGTTGGGGCCGTACGTGTGGACTGTTCAATCGGTGCAGTCAGAATAGTTGCAATCCCTGCTGTTTGTGTCATGGCAATACATTCTCCGTTCCAAAAAAGTTTTTTAGAAAACGGAGCAATTTATATGCCAGCACGACCCTCCGCCGCATCTGATTTCGTAAGGCATTATAAAACATAGAGATAGAATTGCCAGGCAATAGGGCTTTAGGGGCTTTTTGCATCCGAACTTCGGAAAAAATTTCCTGTCTGTGTGAAAAAAATGAACGAGCAGGCCTGCTTTGCAGGGTGTATTAGGATTGACAAAGAAAGACAGAAAGAAGTATTCTTGTGTCCAAAATCGTTGAATCAATCCAAAACGGAGATTTTTGATATTGAAAATGACGCCGGAAACCATCGGGGTCCAGCTGGCAGCTCTTGTAAAGGGGGACGTTCATATTGATATTTTTAATCGAACGGCCTTCAGTACAGATGCGAGTATTTACCAAATCTTTCCGCAATGTGTGGTGTCTGTTCGAGACGAGGAGGATATCCGCCGGGTTATTCAGTACGCCAGAGAGAACAGATTGTCTGTGGCGGCAAGGGGGGCCGGCAGCGGCGTGGCAGGCGAATCGCTGACAAACGGAATTGTGATTGATGTCCGGCGGTATATGGATCAAATTTTGTCTGTAAGCCAAGACAGGGAGCTGGTGACAGTACAGCCAGGGGTGGTTCTGGATGATTTGAATCGGTTTCTTTCTCCCTATGGGCGGATGATTGGTCCGGACCCTTCGAGTTCGAACCGTGCCGTCGTCGGGGGGTGTCTGGCCAACAATGCCACGGGGGCTCATTCCTTGGTTTATGGTCATTTTGACCGCTGGGTCCAGCGGGTTCGGGTTGTCCAGGCCGATGGGACTGTGGTTGAGCTGGTCAATGGAGTAAAGCCCAATGAAAACAGCAGGCCGGAATCGAAAATCGCCGGGCAGTGTTTTGAGCTGCTTTCGGGGAAAGAGTCGGTGATTCGAGCGGCTCGACCCAAAACAGAAAGAAATCGAAGCGGGTATGCCATTGACGGAATCGTTCACGACGGAGTGGCGGATTTGGCCCGTTTGACGGCCGGTTCAGAGGGGACGTTGGCTGTTTTTACGGAAATTACGCTCCGGACGGTCCCTATTCCCCCATGCAAGGGGCTGGTTCAGCTGGAGTTTCCGTCATTTGAAGCGATGGCCCGGGCGATTCCTCTGATTTTGCAGTGTAGGCCGGCGGCCTGTGAAATGATGGACCAGACCCTGATGACGATGGCGCGTCAGGCCTATCCGAAATACCGCGATGTGCTGCCGGAAGGGTGCAGTGCCTCGCTGCTGGTGGAGATGACCGGGGCGGACGAAAATGAAGTGCGGGAGAAGCTCGGGCGTGTGCGTCTGGCGGCGGCGGATTTGGCTGTTCGGGCGGAGAATGTTCTGGAAGAGAACAGACAGCAGCGTCTTTGGAAGGCCCGAAAGGATGCCGTTCCTTTGCTGAATCGGCAAAAAGGACCGTCTCATCCGATTCCGTTTATTGAAGATGTGTCTGTGGACCCTGTGCGGCTGGATGAATACATCGCCGGACTGGAGAAAATCGGGCGCAAATACGGCATTACAATGGCCTATTACGGACACGCCGGCGACGGCGGACTGCATATTCGCCCGTACATCGATTTGTCGAAGGAAGAAGGGGTTCAGCAGATGCGGGCCATGGCCCAGGAGGTGTTTGAACTGGCCTGGTCTCTGGGCGGCTCTGTGAGCGGAGAGCATGCGGACGGTCTGGTGCGGGCAGCCTTTATTCGAAGGCAATACGGGGATGACTATTATAAACTGCTCAAGGGCGTCAAGCGGATTTTTGACCCGGACGGTCTGCTGAATCCCGGCAAGATTCTGAATGAGGACCCTGATGTAATGGTTCGCCGTTTGCGTCTTCCGGGAGGAAATTTGGAAGAGAAGACCGCTTTGCTGCTGGGGCCGGAGGAGTTTCGATTTGAGGCCGAACAATGCAGCGGATGCGGGGTTTGCCTGGCTCGCACAGAAGGGGCGAGAATGTGTCCGGTTTTTCGAGCTGTGAATGAAGAGCTGGCTTCCAGCCGAGCCAAAGCCAATCTGCTTCGGTCTGCGGCGGGACTTCCTGCTGAAGTCGGGACATATGACGCACAGGGTCTGCGAGAGGTTTTGTCTCTTTGCGTGAACTGCAAGATGTGTTCGATCCAATGTCCGGCGGGGGTGGATGTATCCAAACTAATAATAGAAGCAAGGGCGCAGCTTGCTCGCAAGAGCGGTTTTTCGGCGGCGGAGACGGTGCTTTCACACAATCGTTTTGTCAGTACGCTGGCGTCCGCTTTCTCGCCGCTGAGCAATTGGATTCTTCAAATCCCGCTGAGCCGCCTGCTGATGGAAAAGACGATAGGACTGGACCGGCATCGGCCCTTTCCGAAGTTTGAGAGGGGAAGTTTTATTCGAAAGGTGCGGCGGTTTCGCAAGCCGAATGCTTCGGCGGGTTTCTCTCAAAAAGCGGCCTATTTTGTGGACAGTTTTGCCAACTGGAATGACCATTCCCTCGGATTTGCGGTTGTGGGGGTTCTGGAGAAACTGGGGGTGCAGGTGGAGGTTCCTTTGCAACGGCCTGCACCGCTGCCGGCGTATGTGTACGGAAATCTCAAAACCGCCCGCCAGGATTTGGCATACAATCTGAAACAGTTTGTCCCGCTGGTTCAAAAGGGCTATGAAGTGGTTTGTTCAGAGCCGAGTGCGGCCCTTTGTCTAAAAGAGGAGATGAAATATCTTGTCCATACACAGGAATCTATGTTGCTGACTGACCATACGTGGGAGCTGATGGACTATATCCATGGAATTCTGGAGCGTCGAGGATGGGGAAAGATTCATCTGTCGGATGCCTGCCGGACGACTCGATATGCTTACCATGCACCTTGTCATCTGCAGGCCCTGCGGCAGCCGTCGGATACGGTGGATTTATTGGACCGGCTGGGGCTGAACGTTATCAATCTCAACGGGGGCTGCTGCGGACTGGCGGGGACGGCCGGAATGCAGAGGCAGAAGGCGAAGCTGTCCGAAGCCATTGGTGAATCATTGAAAAAGAAAATTGAGCAGGTCAATCCGGATATTGTTTTGACGGAATGTGCCGCCTGTGCGATGCAGATCGAACATCTCACGGGACGCAAAACCCTGCACCCCATAAAACTGCTTTGGGAATACGGAAGGATAGACTGAATTCTTTTGACCGAAAACACGTTTGCACTATCCGGAAAAATCCCTAAAATGAAGGGGGAATAATCAGGAAGCCCGGAAAGGGGCACGATATGGAGCACCATCAGGAATTGTACAAGCGTGCGGTGTTGTGGGAGGGGGAAGCCGGCGGGGCGGTTCAGTGTCGGCTTTGTGCGTGGCAATGTCGGATTCCCATCGGCCAGACGGGGCGATGCCGAGTCCGCAAAAATATCGATGGGGTGCTCGTGTCCCTGAATTATGACAAACTTTGCGCCGCCAATCCAGACCCGATTGAGAAGAAGCCGCTTTTTCATTTTCAGCCGGGTTCAAAAAGTTTTTCGATTGCAGCTCCCGGATGCAATTTTCAATGTGTTTTTTGTCAGAACTGGCAAATCAGCCAGATGCCGCAAATCGGAACGATTGAAGGGTCTTATTATTCTCCAAAGACGATTGTGGATGCGGCGGTTCGAAACCGTTGTTCGAGCATTGCCTACACCTATACGGAACCGACGGTGTTTATGGAGCTGTGTGCAGAAACCGCTCAGCTGGCCAAACAGATGGGGCTGGCGAATGTCTTTGTGAGCAATGGTTTTTTGAGTCCGGAGGCGATTGAGTTTGTCCGTCCGTGGCTGGATGGAATCAACATTGACCTGAAAGCGTTTACGGAAGATTTCTACCGGGATTTGTGCAAGGCGCGGCTGGAGCCGGTCAAGGAGACGATTCGGACGATTGCCCGCCAGACGGATATCTGGATGGAGATTACGACTCTGGTGATTCCGGGCAAGAATGATTCGGAAGCGGAGCTGCGGGCGATTGCGGAGTTTATTGCTCGTGAGGCCTCTGTGGATGTCCCCTGGCATGTGAGCCGCTTTTACCCGCAGTATCGAATGGAAGACCGTGCGGCCACGCCGCAGAAGACGCTGGAGCGGGCGTATGATATCGGGCGTCAGGCGGGGCTGCGGTATGTCTATATCGGCAATATTTCGGGGATTCGAGCGGAATCAACCTATTGCTACAGATGTCAGACCCTCCTGATTGACCGAGTTGGTTTTACGGTGAAAAGCAATATTATCGAGGATGGGATCTGTCCGCAGTGCGGGGCGGTGATTGCGGGCTTTGGACTTTGAGCTCTCTTTGGGAAAGTTTTTCCTATGGACTGGATGATTGCTTATGAGAATCGGAATGTCTTTTTGTATTGTCCGCTGTGCAGTGCTCGGGCACTGAAGGTGCATAAAAAAAGCGCTTATGTGTGTACGGAATGCGGGCTGGAGTTTTATCTGAACACGGCGGCGGCTGTGGTAGCCCTGATCGAAGACGAAGAGGGCCGGCTGCTGGTGACGGTTCGTGACCATAAGCCCAAAGAGGGGATGCTGGATTTGCCGGGCGGTTTTGTGGACCCGGGGGAGTCGGCGGAAGAGGCCGTTCGGCGCGAAGTTCAGGAGGAAACAGGGTTAAAGGTAGAACAGCTGGAATATTTCGGGTCCGCTCCGAATCGGTATTTGTACAAGGGGATTCATTACGCCACGGAAGACTTGGCGTTTCTCTGCCGCGTTTCCGATTGGTCTGGTCTGGAGGTTCGGGAGGAAATCCGAGGTCTTTTGCGTCTGAAGCGGGAGGAGATTGATTTGGAGCGGTTTGCTTTTGATTCGGTTCGGCATTTTCTCCGGCTTTACCTGAATCGATAAGGGGCGGATTTTCTGCTGGAGATTTTCGGAAAAGTCCTTACAATGACGCCCAGAAAGAGTGAGGAAACGGAATGAGCATAGAACGGCTTCGCATTTATCATAATCCGGACTTAACAACCCCGACCCTGATTCTCGGCTTTGACGGCTGGATGGACGGGGGAGAGGTTTCCACAGGGCTGGTGGATTATCTGCGGGTCACGCTGGGGGCAGTTCCGTTTGCCTCGATTGACCCGGAGCCGTTTTATGTGTTTCAAATGCCGGGTACTATGGAAGTGGCGGGTGTGTTTCGCCCCCATGTCAAGATTGAGGAGGGTCTGATTGAGGATTTTTCCTTCGCAAACAATACATTTTTTGCTGAACCCCGGCACAATCTGATTTTATTTTCCGGGAAAGAGCCAAACCTTTGGTGGGAATGTTTTGCAGACTGCATTTTCCATTTGTGTGAACGGTTTGACGTCAAACAGATTTTCTTTGTCGGCAGCGTGGCGGGTCTGACGCCTCACAGCCGGGAGCCGAAATTTATGGCTTCGGTCTCTCAACCCGCCCTTCGAGCCAAAATGCAGCGTATCGGCATTCGGTTAAGCCGTTATGAAGGGCCGGCGGGGTTCGCCACGTATCTGACCTGGCGGGCTTCCAAAGCAGATTTGGATATGTTTGTTCTGATGGCGGAGATACCGGCTTATCTGCAGGGGTATAATCCGCGGGCGGTGGAGGCGGCGGTCCGATGCATTTCCGGTTTGCTTGAACTGCATCTGCCCTGTGAGGATTTACGAACGCTCAGCGATGAGTTTGAACGGAAGGTGGGAGAACTGATCCAGCAGCAGCCCGAGCTGGCTGAACGGATTCAGCAGCTGGAAGAAATTTATGATAATGAACTTTTTGATACGGAACTGAGTGATTTAAAGAACTGGCTGCATCAGCGGGGCATTCGATTGGACTAATCGTTTTGAGGATTCCGGTTTCTCTGGGATTCAATGAAGTGAATCAGTTGATATAGAACGGCGATGCAGGGGACGGGGCGTTGGTGTTTTTGGGCGAGCTGGAGGACGGCACCGGTTAAGGCGTCGATTTCTGTTTTTTTGCCGGCTTTGAGGTCCTGGAGGGTCGAGGAGCGGTGGGCTGCGGTGGAGGGGACCATCTGATTGTAGAAAGCGGATTTGAAATCTTCAGCGTTCTTCCAATGCGTGCGGTATCCGTCTGCCAGCATTACCTCAAACGTTTCTTCAATTACCCGGTCCATAATGTACCGAGTCGAAGGATGTTCGGCTAATTTGCCGTAGGGAAGATCAAGGACAGCCCCCAGCGGGTTGAGAGCGCAATTGTAAAGCATTTTGGCCCAAAGGTCTTCGCCAATTTTGGTTGTTGTTTGGCAGGGGATTCCGCCGGCGGAAACGGCCTGACAAAGGGGGATGAGCGGCTCGGGCGATTTGCCGAACAGAGAACCGATATGAACGGCATCGGCATGGACGGTAATTTCGACCACGTTCGGTTTGGGACGAATGAAGCCGGTAATTACCCGGGCATTGTAAATCGTTTCCTTTGGGAAAAAGTTGGCGAAGATTTCCGCATTGCCCCAGCCGTTCTGGAAGAGGATGATTTGTCCGTTTGGTTTGAGGAGTGCGGAGTGACTGGAAAGATTTTTGGCGGAAGCGAGGGTGTCGCTGGATTTGGTGCACACGAGAATAAAATCGTACTGCCTGTCCGATATTTCTTCGAGGGATTCATAGACGCGGAAAGCGGACGCCGGGAAAAAGACCTCTCCGAAAATTCCTTTTCGAAACAGGCCTTCCTGTCTCAGTGGGCCGGCGGTATGAGGACGAGCCAGCAGGGCGGTTGGAGTGTCGGCCTTGAGCAGGCAGGAGGCAATCCCCAACCCCACGGCACCTGCACCGTAGATAAGGACAGAGAAATCTTGTTGTTTTGCGGCCATTTTTTTGATTAAACCATATTATAGACGAGCCGACAAGCCGTTACCGCCGGAGAAGCGCAAGCAGGCTTTGCCCCGTCAGCCGGCTGGTTGGCTGGAAGGCAGATGAGCGAGGTATGAGTCAAAACAGACCCATTTTTGTTGTGAGCGATTTGCATATGGGGGATGGAGGCCCGCGGGATAATTTTGCGGCGGACCATAAAGCCGAGCAGTTCAGTCGTTTTTTAGATTATGTGGAGCAAGAGGGTGGAGAATTGTTCATTTTGGGGGATTTGTTTGAGTTCTGGCAGGCCAATGTAGGGCGTGTGATTGTCCGTCGGATGGATTTTCTGGAGCGGTTTGCCCGGATGGGGGCAATCTATGTTGTCGGCAATCACGATGCAGATTTGGAGGATTTGATCGGCACGGGGCTTCTGGCCCATCCGTTCTTTGAGCGGATGACGCGTCCGTTTGAGCGGACGATTGGATCACGCCGGTTTAAGTTTATGCATGGGCATGAACTGGACCCGTTTAATCGGGATGGGACACCCCGGTGGGGGCGTGTGCTGGCGATTTTGTGCGGGATGATAGAAGACCGGAAAGGTTCACCGCTGCTTTCAGCAGGGGGGCTGAGTGAAAGGACTTTGTTGCGGATGGGGCGAAGTTTTATGTGGATGTGGAATAATTCGGTTAATCTGCTGGAACGGAGTCGTGTTCGTCAGCCGCGGCATCGGATGAGGGAGTCTTTGACGCCGGCTCAGGACCCGGCCAGAGAAAAGGGAATTTTAGCTTTGTACCAGCGGGACCGGCTTGAAAGCGGCTACGATGTGCTGGTGGCGGGGCATACGCATCATGCGGTTTTGATAAACGGCTGGTACTGCAACAGCGGCTGCTGGGTTGGGCTTCGAAACAGTTTTCTCCAGATTGAGCCGGACGGGTCTGTTCGGCTGTGGGTCTGGAAAGACAATCAGCCGGTTGAGCCGCGAAAGAAATCTCGGCAGATTCCCTGTTTTGTTTAAGGAGACCTTTGGTTCATGGGCACCTGTTCATCCGCTATTCGGAAAACGCGCAGAAAACTTGCCGGCCTTCGGGATATTTTCAAGGGCAATCAGACCCTTTTGATTGTGCTTCAGAATTCTCCGGACCCCGATTCGATTGCTTCTGCGATGGCGCTGCGAAAACTGGCCAATTCGCTGGCGGATATCCAGTGTTCGCTGGTTTATGGAGGGCGAATCGGGCGAGCGGAGAATCGGGCGCTGGTTCGCTATTTATCAGTCAATCTGCGGACGGCGTCGGAGGTTGATTTCAACAGCTACGATTTGATAGCGATGGTGGATACCCAGCCGTGGACAGGGAATAATTGTCTGCCGGCGGAGATGGAGCCGGATATTGTGATTGACCATCACAAGTGCCGGCGGCGCACGCGGCAGTGCCGCTTTACGGATATTCGCAACCGGTACGGGGCGACGGTTACAATCCTGTATGAGTATCTTCAGGAGGCGGGGATTGAAATCGACAGTGCGCTGGCCACGGCGATTTTGTATGCGATTCGCTCGGATACCCAGGATTTCGGACGGGACACCACGCAGGCGGACTTGGATGCGGTGATGGCGGTGTATCCGCTGGTCAACAAACGGATTCTCGGGCAGATTCAGCGAGGCCGGGTGGAACGAAGCTATTTTCAGATGCTCAGTGATGGCCTGCGGAATGCGCGGGTGTATGGTCCGGCTGTGGTGACCGCTCTGGGGAAGGTGGACAATCCGGATATGATAGGGGAGATTGCGGATTTGCTGCTGCGGGACGATGAGACAGACTGGTCGGTCTGCTACGGTCTTTTTGAGCAGCGGTTTTTGATCTCGATTCGGACCAGTGCGGAGCCCCCCCGGGCCGATAAAGTCATTCGGCATATAATCGGCCGCAAAGGCACCGGTGGAGGGCATTCGAGTTATGCAGGCGGTCAGATTCCGCTGGAATCCGACGGACCGAGGCAGATTCGCCGGCTGGAGCGGAGGGTCCTGAAACGCTTTCTGGAATCCATCGGTGCGGCAGGAGCCAAAGAGGAGAAATTGATTCGGTCCTGACGGGAATCGGTCAGGTGCTTTTCAGCACGGCATCGATGTCGGCCAATTCAGTCTGGGTCAGGGGAGGGGCTGTCAGGGCTTTTAGATTTTCAAGAATCTGCTCCGGTCGGCTGGCTCCGATGAGGGCGGAGGTAATGCGGCTGTCGCGGAGGACCCAAGAAAGCGACATTTGGGCCAGCGATTGTCCGCGGCGTCGGGCCAATTCATTCAGATTGACCAGTTTTGTCCGAAGGGCCTCGGTAATCTGTTCTTTCTTCAGAAAACCGTGCGGTTTGGCGGCGCGGGAGTCGGCGGGGATATCTTTGAGATATTTGTCGGTCAAAAGCCCCTGAGCCAGAGGACAGAATGCAATGCAGCCGACGCCCAAAGTGCCGAGAGTATCGAGCAGGCCGTTGGTTTCGATATCCCGTACGAGCATTGAGTATTTGGGCTGATGAATCAGGAGTCGGTGACCGCAGGATTGCAGCCATTCAAAGGCCTTGCGGGTCTGGTCGGCGGGATAATTGGATAAGCCGACGTACAGGGCCTTTCCCCGGCGAAGGATGTGGTCGAGAGCGGCGCAGGTTTCCTCCAGAGGGGTTTTGGGGTCGGGGCGATGGGAGTAGAAGATATCTATATAGTTCAGTCCCATTCGTTTGAGAGACTGGTCTAAACTGGCAATCAGGTATTTTCGTGAGCCGCCGTCGCCGTAGGGTCCCGGCCACATATAGTAGCCCGCTTTGGTGGATATGATTAGTTCATCCCGCCAGGCGGCCAGGTCTTCTTTGAGGATTTTGCCGAAGTTTCGTTCGGCGGAGCCGGGGGGCGGGCCGTAATTGTTGGCCAGGTCAAAATGGGCGATGCCGTTGTCGAAGGCCGTCAGAATCATTCGGCGTGCGGTTTGAAAGTCGTCCACGTCGCCGAAATTGTGCCACAATCCCAGCGACAGTGCCGGCAGCCGCAGACCGCTTGCACCGGAGGGTCTGTATTCCATTTTTGCATATCGGTTTTCAGCGGGCTGATGCGGCATAAGGCAAATCCTTTTTACGATGGAGCACGGGTTTGTTTTCGCCGGTTTCTTTTTTCCTGTTCGCGCTGGTTTTCAAGCCGGCGGTATTTTCGTATTTTTCGAATGATTTGTTTTTCAAGCCAGCTCCAAAGGCCCAGCGATTTGAAGGTTATCGCAAAGGCGGCATCTTTCCCGATGATGTAATGGGCTTTGGGTTTTTCGCAGGAGATGATGCGGACAATCAGGTCTGCCACCTGCTGCGGGTCGCCGGCACGGGGCAGAATCTCCTCAAACATTGCCTTCAGGAAGCCGCGGTTCCATTCAAACATCGGGCTGGTTCGGTCATAGAAACGCTCGGCCTGATTGGCATTGGCTCCGATGATTTCGGTTTTGTGATAACCGGGCTCGACGGAGACGACGTCGATGCCGAAGGGGGCCAGTTCGACGCGGATAGACTGGGTAAAACCGATGAGGGCATGTTTGCTGGCGGCGTAGGCGGAGTTAAAGGGGTGGCCGATGAGACCTGCCAGAGAGGCAATGTTGACGATGCGGCCGCTTTTTCGCTGAATCATTTGCCCAACGACGGCCCGGGTCAGACGAACCGGACCGAAGTAGTTGGTTTGAAAGATTTTGTCGCATTCCTGCTCGGTGAGATCCAGAAAAGAGCCGGCAATCAGAATTCCTGCGTTGTTAATCAGGACATCTATTGGCGAGAATTTTTGTACTATCTTTTCAATAGAGACTGGGTCCGTGACATCCAACCGCTCAATTTTTGCTGTAAGATTCGCTTTTTCAAGGGCTTGCTGAAGCGGGCCTGCCTTATCGAGATTCCGCATGGTGGCCACAACGTCGAATCCCTCTCGGGCGGCTTCGACGGCGGTCAGAAGGCCGAATCCGCTGGAGCAGCCGGTTATCAGGACTCTTTTGGGCTTATCAATTGCTTCGTTCTGCATACTCGGGAAGGGTAAAGATTCCGATACGGAAATCAAGCAAAAAGACTGTCGGAAAAGAATCTGTGATTTGTTTTCGAAAAAATGGTGAAAAATACTTGCAAAAAAACCGGGAAATCCTATATTTGTAGGGCTTTACCGGAAGCAGTGAAAAGATAAAAACCGTCCGGGCCGACCGGACAAGTGATTTTCGGGAGCAAAGATATGGGTAGAGAATGTTTCTTTCTGGGCAAGAAGACCCGTACCGGGCAAAGCATTGCTCGTCGCGGTAAGGCCAAATATCTGGGCGGCGTCGGTCGGAAAATCACCGGCATTACCAAGCGGAAATTCAAACCGAATACACAAAAGGTTCGCGCGGTTGTCAACGGCAAGGTCTGCCGGATTACAGTATCGGCCAAGGCGATTCGTCAGGGGCTGGTTGTCAAGCCGCTGAAGCGTAAATATAAACCGGCGGAAAAGACGGAAGCTGCAAAATAAAGATGAGCGAATCCAGAGAAATCAAAAGGCAAGGGAATGTTAACTCTTGCCTTTTTTATTGCGCAACGGCGCGGATGATTTTCATGTACATTTGCCGGGCGGCGGCTAAATCGTCTATTTTGACGGATTCGTCGGGTTTATGGCAGGAAGTCGGGTTGCCGGGACCTAAGATAATGATGTCCGGACAGAGCGGGAGGAAATGCGGACCGTCGGTTGTGAAGACCGCTACGTCAGTTTGGGCGGTTTGAAGGGCTCGGCAGACGGTTTGGACAAAGGGACTGTTCGGCGGGGTCTCCAATGCCTCGCATTGTCGAAGGATAGAAATTTCCGCACGGAAGTTTGGGTCGTGGGCCTTTTGCTCATCGAGGAAGGTTTGGATTTGTTCGATAACAGACCGTTGCGGCTGCCCCGGCAGGGTGCGGATATCTAAATGAAGCCGGCAGGTGTCGGGAACAATGTTTGGGGCTGTTCCGGCGTGGAGCTGGTTGATGCTTATCGTGCAGGGCCCCAGGCGGGGATGAGGGAATTGGGGGATTGACCAGCCGAAAAGCCGATTGAGCAGCGGAAGCATTTTTTCGATAGCGTTGATGCCCTGTTTGGGCATCGAGCCGTGGGCGCTGCGGCCGTATGTGGTGATTTGCAGCCAGAGAAGCCCGCGGTGGGCGGTGAGGATTTTCAAGTTTGTCGGTTCGGGCAGGATGATGCCGGCCAGCGGGCCGATTGTTTGTGCGTCGGATTGAACAAATTGGTTGGCTCCGCAGCTGTCGGTTTCCTCGCCGGCGGTTGCGGCCAGGACGACATCGCCCAGCAAGGGGAGGCCGGCGGAGGCAATTTCAATGACTGCGGCGGCAGCAGCGGCCAGACCGCCGAGCATATCGACGGCGCCGCGGCCCAAGATGTGTCCGTTTTGTTCAATGCCCGCAAACGGTTCGAAGTGCCATTGGGATGGGTCGGCAGGGACCACGTCCAGATGGGCGGCCAGAAGCAGACCGGGTTTTTGTCTGGAAGAGGGCAGGCGGGCAATCACATTGGCTCGGTTTTCGTTCCAGATGTCTGCAGCGGCCTCGATGCCGTGACTGCGGAAATAGTTTACGAGAACCTCAGCGGCTCTGCGTTCCCCGTTGTCGGCCGTCGGTGCGGCCTGAATCAATTGTTTGAGCAGTTCGTTCATAGGCTTTGTACTATACCGGCGGAAAGAAAAAGTTCCAGTCTGAAGGACGAATGCGTATGAGAAATTGTTGATTTTGGGCTGGAAATGCGGATTGCGGAGTTTTTAACCACGGACTTACACGGATGAACACGGATTAAAGAAATGAAGAATTACGAATTAAGAATGAAGAAAGAACAGCCGGGGGCTCGGAAGCCGGATTCCGACGAAAGGGGAGGGGAAAAGGAGAGCAAGAAAATCGGGAAAAATTTTATTGCGGAAGGGGTTTGGAGAGGGCATAATGCTTCGTTTAATTTGGTGAGGGGAACTTTTACAATTTCAGAGAGGACTTTCGATGGGACCGATTTTAGAGGGGTTAATTAAACTCCAGCGGATCGAAAATCGTCTGCGGGCGGTCAAAACGAAGCTGGCCCGCTGCCGACGGAGTGTGCTCTTTCAGGAAAACCAGCTGCGGACCCTGCAGAGCGGGCTGGAGGCCAAGCAGGAAGAGATTAAAATGACCCGGATTCAGGCGGACCGTCTGGAACTGGAACTGAAAGAGCGTGACGCCTATATCTCCAAACTTCGTTCTCAACTCAATTTAGCCCGCACGAATAAAGAATATTCTGCTATTCTCACTGAACTGAACACCGCCAAGGCCGATGATGCGAAACTCGAAAATCAGGTTCTCGAATTGATGAAGAATCTGGAAGCCGACCAAGCGGCCTGTGCAGAGATTCAAAAACAAATTGAGGAACAGAAAGCGCGTGTGGAGCAGGTTCGGACAGAAGCGGAAGTAAAGGCCGCGGAGTATCAGAAGGATATTGATGCAATTCAGGCGGAGTGGGACGAGGCGGCCAAGCAGATTCCGTCGGAGGTTTTGAATTTGTTTGTCCGCGTAGCGGAAACGTATGACGGGGAAGCGATGGCGGCGATTGAAAAATCGGATGAACATTCGACTTCCTACAGCTGCGGGGGGTGTTTTATGGGGCTGCCGGCGGAGATGGTCAATATCCTGACGACCAAAGATGAGATTTTACGCTGTACGAACTGCACGCGAATCCTCTATCTGAAGGAAAGCGGTTCGGATTAACCGCTTTTTTTGTTTTAAAGGATGCGCAGATGGGGTGTTCCAGAGGCGAAATGAGCGTACATCTTTATACGGACGGGGGCAGCCGAGGCAATCCGGGGCCGGGAGCGGGGGCGTATCTTCTTCAGACTCCGGCAGGTGAGCTGATTGAAAGCCGGGCGATTTACCAGCGGGAAACCACGAATAACATTGCGGAGTACACGGCGGTTCTGGAGGGGCTGCGGGCGGCTCAGAAGCGGGGGGCGAAAGAGGTTGTGCTGTTCAGCGACAGCGAACTGCTGATTCGACAGCTCAACGGGCAGTACAAGGTCAAGAGTGAGAATCTCCTGCCCTTGTATGAGGCGTGCCGGGAGATTCTGGCCGGTTTTGACCGCTGGAAGGCGGTGCATATTCCGAGAGAGAAAAACGCGGGGGCGGATAAACTGGCCAATGAGGCGATGGATTTGCAGCGAGACATTTACCGGGAGGGCTCATGGAGGGATATCCAGCCGATTCGGCTGGGAATTCTGCTCAGCGGGGGCGGGCGGACGATGGTGAATCTTCACCAGGAGATCCAGGCGGGACGTCTGCCGGCCCAGATTGTGCTGGTGATTAGTTCCCGTTCGACAGTTGCTGGGGTGCAGCGGGCTCGGGAAATCGGCCTGGAGCCGGTGATTATCCGCCGAAAGGATTTTGCGGATATTCATTCGTTCAGCGAGCGGATTGCGGAGGAACTGGACAAGGCCCGTGTGGATTTGGCTGTGCAGGCGGGGTGGCTGTGTCTTTGGGAGGTTCCGAAGCGGTATGAAAATCGGGTGATGAATATTCATCCGGCGCTTTTGCCGAGTTTCGGGGGGCAGGGAATGTGGGGGCATCATGTTCACGAGGCGGTACTAAGGGCAGGCTGCAAGGTAAGCGGCTGCACGGTGCATTTCTGCACGAATGACTATGATGCCGGGCCGATTATTGTGCAGCGGTGCTGTCCGGTGCTGGAGGGCGACGATGCAGATACACTGGCCGCCCGGGTTTTCCGGGAGGAATGCATTGCCTATCCGGAAGCGATCCGCTTGTTTGCCGCCGGCCGTTTAACTGTTGAAAATGGTGTTGTTCATATCCGCGACTGAGTGTCCGAGGCGATGGGGAGCTTTTCAAAAGCCGAATTCGCAATCGGGCTGGTCTGGTGTTGTGCAGGTGAGCCAGTTCTGAGCCAGGCAGGCCAAATCCGCCAGATTGACCAGACAGTCTTTGTTGATGTCACCGGGTTTGTAGCCCCAGTCTCCGCATTCAAGTTCGAGTGAACCCTTATACAGTTCGATTTGCTCCCACGGGCCCATGGACCAGACAATTTGTCGGCCAGAAATGTCTGCGGCGAAAATTTGGTCCGGGGCGGAGGCGGTCAGAAGGGTGGAAACGCTTACACTGCTGTTGAGCAGATAAGCGGCTTTGAGCTGTGAAATGGGCTCATTCTGGAGTGTGCCGATGTCGGCAGCGGCCGGAGCTCGGGTCGTAACCACCCAAAGAACAATTGGACCGTCAATCTTGGGACCGCTCACCAGATATTCATCACTGCCTGCTTCCCTCCAGAAGGTCAGGATGTTCCATTCTTCTGTGCTGCGGTAGTTTTTGACGGCATATAAGCAGGGACGCCAATTCTGGCTTCCCCGAGCGGCAAGGTTGTTTTCGGAGACCTCGATTCCATCAAAGGTGATTCCATCCGGCAGCTGGACAGAGGCCATCTGCGGCTGAGCGGGATTGGTTAAATCTGCGATTTTCACAAAGGACGGACCTTCTCTATGGATTTCGTTCCAGACCGCGAAGGGGCCGTCGAGGGCTATTGTGGAGATGTAGGCGTCTGAGGGAGCGGTGTCAATCACAAAGTGCTGAAGATTGTTCGGATCATTGAAGTCAACAGCCAAAACCGTATACAGATACTCATTTTGGGAATCCGGACCGCAATAGACAATCAGATTGTCTGCGATGTCAAAGTCGTAAATGTCATTGATGAGGGGAGTGATTTGGGTCAGAACCGGTGCGCTGGGAACTTGAATATCTGCGACTTTCAGCAGGAGCGGAGACGGATATCCTTCTGTGAAGGTGTATAGAACGAAAGGATCAGAGAAGGCGACTGCATAGGTCCCCAGGGCATTGGTGTCAATACTGAACTCTGTGAAGTTTGGGTCATCCAGACAGACTCCGAATAATTGCGGAGTACCGGATGGGTCACGGTAGTCAACCCAAACCGTTTTTTGCCCGGAGACAGCAAACGAATCCGGGGAGCCGTAAAGAAAACATTCTTCACTCGTTGTGATTTGGGCCGTGTTGTAGAGAACCATTCCTGCGGCCGGATGGATGCTGGCGGCAATCAGAACAAACCCAAGAAGAATTGACATGCTCTTTTTCATAAAAGTGTCCTCCTAAGAAAATTTTCTTTTATGTGTGCCGAACTTCGAGGATGTATTCTTTTACCGAAAATGCTGGCAGCTTCGAATGATGAAAAACTCCTTACATTTCAAAAGATACTGCAAAAGGAGGAGAAAGTCAATATTTTTGAAAAGAAATCAAGATTGCCTATTTTGGATTTAAGGGGTAGAATAATCAGAACTGTTCAGAATTGGGAAAAACCGGTAAAACGGAGTCGATAATGGCCAAGACAAATAATTCCGGAAGAACGCGTGAGGTTTGCAGTTTTTGCGGGCGAAGCAAGCATCCTACGGATGCTTTCGTAGCAGGTCCGGGCGGGGTGTATATATGCGCGGATTGTGTAGAACTTTGCTATAACATTGTTCGGCAGGAAAAGCGGCGGCAGAGCCCATCTTCGGAACTGATCCGGGATGTACCGAAACCGCGGGAGATTAAGGAGTTTCTGGACCAATATGTGATTGGTCAGGAAAAGGCCAAGAAGGCCCTTTCGGTGGCTGTTCACAATCATTACAAACGGCTTCTGCATACGGACAGCCGGGATGAAGATGTCGAGATTGATAAGTCGAATATCCTTTTGATAGGTCCGACGGGTTCCGGAAAGACCCTGCTGGCAAGGACACTGGCTCGGGTACTGAATGTTCCGTTTGCGATTTGTGATGCGACGACCGTGACGGAAGCGGGCTATGTGGGGGAGGATGTGGAAAACTTTCTGTTGCGGCTTCTTCAGTCGGCGGATTTTGATATTGAGGCGGCCCAGCGGGGGATTGTGTATGTCGATGAAATCGACAAAATCGGGAAAACCACACAAAATATCTCCATTACCCGTGATGTGTCGGGGGAGGGGGTCCAGCAGGCCCTTCTGAAGATGCTGGAAGGGACGATTGCAAATGTTCCGCCGCAGGGTGGGCGGAAGCATCCGGAGCAGGCCTATATTCAGGTGGATACCACGCATATTCTTTTCATCTGCGGCGGGACTTTTGTAGGGTTGGACAACATAATCAAGAAACGTCTGGGGAAAAAACTGATTGGCTTCAGTTCAGAATACGAGGGGCGGCACGACAAGAAGGCGGACTATTCGGAGATTATCTCTCAAGTAACTCCGGAAGATATTATCGAATTTGGAATGATTCCGGAGTTTGTGGGGAGACTCCCTATAATTGCCACGCTTACAGCGCTGGATGAAGAAGCCCTTGTGGATATCCTGACCAAGCCCAAAAATGCCTTGGTTAAACAGTATCAGAAACTCTTTGAGATGGAGAATGCGGAGCTGAAATTTACGGATGAGGCCCTTCGACTTTTGGCTAAAAAGGCGATGCAGCGGGATACGGGGGCGAGGGCATTGCGGGCTATTGTGGAGGATTTAATGCTGGATTTGATGTATCGCCTGCCGGAAGAGCCCAAGCCGGGCCGATATGTGGTGACGCCGGAGGTGGTTGAGGGGAAGGTGGATTTGTTTGCAGCTGCCAGGCAGAAACGAGAGTCTGCTTAATCAGTTCCGGCTGAATAAGATTTCGCACCAGAGACAGCGGTCAAAAACCAGGATGAACAACGAGGGAATCTCGGTTTGTGTCGAGATTCCTTTTTTTGTATGGAAAACAGACAGGCGGGGAGAGATCTGCAGATTTTTTTGATTAATTGGGGGCGATTTTTCACTTAAAAATCTCATTTTCCTAATAAAAAACACTGTTTTGATTGGATGGCACATTTCTTGCACATTTCGGAAGCAGTGTATTTTGCGCTTACAGTGTGAATAGTGGATGTGCAATATAGGGAATTAAATGGCCGAAAAAAAGACTCCTTTCGAACTGTTTGCCAGCCCGATTTCCCCGGAAGTGCGGGAACAGGAGCTTTTTGTCGGCAAACCGCCTCGTAAGGAAAGTCCGAAACCTGAAGCCAAAGCCGCCGTTGTTTTGCCGGAATCCCCATCTGTTCGTTCGGCAGCATCCTGGGACCGCCGCTGGTTTTGGGTTCTGTTTTTGCTGGCCGTCAATACCCTGATGGCGGGAGGGGTGGTTTGTTATCTGGTTTTGTCCGGGTCTTTGCGGAGGCCCGTTGAATCGGTGGAGGAACCGGCTTCGGTCCAATCTAATTTGCCGGCGGAAACGGTTCCTGAGTTGCCTAAATTAACAGACCTGAAGAGGGCAATGGACCCCTCTGTTTTGATGCGAAGCGTTCAGCTCAGTCCGCTGACGCGGAAGGTTTTGGATGAGTCGGTATCGCTTCGTTCGGCGGAGGAGCTGTATCAGGCCCGGGACTATTTTAAGGCTTGCTATGTTTTCGGGCGTCTTCGGGAAAATCTGATGAAGAACAATCCGGCCGACGCCTGTCTGGATGATTATCTGACGCTGAAGATGGCCCTTTGTCTGCAGAGGACGCAGGAGCAGGAGATTTTGACGGCCTTGTTTGCGCAGGCGATTGAAAGCCGTTCGCCGGTTGTGCGGGCTCTGGCTTATTATCATCTGTGTTTTCTGCAGATGCACAATCAGCAGTTTCTGGAGGCCCGAAAGAGCGCCTATCGGGCGTTGTCACTGATGCCGGTTTTTGATGCGACCATGCCGGCTACGATGGAATCAGACACCTATTTTGCTGCGGCAGAGGCGCTGCTGAGGATGGCGCTGAAACTGAACCGGGAATCGGATCTGCTGCCGGGGCCGTTGTGGTCTGATACGGTGCCGATTGCGGAGATTCCGCTGGAGGATGCGGCGGCGCTGAAGGCGTTTTTAATGCGGGGGTTTGAAGAAATCAATGAAGGGGCGGTGGGACCGAAGATTGTCTATCGGCCGCAGGCGGAAACAGGGTCTCAATGGACAGCGGTTTGTCTGCGAAGTCCGCTGGAGGAGATTTTGTGGAAGTACAGTACCGCTTCGGGGATCAATGTGCTGTGGGAAGTTTCAGAGGAAACGACGCGTCGGCGTCCGGTGACGCTGTATCTGCCGTCTGCGGCGGGGACTTATCTGGCGGAGCTGGCGGTCGGCAGTACCGGCCTGCTATGGTGGTTTGACGGGGTATCGGCTCGGGTATATGACCCGGAGACCTACAAAGATTTGGAGGAGTACAGGACAGTGCTTCTGGCGGAGGCTGTTGCAATGTGGCAGCGTTTTCTGCTTTGGTATCGGGGCGAACACCGAGCCCCGAATGCCCATTATGCCCTGGGGATTTTGTATGCGCTTCAGGGGCAGCCGATTCCGTCGCTCAGTGAGTTTAAGCTGGTCAGTTCCCGCTATCCTCATCACCCGCTGGCTCCCTATGCGCTGGCGTATTCGAGCCGACTGAAGGCGCAGCTGGGGGATTTTGAAGGAGCCCGTTCGGACTTGAACGAGCTGGTGATGCAGTATCCGGAAAATCGGGCTGTCGATGAGGCGCATCTGTATTTGGCGGAGGCGTCGGCGGAGAAGAGCCTGTATGAGACGGCTAGGCGGCTTTTTGAAAAGGTTTATCGGCTGAATTTTTCCTCATCGGTTCGAGCTCGTGCGGCGTATGGACTGGGACAGTGTGCGTATGAAAGCGGCGACTATGAGCAGGCCCAGCGCTGGCTGAATGAGGCGTTGGAACTGATGGAGCAGGACAAAAACAGCCAGACAGGGTCTGTTCTTCATCTGCTGGGCCGGGTTTGTCTGAAAAGAGGGGATTATGAAACAGCCGGCAGCATTCTGAAGGCATTGCTGCGTCAGCATCTGACGGAGGAGGAGGCGTTTGAGGTGAATCTGGAGTTGATAGAAATCAAAATCGCCCAGCGGCGCTATATTGAAGCGATAGAGATTCTGGAAGGGATTTCCGAAGCGCGTCTGAACCAGAAACAGATGTGTGAACTGCTTCTGCGGCGGAGCCGGATTTTGCGGGAGACGGATTTGGCGGAAACGGCGGTTTCGCTGCTGCGGCGCCGGCGGGAGTTTATTGCCGATGCCGGGCTGCGGGCCCAGGTAGGAGTTGAATTGGCCCGCTGTTATGTTCAGATGCAGGATTTTTCGTCGGCAGAGAAGGAACTGACGGAGGCCGTGTATGACCTGCGGGAGCAGGCAGAGATCGAAGAAGCGATGTATTTGCTGGCGGAGACGGCCTATCGAAGAGGCCGATTGGACACGGCTCGGGCTCTCTGTGAGCAGATTTTGTCGATGGAAGGGGTGTCGGAGCCGATGCGTCAGAAGGCCTTTGTGCTGCTGGGCCGTGTTTATGAAGGGCAGCAGCGGTATGTGGATGCAGCAATGGCATATGGAGGCATCGTCCCGATGCAGGAGGGAAGCGTGCCGTGAACAATCGCCGGATTTTCTTCATTCTGGTTTGGGCTGCGGTTTTTGCCGGGATTTCCACGGCGGCTTTCGGCCCGGGGGACCCGAATATTCCAAGCCGCACGGATGAACTTCGGCGGCAGATTCTTCAGGAGCAGATTCAGCCGGTCTATTTGTCGCTGACGTCGGTGAGCCCGGTGGACTTGGATTTGCTGATTGCCGGGCTGGAGCGGCTGACCGTTCCGGTTCGGTCTCCAAAAGAGAATTTGCAAAAAAAGGCTTCCGATACAGAATCCTCGTTGCAGCCGGCGGCGGAGACGGCCAGTCAACCGATGTCTGAAGCGGAAAAAACAGAGATTCCGAAACCTGAAGGACCGCAGCCGGAAGCTGTCCGCGTGTCCGTCGTTCCCCGCGGTCTGGAGCAGCTGGATTCGGTTGAGCAGCCGATTGATGCGATGGGGGCGGCGGATGCCTTGTTTCGGTGCGGGGATTTTGAGCGGGCGGAGCGGTTTTACCGGCTGGCCGCCGAGCGGGCCGGTTCACCGAGTGAGCCGGACTGGCAGTGGGCTGTTTTCCAGCGGGCCAATTGTCTTCGTCATTCTCGGCCGGAAGCGGCGCGACAGCTTTATCAGGAGCTGCTGCAGCAAACCCCCGGGAGCTGCTGGAAAGAGGCCGCCAGGGCCTCTCTGGAGCTGCTGGATTTGGCGGATAGTCTGCAGGCGTCAACCCTGAAAGGATTGGTTCGTGAATCCGACCGTTCATCTCAATGAGTTTCGGCAGGTTTTGATTCTGGACGGAGAAGCGGAGTTTAACCGGCTTGTGCTGGAATCTCTGGCTCAGCGCGGGATTCGCGGAACGGTTGCCGGAACGGAGCGGACGGCGCGGCGTCTGCTGGGTGAATACGTCTGGACGCTGATTTTTTACAATCCGTCGATTGAGGAAAGTCCGTCGGGATCCGCAATGGAACTGCTTTGTCAGATTCGCCGGCAGTTTCCGGAGACGCCGGTTGTGGCTGTCGGGCGGGATTCGTCCGAAGAGGCCCTTCGGGCGATACGGTCCGGCTGTGCGGATTATCTGGTCAAACCGATCTGTCCGAAGCGTCTGGCGGCGGTTCTGGACCGGTATCTTCCGGTTTATGATGCGGATGCGTGGTTCTGTTTTGAATCGATGGAACGCCGGCAGGTGATGGTCGGGCGCAGCCGGCGTCTGGAGGAGGTTTTGGAGGCGGCCGAGAAGGCAGCGGGCAGTTCTGTTTCGGTTCTGTTGTGCGGAGAAAGCGGCACAGGCAAAGAGCTACTGGCTCATTTCATTCACAGCCGGAGCCGCCGTGCGGAAGGGCCGTTTGTTCGGGTGAACTGTGCGGCCCTGTCGGAGACGCTTCTGGAGAGCGAACTGTTCGGGCATGAAAAAGGGGCTTTTACCGGAGCTCTGTTCAGCCATCGAGGGCGTTTTGAACGGGCGGACGGGGGCACTTTGCTGCTGGATGAGATTACGGAGACGCCGCCGGCGTTTCAGGCCAAACTGCTTCGCGTGTTGGAAGAGATGTGCTTTGAGCGGGTCGGAGGGAGCGAAAGCATTCGGGTGAATGTGCGGATTCTCAGTACGACCAATCAGGATATTCTCCGGCGGGTGAGGGAAGGCGCATTTCGTGCCGACCTGTATTATCGTCTGGCCGGGGTGCGTCTGACGCTGCCGCCGCTTCGGGAGCGCAAGGAAGACCTGCCGGCTCTGATTTGGTTTTTTGTCAGCCAGTATGCGGCGGAAACCGGCCGTCAGATTCAGGGGATTGAACGGGAGACGCTGGATTTGTTTGAGCAGTACTCCTGGCCCGGGAATATTCGGCAGCTTCGGAATGTGGTGCGGACGGCGCTGATTCTTGGGGAAGGACCGCTGCTGTCAGTGACAGGGCTGCCGAGTCTGATGGAGGAACTGGCGGAGGAGTCCGCGGAGACGGAAGAGCGGTTTTCGGAAAAAGGGGCTTCGCTGGAAGAGGTGGAACGGCAGGCGATTCTGGCGGCCCTGAAGCGTGCCGGCGGGAATCAGACGCAGGCGGCCCGTGAACTGGGAATCAGCGATCGGACGCTTCGGGAGCGGATTCGACGATATCGACATCAGGAGATATTGGCAGCACAGTAAGAGAATCAGAGGAAGACGAATATGGCGTCGGATAAAGGACAGGACAAGCAGACATCGAAAAGTACACCAGCGCCGACGGAAGGCGGGAAAACCGGCTGGATGTTTTGGGTGATGCTGGTGGCTGTGGCGGCGGGGGCTTTGAGCGGCGGATTTGCCCTCTCGCAGCTGCTGGGCGGAACGGATTCGGAATGTCCGGCGGCTCAAACGGGCGAGCCGGTCAAGGTGGAGAAAAACTTTGATGAGTTTCTTCTGAAAAACAGCCAGAATCAGCCGGCATGGATTTACGAGGGGCTGGAGGCGATTGTGTCCAATCTGGATGAGCCGGGGGTGACACGCTATGTTCGGGTGACGGTATCGCTGGAAATGAGTCCGGAGATGGACCGCACGAAAGGGGAAGCGTACCTGAACGAGCGGAAGCTGGTTTTGCGGGACTGGCTGACGACCTATTTTGCAGGTTTAAGTCTGGAGGATGTGCGGGGCAGCCGCAATTTGGAAAAGATTAAGCGGCACATCCGCGAGCAGTTTAATGAGCTTTTGTTTCCGAACGGCCGTCCGTATATTCAGCGGGTTTTGTTCCGGGAGTTTGCCGTCCAGTGAGCGGTGCAGAGACGACAATGGTTCTTCCGCGTGAGAAGCTGATGCGTCTGGTGGAGCGGGCTCGACAGACGGCGGTGCCGGAGCCGGAGCCGCCGGCGGAGGAGTTTGACTGGACACGTCCTCATCGGTTTGGTTCCGAGGCGCGGGTCCTGCTGGAGGGGCTGGGCAGGCGGATGATTTTGTCCATTCAGAAAGGACTCAGCGAGCAGACGAACACTTCGGTGGAGGGGGCGCTGAAGGGGGTTCGGGAGCATTTTGCGTATCGTCTGGCACAGACGGTCGGCGTGGGCAAAGAGGGGCCGTATGTAGTCGGGCTGCGGGATGAGAGCAAGCAGTGTGTGGGCTGTCTTTTATTTACGTTTGAGAACGCCCGGCTTCTGGTGGCGCAGATGCTGAACGACCCGGAGGCGGCAGTCGGTCAGAACGGAGAATTTTCGGCGCTGGAAGAGTCGATTCTGATGGATACTTCCACGGTTCTGGCGGGCTTTTTGAGCGAAGTTCTCCAGGAACAGATCCGTCTGAAGATTCAGCCCTCGGGCCAGCCGGTGCGCGGGGACTGGCTGATGCGTTCCCGGATTCTGGAGGATTTGTTTGAGTGGACGCTGGAGGTTCAGTACGGCTCGTGCGCGATGGAATTTTCGCTGGTGCTTGAATCGACCCTTCTGGATGCGTTTGCGGGAGTTCCTACGCCGGCGGCGCTGAATCCGAGCCAGTGTTCGGCCCGGATTCTGGAGCGGCTGCGTCAGGTTCCGGTTTCGGTTTGTGCCACGCTGGAGACCAATTTGATCGGGCTGGGCGATTTGGCGGGACTGGAGCGGGGGGATGTTCTGGTGCTGGGACAGAAGATACGGCGTCCGTGGAGGGTTCTTCTGAACGGGCAGCCGTGCTTTTTTGCGTATCCGGCACAGCAGAACGGAAAGATTGTGCTGGTCATCAGCGAAGCGGAAAGCGAGTAAAAGAAAGCAGAGAACAGGGAGAGTGTGTATGGCGGATGCAGAACAGACAGCGGCTCCGGAGGCCTCCGTTGTTTCCGGTTCCAACAGCACGGCGGCGGTTCAGGAAGCGGACTTTGCATCGGCAGAGGGTCAGGATGTTCGCGGCGGTCAGGAACATCTGGATATGCTGCTGGATATCCGGCTGCCGGTGACGGTTTCACTGGGCAAGACGGATATTCCGCTTCGCCGTCTGCTTCAGCTGCAGCCGGGCTCCATTCTGTCGCTGGAGAAGCGAATCGGCGAGCCGGTGGATTTGATTGTGCAGGGGGTGCCGTTTGCCACAGGGGATATTGTGGTGGTGGAAGACTGCTACGGCGTTCGAATTCGCGAGATTCTGAATGCGGCGGCAGGACTGTCCGGCGGCGTTGTCAAATCGAGCTGAGAAAGGGTCTTTTGAATGACCGGGCGTTCTGCAGCATCAACAGAGAAAACATTCGGCAGCCGACCCATCGCCAAACTGGCTGCCAACAGTGATTTTCTGTTTGCGGCGGGGCTGGTGGGTGTCCTGACGATGCTGCTGATCCCGCTGCCGACTTTTCTGCTGGATATCGGACTGGCCTGCAGCATTTCGCTGGCGGTGGCAGTTCTGATTATTGTTCTGGCGGCTCAGGAGCCGCTGGAACTGTCCACGTTTCCGTCGCTTCTGCTGATTACGACGCTGTTCCGCCTGTCGCTGAATGTAGCCTCCACGCGTCTGATTCTGCTGCAGGGCAATGCCGGAACGATTATTCACACCTTCGGGAATTTCGTGGCGGGGGGCAATCTGATTGTGGGACTGGTGATGTTCCTGATTCTGGTGGTGATTCAGTTTGTGGTGATTACCAAAGGAGCGGGGCGCATCAGTGAAGTCAGTGCACGGTTTATTCTGGATGCGATGCCGGGCAAGCAGATGTCGATTGATGCGGATTTGAACGCCGGCATTATTACGGACAAAGAGGCCAAGCAGCGTCGGGACGCCATCGTCAAGGAAAGCGAGTTTTACGGGGCGATGGATGGGGCAAGCAAGTTCATTTCGGGGGATGCCAAGGCAGGCCTGATTATTACAGCAATTAACCTGATCGGCGGGATTCTGCTGGGGTGGATGAAAGGGATGCCGATTGAGGCGGCGCTGCGGCATTATTCGGTTCTGACCATCGGCGACGGCCTGGTCAGTCAGATTCCATCCCTGATTATTGCGGTCAGCAGCGGTTTTCTGGTGACGAAAATCCGTTCGGAGAATACGGTAGGCTTTGATATGACCCAGCAGATGTTCCGCCAGCCCCAGGCGCTGCTGATTGCCTCGGGAATTATCGGAGCCTTTGCACTGGTTCCGGGGTTTCCCAAAATTCCGTTCCTGCTGATTTCGGGCGTGATTGGGTTTTTGGGCTGGGGGGCCAGGAAGCAGATCTCGCTGGAGAAACCGTCTGAAAAGAGCAAACCGGAAACCTCGCCGGCCGCGTTGTCGGATGAGCCGCCGGCAGAGGAGCTTCTGCAGGCGGATGTTCTGTCGATTCTGGTGGGGGTTCGTCTGATTAATCTGGTGGACCCCCGCCGTCAAAGCAGCGTGTTTGAGCGGATTGGGGCTTTGCGGAGGAAAATTGCTCAGAAGCTGGGGTTTGTCTTTCCGCTGGTTCGGCTGCGGGATGATATCAATCTGGAGCCGTCGTCCTATGAGATTCGGCTGTATGACCATGTAATTGCCGCCGGGCGGATTGAGCCGGACAAGTATCTGGCGATGGATTCCGGGGCAGTTCAGAAGCCGGTGCGCGGAATCCCGACGAAAGAACCGGTGTACGGTCTGCCGGCTTTGTGGATTTCTGCGGCGGATAAGGAAACGGCGGAACTGAACGGCTATACGGTGATTGACCCGGAGTCGGTTCTGATTACGCATTTGTCAGAAACGATTATGCGGCATGCCCACGAGCTGCTCAGCCGGGAGGATGTCCAGCAGCTGCTGGAGCGGCTGCGGAAGGTGCAGCCGTCGCTGGTTGGGGAGGTGGTGCCGGAGGTGGTGTCCATCGGGCTGGTTCAGCGGGTTCTGCAGAATCTGCTCAAAGAGGGAATTTCGATTCGGGATTTGCCGCTGATTCTGGAGGCGCTCGGAGAGCACGGCGGGCGGACCAAGAATGCCGTGCTGCTGACGGAGTGTGCCCGCAAGGCGCTGGCCCGCACGATTACGGAGCGGTTCAAGGGTCCGGACGGGAAAATCAATGCGATGGTTCTGGAACCGTCGCTGGAGCATCAGCTGCTGGGCTGTGTGCAGCAGGGAGCGGATTCCATTACGCTGGCGGTTCCGCCGGAGGCCGCTTCTCATCTGAATCAGGCGATTGCGCAAGCGTGGAAGGCGATGCTGGACAAAGGGATTGAAGAGCCGGTTCTTCTGTGCGATGCGCGGATTCGGCCGGGTCTGGTGAATCTGATTTCGCGGTCTCTGCAGCGTCTGCCTGTGGTCGCCTACGATGAGATTTGTTCGGGAACTTCGGTGAATCCGGCTGAAACGGTTTCGCTGCCGGAGGTTTCGTCGGTGCTGAATCCGGCGGGCGAGGCGGTTGGAGTCTGACCAGGCGGTTGTTGAGGATTCTTTGTGGAACAGAAAGTCAAAAATCTGGCGGTTTATTCGGCGGTTTTTGTCTTTTTTCTGATGGCGGCGGCGGGGTGGCTGTTCGGATGCAGTCCGGCCGTCTGCGGCAGCCGGGCTCTGGCGGGAGCGGTTGTGATGTATGCGGTGGTTCAAATCTGCGGACGGATGGTGATACGAATTTTGCTGGATGCGATTGTCGAAAGTCAGCTGCGCAAACAAACCGACAGGGATAGGCAATGACAGAACCGTTTGTTTTCACTGCACCGGCACAGCCGGAGGTTGGTCCGGAAGTTCGGATGGCCCGGGAATTTCTGGAGGAAATGCCCGCGGTTTCCGCCGGACAGGCCCTTCGTGCCTACGGCTCCCAGGTTCGAGAAAGCCAGACGGACCAGCAGATTCTGCAGTATCTGCCGCTGGTTCATCGGATTGTCAGTCAGGTGGTTTCGTATCTGCATCCGCCGCTGAGCCGGGAGGATTTGGTTTCGGCAGGGACGATTGGCCTGGTGAAGGCGGCTCATGATTATGACCCGTCGAAAGATGCGGAGTTTAAGACCTATGCGTATATCCGGATACGCGGTGCGGTGATTGATGAACTTCGGCAGTGGTCGTTTGCTCCGCCGTCCCTGTCCAAGCAGTTTGAGCGGGTTCAGGATGTCTCCGCCCGGCTGCTGGAGGAAAAGGGACAGCCGCCGACGGATGAGGAACTGGCCGAAGAGGTTCAGATGCCGGTGGACAAGCTGTATCAGCTGCTGGAGGCGGCGCGGGCCCGGCATTTTCTGTCGATTCACGGGCTGAATGATGAGGCCCCGACGCTGGGCGAGTATCTGGCGGATGCGGGCGAGCCGGAACCCTCCCATCGTCTGGAGCGGGAGGAGCTGGTGGAGCATTTGGCGCGGGCGATTCAGAATCTGCCGAAGAAGCAGCGGCGGATTGTGGTGCTGTATTATCAGCGGGAATTGACGATGAAGCAGATTGCCGAGGTGCTCGGGATTACGGAATCCCGGGTCAGCCAGCTGCATGCGGCGGCTTTGTTTGCTCTCTCAACGATGCTTCAGAAGTGGAAAGCGGAGGGAGGAGTCTGAACGAAAAGGCCCTGAAAAGACTGAGGAAAGGGAACCGTTATGGCGGACAGACCGGACAGAAGCCTGGGACCTGTGGAGTCGATGCCTCCGGTGGAACAGACTTCGCTGATCGGCGATCGGGTCAATCGAAAACAAGACTCTTCCTCACGCCGGCGGGAACGACATCGCCGAACGGCGGGGCTCCAGGAAGCCCTGGAGGAGGAGCGGGAGCAGATTGAAAAAGGCGGAGGGATTCAGGACGGACATGTGGACTATCGGGCTTAAAGAGACTTAAAAGAAGAACGTGCATCGTTGGGAAGACCCGGCAAAGGGACTGTTATGAACGGGATTCAGCAGAAGGTACGTGTGCTCAAAAAGAGTCAGATTCGTCCGGGCTCGGCAGTGCTGCTGCCGTGTTCGCGTCTTGGGGCGGCGGAGCCGTTTCGAAAAGTCAGCTCGGCCGGTCCCTCCGGAGCGGCGCAGGCCAGGATTGTGGAAAGCAACAGCGACTATGTGATTCTGGAGGTAGTCTGCGGCTGCGGACAGAAGCATTTTATTCAGTGCAATTATGGAAATGTTGCCGGTTCGCCGGCTCAGCAGGAGAATCAGTCATGAAGCGAAAGGGGATCCACTGGATGCTGACCGCGGCGTTGACGGTGTGCCTGGGTTGTCAGTTTCTTGAACCGCCGGTTCCGCCGGCGCCGCTGCAGGAGAGTCCTTCCGGGCGGGCGCCGGAGGGGTCGCCGGCCGGTTCCGCGGCTCTGGAACACCGTTTTGCGGAGGGCCCCTCCGGTCCGGATGCGGTGCAGACAGCCCTGATGTGGTCGGAAAAATATCAGCAGCTTTCCGAAACCGCCAACCAGCTGCGGGAGAAAAATATTCAGCTGTTTGAGGAAAACGCCCGTCTGAAGAAGGAGGTGGAGACCTTGAACAGCCAGCTGCGTCAGACCCAGAAGGAACTGGACGAGGCCAACGAATTCCTTCAGAAAATGCATGCAGAGCTGAATCAGTGGAAAGCGGATGTGCTGGGGTTCCGGGAGGAGATGCGGAAGGCCCAGGCCGCTCAGCTCCAGGCACTGGCCAAGATTCTTCGGATATTAGGGGCGGAGCCGGCGGACAGCGGCGGATGACATCGTCCCGAGGAGTTCCGTTTATGAAGAGCAGGTGTTGTTGGGTTCTGGCGGGAATGTTTCTGGTGTGCGGTTGCCGGGTTCAGGAGCCGGTGGAGCGTTCCTCCGGGTATTATTATCTGAATCCGAGGGCGGATTTCAGCCAGATCGGCAAGGTGGTGCTGCTGGAGCTGGACAACCCGACGCTGTATCCGGAGCAGGGACGAGCCTTTTCTGAGCTTCTGGCGGACGGTCTGGGCAAAAGGCATCTGTTCAGCGTTCGGCTGATTCGGCGAAGTGAAGCATTCTGGCGGCAGTATGATTTGGATACCATTCGTCAGAATACGCCGCAGCAGCTGGCGGAGATTCGGCAGAATCTGGGCGCCGATGCGCTGGTGTATGGAGCGATTCAGCGGTACACCTCGTATCCGCATCTGCTGCTGAGCGTTCATCTGAAGATGCTGGATTTGCGGACCGCCCGAATCGTCTGGGCGATTGAAGATGTCTGGGACAGCACGGATCGGTCGGTTCAGCAGCGGATTCGGCGCTATTTTGAGACCCAGATGCGGACGGGCTATGAACCGATGAACTGGAAGCTGCTGGAAAACAGTCCGCTGTATTTCAACAAGTTTGTCGTGTTTGAAATTACAGAGACTCTTCCGAACTATCCGCGAGGGTCCGAGTAAGCAAGAACGTCCGAGAAGAACACCGTTCAAAGACCGGTTTGGAAAAAGCAGATGTTTTTTGGGAAAAAATGCTAAAGTTCAGCCCGAAGAAAGCGACAATGGGGGCAGATATCAAGGCAAATGGGTGAGAGATATTTGAAAAATGAGTACGGTTGAGCCTACAAATTCATCGCAGATAGCCGGTGCTGTCGGAGCGGCTTCACTGGCCGGAGCCGCCGGAGCGAAAAGACCGTCTCGGCGGAAAGACGAATCGGAACTGCGGCTTGGATATGCCGGACTGCTGGAGCGGGTGATGCAGATGCAGGGGGAGGATCCGGAAATTATCAGGCAAGCACAGGAGCTGGTGATGTCGGGCCGAGCGGATACAATGGAGGCGGCATTGGAAACGGCCCGAAAGATGCTGCAATACGGTATCTGACAATCTGGATTGATTTTTGGTTGGAGAAGAAAACGGATACAATCTTCAGACAGGGACGTCTGGAGAATAGGCCGCAGGGAAAGCGAGCAGAACCTACATGGCTTTGAATCCTCCGGGTGATTCAAAGCCATGTTTGTTTATCGGGTGTTCTTTATGCCCAACAGTCAATCCAGATTCCTCTTGGGGCCTTTGTCCGAAACGGATTTTGGATCGTCCAATGACGGACAATTTGACGATTTTGTCCGTGCGGCGGCACTGCCGTCGGCGGGTACGGGTCTGCTTCGGGCCGTGTCTGCGAGGTCTGAAGAGGACGCGATCGAATGACACGACATACTACCGGTTTATTCATCATCACCCCCAACTCAAATCATGCCTTACTCTGAATGTATTATATCGAAAGCCGGGATTCCAAACAAGCCGGATAGGGTTTAGGGATGATTGGGTCTTATAAAAAAGGGGGCAGATTCGGCGAAAAAAAGGGTTTTTTAAAAAAATGATTGTATGGAGATTAAAAATAAGAGAGAAAAGCAAACAGGTTTGTAAAGGGATAAACGATGCGGCTTTTGGCTCGATGCCCGGACTGCGGAGTGATTATGCGGCTTTCGTTAGAGGATGCCGACAAGCGAAAACGATGCAAGTATTGCGGTCGATTATTTAAAGTGCCTGCCTTGGAGCAAATGCAGAAGGCATTAGAGCGAATTGGACAAGCCCAATCGGGGGTTTATGTGGATGAAAAAGGAAATGTTTATGGGTAAAATGGAAAAGAGGCAAAACCGTCAAAGGAGTCTGGCGGAAATTCTATTCAGGAGTTTTTGACGGGAGTGGGATTTGAATTTTCTTTGGAGGATTTTTCTGAAGATTTCTCATCGGAATGCTGCTGGGCTTTCTCCTTCTGAATAAGCAGATAAATTTCCTTGCGATGTACCTGCACATTCCTGGGTGCGTTGATCCCTAAACGAACTTTATCGCCGCGAACATCCACGATTGTGATCTCGACATCGTCACCGATCATAATGGATTCATCTTTTTGTCTGCTGAGGACCAACATATTAAACTCCTTTATGGATGCTGGTCATAATTTGTAAGTATCTGTTTTTCAAAGCATTCCGTTCCTATAGTTTTTTACGCCGCCGGTTCGGTTTCGGTCGTTTCTACCTGCTGAAAAACCTCATATTAGGTATAGATATTTTCGGCTATTTGGTCAGGCTGAGACAGCAGTTTTCTCAGAAGGATGAAAAAAAATTGGGCACAGAGAGGGTGTGCGTGTATAAGATGTTTTTTTATAATAACTTACAATTATTTTTTTCCGGAGTCCAGAAAAAGACTGCCGGGAAGCACAACGGTTATGGGACGTTGTTGAGGTATTTAGCCATCTTATACTTGACTACAATCCATTCGCCCGCTAAAGCGCCGATGGCCGAAAAAGGAATAAATTGGATAGGCAATATAGCAGATATGGTATTTGGGAAAAAAGTAACCGCCCAGGTTTCTGTCATATATTGCAGCATTTTGGGACTGCAGGAAGCAGAAACAGCGATGAAATACAGGATAGGGCCAGCCAAAACCGCCCAATAGTGTTCGCAGTCCAGAAGGTATTTAATGGCGGCTGCGGCTAAGGCAAAGGAGGCCAGCACGGCAAAGGCAATCTGACGGTTGCCCGGCTGGCCGGTTACGGAACCGATTTGGGCGTCAGGATAGCGAACATCTTGCGCAAAAAGACCGACGGTCGACTGAACGGTTACGATGGAGATAACGACGGCCGCAAGGATGGAGACAGTGCGATTGGGCTTCTTTTTTTTCGAAGAAGTCCCGGGAATTTTAGGGATTTTGGCCGGCGGAAGGAATCGGCTGACCAGCCGGATTCCGGCGGCACCGCACAGAAGAAGGCTCAGCCAGAAGAGTGTTTCCACTCGGAGAAATTGATACACAGCCAGACGCTGTTCAAAGGAGGCATGGGTCAGCAGCAGAGAGCGGACGGACCCGCTTTGGAAGGTCCAGACGGCCAGACCGGTAGGTACAGCCAAAAGACCGACGGTTTTTCCATACGGGTAGGCCAGCAGACAGCCGCCGGCTCCTGCAATGAGAGATGCCAGGAGGCAAAGGAGAATGTCCGCAGTGGAAAAATCTCCCCCGTAGAGTGTGACGGCTCCGAGCGGATCGGCGGGGGCGATTTTGGGCCAGAGCAGAAAACCGATGAGAAAGGCCCCGACTCCCATGGCCGCCAGGATACGCAGACGCATCAGCCAATGGACATTAAAAAGACTGAGCAGAATGTAAAGAAAGCCGACAAACGCGGCGGTTTTCAGTGTCCATTCGAGTGTTATGTGCATTCCGGATTCCCTTTCTACAGAACAGACAGATTATCACGAATCGCCGGGACGGTCAAGAACGCAGAATGGAAAATGGCCGGCCGGACCTCTTGCAGGAAAGATTTGCGGTCTGCCGGGAGGGTGATATAATAGAGACAGCAAAGTCAGGTGTTGTAAGGAGATTTTTATGAAGCGTTTTTGGAAGGAGATATGGTTTTCCTGCCTGGCGGTTTTGGGTGTCGGATGTGCGGAGGTTCCGATTACCGGACGCAGCCAGCTGAATCTGGTTCCGGATTCGATGATTCATTCGATGGCGATGCAGGAATATCAGTCGTTTCTGAAGGAGAACAAACTGAGTACGGACCCGCAGAAGACGGCGATGGTGCGGGAGGTGGGCACCCGGATTGCCAAAGCCGTGGAGGCGTATTTTAAGGAACAGGGGATGTCCGAGCAGCTGCGCGGGTTTGACTGGGAATTTAATTTGGTGGAAAGCAAGGAGAAAAACGCCTGGTGTATGCCGGGGGGCAAAGTGGTGGTTTATACGGGTTTGCTGCCGATTACGCAGGATGAGAACGGACTGGCGGTTGTGATGTCGCACGAGATTGCGCATGCGGTCGCAAAGCATGGAAGTGAACGGATGAGTCAGGCGCTTCTGTATCAGATGGGCGGGATGGCCCTTTCGGAAGCGGTTCAAAATCATCCGGCAGCAACCCAGCGGCTGTTTATGCAGTCGTATGGGCTGGGGGCGCAGATTGGAGTCCTTCTGCCGTACAGCCGTCTGCATGAAAAGGAAGCGGACCGGCTGGGGCTGATTTTTATGGGAATGGCGGGCTATAATCCGCAGACGGCCGTGGATTTCTGGAAGCGGATGGCGGCCGACAAATCGGCCAGTCCGCCGGAGTTTTTGAGCACCCATCCTTCTGACCAGACCCGTATTCAGGGAATTCAGGAGGCCCTTCCGGAGGCGATGTACTACTATAATCGGGCTACCGGTCAAACTCCGAAAGAGTATCAATATCCGTTTGGGGGAAGGTCGTAGGCTCCTCACCGGAGAAGAACGGAAGCGGCTGAGCCGCCAAAATGGTCTGCAGAAGTTCGGCCTCCTGATTTTCCGCCGTTCGGCAAGAGCGGGCGTGTTTGAAAAGCATTTTGAGCGTGGCGGAAAACTTTTTGTCTAAAGGAGCGACAAACATGCAAACCGTTTGCGGTTTGGTCGGCAGCGGCGGGATTTGGAGTTGATATGCGTGAAGCGTAAGCCGGCTGATGAGCGGGGATTCCGGGGTATCTCTTTTGGGGCGGTAGTCTTTTTTGTAATCTGAAAGCATCAGGGGATGCGGGCTGGCATAGAGCGGGTCCAGGGCCAATGGGATGCCTCGGTGGGCCAAATGCACTCGGATTTGGTGGGTTCTTCCGGTCGGGGGCTGAACGGCCAGAAGGGCAAACGGCCCCAACTCCATCAATTTGAGCCAGTCGGTGACGGCTTCCTTTCCTTTCCAGGGCTGGACGTGCATGGTTTGCGGATTCTGCCGGCTCCGCAGAAGCGGGGCCTTGATGCGTCCGCGGTTTTGCGGCAGGGGGCCCTGAACCAGCGCCAGATACAGTTTCGCAAAACGCTGTTTGGAAAACCCGGAGGTGTAGAAGGTTTGGGCGGGCTTGTTTTTGGCCAGAAGGAGGACACCTGAGGTCTCTTTATCAATCCGGTGAACCAGCCGCAGCGGCTCCGGTGTCGGAAATTCCTTTTGGAGGATTTCCATCAGCCAGGGGGCTCCGGAGCGGTCTTTGGTGACGGAAATGCCGGATGGCTTGTTGAGAATCAGAATATCCTGATTTTCATATAAAACAGGTACAGAAAGCTTCTTCATTGTTTGTCTCCCGGTTCAACCTGTCCGCTATGAAGTTTGGAGTCAAAGTGCAGTCGGCCTGCGGAAAAGAAGGTCAGGTTAATTCAACAGACCAGTATGCGTGGTCGAGGAACTGCTTCCAGCTGTGGTAGCGTTCATGGCTGAGATGAATGTGGATAACAGGATTCCGTTTTGGCTTGACGGGTTTTTGAATCAGTTTCATGTTGGCCTGCTGGGGGGTTCGTCCGCCTTTTTTGATGTTGCACTGCAGGCAGGCGCAGACCACATTTTCCCAGGTGCTTTGTCCGCCGAGCCGCCGCGGAATGACGTGGTCCAAAGACAGTTCGGAGGTGGGAAATTTTTTGCCACAGTACTGGCAGCGGTTTCCGTCGCGTGCGAACAGATTTCGGCGGTTGAATTTGACGGTTTGCCGGGGCAGGCGGTCATAAAACAGCAGGCGGATGATTCGCGGGACAGCCAGGTCAAAATTGACGGTGGAAATCCAGTCCTGCGGATGCACTTTAAACTGGTCTTTCATCCGGCTGATTTGCTGCCAGGTTTGAAAGTCATAGTTGGCATAGGTGCCGTCATCACAGGAAATCACCTCAGCGAGGTTTCGGCAAAGCAGCGAAAAGGCACGTCTTGCACTGATGACCCGCAGGGCCATATAGTGCTTATTCAGCACCAAAACACGGCAGTCCATTGCCGAATGAGATGTTGCAGAAATCATGAACTCCTCCGCAAAATCCCTTCAATCTCCCTAAAGGATACTTTATCGGTCCTTCTTGTACAAGATAAATTTCGATAAAACCCTTGCATGTCGAGGGATTTGAGAGGTGAGAAAAAACTGACCTTGCGATATCCTGAATTTGGGTCTGTCTGCCAAAAAAGATACCGGCAGTTTTTTTGTGAAAAAATCACATCTGAATCAATTCTTTTTGGCCGGCGCCGGAACGGACAGTTTCTCCCGCATCAGACGGCCCATTTTGAATTTGACGCTTCGCTTGGACGGAACCTGGACTCGTTCGAGGGTTTTGGGGTTTTGGGCGATTCTCGAGGAGCGTGTTCGTGTTTCGAACACCCCGAAATCCCGAAATTCGAGCCGATTGTCCTTTGCCAATTCATCGATGACTTCATCGAGGAATGTTTGGATTATTTTTTTGACGATGACTCGTTTGGCCTGTGTGGATTCTGAAATCCGATCAATCAGTTCTTTCTTGGTAATTGTTGCCATCGGCCACCCTCTTGTATATTCTGGAATCAAGACACACTTTTTTCGTCCGATGCCGTTGGGAAAACTCCTCGACCTCGGAAACCGCAAATCACTATACACAAACGACTTCGAAACGGCAAGTTTTTTTTCGGATTTTTCACGGGTTCGAGAGGATGGGCTGTAGCGGACAGAAGAGGTCTGGTATAATCGTATTTGGTTTTTTCTGTATCTTCCCCTTGACCCGTTTTTCGAGGATAGTCATAATGAAACATCTTTTAGAAAATTTTAGAAAAACACAGCGAAGGTTCGATGACGTCAGGAAAAAAGAGCGACAATTCATCTTGTGAGTCTTCCGGTTTTACCGCAGAGGGCATTTACCATTTTCTGGAATGGCTGGTTACGGCGCTGGCGTCCACGCTGGTTTTCATTGTCTTTATTATGCAGGTGTACCGCATTCCGACCGGCAGTATGGCCGATACCCTCAAGGGGGCACATTTTCGGCTTCGCTGTGAGCAGTGCGGGTATCGGTATGAGTATGATTTTTCTCCACGTCAGTACGGGCTGGGGGAAAATGTAATTCCAAAGCGGGATTTGCCGATTTTGAAGGAATGCCGCTGTCCGAGCTGCGGGTATGCGTATCGGGTCTGGATGCGGGACAAGGACCCGCGGTATTATCGTCGGGTGTATAAGGGGGATCAGATTTTTGTCCTGAAGTGCGTTTATCAGTTCTGGGAGCCGAGCCGGTGGGATGTAGTGGTGTTTAAGAATCCGCTGGAGCCGCATATTAATTATATCAAGCGGCTGATCGGCAGGCCGGGGGAAAAGGTGGAAATCATCGACGGAGATATTTATATCAACGACCGGATTGTGCGCAAGCCGCCGTCGGTTCAGGACGAATTATGGATGCCGATTTATGAGAATGATTATCAGCCGGCTCGTCCGGAAGAAGAGCGGTTCAACCGCCGTTCGTGGAGACAGCCGTTTGAAAATTTAGGTTCGAGCCGGTGGGATTTGGGCGGTTTCGGACGGCCGTATTTTCTCTTGGCGGAGGACGGAACGCAGGTTCATCGAATTCAGTATAATCCGCAGATTGGAAATGATTTTCGGGCAGTCTATGCCTATGACCCGCCGGACTTTCAGGCGAATATGCCGATTTGCAGCGATTTGATGCTTCGCAGTGTGCCCCATCTTGAACCCGGCGGCGGCGTGGGGTATGAGCTGGGCAAATACGGCCGACGCTATCAGGGCTGGCTTCACGGGGACGGGCGGCTGGAGATTTTCCAGGTGGACTCCGGGGAACAGAAGAGACTTTTGGCCAGCGGGACGGCGGATTTGAAGGGAGCTGTTCAGCGGCAGGAATTCCGCTTTTCGAATGTGGATCATCAGCTGATTCTGGAGTACGGCCGGAACCGTCTGGAGTATGATTTGGGACGCGGAGCGGAGGATGCCGGGACCTGGTCTCATATCCAGCCGGAGGCGGCCATCCTCGGGTACGGCAAAGTACAGTTGGCTCATATCGGGCTGTTTCGGGACATTTACTATATGAATACGGATGTGTCCAATCCGAGAAATCCGATTCTGCAGGGCGGGGCGGGCAATCCGATTGTGTTGGGAGAGGATGAGTTTTTTGTCTGCGGGGACAACAGCCCGTACAGTCTGGATTCCCGCTGGTGGAATAAACCGGGACGGGGAAATCACGGGCGGACGTTTGCTCAAGGGGTTGTTCCGAGGGACTATTTTGTGGGGAAAGCGTTTTTCGTTCACTGGCCGGGCGGAGATTCGGTCCTTCCGGGCTTTATCCGTTTTGTTCCGTATGTAGAGGGAATGAAAATCATCTATGGGGGCAGCCGGAGTTGGGATAAGGCGGAGTCTCTGACGGCAGAAGCGGAGAAGAAACCGTGAGATTGGCTAGTCCTTCGGATGGTTTGGCACCGGATTATCCGCGCCTGCGGCGCAGCCGGACGGTGGAGTCGGTTGTCAATGCCCTGGATGGGCTGCTGGTGGCGTTTATTTTGGCGCTGCTGTTTCGGGCGTTTGTGCTAGAGGCGTTTCAGATACCGACGGGGAGTATGGCGGAGACGCTCAAAGGAGCCCACTGGTCTCTTCGCTGCCTTCGATGCGGCATTCCATATGACTTTGGGGCGGATGCGAGCTGGTCCGGACAGCCGATCTGTCCGAACTGCGGGTATGAACAGCCGCGGGCGGCCATGGGGGTGCTGGCAAACGGCGACCGGATTTTTGTGAATAAGTGCATTTACCAGTTTTCGGAGCCGAAACGGTGGGATGTGGTTGTGTTCAAGAATCCGCCGAATCCGCAGGAAAATTATATCAAGCGTCTGATTGGGCTGCCGGGAGAGTCCGTGGAGATTGTTGACGGCGATGTGTATATCAACGGACAGATTATTCGCAAACCGCGGAAGATTCAGGAAGAGCTCTGGACGTGTCTGTACCATAATGATTATCAGGCGGGGTTTGCCGGCGGCCGTTTTTCGTCGCCTTCGGAGGAGTCTTCTTCATCCTGGCCTTTGGAGCCGCGGTTTGAGCCGGAAGGACAGAGTGCCTGGGAACTGAATCCGGAAGGGGACGCCGTTTTCCTTTTGCGGGGAGACGGGGCCGATGAGCATGCCGTTCGTTTTGTCCCCAAGCGGCCGGATGCCTTTCGGGTTTCGTATGCCTATAACGGGCCGGAGGGCGGCCCGAATCGTCCGATTTGTTCGGATTTAATGATTCGATTCTGGGTGCAGCCGACGGGGGAACAGGGGCAGGTTGGGGCTCTGCTGAGCAAGAACGGGGTCGGGTACATCGGACGATTGGATTTTGCCGGCCAGCTGGTTTTTGAAAAACAGACGGAGGATGGGCAGCGCAGCGAGCTGAGAAGGCTGGTTTTCTCGCCGGAATGGTCCCGGAAGGGGCTGTGGTTTGAGTTTGCCAATGTGGACCGCCGCCTGGTGATTCGCTGCAGAGATTATCGGTTTTCCTATGATTTGAAGGAGGAGGATTTGGGAGAACGCACCGGCCGCCGGCAGAACCCGGAGGTGAAGATTTTGGGGCAGGGAGGGATGCGGCTTTTTCATATCGGGGTGTATCGGGATATTTATTATCTTTCGACGGATTCGCTTCGGGCGCGGCGGGGGCGTCCGTTTCAGCTGGGGCCGGATGAATTTTTTGTTTGCGGAGACAATACGCCAAACAGTTATGACAGCCGGCAGTGGGCCGCGGAGGGGCTGGGCAACAACGGAAAGCGGTATCGGGAGGGAGTGGTCCCGCGTGATTTTATGATGGGCAAGGCCTTTTTTATCTATTGGTCGGATGCGTTTCGGCCCCGGGAGTATATGCTGCCGGTCATCCCGAATCTGGAGCGTCTGCGGGTGATTTACGGGGGCTCGGAGGAGATTTATTAATCAAAACAGTTATCAGTCATCAGTTATCAGGGGGCGGCTGTTTGGCATTCAGAGTGTTTGTCGGATGAAAAAAAACGCCGGATGCAAAGGGCACATCCGGCGTTTGTTATTGTTTTAGTCTGAAGCTTACGCTGTGACCATCTGAGTGGCCAGGAGTTCTTCGACGCGTTGGGTCGGGAAGTCCAGTCCGCCGATGATGGTATAGACCCGAAGAGCCTCGCGTCCGTCCTCATAGATGCCGCGGTGGATGGTGGCTTTTCCGGTCAGGTCGGCCAGGACGTCAAAGGCGAAGTTGATGTTGTCCTGCAGGTTGGGTGTGTTGGCCATCATCCGCCTGCCGCCGACGACGATGCAGCCGGCGACCTTGGCGGTGCTCAGATCGAAGCCGTTGCTCAAGAGCGTCTTTTCGAGGTTCTGCTTGACGGCGCTGCTGAGGGCGAACCGGTCTTTGTATTTTTCGACGCGTGTGAGGCCCATAATCGCGCAGCCGCCGGCCTTCAGGATGCTCTGGTAATCGACCGGGTCCAGAGTGGTGTAGGGGCTGCTGAGCGAGCTGAGCCGGTTGAAGATGTCGAACATGCCGGCCACGGTGTTGTTGACGCTGGGCCAGAACTCGCGAACCGTCTTGCCCGGGTACATCCGGCTGATTTTCTCATTGTCAATGATAATCAGCGGAGAGATTTGCCCTTTGGAGGCCATCTTTCCCAGTTCGGCGGCCACCTGATAGGCATTTTCAGCCACCTGCGGCGAGTTGGCTTCGCCGTTGGTCGGCAGGGTCATAATGACGCCGACGTGCTTGTGGGGCTCGGTTTTCCCGATGGAATAGACATAATCCTTGGCGATGCTGACCAGTTCGGCCGCACTGCCGCCGCCGGTTCCGCCGCCGGCCCCGAAGCAGACCATCACATGGTCCACTTCCGTTCCGAAGGTCTTGCGGGTCAGGTGCAGGATGTCCTGCCGCCACTGGGCGGCGGCCTGCTGTCCGCGGCCCATGTCTTTGCCGGCCCCTTTTTCGCCGATGTCCATCAGAAACTTCTGAGAGGGCGGCAGCCCCAGCAAGTCGAGGTCGTGGTAGGTGGTGTTGACGGCAACGGCCTTTTTGTAGCCGAGGTCATAAAAGGCCTTCACGATCCGTCCGCCGCACTGGCCGCTTCCAATCCAGGCAAAGCGGGTGGAGCCGACGAAATTGTCCTTCACGCCTGTTTCACAGACGGTTTTGACCTCATACCGTTCCAGGTCCAGAACGGGGATCATCTCTTTTTTGGCTTTGGCGGGCTTGGGAGCGGATGTTTTGACCTGTGCGGAAACGTTTTTCTTCGCGACCGGCTTTGGTCTGGCGGTCTTGACCTTTTTAATAGGGGTTGTTTTTGAGGTTTTCCGCACGGAGGTTTTGGCGACTTTTTTTACGGATTTGCGGACGCCCTTTTTGGAGTTTTTTTTTGCTGTCATTCTTTTTCTCCTATATTATTTTTTCATCCCTAAGAATACTTCTGCCGGTAACCCTGTTTTCCTGGCTGTAGAGTCTGTGCTGCCTTTGCTGTTGAGTTCGGTTTTTTGAGGACTGGGATTAAGGAGACTGTTTGAAAAAAAGAAAAATGAAAGCAATTTGCCCCGAGAAGAGCTTGAAATGGGAATCTGCGGGGTCTCCGGAAGAAGTCCGATAAACAGGATGAAATGTTATCGGGCCTTCGAGAAGGAAAAGCGGTTCTTGTGCGTTGCCGCAGGAGCGGGTATAAAAAAACGGAGTCAGATGAGATGAAGCATTTCAATATCGAAATCAAGGCGCACTGCCGGCATCCGGAAAGGGTTCGGCGGGTTCTGGAGGAAGCGGGGGCAGTTCTTCGCGGAACGGATGAGCAGACGGATGTGTATTTTCAGGTGCCGAAGGGGCGGCTGAAGCTTCGGCAAGGGACGATTGAGAATGCACTGATTTTTTATGAGCGGCCCAACCAGGCGGGGCCGAAGCGGTCGGATGTGTTTTTGTATCCGGCGGCGGAAAGCGGTTTGCTTCGAGAGGTGCTGGAAAAAGCCCTGAGGATTTTGGCGGTTGTCCGCAAGAGACGGGAGATTTATTTTCTGGGGAATATCAAGTTTCATCTGGACTGCGTGGAGGGGTTGGGGGATTTTGCGGAAATTGAGGTGATGGACATGGAAGGAAGCGGCGATTGTGAAGGACTTCGGCGGCAGTGTGAGGACTTTATGAGGCGGTTTGGAATCGAAACGAAAGACCTTCTGGAGTGTTCGTACAGTGATATGATTTTGGAGAAGGGGCAATGAGGCCGGAAAAGATCGAGGCGGTTATTTTTGATTTGGGCGGGGTTCTGATTGGGATTGATTTGGAGCAGCTTCAGAAGGAGCCGGAAACAAAAGACTGGGCCCGGCTTATTCCGGAGATGCGCCGGCAGCCGGAAACGGTGCTGCTGAACCGGGGGAAGATGCTGCCGGATGAGTTTTATCAGGTGATGCGTGGGCGGTTTTCTCTGAGCGGCTCGTTCGAGGATTTTCGACGGGCCTGGTGCGGAATTTTTACGCCGCGTCCGCAGATGGAAGATTTGGTGCGGCGTCTGGCGGGCCGAGTGCCGCTGGGACTTTTATCGGATACAGAGCCGATGCATTGGGATTATCTTCGTCGGCAGTACGGGTTTCTGGAACTGTTTCAAAAGCCGGTGCTCAGTTTTAAGGCGGGGGCGGTCAAGCCGGTGCCGAACATGTATCAGCTGGCGGCCGAGTCGGTCGGCGTGCCGGCGGAGCGGTGCTTTTATGTAGATGACTTGCCGGAGAATGTAGAAGGAGCCCGGCGGGCTGGGATGAGGGCGGAGGTATTTGAGAGTGCAGAGCAGATTCAGACGGTCTTGAAAGACGCCGGAATCGAGTAGGACGATTCAGTCATCAGCTATCAGTCATCAGTTAGCAGAGGGCGGGATGGGGGGAAGCGGTCTGTGCAAAATAAAAAAAGCCGGCATAAAGACCGGCTTCAAAAAACCAGAGGTTCGAGATTACATATACATTACGTCAGGGTGTTTCTCAAAGGGTTTGTGCCGGAACCAGGCCGGAGAGGCCTTGATTTTGATTTTGACGGTGTCGTTGAGAATCAGCATTCGGATGCGGCTTTGGCCGAGCGTCGGATGTTCGAACTCCAGTCCCTCCAGCCAGCTGAGATGTGAGGCCAATGCGGGAGATTGTTCGAGTTTGACCAAAACCGACTGGAAAAGCTGATTGACCATCATGGCAGAACTCTGCAGTGTCTGGCTGTCGGCAGTGACCTGAAGGGCATCGTTGTTAAACTGCTTCTGCGCTTCCTTCAGGACGGCGATAAATCGAGCATTCTGGGAGGGGTAGGCCGCATTGAGGACCTGTTCATCGAGGACTAATTCTGCATCCAGCCGGACTTTGGGGCGCGGCGGAGCGTTGGGTCCCAGACGCTGTTCGACGCAGGAGAATGCGTATTTGCGGACAGCCAGAAGGGAGTCTTCGTCAAAGGCGGCCATCTTAAACCAGTGGGTGCGGCCTTTATCCCGTTCATTCCAGGAGGCCGCAACGCTTTCACTCTGACTGAGGTATTCGGAGAGGGGATCGAAGATGGATGAAAGGACCTGAGCGGAGGCGCTTTGCCGAAGAATCATGCTGTCGTATTTTTCGAAGACGACTTTTTCTTCGCTGAAGGTCTGAACACAGCCGCCCAGCAGCAGGAAAGCCGGCAGTGCGGCCCATGCGAGAAGGCCCGTTCGATTCACAGTGTGCCCCTTTCGTTTGTCAGTTAGATTTCCTTGGCGTGAATCCATTTCATCATTTTCCGCAGTTTTCGTCCGACCTGTTCGAGCTGGGAGTTGTAGTCTTTCTGATAGAGTTCGTTGAACTTTTTGAGGCCGGACTGATATTCAGCGACCCACTCTTTGGCGAAAGCGCCGGAAGTAATTTCGCCGAGAATCTTTTTCATTTCGGCTTTGGTCTGTTCGGTGATGATGCGCGGGCCGCGGGTGAGATCGCCGTATTCGGCGGTATTGGAGATGCTGTATCGCATATAACTCATGCCGCCCTGATACATCAGGTCCACAATGAGTTTGACCTCGTGCATACATTCAAAATAGGCGATTTCGGGCTGATAGCCGGCTTCGACGAGGGTTTCAAATCCGGCTTTAATCAGGGCTGTCAGGCCGCCGCAGAGGACGACTTGTTCGCCAAAGAGGTCGGTTTCGGTTTCTTCTTTAAAGGTGGTCTGGAGGATGCCGGCGCGGGCGCCGCCGATGCCGCAACCCCAGGCCAGAGCAATCTGAAGAGCGGTTCCTGTGGCATCCTGCTGGACGGCCACAAGGCAGGGGACTCCGCCGCCTTTCTCAAACTCGCTTCGGACCAGATGACCGGGGCCTTTGGGGGCGATCATGACGACGTTGATATCCGCCGGGGGCTTGATGTATCCGAAGTGGATATTGAACCCGTGGCAGAAGCCCAGTGTCTGGCCGGCCTTGAGATTGGGGGCGATTTCCGTTTGATAAACCTTGGCCTGGATTTCATCCGGGAGGGTGATGATAATCAGGGAGGCTCCTTTGACAGCCTCAGCAATCGGCCCCGGCTTGAATCCGTGTTCGACGGCCAGTTTGTAATTGTCAGTGCCTTTTAATTCGGCAACGGCGACCTCAATGCCGCTGTCGCGGAGGTTCTGGCTGTGGGCGTGGCCCTGACTGCCGTAGCCGATGACCGCAACTTTCTTGCCTTTCAGGGCGTCAATCGGAGCATCCTGTTCGTAATAAATCTTAGCCATGATCGTTTGGTCTCCTCGTGTAATTCTTGACTGGTTTTGCAGGTATAAAGGCTGTAAAATACTCGAAGAACCGAAGGGTTTCAACTATTTTCCTTTCGATTCCAAGTTATTTACAAATGAAGGGGTTGGGGGAAAGGTCTGATGATTTTTTTCCGGGGTATCTGGAAACTTTCTTGATTTTTGGGGATTCTTGTCTATAATGTTTATAGACTTGCAATAGTATTGTGGGGACAATTAGGATGCGTCTGACCACAAAAAGCGAATACACCATTTTGGCACTGATTTATCTGGCCCGGCAGCCGGAGGGCGCTTTTGTAAAAATAGAGGAGATTTGCCGGCATTTTGAGATTCCCAAAAAGTACCTCGAGCTTCTTTTTATGACGTTGCGTCAGAATCGCTATCTTCAGACGCGTCGGGGTACAAACGGGGGGTATCGGCTGATGCGGCCGGCCAGAGAAATCACGATTGCGGAGATTGTGCGGCTGATGGACGGGCCGCTGGCTCCGACGGAATCGGTCAGCAAGTATTTCTTTGCTGATACGCCGCTGAGCAAGGAGCCCAAAATGCTGGCGGTGTGTAAAGAAATTCGGGATTTCATCGCGGAGCGTCTGGAGCGGCTAACGTTAGCGGATTTGGCCTGATAAGGAGACGGAGTATGAAACGAATTGTGTTGGGACTGTGTTTGACGGGGGTGTTTGTTTCATCGGGCTGCGGAAAAAGAACGGGAGCCTCTTTGGAAGGGGAATTGAACGGGACCATCTCGATTTCCGGGGCGTGGGCCTTGTATCCGATGGCGGTGCGGTGGGCGGAGGAATTTGGGAAGGTTCATCCGGGCGTACGGTTTGATATTTCTGCAGGCGGTGCCGGCAAGGGGATGGCCGATTGTCTGTCGGGTGCGGCGGATTTGGGGATGCTGTCGAGGGAAATTCACAACTCGGAGCTGGAGAAAGGGGCCTGGCCGGTGGCGGTGGTGAAAGATGCCGTTGTGGCCGTGGCCAATCGAAATCATCCGGCCGCACAGACGCTTTTGAGCCGCGGTTTGACGCGTCAGGAATGCATCGATTTATGGACCGCCGGGCGATTGAAAATGTGGGGGCAGCTGGCCGGATTTTCGCTGAATGAGCCGGTTCATGTTTACACCCGCTCCGATGCCTGCGGGGCGGCGGAGACCTGGGCGAAGTATCTGGGAAAAAATCAGGAAGATTTGCAGGGAATCGGTGTGTTTGGAGACCCGGGACTGGCGGAAGCCGTGCGGAAAGACCCGCTGGGCGTTGGATACAACAATGTCAATTATGCCTATGATGCGGCCACGAAGAAACCGATGGACGGACTGACAATCGTGCCGCTGGATTTGAACGAAAACGGCCGGATTGACCCGGAGGAATCGTTCTACGGAGACCGAGATGCGGTGACCCGGGCGATTGGCGAGGGACGGTATCCTTCGCCGCCGGCGCGTTTGCTGTATCTGGTTTCGAATGGCAAACCCGCCCGACCGGAAGTCCTGGCTTTTTTGGAATGGATTCTTCGGGACGGGCAGGTGTTTGCGGACGAGGCCGGATATGTGCCGCTTTCCAAAGAGGCGGCGATGAAAGAACTGGAAAAACTCGCCAGATGAGGCCGGTGGATGGGGCTGTCGAATCGGACAAAACGTTCGCTGCTGTATGACAGAGCTGCCGCCGGCCTGATGGGGGTCATGACGCGGTTTTCCGGCCTGATTGTGGTTGTGATTGCGGCGGGGCTCTTTTGGAAGTCTGTGCCGATTCTGAAGAATCAGTCTCTTTTCTCGCTTTTGTTTTCTTCTGAGTGGTATCCTTTGCGGGGGCAGTTTGGATTTCTGCCGTTTATTATGGGGTCTCTGTGGGTGACGGGGACGGCGATGATACTGGCGGTTCCGCCGTGTCTGTTGACGGCCATTTATCTGGCGGAGTACGCCCCGCGGGGAATTCGAGAGGGGGTGCGTCCGCTGATTGACCTGCTGGCGGGGATTCCCTCGGTGATCTATGGGGTCTGGGGGGTGCTGGTTGTAGTGCCGTGGGTCAAACGTGCCGCCGGATGGTTTGGGTATTCGACGAGCGGGTACTGCGTGCTGTCGGCGGGAATTGTGCTGGCGGTGATGATTTTTCCGGTGATTATCCATATGACGGTGGAGATTGTGCGGGCGGTGCCGCAGGAGATTCGGGAAGCATCGCTTTCGCTGGGGGCGACCCAGTGGCAGACAATTAAAAAAGTGGTTCTTCGGAAAGCGTTCGGCGGGGTGCTGGCGGCGATTGTTCTGGGGCTTTCGCGGGCGTTCGGGGAAACGATGGCGGTGCTGATGGTGGCGGGAAATGCGGTGCGTTCACCGGCGGGGTTTCTCGACCCGGCGTATCCGCTGCCGGCGCTGATTGCCAATAACTACGGCGAGATGATGTCGATTCCGCTGTATGATTCGGCGATGATGCTGGCGTGTCTGATTCTGCTGGGGGTTGTTCTGGTGTTTAACATCTTGGCCAAGCTGGTGCTGATACGGATTCAAAAAGAGATTCAGTAATGAGGCGGAGTATGGACAGACGGCGGGTGGAAGAAGCGGTAATGAAGGGGCTGATGAAGGCGGCGACGCTTTTGATTGTGGGCGTGCTGGGGCTGATTATGCTGACGATTTTTGTGCGGGGGATTCGGGCGATGAGCTGGTCAATGCTCACACAAACCCCCAAAGGAGGGTTTTATCTGGGCAGGGAGGGGGGCATTTTGAATGCGATTGTGGGGTCTTTTTATGTAGCCGGCGGGGCGACAGGGCTGGCATTTGCAGCGGCGGTGCCCGTGGTGCTTTATCTGAATGTGTTTTGTCGCCGAGGAAGCCGCACGGCGGCGGCCATTCGGTTTCTGCTGGATGTGCTCTGGGGAGTGCCTTCGATTGTGTTCGGGGCGTTCGGATTTCTTCTGATGCTGGCCGTGGGACTGCGGGCTTCTCTGCTGGGGGGAATTTTCACCGTATCGCTGTTTGTGCTTCCGATCCTGTGCCGGGCGATGGATGAAGTGGTTCGGATGATTCCTTCGGATTTGCTGGAGTCGTCCTATGCTCTGGGGGCGACGCGTCTGCAAACGGCCGTCCGGGTGGTGCTTCGGCAGGCGTCGGCGGGGATTTTGACGGCGGTTCTGATTGCCTTCGGGCGGGGGATTGGCGATGCGGCGTCGGTGCTGTTTACGGCCGGCTACAGCGACCAGATTCCTCAGTCGCTGACGCGTCCGGCGGCGACGCTGCCGCTGGCGATTTTTTTCCAGCTGGGCACGCCGTTTCCGCAGGTTCAGGACCGGGCGTATGCGGCGGCGCTGATTTTGACGATTCTTGTACTGGCGACCAGTCTGCTTTCACGCTGGCTGGGACGCCGGCTGACTCGACATTCGATTCCGTGAGGTCCCAATGAATCAGCCCCATATCTGCGTGGAAAATCTGAATGTGTATTACGGGCCGGATCCTTCGCTTCGGGATGTTTCCATTACCCTGCCGGGCCGGCAGATTATTGCCGTCATTGGGCCGTCCGGCTGCGGCAAAACGACATTTCTGAAGTCGCTGAACCGGATGGTGGAGCTGGCGGAAGGGGCACGGGTGACCGGACGGGTGCTGGTGGACGGCGAAGATATTTACAGTCCGACGGCGGAGGTGACGGCGATTCGGAAAAAGATGGGGCTGCTTTCGCAGACGCCTCGGCCGCTGCCGATGTCCATTTATGAGAATGTGGCGTACGGTCCGCGGATTCACGGGCTTAATGACCGCCGGAAACTGGATGAGATTGTGGAGTTTCGTCTGCGGCAGGTGGGGCTTTGGGAGGAGGTCAAAGACCGGCTCGGCCAGCCGGCATCGCGGATTTCAATTGGGCAGCAGCAGCGGCTGTGTCTGGCTCGAGGACTGGCGGTGGAGCCGGAGATTATTCTGGCGGATGAGCCGACGTCAGCGCTGGACCCGATGTCCAGCCGGCGGATTGAGGAGTGCTTTCTGGAGCTGAAAAAGGATTATACGATTGTGATTGTGACGCATATTCTCCGTCAGGCCCGGCGGCTGGCAGATTATGCGGCGTTTTTCTACTGCGGTCGGCTGGTGGAACACGGCCCGGCGGCTCGGATGTTTGAGAATCCGACCCAGCGGGAAACCATCGAGTATGTGAAAGGAATTATCAGCTGATCAGGGATTGCAGGTTTTGCAGGGCCTTCGTCCGGAGGCGGCTTCTTCCCTTGTGCGGAACAGAAGCCGCTTCTCTTCGGCGATGCGGACGGCATGAGGACAGCCGACCCGATGAAAGATTCGGCTGCCTTTGGAGGCGATGTAGCCCTGCGAGGGCTGGGGGGTTGTTTTAACCGAAGAAGAGGCAGGAGCGATCGGCTGAAGAACCATCGAGGGGGCGGCGGGAGTTTCCGGTACCGCGCCGGCTGTCTGCTCGGCGTCAGGGGCTTTCAGGATTCGTTCGACCAGTCCCTGCTGGACGAGAAAGTCTCCGACATCCCGGCCGTTGATTTCCAAATCGGCAATCAGACAAAACGATTGTCCCCGCTGAATATTTTTGAGCAGGAGAACCTGGTTGGGGTCTCTGGGCTGTTTGCACAGAAGTGTTTGAAGATAGGTCTGGACTTTGGCATCGGCCTGTGTGCCGCCGGGCTGAAGTCCCCGGATATAAACCGGCATTTGTTCTCCCACAACGGGCGGATAATTGCGGATATTGCAGACCAGATGAAAGTCCGGAAGCACCTGGAGAACCTGAGCGATTTCGGCCTGGCCGTAATTGATTGCGGCGTAGGGCGGATTTTTAGAAGGATTGGATGGACCGCCGGGAATAGTCAGGAAAAACCAAAGAAAACAGAGAGTCATTGTTGGGGCCCTTTCTCTCTCCAAATGCAAACAGCAGCCTTTCGTCCGAGAGCAATTATAACGAGCTTTCCGGCAGGCACAAAAGATTTCACAAGTTTTCTGTAATATTCTGCAGAGAAAAATGAAAAGGCGGAAATGCAGGAGAACTTTTTGCAGAAGTCTCTGGAAAATCGAAGTTTATCGGATGCTTGTTTTTTCAGAGGCCTTTCAGCAAGAGGATGCGGCGGGAAAAACAATTGCTCTGGTTGAGTGTGTTTTGTAAAGTAAGCTTCGAGGTTTTGAGTCGCGGGCATGGATGCCTGCGGCTCCCTTGTCCGTCTAAGAAGCACAGAGGGAGGAGGGGCAGGCAATCAAACAAAAAGGGACGTTAAAAGGGGAAAGATTTTTTTCTTAAGCCGGCATTCTGGATTCTATTTGGCTTGTTTATAGGACCTGAAGGGCCTTTTGGGTCTTGACTTGCCGGGTTCTACTGTGTATATTTATCCATACATTCATTTGCTTCTCAATATCGAATTCCATTGAGTGATTGGAAGTATTTCTGCCACGGAAGGCCTTTTCAGACAAGGTGGGGGATAAAAAGCGGATGTTTTTTTGAGGTTTCAGCCGAGCGGTTCGGCAGAAAGGCCTCAAAAGAGTTGGTTTGGAAAGGTCCAAAGGTTGGCAAAGTGGGAGAAATCTGCTTGCTACAGCCGTCCGACTCACGGCGGCTATGAAGCGGCGCTGTTGTCCAGTCTTCTGATGGCAGTGCTGCTGGGGGTACTGGTTTGGCATTTTGAATTTCGGGGCCGCAAGGTTGTTTCGCTGTACAGTGCCTGGTCTCCGGTGCAGCCGGATGGCTCGGTTCAGGGATTTGCCGGGGAACAGCAGCTGTCTGCCGTTCATCCGGAGGCGGAGCTGCTGGATCTGCTTCGGGAGTTTGAACAGATCCCTGCGGACAATCTGAAGGTAGAGCCGTTTGCTCCTGTATGGAGACCCAAAGAGGCCAAGCAGCCGAAGGAGAAATGGCGTGTGGTTCGAATGCGGGTGACAGGGTACTGTCCCTGCGCCAAATGCTGCGGCCGATTTTCTGACGGGATTACAGCCTCGAATCACCGGATTCGGCCGGGAGATGTTTTTGTAGCGGCCGACAAACGGTATTCGTTTGGGACTAAGATGATTATTCCCGGCTATAACGGTAACAGACCCGTTCAGGTCAAGGATCGCGGGCGGCTGATTAAAGGGAACCGGCTGGATGTGTTTTTTGCTTCCCACGAGCAGGCCCGAAAGTGGGGCAGCAAAACACTGAAGGTGCTGGTCAAAGAGGAATAAAGTCCGCTTTTGGACGACTTTTGGGGCCCTGTTTTACAGGGCCCTTTTTGTTTCTTCACACAGAATTTTCTTGACAAAGTCGAGGAGATAATTTATGGTATATATGTTGCCTGTGCAAAGATGACGGTTTAACGCCTATGCACCATCCGCGGTAAGGTGCATTTACCGGCACAAGGCATCAGGGAGCGCGGCCCACAACCAGTTTTATCTATGCGCCGTCCTCCCTGTTTTTGTTTCCTCATTGTCCCGCCTGTCGGGTCTGCCGAAAGGTTGTTTCAAGCTCCTGTAAAATCGTCGTATCTGTCTGAGGAAGAAGGTAGTTGATTGTCATCAGCACAATGGTGTTGGCGGCAAAGCCGGGGGCCAATTCATAGAGCCGACTGCCGAAACCGAGGTATTTCCAGAAGACCAGCGTGAGTGTTCCGGCGAGCATTCCTGCCAAAGCAGAGTACCAGGTTGTTTTGCGAGAATAAAGGGCCGCCCAAAGGACCGGTCCGAATGCTGCTCCCAGTCCGCCCCACGCATAAGCGACGATTTTCAGGATGGTTTCTTTGGGATTCAGGGCCAGCAGAAGGGCCAGGGCGGAGATGCCGAGCACGCACAGCCGGCTGACCAGCAAGGCGGTTTTCTCCGATACGCCGGTCTGAATGGTTTTGCGGTAAACATCTTCGGTCAAGGCCGAGGCGGATACGAGAAGCTGAGAATCGATGGTGGACATAATGGCTGAAAGGATGGCGGACAGCATGATTCCCGTCAGCCAGGGATGACAGGTGTTTTGAATCAGGAGGATGAAGATTTTTTCTTCGTGTCCGCCGGACAATTCCGGAAAGACGGCGGCACCGATTTGTCCGACGGCAACGGCTCCGGCCAGGGCGGCGGCCGCCCAGATTGAGCCGATGCAGGCGGATTGAGAAAGATGCCGAAGTGACCGGACCGCCATAAAGCGTGTGAGAATATGGGGCTGCCCAAAATAGCCCAGACCCCAGGAAAGAGCGGACAGGACGGACAGGAAAGCGGGAGCCGCTGACGGGTCTTGAGGGGACCGGCGAAGCAGGACCGACCAGTCGGCTGACGGATTTTTCCAGACGGCCAGAAGCGGGACGGCCGCAATGGCGAAAATCATCAGGGCTCCCTGCAGAAGGTCCGTCCAGCAGACGGCCTTGAAGCCTCCCAAAAATGTGTAGAAGATGATGATAAAGCCTCCCAGCAGGACAGCGGCGGGATAGGGGATGGCGAAGGTTGATTCGAAAAGTTTGCCGGCCGCCACCAGTCCGGAAGCGGCATACAGGGTAAAGAAGAGCAGAATGACAGCGGCCGAGACAAGGCGGAGGAGCCCGGTCGGGTCGCGGAATCGTTTTTCCAGAAAAGCGGGGAGTGTGAGGGAATTTGTCCGTTCAGTGAAGATTCTCAATCGCGGGGCCAGCCCATACCAGTTGATGACGGTTCCGGCCAGGAGCCCTGCCGCAATCCATCCTTCCTGAAGCCTTCTCAGGTAGACCGCGCCCGGCAGTCCCATCAGAAGCCAGCCGCTCATATCAGATGCCTGAGCGGAAAAGGCGGTTACCCAGCTGCCCATGGCCCGTCCGCCGAGCCAATAGCCCTGAGCGGCTGCCGAGCGGGTGTAAAAAAAGGAGCCCTACAGCCAGCAGGAAAAGAAAGTACGCTGCAAACGTAAAAACAACCGCTGGTTCCATTTCGTACTCTTATTATAGCAGGAAAAAATCGGAACACTATCCTTTCAGGAACGCTCTTGCCTGTTTGTCTATGGGGGGGTATAGTAGCTGCCATGCAAATACGAAATGCACGAGTTCAGGATGTGCCGGCGATTCATGCTCTGATCAGCTGTTATGCAGAGCTGGACCGGATGCTGTTTCGTTCGCTGGCGGATATTTATGAAAATCTTCAGGTTTTTCAGGTGGCCGAAGCGAACGGAACGGTTGTGGGCTGCTGTGCGCTAAAGGTAATCTGGTCGAATCTGGCTGAGATTCAGTCTTTGGCGGTTGATAAGAGTTATTTTGGGAAGGGAATCGGGCGGGCCCTTGTCAATCAATGTCTGGAGGAGGCGCGTCGGCTGGGCATAAGCCAGGTCTTTACCCTGACGATGGAACCGGTTTTCTTCAAGAAAGTGGGTTTTCGTTGTGTGGATAAAAAAACGCTGCCGATGAAAGTCTGGAGTGATTGTGCCCGCTGTCCGAAGCAGGACCATTGTGACGAAACAGCGATGATCATTGATTTGGAAGAGCTGACAAAGGCCGTTTAATATTGTCTGTTTTGCCCAACCTGTCTGTTTTGAAAGAGGGCGATTGCCAGAAAAAGGATAGCGGAAATATAAAGAACGGCGTAATAGAGCCCAATGAAAAGGTAATCAGCCGGTACTTGTTTGTTTTCATAGATGGCATCGCTGACCCAGAAGATTTGAAAGTTTGGGAAAAGGATATATCCGATTTTGGCCCAGAGGAATTTGTCTGCCAGCCGCCCGAAGAGCCAGTCTGTAATCAAGCCGATTAAAAAGACCCCAATGCAGCTTAAGAGCGTCAGAATGATGTTGAGGCGGGTTGAAAACATCACGGCCAGCGCCACCGTGATTAAGACGGCCAGAAGCAGCAGGGCCGAGGCATTGATGTCAAAGAGGTGGAAACCATTTTGGGAGGGATTTACTTTCCAATCTCGGTCTACAAACGCCAGAAACAGGAGAGCTGCTGAGCCGAGGATGGTGCCGATGACCACAGCGGTTGAGCAGAAGTGCCATTCGTAAAAGTAGTTTAATAAAGCACTTATAAGGATGGTAAGCAGCAGGATGCTTGCGGCGGCCGTAATCACGACCCAGTCGGGTTCATCGGAGGCACGTTCCAGCACTCCGTGCCGGATTGCCAGGAGCATAGCGATAGAAAGTAAATAATGAGCCAGGGTTGCCGCCAGGGCCAGGCCGGTAAACTTCCCAAGGACAAATAGCGGACGCGGAAGCGGCTTGGACAAGACGGTGGTAATTGTTCCGGTTTCGATTTCTTCGGTCAGAGCTCCGCCGGCTGAGAAAACGGAAATGAACAAACCGGCCAGAAAGAGCGTAGAAAAGGCCAATTCTCGCAAGAGTTTAACGTCTTCATCCAGCGTGTACATGCTGATGGCTGGTGCCAGAAGGAGCAAAAGAAGGGCACAGATAATAATGATGATGTAAATCGGCTGACGAAGGGTTTCGAATACGGTATTTTTGGCTATTGTAAACAGTTTTCCAATCACAGACGGACCTTGATTATGACAAAAAAGTTTTCTTTTTCTACACTTTTTACCTAAAAACTTTTTTTTTGTAAACCCTTCTGTTGCATAATCCGGTAAATTTACTATATATACAAAAACTGTCTGGTATTGTTCGGGAAAGAATCGAAGAGGAGTTAGGAATCGAAAATTATGGCAGATTCGTCACAGAGAGCATTTTACGTATCGTTATTCGGGCTGATTCTGAGTCTGCTTTTCTTTTTGTCGGCCCTGGTTTTGGGGGCTATTTTGTCAAGTCCTACCCTGTATCTTCTGTCCTGGCAGGTATTGGCGAGTTTTCTGATTTGGCTGGTTCTGATGATCCAGTTTTATCATCGGCATCGGGCGGAGCAGGAGAAGCTGGACCTGGCGGAACTGAAGAGAGCTCGGGAAAAACACACGATTTTTGAGGGGCCAGAGGGGCGGCTGGACCTGTTTGCGGTGGCTCAAAAACGGCTCGAATGGGTGGAAAAATGGCTTTTGCCCATCTGGGGGGTGCTGATTGCAGTCGGCCAGATTGTGCTGGGCTTTTTATTAATTCGATTTGTTTCGGGGCCCGCAAAGGAGTATTCGCTTCGTTCGCCGCTTTTGGGGGCGGCGATTCTGGTTTTGCTGTCGTTTTTCAGTTTTTTAATCAGCCGATATGCGACAGGCTTGAGTGCGATGCTGATTTGGCGTCCGCTTCGTGCGGGGGGGAGCAGTCTGCTGATGAGTTCGATTCTGGGGTTTGCAGCGGCCGTTTCGCTGGCCTTTGCCCAATACAAGTACCAGTTCGGGCTGGTTTTTTTGAACTGGTTTATCTCCATTCTTCTGATTGTGCTGGGCAGTGAAACGATTCTGGCTGCTGTGCTGGATTTGTATCGTCCTCGGCTGGCGGGCCAATACAGCCGGGCGTGTTTTGACAGCCGTCTGCTGGGGCTAATCAATGAACCCGGCGGGATTCTCCACACGGTCGCCAGCACGCTGGATTACCAGTTTGGGTTTCAGGTCTCTCAGACGTGGTTTTACAAACTGCTGGAGAAGGCAATCGCCCTGCTGCTTCTGTTTCTTCTGCTGGTGATTTATCTGTTCAGCTGTGTGGTGATTGTAGGGCCGGGAGAAGGGGCTGTGATTGAACGGTTTGGTTCGGCCCGACCGGAGGACGGCGGACGTCAGGTGGGGCCGGGATGGACGTGGAAATGGCCCTGGCCGTTTGAACGGGCTTATGTGTATCCGACCGAGAAGATTCATGTGCTTCATGTCGGATATGTTCCGTTGCCGGAGGATGCCGCCAAGCCGTTTTTGTGGGGTCAGAAACACTACAAGGAGGAATACAAGCTGCTTGTGGCGGTGGAAACCCGCCGTCAGGCGGTCCGGGGGGAAAAGGGGGCGGCGCCGGTCAGCTATATCATTGTGGATGTTCCGGTCCATTACAAGATTCGCGATTTGCATCAATACCTGTATAATCACCACGATTCCCGAACGCTGCTGGAGGCGCTGTGCTATCGGGAGCTGGCTCGCTTTGCCGCCAGTGCCAAGATAGAACCGGATGAGGACCTCGGTCTTTTCGACCGACAGAAAAGTCTGCTGGGGGCCGGACAGGAACACGCCTGCCGGGTTCTTCGGACGCGGATGCAGGAGGCGGCGGATGCGGCGCAACTGGGGGTGGAGATTGTGTTTGTCGGGATGGTGGGGGTTCACCCGCCGCCTGAAGTGGCTCCGGATTATCAGGAGGTTGTCGCGGCGGTTCAGAAACAGCAGGCGACGATTCTGACCGCTCAGGCCGAGCACAACAAGATTTTGACGGAGCTGGCCGGGTCGATTGAAAAGGCCGATGCGATTTACGGGCTGGTTCGGCAGATTTCCCGGGCCTATCAGGAGTCGGATGCGGCCCGGGCGGAGACCCTCGTGCAGGAGATGGAATCGATGGTTCATCAGGCTCAGGGCAAGCTGTTTTCCACGCTGCGGCAGGCGGAGGCCTATGCTTTTGAGCGTACAGCGCGGGCCAAAGGCGAAGGGCTTCGTTTTGCCGGACAAATGAAAGCCCATCAGGCCGGCGGCAAACTCTTTCAGCGGTTCCGCCGTCTGCAGATTCTGGAAGAATCCCTGCCTTCGATTCGAAAATTTGTTGTCGCGACCGGGCCGGAGGACCAGGAAATTTATATTTTGAACCTGGAGGACAAGATGGCGACCGGTCTGTATGAAATGAATCTGGATTCTGTACTGAAGAAATAGGGATGTGTTTATGAAAAATGTATGGGGTATCGTATTTCTGCTGGTGATTCTGACGATTCTCGGCTTTGTGGGCTTTACCTTCCAGGTTCGTCAGACGGAAAGCGCCCTGGTGACGTGTTTCGGCAATCCGGTGCGTTCGATTACAGAGCCGGGCTTGTATTTTCGCTGGCCGATTCCGATTCATCGGGTTCATCGATTTGATTCGCGGAGCCGGCTGCTGGAGGTTCAGATGCAGGAGACGGCTACGGCGGGCGGCGAGCCGATTATTATTGTCGGTTATCTGATTTGGCGGATTGGAGACCCGCTGCGGTTTTTGACGAGTGTGCAGGATATTGACGGGGCGCAGGAAAAACTGCGGGTGCAGCTGCAGAATGCGGCCAATACGGTGGTGGGCCGGCATCCGTTCAGCGATTTTGTGAATACGGATCCGTCGAAACTCCGGTTTGAGGAGATTGAACAGGAAATTACGGCGGCGCTGCAGCAGCAGGCGGCGGCCAATTACGGCGTGGATGTGCGTCTGGCGGGCATCAAGCGTCTGATGGTGCCGGAGAAGGTCACGCAGGATGTGTTTGAGCGGATGAAGGCGGACCGGAAGGTCAAGACGGATACGATTGTGGCGGCGGGGAACGCCGAAGCGGACCGGATTCGCAGCGATGCGGAGGCCAAGCAGAAGGAGCTGCTGGCAGTGGCCGAAAGCCGGGCGCAGGCGATTCGCGGAGCGGGGGACGCCGAAGCAGCCCGATACTATAAAGAGCTGGAGGCTGACCCGGAACTGGCGATGTTCCTGCGTGACTTGGAGTCGCTGAAGCGGATTCTCAAAGAGCGGACGACGCTGGTATTGGGAACGGATATAGAACCGTTTTCTCTGCTGAAAAAGCGGCCGAGTCTGGAAACCAAACAACCCTGACCGGAGGACGGCAAGCGGCTATGGACGAACGAGCGGTATCAGGTCTGAATAACGAACAGCAGATGGCGGCGGAGCCGGAACTGCTCCGACCCGGTCAAAAATCGCTGGCGGATGCCCTGCGGCTGAGTTTTCTGATTTTGAAAGTCATTATGGCGGCGGTGGCGGTTTTGTTTCTGGCCAGCGGGTTTTTCAGCGTGGAGCCTAACGAACAGGCGCTGGTGCTGATTTTCGGCAAGGTTCAGGGGCAGGGAGATGAGCGAATCAAGCAGCCCGGTTATCACTGGACGTTTCCGGAGCCCGTCAGCGAGATTATTCGGATCCCCGTCAAGGAGATTCGCAGTCTGCCGATTGATTCGTTCTGGTATTTTGAGACGGAGCAGGAAAAACTGGCCGGCGGAAAGAAAGTTGCTTACGGCGGGCTAAACCCTGTTCAGGACGGCTATTGTCTGACCCGCAATGAGCCGATTACCCAGCTGAAGGGCTCAGATTACAACATTGTGCATTCCAAATGGACCGTGACGTATTCCATCGGGTCTCCGGTGCGTTTTTTTGAGAATGTTTATATTCCCAATCGAAAGCCGGGCGAATCTTTTATGGAGGTAGCAGCTCGGACGGTCAATCCGCTGATTGAGAGTCTGGCGTCGGATGCCATAGTTTCCACGATGGTGCGGTACAGTTTGGACGAGGCGCTAACGAGCTCGACGGGGATTTCGGAACGAGTTCGGCGGATTCTGCAGGACAAGCTGGATGCCGTTGAAAGCGGGATTCAGATTGATGATGTGCGGATCAATCGGACGAACTGGCCGCTGCAGGTGGATGATGCGTTTCAGGCCTCCAGCCAGGCGATTAACAAGAGTGAGCAGGCGATTGTGGACGCCCGTGCGTACAAGGAAAAACTTCTGACGGATACGGCCGGTCCTCGGGCGGAGGAGCTGCTGGCCAAACTGCGGGATGAAACCCTGACGGACGAGCAGATGGAGGAGCTGATTCGTCAGATGGGCGGACGGGTTCAGGGGATTTTGGCGGAGGCGTGGGCCTATCGGACCCGAGCGGAACAGGACGCCAAAGCGGCGGCGGATTATTTGAAGAATCTGCTGCCGGAATACCGCAAGCGTCCGGCCCTGGTGCTCCAGAAACTCTATCAGGATGCCGTGGAGGAAATCCTTCAGAAGGTGGATGAGACAATGTTTGTGCCGCCTTCCGGCGACCGAGGGCGTGAAATTCGTGTGATGATTAATCGGGACTTTGCGCGGCCCCAAGAAGGGCAGGCGGACAAAAAATAGTCATTTGCAGAGGTGGACATGGCACATCAGCACCTTGGAATCAAGTGTCAGGAAATGGGATGCTCGCACGAGGGGCATTCCCATATGCATGAAGGGGTAGCCGCCTCGGCGGCGGGCCAGCAGACGCGGATCAGTCTGGCGGTGTTCGGCACGCTGACCGGCGGCGTGCTGCTGCTGAGCGCTTCCCTGGCTCAGGTTCGCTGGCTGTACGGACCGGGCGATTTGAGTCAATTGGTAGCCCTGATTGGGGCGGTGCTGCTGGGGCTGCCGGTGATTGTTCATGCCGTGCGGGGCCTGCTGGAAGGCCATACGCATATGGATGAGCTGGTGGCGCTGGCGATTCTGGCGGCGCTGGCTGCCGGCCAGTATTTTGAGGCGGGCGTGGTGGCCTTTATTATGCTGCTGGCGGAGCTGATGGAGACCCGGACGGCCCTGGGGGCTCGGGCGGCGATTGAATCGCTGATTAAGCTGACCCCGACGACGGCTCGTTTGGTGCGTGTGGACGGGACGGAGACGGAAGTGAACGTCAGTCAGCTCAAACCCGGAGATTTGATTCGGGTCCGTCCCGGCGACAACATTCCGGCGGACGGGGTGATTCGCCAGGGGTTAAGTTCGGTCAATGAGGCCACGATTACCGGAGAATCGCTGCCGGTGGATAAGGTCATTGGGATGCAGGTGTTTGCCGGTACGACGAACCTGACGGGGATGCTGGATATTGAGGTGACCAAGGCCGGTCAGGATACCACGCTGGGCAAGGTGCAGCAGCTGATTATGGCGGCGGAAAAGACGCAGCTGCCGATTATGCGGCTGATTGACCGGTATGTGAAATGGTATCTGCCGACGATTTTGATGATCAGCGGGATTGTTTACTTTTTCACGAAGGATTTTGAAAAGACAATCTCGATTCTGGTGATTTCGTGCCCGTGTCCGATTATTATGGCGACGCCGACGGCGATGGTGGCGGCGCTGTCGGCGGCGGCGCGTCTGGGGGTGCTGATTAAGAATGTGTCGCTTCTGGAAATCGCCGGCAAGATTACGGCGGTTGTTTTTGACAAGACCGGAACCCTGACGACGGGGCAATTGTATGTGACCAAGCTGGAGCCGGCGGCGGATGTGGAGCCGGAAACGCTGCTGTCGCTGGCGGCCTCGGCGGAGGAGATGAGCAAGCATCCGGCGGCCCGGGCGGTGCTGAATCTGGCTAGGGAGGCCAACGTGAGTTTTGTGCGGGCGACAGAGTTTCAGGAAACGCCGGGCAAAGGCGTGACGGCCCGTGTAAACGGTTCGCTGGTTCGGGTGGGACGCGACACATTCCTGACGGAAAACGGGATTGATATTCATACAGTGGCCGACCCGGCTCTTCACGAGGAGCAGGGGTTCAGCACGCTGTATGTTTCCTGCGGCAATCGGTGCATTGGTTGGATTGGGCTTCAGGACAAGACGCGTCCGGAGGCCCGGCAGGCAGTGGAGGAGCTGTTTGCGGCCCGGATTCGCCGGGTGACGATGCTGACGGGTGACCGCCGGGATGTGGCCAATCGCGTCAGTGCGGAGCTGGGCTGTACGGATTACAAGGCCCAGTGCCTGCCGCAGGATAAGCTGGCGGTGGTGGAGTCGATTCGCAAGGAAGGTCATATTGTGGCGGTGGTCGGGGACGGCATCAATGACGCCCCGGCGCTGGCGGCGGGGGATTTGGGCATTGCGATGGGAGCGGCCGGCAGTGATGTGGCCATCAACTCAGCTTCGATTGCCCTGATGAGCAATGACCTTCGGCGTCTGCCGTTTTTGGTGCATTTGTCGCGGAAGACGCGGGCGGTCATTCATCAAAATCTGCTCTTCGGCGTGATTTTTATTCTGCTGGGGATGCTGGGGATTATGGTCGGCTGGGTGAAGCTGATTCTGGCGGCGTTTCTGCATTTGGTCGGGGCGCTGGTGGTTATCTTCAACAGTGCCCGTCTGGTGCGGTACGGAGAGCATCTGGAGCCGCACGGACCGGCTGCGGAAAGCCCCGAAGCATAAACAAAATTTTTTCAGGTGCAATGGACTCATGGATTCTTCCGGTTCTTCCTATGCGATTGAAACAATCAATCTGACGAAAATCTTTCCGGATTGGTGGGGACGTCCGAAGGTCAAGGCCGTTGTCGATTTAAATCTGAAGGTTCGCTACAACGAGATTTACGGTTTTCTGGGGCCCAACGGTTCGGGAAAGACCACGACCATCAAGATGCTGCTGAACCTGCTGCATCCGACGAAGGGACATGCGTTTGTCCTGGGGGGCCGTAGCACCGACCCGGCGATTGCCGCCCGAATCGGGTATTTGCCGGAGGAATCGTATTTGTATCGGTACCTGACGGCACGGGAGACGCTGGATTTTTACGGGCGGATTTTCGGTCTGCCAGCACCGGTTCGCAAGAGCCGGATTGATACGCTCTTGGAGATGGTGGGGCTGGCGGGGCTGGGCAGTCGGCGCATCGGGACATATTCGAAAGGGATGATGCGGCGGATTGGACTGGCGCAGGCCCTGATTAACGACCCCGACCTGCTGATTCTGGATGAACCGACGTCGGGAATGGATCCTATCGGGACCCGTCAGATTAAAGATTTGCTGCTGGAGCTGGCACGTCGGGGCAAGACGATTCTTCTTTGCAGCCATTTGCTGGCGGATGTGGAGGATGTCTGCGACCGGATTGGGATTATGTACGGCGGCCGGATGCAGGTCGAAGGGCCGGTTCGGGAGCTCCTGCAGCATCGGGATGAGCTGCAGATTTTGACCGGTCCGCTGACTCCAGAGGCCAGGGAAGAGATAAAATCCGTTATTCGACGGGAAGGGTCGTGGTGCAAAATGACGACTCCGGTCGATAAATTGGAGACCTTTTTTGTCAATATAATCACCAAGGCGCAGGCGTCCCAGCCGACCAGCGGGGCCAAACCCGGCACGGGAATTCAGGGCTTTCTGGCGGCCCCGCCGGCATCGCCCTCGAAGGCGGTTCTGGAGCAGCTGGTTGCTAAGAAACCTCAGCCGGCGGCGGAGGCCGGTCCGGCGGAAGCCGCCGAGACGGAGCCGACCCAGTCCAGACCGGCACCGAAAAAAGATCTTCTGGAGCAGCTGACGGGAAAGCCGGCTGAGCCGACGGTTTCCCCCACTGAGGCTCCAACGGAAAAACCGTCGGAGCCGCCGGCGGTGCCGAAGTTGTCTGTCCGGCAGGATGTTCTGCAAAAACTGCTGGGCGGACGGAAAGGGCCGGATGGTTCGACGGAACAGACCCGTCGTCCGGAATCGGAGGAGCCCCGGAATGCGGAATAGCTGGGCGATTGCCAAAAACACCATCGCACAGGCTGTTCGAATGAAGATTGCGGCGGCTGTTCTTGTCCTGCTGCTGATTCTTCTGCCGACGATGGCCTGGATGCTCACAGGGGACGGGACCCTGTTGGGCAGACTCCAAAGTTTCTCTAGCTACAGCATCAGTCTGGTTGGGTTTTTGCTTTCTCTGCTGACGATAGCCGTGTCGTGTTATTCTCTCCACAGCGATTTTCGGGTGCGAACAATTGATTTGGTGATTACCAAACCGATCGCCCGGCATCAGATTGTCCTGGGGAAGTTTTGGGGGGCGGCGGGGCTGAATCTGTTTCTGCTGGCGGGGTTTTCATGCATGATTTACGGATTGACGGCGGCGATCCCGCGTCTTTCAAAGGCGCCGGAGGATCAGATTGCTCGGGCTCAGACGGAGTTCTTTACGGCCCGCCGGGTGGTGGCTCCACAGACCTCGGAGGAGGAGATTGTCAAACGTGTCGAGGAGCGGATAGAGACACTGCGGAAAAACCGTCAGCTGCCGGACCTGTCGATGGAGCAAATTCGGCAGACGCTTTTGGAACAGGAACGGATTGCTCAAAAATCAGTGGAGCCGGCGGCGGCCAAGGAGTGGGATTTTCAGACGATTTTTCCGCCGAAAGACCCCAATTCCGTTATGTTTGTCCGGTACAAGTTTCAGGCAGCGCCGGAACCGCCGAATCAGGAGATTTTCGGACAGTGGCGGGTAGGGGATTTTCGGCAGTTTCGGACGGGTCTTCGGGAATACAAGACGCCCATTTACGGACTGGAGCGGTCCGAGGCCGCCCGTACCCTGCACAGTTTTACTGTGCCCGGGAATGCGGCGGCGGACGACGGACTGGTTACGGTGGGCTTTTTTAATTCGCCGGAAAGGAATTTTTCTACGGTGATTTTTGACCAGATGGAGGTGCTGTATCCGGTCGGCGGATTTGGAGTCAACTTTTTCCGGGTTGTGCTGCTGATGGCGGTTCGCCTGATCTTTCTGGCGGCGCTGGGGATTTCCCTGAGCACATGGCTGTCGTTTCCGGTGGCGACGCTGTTCAGTTTGATGGTGTTTTTTGCAGGACTGATTAACGGGTTTATTCTGGAATCCATCGAAGGACTTGGAGCTGTTTTGGGGATGGTGTACCGATTTACGATTCGATGGTTTCTTTATGCGATTCCGCGTTTTGACGGGCCGTACAGTCCGACGGATTATTTGGTTTCCGGGGAGGTGCTTTCCTGGACCTTTTTGGGGAAAGCGGCTTTGATTACGCTTGTTGTGCAAATGGTGCTTCTGCTGGTGATTGGAATCTGGATTTTTTCGAGGCGTGAAATCGCCAAGATTACGGTTTAATAGTTTTTCGAATGCGCTGGAAAAACAGACTCATCATCTTGGTTTGTGTTCTTGCGGCGGCTGGGCTGCTGATCGGGGCCTGGCGGATGCAGCCGAAGATTCACCAGAAACGGTCTGAGATGGGGCTGGTTTTGAATGACCCTTTGGAGAATGCTCCGCCTTCTTTGGCTTTTGCCACAGTGGCGATGGGGGCCTTCCGCGGGCTGGTTGTAGATGTGCTTTGGATTCGGGCTGACCGGCTCAAGCAGGAAGGGAAGTTTTTTGATGCCAAGCAGCTGGCGGAATGGATTACCGTCTTACAGCCGCGTTTTGCAAAGGTCTGGGATTTTCACGCCTGGAATATGGCCTACAACATTTCGGTGGCAATTCCCAATACGCAGTGTGCCCAGCGATGGCGGTGGGTTCGCAACGGCTACGAGCTGCTTCGGGACCGGGGGATTCCGCTGAATCCGCAGGATATTTCGCTGTATCGGTCTCTGGGGTGGATTTTCTGGCATAAGATAGGGGACAATCTGGACGACTGCCATCGCTACTACAAGATGCAGCTGCTGCTGGAGATGCGGGCACTTCTGGGAGAGCAGACAAACGAAGAATATGAACGTCTGGCGGCGGCTCCGCAGACCCTTTCGGAGATTTTGTCGGATCCGGATGTGTCTGAGTTGGTTGAGGCGCTGTCCAGGGCCGATTCGAAGTTTCAGAAAACCGACGGACTGGTCGATAATTTTCTGGCTCTGCGCCGCCAGCCCGGCCAGTTTCCGCGGGTGGCGTTCGAGGTGATTGATTCGTTCCGGGACAAGCCGGGTCTGGCAAAGTTCGACACGTTTGCCCGCGCATGGGTGCTTCGAAATACCTGGAAGATGGACCCGGCTTTGATGGTTCAGATTAACAGGCAGTACGGACGGACGTCGGTTGATGACCCGAACAAGCGGCTGCCGATTAACTGGGAGCATCCCGGGGCTCATGCGATTTACTGGGCGGTCCTGGGGCTTCAAAAGGCCTCTCGTCCGGAACAGTATCGGATTGATGAGAAGAATACGGACCGGATTGTCTTTCACAGCCTTCAGCAGCTGTATCGCAGCGGCAATCTGATTCTTTATACGGGACCGGACCGGGAGACGGCTCTGTTTATTCGGCCGGACCCGAGAATGTTTACCGCCTGCGACCAGATTTGGCGGACGATTATTGAAAAATACGAGAAGCTGGAAAAGGGCAATCCGAAAGCAGTTCGGGGCGGTCATAAGAACTTTCTTGAAAATGCGCTGATGTCAATGTATCAGGCGGGGCATGAGCGGCGGGCCCGGCAGATTTATCAGGAGCTTCGGCAGCTTTATCCGAGAGATGACGCCGGCTATATTCGACAGGAGTACCTCAAGCCGTTTGAGGAGTTTGTCCAGTGGCATTTTCAGCAGGAGATGGAGGGGCTGGGGTTTGACGACGCCACGGAGGCGATTCTTTTCCGCCTGCAGGAGGCCTATTTCTATTATGCAATTCGGGAGGATAACGAGGCCTTTGCCCGCGAAAGACTGGCCCAGCAGATTTATGATTATTATATGCAGGAGCTCGGAAGCGAGGCCCTTCAGCGGCTGGGGCTGCCGCCGATGGATTTGATTCGATATACGGCCTTTCGGGGGTTTATGGAGGATCCGGAATATCCGCCGTCTTTCAAGATGAGTCTGCTGGGCCGGATTCAGATTGAGCGTCCGGAGCTGTTTGAGAAGCTTCAGCAGCAGGAGCAGTGGCTTCTGGAGCAGATCCGGCGGTTTCAGCAGCAGCAAACCCCCTGAGTGAAGGGATTTTCCAATACAGGTCTTGTCTGAACCGGCATTTTGACGTACACTGCGTTTTTCAAACCATGAATGCGGTCTGAGTCTGCGGGTAGGGAATGAATTCGGAACGGATACTGGAAGGGTTGACGGAATCGCAGCGTCGTGCGGTGCTGCATCGGGAAGGACCTTTGCTGGTTTTGGCAGGGCCTGGCAGCGGCAAGACGCGGGTGATTACCTGTCGAATAGCGATGCTGATTCACAGCGGCGTGCGTCCGTCGCAGATTTGCGCGATTACATTTACCAATAAAGCGGCTCAGGAGATGCGGCAGCGTGTGCTGTCGATGGGGGTGCCGGCGGGCAGCCATCTGAGCACCTTTCATTCACTGTGTGTGCGGATTCTTCGGCGGTATGGGCAGGCGGCGGGGATAGAGCCGACCTTCAGTATTTATGATGAATCCGACCAGCTCCGCTGTATGAAAGAGGCAGTGGCGGCCTGTCAGATTTCCTCGTCCAATTTTTCCCCGGCCCGGATGCTGTCCATCATTTCCCGGCTGAAGAATGACCTGGAGGATGAGGAGGTGTTTGCGGCCCGCGTGAATGACTTTTTCGGGCAGACGGCCGCCTCGATTTATCGAAAATATCAGGAGATTCTGCGGCACAACCAGGCCCTCGATTTTGACGATTTGCTCGTGCAGACGGCCCTGCTGATGCGAAACTTCCCTCCGATTCGCCAGGAGCTGTCCGAGCGGTTTCGGTATCTGCTGATTGACGAGTATCAGGATACCAACCACGCCCAGTATCAGATAGCCCGGGGGCTGGCCGCCGGACACGGGAATATCTGCGTGACAGGGGACCCGGACCAGTCGATTTACCGCTGGCGCGGGGCGGATATCGGCAATATTCTGGCGTTTGAACGGGACTGGCCGAATGCAGCGGTCATTAAGCTGGAGGAGAATTTCCGTTCGACGCCGAATATTCTGCGCCGAGCGGACCGGCTGATTGCGGGCAACAAGAAACGGAAGGCCAAGACGCTGATTCCGACGCGGCCGGAAGGAGAGGATGTGGTGATTCGGGTCTGTGAGGATGAACAGGATGAGGCGGAGCAGGTGGCGGCGGATATTTCCGGTCTGCTCAGTCAGGGGGTCCATCCGCAGGAGATTGCGGTCTTTTACCGGGTCAATGCGATGAGCCGCTCCGTAGAGGAGGCGTTTATCCGCCGGCGGATTCCCTATCAGGTGGTGCGGGGGGTGGAGTTTTATGCCCGCAAGGAAGTGAAGGATTTTCTCAGTTATCTGAAGCTGATTGTCAACCCGTCGGATGATGTGGCGTTTGTGCGGGCAGTCTCCACGCACAGCCGCGGAATCGGGGACAAGACGATTGAGCGTCTGCAGGAGTATGCCTCCCGGAATCGTCTGCCGCTTTTGGCGGCGGCCGGGCAGGCCGGACGGATTGAGACGATTGCCTCCGGTACTCGCAAACGGCTGACGGATTTTGCGGTTTTTTTTGAACGGTTTCGGAAAGAGCCGGACCAGGAGGCATCGGCGATTATGAACCGCGTGTTCGCCGAAAGCGGTCTGTCGGAGGCGTTTGAGGAGGCGGGAGATGAGGAAGCAATTGAGAATATCAATGAGCTGATTAATGCGGCGGCCGAGTATGACCGCACGGCGGAAAATCCGTCATTGGCTGATTTTCTCCAGAGCATTGCCCTGTACAGCGATACGGATGCGTTTGACCCGAATGCCGGACAGGTGTCCCTGATGACGCTGCATGCCGCCAAGGGGCTGGAGTTTTCCTGCGTGTTTATCATCGGTCTGGAGGAAGGAGTGCTGCCGCATGAGCGTTCTCTGGAAGGCGGACCGGATGAAATGGAGGAGGAGCGGCGGCTGTTTTTTGTGGGAATGACGCGGGCCAAGGACCGCCTGACCATCAGTTACGCCCGCCATCGGCTTTTGCGGGGGCAGTTTCTGCGGTCGGTTCCTTCCCCGTTTCTTTATGAAATCGGCTTTGCCGGAGAAACGCAGGTTCGAGACCGAACGGAGGACTGGGAAGGATATTGCGGCCTGTCCAAAGAGCCGAAAAGCCGACCGGAGAAAACGGGGCCGAAGTTTGCCGTCAATGAACGGGTGGAGCATTCCAAGTTCGGTCGGGGAAGCGTGAAGGAATTTCTGGACCTGGGCGAGGACAGCATCGTTGTGGTGCGTTTTGATTCAGGGGCGACGAAGTCTCTGGTGCTCAAATATGCGTCGCTGGTGAAAGTTCGATAAACGGTCTGTTTTTAAGGGAATGAACTGTGAGTGCGAAGAATATCCATTTTTACTACAAGAATGTTTGTGAAGAAATTTTAGGGCCGGAACACGGGATTACTTCCGGTCAGTTAGCGGAGCTGGCGAAGAAGACGACACCGCTGATTGAGCGGCTCAATCAGGAACGAAAAGGCGGCAAGACGCCCTATCGGGACCTGCCGTATCATCCCCGGTATCCGAAAGAAGTCAAGGAGCTGGCGGTCCGGCTTCAGCAGGAATGTGAAAACTTTGTGGTGTTGGGTATCGGCGGCTCGGCGCTGGGGAATATTGCCCTGCAGACGGCGCTGAACCCGTATTTGTACAATTTGGATTCTAAACAGCGGAAAGGGCCGCGTCTGTTTGTGTTTGACAATGTAGACCCGGTTCAGTTCGGCAGTTTTCTGGACTGGATTGGAGACCAACTGAACAAGACCGTCTTTAACGTCATCAGCAAATCCGGTCAGACAGCGGAGACGGCGGCTCAGTTTCTCGTGATTCGGCAGATGCTTCTGGAGCGGCTGGGGCCGGAAGGATACAAAAAGCAGATCGTTGCCACGACCGACCCGAAGAAGGGAACGCTGCGGGCCATTGCAGACAAGGCCGGCTTTCGTGCGCTGGAGGTGCCGGACGGCGTGGGAGGGCGGTTCAGCGTGCTCAGTCCGGTCGGCCTTTTGAGTGCGGCGGTTTGCGGAATTGATATTGAGGCGCTGCTGGAGGGGGCTCGTCAGATGGATGAGCGGGTCAGCCGGACGGACTTTTTCGCAAATCCGGCAGCTCTGAATGCAGCGATTCAGTGGCATTATTACCAAAGAGGCAAGCGGATTTCAGTAATGATGCCGTACTGCCATGCTCTGAAGGACCTTTCGGACTGGTATCGTCAGCTTTGGGCGGAAAGTCTGGGCAAGAAGACGGATTTGGACGGCAAGGCGGTTTATGTAGGGCCGACTCCGGTCAACGCTCTGGGGACGACCGACCAGCACAGTCAGGTGCAGCTCTACCGGGAGGGGCCGAATGATAAGGTTTTCACGTTCCTGCAGGTCAAGCAGTTTAGACGGGATGTGGTGATGGGGGACTGTCCGCCGGAGGCGCCGGAGCTGGAGTATTTGGCCCGGGCCAGTATGGCGAAATTACTGAACAGCGAGAAGCTGGCGACGGAATATGCCCTGATTCAGGACAAGAGGCCGTGTTTAACAGTGCTTTTCGATTCAGTATGTCCTGAAACGGTCGGGCAGTTTTTCTATCTGTATGAAGTGACCACCTCGTTGGCCGGAATGCTTTTCCATATTAACGCCTATGACCAGCCGGCGGTGGAATTGGGCAAAGAGGCCACGTTTGCACTGATGGGACGAGCGGGATACGAAGAGAGGGCCAAGAAGATTCGGCCGTTCCAGGAGACGGACAGCCGGTATCTTGTATAGAAGCGCGATAAGCACGCGATAAGCAAAAAAGGCCTTGCAAGTCATAGACTTGCAAGGCCTTAAGTTTGAATGGGCGATGCAGGATTCGAACCTGCGACCCGCTGATTAAGAGTCAGCTGCTCTACCAGCTGAGCTAATCGCCCTTTTTTTGGGGGGCTGTATTGTAGCAGAGGGACAGGATTTCGGCAAGCAGAGATTGACGCGGACTGCAAAAAAACGCATTTCCGGAGAGATTTGCTTGTCCGTTTATGAAGCCGAAGATGGGATTTGAACCCACAACCCCGGCTTTACGAAAGCCGTGCTCTACCGTTGAGCTACTTCGGCGGTAAAGAAATCTTCTTATATCGTTTTTGCAGGAAAAAAGCAAGCCTTTCGAGAAAAGATTTCCCAATCACCGTTGTTCTGGCTGAAGGCAGGGAAATCCCTTTACAGATTCGGCAAGTCCGATTATAACTACGAAGCAAAATTAAAGCAGGTTGTTGCTCCGGTTCGTTCTGTTGCCGGAGCAGAGGCGGAGAAAGGGCCGAGACGGGTTTGAACAAGTTCCCTTTTGAAGGGTAATCGTCCATGACGGGTTTGGAGCGTTTTTTTGAGCCCCGTTCTATAGCGATTGTGGGGGCATCGAGGGAACCGGGCAAGGTGGGCTATGAACTATTTGCCGCAATGCAGAAAGCGGGATATCCCGGGGCTCTTTATCCGGTCAATCCCCACGCTTCGGAAATCGGGGGGCTGCCGTGTTATCCGAATCTGAAGGCTATCGGTTCCGTTCCGGATTTGGTGGTGGTGGCGGTGGCGGCCAAACTGGTTCCGCAGGTGATCAAGGAGTGTGCGGAAATCGGGATTCAGGCGGTTATCATTATTTCGTCCGGCTTTAAGGAAACCGGGCCGGAGGGGGGCCGTCTGGAGCAGGAGATTCTTCAAACGGCGCGGGCCGCCGGCATCCGCATCATTGGGCCCAACTGCATCGGGATTATGGTGCCGTCCAGGAAAATCAATGCCAGTTTCGGCGGGGAGCTTCCGGAGCCGGGCAATGTGGCTTATTTTTCCCAGTCCGGTTCGCTGATGGCCGCGTTTGTGGATATGGCTCGAAACTGGGGGATGGGCTTCAGCAAGCTGGTGAGCATCGGCAACAAGGCGGATGTGGATGAATTGACGCTGATTCGGGCGCTGGGGGATGACCCGGAGACGGCGGTGATTGCCGGCTATCTGGAAACAATTTCAGACGGGGATGCGTTCATCAAACAGGCCGAGCGAATCAGCCGGCGCAAGCCGATTCTGCTTTTGAAAGCCGGCTTTACGAAGGCCGGGGCTCGGGCGGCTTCGTCGCATACGGGACGTCTGGCGGAGGCGGAAACGGCTTATGAATGTGTGTTTGAACGGGCGGGGGTGATTCGGTGTGAATCCGTCAAACATCAGTTTTATTATGCTCAGGCGTTTGCTTATGAACCCTGTCCGGCCGGACCGCGGGTGGCGGTGATAGCCAATGCGGGGGGAGCGGGGATTATGGCCACGGATGCCATAGAGCGGGAGAAACTGGAGCTGGCTTCTTTTACGGAGCAGACGCTTCGAACTCTTCAGCAGTCCCAGCAGATGGCCCGGGCGGCTAACCTCCGCAATCCGATTGACCTGTTGGGTGATGCGCTGGAGGACCGGTACGAGTTTGCCTTGCGGACGGTGCTGGATGACCCAAATGTGGACAGTGTGCTGGTGCTGCTCAGTCCGCATGCGATGACGGCCTGTGTGGCGACGGCGGAGGCGATTGTCCGTGTGGCCAGAGAGAAGCCGGACAAACCGGTGCTGGCCTGTTTTTTAGGGGCCAGCCGGGTTGCCGAAGCGCTGAAGGTTCTTCGGGACGGGCATATTCCCCAGTACGACTGTCCGGAGAGCGCTGTCCGCACACTGAAGGTGATGACGCAGTATCATGCGTGGCGGAATCGGCCGAAACGGGTGGTGAAACTGTTTAATGTGAACCGCCGGAAGGTAGAACGGATTATTGAGCGGCATCTGCGAATCGGGCAGATGGAAGTCGGGGAGATGGAAACCAAAGAGGTGCTGGAGGCATACGGGTTTGTCACGCCGGCCGGCGGGATAGCGACGACTCCGGAACAAGCCGTCAGTATTGCCAAGCAAATCGGTTTTCCGGTGGTGCTGAAGGTCTGGTCTCCGGATATTATTCACAAAACAGAAGTGGGGGGGGTCAAAGTCAACATCACCAGTGAGCAGGAGGTGATGGATGTATTTGATTTAATGATGTACCGCATTCCGAAAAAAGCGCCGCATGCTCACATTCTGGGCATCAGTGTGGAACAGATGTGCAACACCGGCAAAGAGGTGATTTTGGGAATGACTCGCGATCCGCGTTTTGGGCCGCTGATGATGTTCGGAATGGGCGGAAAGCTGGTGGAAGTGCTGGAGGATGTGGCGTTTTATCCGGCTCCGCTTACAGCCGAAGAAGCTAAAGAAATGCTAGTCCGTACCAAAACGTATGATATTTTAAGGGGAACTCGGGGTGAAGAGGGGGTAGATCTGGATGCCATTGCGGAGGCCCTGCAGCGTTTGAGCCAGCTGGTGACGGAGTTTCCCCAAATCAAGGAAATGGACATCAACCCGTTTGTGGTCGGCAAAGAGGGGGTCACGCCGATTGCGGTGGATGCAATGATGACCCTCGAAAAACGCTGAAATCTGCCTGAGTTTTTGGAGGTCTTCCGATTATGTCGTTCTTTGACTGGAAGCAGAAATACGCGAATCGGGTATGCACGGCCCGCGAGGCGATGAAGCTGATTAAGCCGGGAGACCGAATTTTTATCGGGACCGGCTGCGGGCAGCCGCAACACCTTGTGCAGGCCCTGGTGGAATACGGCGACCATATTTACGATGCCCACATTATTCACCTGCTGACGATGGGGGCGGCGCCCTATGTGGAGCCGAAATTCCGCGAGAAGTTCAAGATGAACTCCTTTTTTATTGCCGAAAATGTGCGCGGGGCGATGGAGGAAGGGGTGGGAGACTACACGCCGATATTTCTTTCAGATATTCCCCGCCAGTTTGAAAGCGGCGGGATTCCGCTGGATGCGGCGCTGATTTCCGTGACGGAGCCGGATGTCAACGGGCTGTGCAGTCTGGGGGTGTCGGTGGATATTGTCAAGTCGGCGGCGGCCAATGCTAAATATGTGATTGCCCAGGTCAATCGGTATATGCCTCGCACGCTGGGCAACAGTTTCATCCATGTTCATTCGATTGATGCGATGGTGCCTTACGATGAGCCGATTATCACGGTGGAGCCGCCGACGAGCAATGAGGTGCTGCGGAAAATCGGGCAGAATCTGAGCCGGCTGATCGAGGACGGCAGCACCATTGAGTGCGGGATTGGACGGATTCCGCAGGCGATGGCCGAGTTTCTTCACGACAAAAAGGAGCTGGGCGTTCATACGGAGATGTTCGGGGACTGGATTATTGAACTGATTGAGTGCGGAGCGGTGACCTGTTCCAAGAAGACCATTAACAACGGGCGAGTGGTGGCCAGTTTTTGTATGGGGTCTCAGCGGCTTTATGACTATATTGACAACAATCCGTTTTTTGAATTTCATCCGACGGAGTACGTCAATGACCCGTTTGTGATCGCGCAGCACGACAAGATGGTCGGGATTAATGTGGGGCTGGAGATTGATTTGACCGGACAGGTATGTGCGGACTCGCTGGGATACCGGTTTTACAGCGGCATCGGCGGTCAGGTGGATTTTATTCGGGGATGCGCCCGCAGCCGGGGCGGCAAGCCGATTATCGCAATGCCCTCCACCGCCAAAGACGATACGGTTTCCCGCATCGTGCCGGCGCTGACGGAGGGGGCAGGAGTCGTAACTACGCGGGGCGATGTGCATTATGTGGTGACCGAATACGGAATCGCCTACCTGCACGGCAAAAGCATCCGGGAGCGGGCGCTGGCTTTGATTAATATCGCCCATCCGAAATTCCGCAAGGAGCTGATTCATGCGGCCAAGGCCCGCAAGTATATTTCGCCGGACCAGATTGAGATTGAATGGGACAAGGTTCGGTATCCGCAGGAACTGGAAAAGTATGAGACGCTCAAAGACGGAACGGAAATCTTTCTGCGTCCGGTCAAGCCGACCGATGAGAGTGCTTTGTCAGAGATGCTGTATTCGCTCAGTCCGGATTCTGTGAAGAAGCGGTACTTTACCCATACGAAAACATTCCCTCATAAGGATGTTCAGAAACTGACCAATGTGGATTATGAGCAGAATCTGGCGATTGTAGGGGTGGTGCCGGGGCCGGAGGGGCAGGAGGAGATTGTGGCGATAGCCCAGTATTTTCTGGACCCCAAGACAATGACGGCGGAAGTAGCTTTCATTGTTCAGGATGAATGGCAGGACAAGGGGATGGGCTTTCTGCTTCTGGAATATCTGGTTCAAATCGCCCGCAAGCGCGGCGTCAAGAGTTTTTATGCAACCGTGCTGCCGATGAACAAGGCGATGCTGACGATATTTTACAATTCCGGTTATAAGATCCATACAAAGTTTGACGGAGAGGCCTACAGCATCACCTTTGATATTCAGTGAGCGGTCTGTCTGTTGTTCTCGGAAGGATTGAGAAAGGAGCTGCGGAGATTATGACAGACATCCTGCATGCCTTTTGGGCCTGGCTTCTGACCAATATCGTTGCGATTGCGGGCTTTTTGCTGGGTGTTTTGCTGGTGGCGTATATTCTTCTGCAGAAGCGGTCTTTTTCCGGAACGATTGCCTGGCTGCTGGCGGTTATTTTGATTCCGTACATTGGTGTTCCGCTTTATCTGATATTCGGGGGTCGTAAAATCCTCCGGGAGGCTGGGAAGAAAGATGAGCTTGGGCTGATTCAGCAGAAAGGCGAAGAGCGGGATTTGGGGCCGATTGAGCGGCTGCTCCGTTCCTATGGGCATCCGCCTGCGGAGGCTGGACACAATCTACTGCTGTGCCGGACGGGGGAAGAGACATATCTGGAATTGATGAAGATGCTTCATTCCGCCCAGGAATCCATCTATTTGGCCACCTTCATCTTTCGAAAGGACAAGCGAGGGATAGAAGTGCTGGAGGTGCTTTCCGAAAAGGCCCGGGCGGGCGTACGAGTGTGTCTGCTTCTGGACGGGGTGGGGTGCCTTCATACGCGGGGACGATTTCTCCGCCCCTTGGTCGAATCCGGCGGTCAGTATGCTCATTTTATGCCGGTTTTTCATCGCCCGTTCCGCGGACGGGCGAACCTTCGCAATCACCGCAAAATTGTTGTCGTGGACGAAAAGAAGGTTTTGTCGGGGGGAACGAATATCGGGCGGGAATATATGGGGCCGGTGCCGTATGAGGGGCGGTGGCGGGATTTGGCGTTTACTCTCGAAGGGCCGGCTGTGCGGCATTATACGCAGGTTTTCCGGTATGACTGGTATTTTGCCAGCGGTCAGCATCTCCCGGAAATCCGTCCGGAGCGATTGGCCGAGAAGGGAAGCGGCCAGGCGGTTGTGCAGGTTGTCCCGAGCGGGCCGGATGTACCCAATGATGCGCTGTATGACGCAATTCTGACTGCGGTTTTTGCGGCTCAGGAGCGGTTTTGGGTGGTCACGCCGTATTTTGTGCCGGACGATTCCCTCACGCAGGCGCTGGTACTGGCCGCACGCCGGGGCATCGATGTGCGGATTATTCTGCCTCGTCGGTCGAATCATCCTTTGGCGGACTGGGGGCGGGGGATTCCGCTTCGGGAGATTCAGCAGGCGGGGGGAAAGATTCTTTTCTTTACGCCGGGGATGCTGCACGCCAAGGTTGTGCTGATGGATCGGCAGATGGCCATCCTCGGGTCGGCTAATATTGACTACCGGAGTCTGCTGATTAATTATGAGATTGCGATGTGTGTGTATAGTCCGGCGGAGATTGAGGCGGTTGAAACCTGGATTCGGATGCTGTTCGGGGGCTGCCAGAAGGGAATCGCTCAGGCCGGTCTGGGGCGTCATTTGTGCGAAAGCATTGTCCGCACACTGACCCCGCTGCTGTAGCGGTCAGGGCAGTTCCGGTTTCCACGGGGGCTGCGGCAGGCAGGCGGAGACAAATCGAACCGCCGTCTGCATATCTTTGGCAAGGTTGTCCATTTCCGTTTCGAGCGGCTGCTGAAGCGAGTCGGCAAGCAGCTGATTTTGGATTGTATAGAGGTCAGTGGTCAGTGCACGCTGGAGAGGGTTGATTCCCTCCGGAACACTCGGACCGGGAACAGGATTCTTGCGATTCCGCAGCAGCCCAAAGAGGGCGGCTGAAATCAGTACGGCGGCCGCTATGCGGGTCAGCGCACGCAGCCGCCGGTGTATTTGCGGCCGGACAAGAACCGTCCCGGATTCGTTGCGGATTCTGGAGAGAATCTTTTCTTCGAGAGCGGATACATCCGCATCGGGCCGGTCCGGCATTTCTCGTCGGAGTTTTGCTTCTACCCGAAGCAGACTTTCATAATAAAACCGACAGGACGGGCAGCAGTCAAGATGCTTTCTGACCTTCGAGGAAAGGGGGGATTGTCTGTCGACGAAATGGTTTATCTGTTTTTTAATGAAGCTACAATACATAATCGGCTCCTTTTTTGGCATACGCAAGGTCTGTGGGATGGAGACAAAGAGAGGCGGAATCTGAGGCAGTTTCTTTTCGCTGAATGATTTCGGCCAGTCGGCGTCTGGCACGGTGCAGCATGACGCGGGTACTCAGACGGCTTTTGCGGAGGATTCGAGCGATTTCCTCTGTAGAGAGTTCTTCTTTGTACTTCAGCCACAGGAGGGTGTACTGTTCGGCGGGCAGTTCCCGGGCCCAGGTCCAGATAGTTTCCAAATCGTGGTTTTGCGGGTTTGAAGAGGCTGCCTCGGCGGATAAGAGTTGTAAGGAGCCGGAGGTCGGAAGTTTCTTTTTTCGAAGAAACGAGACGGTTTCGTGATAGGCAATGGAAAACAGCCAGGTTTTCAGAGAACTTTGCCCGTCGAAGGAATCCCGTGAGCGGAAGGCCTTCAGAAAGGTTTCCTGACAGATGTCTTCGGCATCCTCCGGACAGCGGACACGGGTATAAATAAACCGCATCAGGGGGGCGGTGTAATCCCGGACAATTTGCTCAAAGGCCGAGAAGACCGTTTCTTCGGCTTGGAAACGGTCTTCTCGGCAGGCGTTGTCCTGTGTCGGATTTGTGTCTCGGTGTTTCTGCATTCCGAAGCTCTTTGTCGGACGAACAAAATTACGGATTCGGCTGAGCGGCTCCGCTGCGGGCCTGATGCCATTGCTGCAGGACCTGATAAACAGACTCCGAGGGCATTTCCATCTGAAGCAGGACGGCATTTTCCTCCCGGATGAGTCGACAGTTGTCGAGCAGGACAGCCAGGGGAGAGGAATTAGAAGTGCCGGCGGCGGAAGCTGAGGCGGCCTGACTTAAGGCGAGGAATGCCTTCATGCCCAAAACGGCCTGCTCAAGCCGCAGGGCGGTTTGAGGATTGTCTGTCTGAAGAAGGATTTGAATCTGGAAAGAACCGTTGTTTTCACTGACAGACAGAAAGACGGTTTGGGTGTTGGCCAGCAGGGCCGCCTGGGGCTGACCGGCGGTGAGTTCTTTGACTCCGCAGGCGGCTCCGAGGAGAATCGGGGTCGCGGGGGCCCGTCCGTTGCCACTCAACCAAGGTGCATGGGTCAGCGGGGGCCGCTTGCCGTCCAGAACATCCAGGGCCTGCTGAAGGGCTTGCGGGTTTTGAGAAATCGCAATCAGATTGTCCCGGGCGAAGGTGCCGATTTGGTATTTTCCGTGGTGCTGGGCAAACCACTCGTGCAGGATGTAATTGCCGTAGGTGCTTTTCTGGTACTGGGGATTGAGCATCAGCAGGGCGAGCAGTTTCTGCTGACTGAAGCGGCCTTCCGCCAGCAGGACGGCGTTTTGCTCCTGATGGTCCGGACCGTATAAGGTAAAATGGTTGAAATCTGTTAACACATTTGATCCGATCAGCTCCTGAAGGGCTTGAATTTTTTCACCGAATTGGGTTTGAATATCGGTCAGAATCAGTGTCCCCAATTTGGATTGTCGGAATGCCTCCAGGTCCAAGTGCAGGACCCAGCGTGCATCGGCATCGATGGAATTCTTGTTTAGCGGGGCGGCCGCGGCACTGAAAACCGATGCACTCAGACACACAAGAAAAGTCCAGCGTTTCATAAGCGGTTCCTTTCAAAGAGTTTGGGTTGTTTGTTTCCCCCAGTAATACGTTCCGGGGCCCCAAACGTTACATCTCCGGCGTTTTTTTCGAATCGTTTTCACCGAGAATCTGGCAAACAATGGTTCGGCTTCTTGGCCGTGTGTCAAAATCAATCAGGACAATCTGCTGCCATGTTCCGAGGGTCAGCCGGCCGTCCGTGAAGGGAACGGTCAGAGAAGGCCCCAGAAGGGCCGCCCGAACGTGAGAATGACCGTTGTCGTCGTTCCAGGTGTTCTCGTGTGCGTAGATTTCGTTTTTGGGGGCGATTCGTTCAAAGGCCGCTTTGATATCGGTTTGAACCAGACCCGGTTCATATTCGAGTGTAGTCAGGCCTGCTGTCGAGCCGACGGCAAACAGAACGGCAATGCCGGACGGGAGTCCGGAGTCTTTTACGGCTTGCTGCACTTGGGTTGTAATATCCAGAATCTGGGTGTTTCCGTTTGTTTTGATGGATAGATGCTTGGTGATTACCATAATCTTCTCACGAAACGTATCGGGTGGGGTCCGGGACTCCTGCTTCCCGAAACCCTTTCTTCCGCAGACGGCAGGAATCGCACAGACCGCATGCCAGGCCCTGCGGGGAGGGGTCATAACAGCTGTGAGTAATTGAATAGTCCACCCCAAGCTGAAGGCCTGTTTTGATGATTTCGGCTTTGGTCATCTGGATAATCGGGGTATGGATTTGAAAGGTTCCTTTGCCATCGACGACGGCAGCGGCGGCAAGGTTGGCTGTTTTTTGGAAGGCCTCGAAAAATTCGGGCCGGCAGTCCGGATAGCCGCTGTAATCGACGGCATTGGCGCCAATGAAGATATGGAATGCCTTGAGTACTTCGGCCCAGGCAAGGGCGTACGAGAGAAAAATCAGATTTCGGACCGGGACATACGTGATGGGGATTAAGGATGGGTCTGGTCCTGTTTTGGGGACCTTAATGGCAGGGTCTGTTAAGGCGGAACCGCCGAACGAGGCCAAATCAATCGAGAGAATTCGATGTTCGAATGCCCCTAAGGCCCTGGCAATTGCCGCAGCTGCTTGGATTTCGACTGCGTGCCGTTGGCCGTAGCGAAAACTGAGTGCATAACAGCGGAAACCCTGATGCCGGGCGATGGCCAGAGTGGTGGCGGAGTCCAATCCTCCGCTGAGCAGAACGACGGCTTTTTTTTGCAGGTTCATAGTCTTATCTTGAAATCCAGATGGTTTTTGTTAAGATACTCAGTATAACAGATTGTCAGCCGGGAGTCCAAATGAGTGTTGAAAAACCTGCGATTGAGCTGTTCGATAATCCCTATCCTCGACGCGATTATGTGATTACCATCCGCTGTCCGGAATTTACGAGTGTGTGCCCGAAAACCGGCCAGCCCGATTTTGGTCAGATTCTGATTGAGTATATTCCCGAACGCAAGTGTATTGAGCTGAAAAGTCTGAAGTATTATCTGCAAAGCTACCGCAACCGGGGGGTTTTTTATGAGCATTTGACCAATGAGATTCTGGATGACCTGTGCCGGGCGGCGGCTCCTCGATGGATGCAGATTACTTCCTCTTTTACGCCGCGAGGCGGTATTACAACGGAAGTTCGGGCAGAGTATCGGAAAGGCAACCGCAAACGAGCTTAGAGAGGGTTCATAAGGGGGTTTTATGCCTATCAGTTTTCACTGCGAATCCTGCAAGAAAAAAATCAAAGCCCCGGATCAGGCAGGCGGCAAATGGGGGAGCTGTCCTTACTGCGGGCATCGGTGCTATATCCCGCTGCCCAAGTCGGGGGATGAGGAGGAGCTTCGTCTGGCTCCGATCGATGAAGCGGAAGAGAGCCGCATTCAGGAAATGATGCGGGAGACGCATAACTTGACGCAGCATATTCTGCATGAAAGCCGGCTGCCGAGTGAAGAAACGGCTGTTTCGACGGCGGAGCTGGATGAGACCGAGGTGATCAAGAAGGTGATCCTTTATCTGCGGCAGATGGCGGACGGGGAGCTGGCTTCTGCGGACAAAACATTTCTGGCCCTCAAACCGATGAAGAAAATGACGCTGCGGATTCTGGCGGCGATGGCCCGAGCGGAACGCCCGGAACCGGAACTGAGCGATCTTCCTCCCAGCGTGCTGCAGGGGCTGATTCGGAACCTTTCCGCCAAATTGAGCTGAGCAGGCAAAAGAAACATTTTCTGACGTGATGTCGTTTTCGCTTTTGCGAACCTTTTTGTTTGTCCGATAATTCTTCGGACAATCCTCTGTTTGGATTCGAGCGCCGAGCGGAGTTTCCACGTCCTATAAACGAAAGTCAGGACAGGAAAACATCTCCTTTCAAAAAAATTTCATTTTAGAAGATTTTTTTTCTTCTGTTGTTTTTGGTTTTCACCTTCATCATCCAAAGCACTATCGGTCCTTCGCAGGAATGTGTCAAAATAGGGGGTTTGGGAATCTAAAGTGGGGTTTTTGCTGTTCGATAATGGTAATGGATTTCAGAGCTGTTCGGAGTCGGCGGCTCTGCAATTGATGTTTGAAAAGTCGAAGCGGAAACGTCCCGTGGAAATGTCCTAACAGGGACAAAGACAAACCTTCTTTAGGAGTCAGATTATGCTGTCAATCAAAAGCAACATTATGGCGGAAAATGCCGCCCGCCAGCTTGGCATGAGCTATGATTCGTTGGCGCGGTCGATTGAGCGGTTGTCGTCCGGTCAGCGCATCAACAGCGCCAAGGATGATGCGGCAGGATTGGCGGTTCGTGAGTTGATGCGGGCCGACATTGCGGTGATCAAGCAGGGCTCTCGAAACGCTCAGGACGCCATCAGTATGCTCCAGGTGATGGAAGGTGCGATGGCGACCATTGACAACGCGCTGATTCGAATGAAAGAGCTGGCTGAGCAGGCGGCTACGGGCTCTTATTCAGAACAGCAGCGGAACATTATGAACAACGAGTTCCAGCAGATGATGCTGGAAATTGACCGAATTGCACAAACGGCCAACTTTAACAGCATCAACATGCTGAACAGTTCCGCTGTGATTCGGGTCCACTTCGGTGAAGATTCCTATATTGACGTCAATTCGGTGGATGTGCAGACGTCCGCTCTCTTCGGAAGCTCTGCGGTTTCGATTGCCGGTGCAACGGGAAGCAGTGCCGAAGCGGCGTTGAGTCTGGTCACCGCGGCGATCGAAATGAAAGACAGCGCCCGGGCCTATCTGGGTTATATGATCAACCGCCTGGAAAGCACGAACGAAGTGCTGAATATTCAGACCGAAAACCTGATGGCCTCCGAGTCGCGCATTTCGGATGTCGATGTAGCGACGGAGATGGCGGCCCTGACCCGCAAGCAGGTGCTGGCGCAGGCCGGTGTAGCGATGCTGGCTCAGGCCAACTCCATGCCTCAGATGGCGCTGAATCTGCTTCGGTAAACGCCTCTGGCAGGATTCAGGATAAAACCGGAGAACGGCCGCTGAAAAACGGCGGCCGTTTTCCGAATCTTTAACCAAGGCGGTCAGGGAAGGGAAGTCTCCGGTGCTGCGGCCGGAAGGAAATTGTCCGGAGTATGCTTATGAACGGATTCAATGTCTATCAGGAAACCGCCATCAGCACCCAAAGCCGCGGGCGTCTGATTGTGATGCTTTATGACGGAGCGATTAAATTTCTTCGTCAGGCCCTGGAGGATTTGCGGCGGGGAGATATGGCAGCCAAAGGAAGGCACATCGGCAAGGCCCAGGATATTCTGTTTGAGCTGAACACTGTGCTGGATATGGAAAAGGGCGGCCAGATTGCTCAGAATCTTCGAGCCCTTTACAATTTTATGCAGCGTCACCTGACGCAGGCCAACATCCGAAAAGACGCGAAAATGATTGAAGAAGTGATTTCGCTTCTGGAGGAGCTCAATCAGAGCTGGCGGGCCGTTTGCTGACAGGGCCGTTTGTTCGGAAGAATACAAGCCGTTTCACAGGAAACGGCTTTTTTTATGGACAGCGCAAAACATCCGCCTACAATAAATCGCTATGAATCGAAGAATCTTGATTGTGGATGATCAGCAGGACCTGCTGGACCTGCTGCAGATGAGTTTGGAGCAGCACGGCTATCAGGTTCGCACGGCGCTGTGCGGACAGGAAGCCCTTCGTGAAATTGAAAAAGAACCGCCGGATTTGATCCTGCTGGATATCCTGCTGGGGGATATTTCGGGAATTCAGCTGACGGCCCGGCTGAAGAACAGCGAAAAGACCGCCTCCATTCCGATTGTCCTGCTGACCGCCAAGGACACGGAGACGGATATCATTGTCGGGCTGAGTGTCGGGGCGGATGACTATATCACCAAGCCGTTCAGCATGCCGGTACTGCTGGCGCGGATGGAGGCCGTTCTGCGCCGAAGCCGGCCGATTCCGTCAAGTGTCCAGGAAATTCTTACCGTCGGGTCGGTACGTGTGTTTCCGTCGGGACGGCAGGTGTTTGTGGAAGGCAAACCGGTGGATTTGACGCCGGCAGAATTTCATATTCTGACGGAACTTATTCGGGCGGAAGGGGCTGTTCGAAGCCGGGAAGAACTTTTGAAGGCCGCCGGTCCTTCTTCCTCCGGAGAAAATGAACGGATTGTGGATGTCCACGTGGCTGCTCTTCGCAAAAAACTGGGGCCCGCCCGCAATCTGATCAAGACTGTTCACGGCCAGGGCTATCGGATTTCTTTCTGACGGCCGGTGTTTCAGGGGGCTGCGGGAAGGTCGCGGCCGGCTCTTTGGCGGAAGGCATCTGCCTGCTCAAGCAGCTGTTCGGCTGTTGGGTTGACAGCGGGCTCCAGGGCAAAGCTCCATACAATGTTCCGCCGAATGGTGCCGGGCCAGAGCACTTCCGCCAGAAAATCGAGGGGGAAATAATCTTCCGGCGGGCGCTTCATGGCTTTGTTTGTGCGGATGATTTCGTACCCTTCTTTTTCGATGAGGACTTTGTAGTCTCCGTACCAGTTAAAGCCTACGGTGACCGGTGTTCGGCCGATTTCTTCATCATTGAGCCACACCAGGGCATCCGGCGGGTCCGTCAGAATCGTCAGACGCCGTTCGACACAGCCGTTCAGCCCCAAAAGGACCGCGGCGAGCACCCCTCCCCTCCATAAGTTCAAATAAACCGGACTTTTCATAAAATTTCCCTTTTGAACCGCTGTTTTCTTCCGAATAAGAGTAGCAGGAAGAGAGGAGAATAGCAAGACAGAAAAAAATCGGGCCTCGAACAGCGGCGACTGTCCGAGGCCCGATTGGCGGGCAAAATCTGAAGGGGCTTTTGCCCTTTTTTGTATTCAGCAGACCGTGGGTCTGCCTGGCTGATAATGTCGGGTTCGCAGTCGTCAGGGCTGGCGGCTGGCGAACCCAACTGGAGGAGGAGGAAAAGATATTGTTTCGCGGAGACCGCTGCTCCGCGTCTGATTTCGTGTCGGGCTTAGACCACCGTTCGTTGGCATGCAAGCCCGACATTTGGAGGAGGAGGAAAGATATTGTTTCGCGAGGCCTTGGGCTCCGCGGCTGTTTTTGTGTCGGGCTTAAACCACCGTTCGTTGGCATGCAAGCCCGACATTTGGAGGAGGAGGAAAGATATTGTTTCGCGAGGCCTTGGGCCCCGCGGCTGTTTTTGTGTCGGGCTTAGACCACCGTTCGTTGGCATGCAAGCCCGACATTGGAGGAGGAGGAAAGATATTGTCTTCGTCCGGAAGTCCGGACGTTTGTTTACTCCTGCTGTTCTGCTCCGCTGTTTTGCGGAGCAGCTCTTTCTCCTACAGTTCTTTCACAGCGTAAAGATCTTTGAGCACCGCGGTATCCCGCAGTCCGAGCACGCCGCAGACGATCTCCCGGAAATGTTCTTCTGAACAATCCTCTGTGACTACGGCGGAGACGCCCAGTGAACGGGCCTGAATCTCCTGCTGAGGATTGTTGGATTCAATCACGGCGATGGTGGGCATGTCGGGACGGATGCTTTTGAGACCTTTCAGAAAGACCCCGTCCGGCATATCCTTCAGGTGCCAATGACTGATTACGCTGTGAATCGTTTCATTTTTCAAAGAGCGAACTGCATCGTTTCCGCGATTCAGACAAATCAATCGAATCGGCAATTCTTTTAAGGATTCGATTCGTTTGTGCACTCCAATTGCTAAGACATTTGCTTTGGCGACAACGTACATTTGTAAGGTCTTTACTCTTTTTCATTCAAGAACGTGAACTGACAGGACTAAATACAAAGGCCGTGCCGACATAACAGATTTTCTTTAAAAAATTTACAACTGCCTGATAAATAAAGAGATACGCTGTTTCTGTGTTCGATAAAAAGAGAACCGCTGGGGAGGGCGGGACTGACCGGAACGGCCGTTTCGTTTTTCGAACAAATGATAAAACCTGTGTTTAGAAAAAACGATACGGAAAAAAGTCCATTTTGGCCGGGGGGGACCAAAACAGCCGCAGATTTGCCGGAAAGAGAGCGGGTAGATACGTCCTTGTGAGAGATGGAAAGAAAAAACGCAGACCGCTCTTTTTCACAAGAAATGTCTGCGTGGGACTCTCAGGGGGAAAACGGAATGAAAAGCGCCTCAGGAAAGGATGCCGTATTGGACGAGGACTTCGCGGAGCTGCGCTTTCTGAGCGTCATTCAGAGGTGTCAGCGGCAGACGCAGTTCTTCCGGTGCCAGATTGAGCATGGCCATTGCTGCTTTGATGGGAATCGGATTCGAGGCCAGTCCGAGCATGGCCTTTGCCAGCGGGAAGAGTTTCCGGTGCCATTTGCGGGCGGAAACGAAGTCGCCTTCAAGAATCAAGTCGGTCATGGCTTTCACATCGGCGGGGACAATATTGGCTATCACACTGATAACGCCTTTGCCGCCGACCGAACAGATGGGAAGGGTCAGGGAGTCATCTCCGGACAGCACAGTGATATTGCACAGAGAGAGAATCTCGCTGGTCATATCCAGAGAGCCGGTGGCTTCCTTGATGGCGACGATATTTTCAATTTCGGCCAGACGGGCGACGGTTTGAGGCGTCAGACCTGTTCCGCCGCAGCGGCTGGGAATATTGTACAGAACCAGCGGAATATCGACCTCTTCCGCGATGGCCTTGAAATGCTGATAGAAGCCCTCTTGCGTGGGTTTGTTGTAGTAGGGGCAGACCTGCAGGGAGGCGTCGGCGCCGACTTTGCGGGCAAAAGCGGTCAGTTCAATGGCCTCTGCCGTGCTGTTGGAGCCCGTGCCGGCAATCACAGGGACTCTTCCGCCGACGGTTTTGACAACCCATTCGATGACTTTTTTGTGTTCATCATAGCTGAGGGTGGGAGACTCCCCGGTTGTCCCGACCGGCACGATGCCGTCTGTGCCGTTTTCCAGATGAAATTCTACCAGTTCTTCGAGGGTTTCAAAATCGACCTGCCCGTCCTGAAAGGGGGTAATAATCGCTACCATGCTCCCGCTGAACATTTTTGCTTCCTTATTTGTTTTGGATTAATCGAATCATTTCTTCCGCTGCCTGCCGCAGGCCGACCAGCACCGCCCGCGAGATAATGCTGTGTCCGATATTCAGTTCACAGAGGCCTTCAATCCGGGCGATGGGCCGAATGTTGCGGTAGGTTAGTCCGTGTCCGGCATGGACAACCAGTCCGGCGGCAAACGCAATATCCCGTCCGTCGCGCAGCTGATTGAGGGTTTGCTCAATGGCTTGATCGGTTTTGGCGTTGGCGTAAAGGCCTGTATGCAGTTCCACGGCGTCACAGCCGGCTTCGGCGGCGGCTGTAATCTGGTTTTCTTCCGGCAGGATAAAAGCGCTGACAAGAATGCCTTTTTTATGCATCCTTTTGACGATTTTTTGAATCTGTTTTTGGCAGCGGATGCAATCCAGCCCGCCTTCCGTCGTCAGTTCGGCTCGATTTTCCGGCACGAGGGTGACCTGATCTGGGACGACCTGCTCGGCAATTCGGACAATCGGCTCCGCCAGGGACATTTCCAGATTAAACTTGCAGGCGACAGTTTCCTTTAAAAGCCGGACATCTCTGTCATTGATGTGTCTGCGGTCCTGGCGGAGATGGACTGTAATGCCGTTTGCTCCGGCCAGTTCGCACTCGACGGCCGCCCAAACGGGGTCCGGTTCGTCGGTTCTTCGGGCCTGACGAATCGTCGCTACGTGGTCGATATTTACGTTTAATAAAGCCATTTTTCAGAACCTCTTAGGGTGGCTATTATACTCTTATCCGGCGGTTCATCAAGTCTGTATCCGAAAACCCTTTTCAGAATGTTTTACTTGATGTGTTCATCCGGATAAATTACACTATGACAAGAATGGATTTGCGAGGAAAAACGGCGCTTATTACCGGTTCGACCGGGAAAATCGGGCGGTTTTTGGCGGAAACGCTGGCCCAGGAGGGGGTACAATGCCTCTGCCAGTATCATCGTCAAGACCGGTTGGCAAACAAGCTTGTTCAGGACATCCGCCGCCGCGGGGGTCGGGCCTTTGCATTTCGAACGGACTTTCGGGATGCGGCGCAAATCCGCCGGCTGTTTCAGGAAGCTCAGAGATACGGTCCAATCGATATTTTGATTCATTCGGCGGGTCTTTTTGAGAAAACTCCGCTGAAAAACTGCACGGAACAGCAGATAGAAGACCTGATTCGTCTGAATCTGACGGTTCCCCTGTTCTTGACCCGTTTGTTTGTAAAGTCCCGCCCTTCCTACGGACGAAAAAGGCCTTTTGCCAAGGTTCTTTTTTTTGCAGACATTGGGGCCTTTCGTCCATGGCGGGACTATTCTGTTTACTGTGCAGCCAAGGCCGGTTTGACTGCCGCAACCAGGTCCCTGGCAAAAGAGCTGGCTCCCGGCATTACGGTCAATGCGATTGCGCCGGGAATTGTCGAGGGGACAATCCGCAATCGCAAAGAAGCGGCCGAACGGCAGGCGAGAATTCCTTTGGGGCGGTTTGTTCCGGTGAAAGATTTGATGGAGGCGGTCTTGTTTCTTCTCAAAACAGACTCGATGACCGGCGAGGTTTTGGCGATTGACGGCGGGGCTGTGCTCTAAGTCTTTCTGCGGAGAACGCTTGCGTATCTGAACAATCCTTTACTTTTTCCGGAGAAGGGGCTATACTTTTTGTATCTTTTCTGATTGAACGACGAGGTCTGAATGGCGATTTTCAGTGAAATACCGGAAATTCTGGATGAGCTTCGGCAGGGTCGAATGATTGTCCTGGTGGATGATGAAGACCGGGAGAATGAGGGGGATTTGGTGTGCGCTGCGGAGCTGGTAACTCCGGAAATTATCAATTTTATGGCCACACACGGACGGGGGCTTATTTGTCTGCCGATGGATGAAGAGTACTGCGATCGGCTGGGTCTTCATCCGCAGTGTACGGAAAACACGGCCCGTCTGGGTACGGCTTTTACTGTCAGTATTGATGCGAGAGAGGGCATCACAACGGGCATCAGTGCAGCGGACCGGGCCAGGACCATCCGGGCTGCCGTATCCCCCAACGCCAAAGCGGCTGACTTGGCACGCCCGGGGCATGTTTTTCCGCTTCGGGCCCGAAAAGGGGGCGTGCTTGTACGGGCCGGGCAGACGGAAGGGGCGGTGGACCTGATGCGTTTGGCAGGCTTGAGGCCGGCGGGCGTTATTTGTGAGATTTTGAATGATGACGGGACGATGGCTCGTGTGCCTGATTTGGAGGAATACTGCAAGAAGCATTCTCTGAAGATGACAACGGTGGCCAAAGTGATTGAGTACCGCCTTCAGCGGGAACAGCAGGTCCGCCGCATTCAGCAGATTCGTCTGCCGACGGATTACGGCGAATTTACCCTTATTGGATATGAAAGCCCCGGTTCAACGGAACCGCATTTGGCCCTGTGCAAGGGGGGGGTTGGGGATTTGGATGAACAGGGAAGGGTCATTGAGCATCCGGAACCGGTTCTGATTCGGGTGCATTCCGAGTGTATGACAGGGGATCTGTTTCATTCGCAGCGCTGTGAGTGCGGCTATCAGCTGGTCGAGGCGATGAAGCGGATTCAGGCCGAGGGCAAAGGGGCTTTGATTTATTTGCGACAGGAAGGGCGGGGAATCGGACTGGCCAACAAACTTCATGCGTATAAGCTTCAGGAGCAGGGGTTTGATACGGTGGAAGCCAATCTGAAATTGGGGTTTTTGCCGGATAAACGGGATTACGGGATTGGGGCTCAAATCTGCCGCGATTTGGGGCTTCGAAACGTTCGGATTCTGACCAACAATCCCAAGAAAATCAGCCGGCTGGAGGTTTACGGAATTCATATTGTGGAGCAAATTCCTCTGCAGGCCAAGCCGGGTGAACATAATCGAAAATATCTTCAAACGAAAAAAAACCGTCTTGGACATCTTCTTCGTGAAGATATTCATGAATAATCCAAATGGGTTGTCCAGATTGATTCTGAAAATCGTTGGTCTGATTTGGTGGGGCGTTCTGCTGTTTGGGGGCTGTGAAACACCTCCCGGTTCGATTCCGGAGGTTTCCTGTACAAGTGCCGGGTTCCAGCCGGCTCTGATTCGATTCGGGGGGTTGACGGAAATTCTCCGGGACAAGGAGACCAAAAAACCGACCGCCCTTCGGGTTTTTCTGGAGCTGCGGGACCGATTTGATTCCAGACTGAAGGTTCCTTTCAGTGTTCGTTTCGAATTGTATCGGTATCAGTTGTCCAGCCCCAACCCTAAGGGGCCTCATTTGAAGAGCTGGCCGGTGCAGATTTTGACCGAAGCGGGCACCAATAATTTTTATTGGAGAGATTATCTGAGGTCGTATGAGTTCCTGCTTGATTTGGAAGGGGAAGTCGCCGAGGAACCGCTGCTGCTTTCGGCAATCTGCCGCACGGCGGAAGGGATGAGTCTTGAAACCATTTATGTATTTCCGACAGACTGAGAAGAAAGTCAGGAAAAAAATTGATTTTATCGGACTTTTAGGCCACTATTTCGGTTTTTCGCGTTAAACAGAGACCCAGTTTCGGCAGACAAAAGTGTGAAAGACAGCTCGGCTTTCCAAAGCAAGACCCTCGAAGAAGAGCTGCTGATTAAGCAGTCTCAGCGCGGCGATTTAGAGGCCGCCGGGCTTCTGATTGTCCGGTATCAAGACAGGTTGTATAATACAATTCTCAAAATTTGTTCAAATCCTGACGATGCCGCGGAACTTGCTCAGGAAACATTTGTCAAAGCATTAGAGAAGATAACCGACTTTAAGGGCAAAAGCAGTTTTTATACGTGGCTCTTTCGAATCGGGGTGAACCTGACGCTGAATTTTTGCAAACGAAGGGGCCGCCTTTCGATGCATTCCATCGATGCATCGATGGGTACGGAAGAAACGGATCGTGCCTCGGCTCGGCTGGCTGGGTATCTGATGTGTCGAGAGAAAGCAGACCCTGCCGGGTTGGCTCAGGACAAAGAGGCTCGAGAGATTGTCCTTAAAGCGTTAGGACGTTTGGAGGAAGAGCAGCGTGTCGTGCTGGTTTTGCGGGATATTGAAGGTCTGAGTTATCAGGAAATTGCGGAGATTCTGGATATCGAACTGGGGACTGTCAAAAGCCGAATCAGTCGGGCTCGAGCCGGACTGAGGGATTTGCTGGAAGCAGTGTTGGCATGAACGAACAAGAACGGGAACATGTTGATTCGCTCATTCACGGTTTTCTGGATGGACAGCTCAACGAGCGTCAGCAGACAGAACTGAAGCGTCTGGCCCAGCATAATCCCTTTATCCGTAAGGATTTGCATGCTTTATTCCGCCAGAAAGAGCTGCTGGGATTTCTGCCGATTGAGAAAGCCCCGAATGGCCTGAAGGAAGAGGTGCTCGCCCGTCTGGAGCGTCGGCTGATACTGAGTATGGAGTCACCCCGTCCGTCCGTCCGCACAGGCCGGTTTGTGCTGCTTGTTCGCTGGGTCTCGGCGGCGGCGGCGATGGTGATGCTGCCGCTGGCGATTTTGGGGCTCCTGGTGCTTCAGATTGTTAAACCGCCCGAGCCGAAAACTGTTCCTGTGGCTCTGACTGCACCGGGACAGACGGCCGAACCGCTGCAGGCGGGGGAGGGGACGGCTTCAGGAGAAGGGCCGGTGCTGGTGTTGGGAACTCTGACCTTTCTTACGGAGCATCCGATTCCGCTCAATGAGTCCATCAAAAAAGCGGTTGTCGCTCATAAGCTTCTTTCTTCCGCCTCCTCAGAGCGTTTTGAGGACCGTGCCGTTTATCGAATTCAGTGCTCTCAGAGGCAGATGCTGTCGCTGATTCAGATGCTGAGGCCGGTCTGGGAATTGTCTTCGAAGCCGCAGTTTGTTTTGGCGGGGGGGGAGTCGCCTGCACGAACGGTTGTCGTGGAGGGGATACGTCCGGAGCAGATGGAGAAACTGATCCGCCAAAGCAGCCCGTCCCGTCTGCAGATGACGGCTTCGCATCTGGAGCGTCTGAACCGCCGGGGACTTTCGGATGTGGCGATTCGGGTGCCTGCGGAAGAGACGGGAGAGGGTGAGCGGATTCTTCTGCCGGCGGAGCCCCGACTGGCTTGGGAAAAAGAGCCGACGGAACTGCCGGGCGGGATGACGGCGGATGGACCGGCGGTTGTGCTTGTGATTGAAGTGAGAAGTCCGTCGGAGAAAAAATAGACGCATGAGAAACGCCGCATCGAATCTTTTGACCCCCTCACAGAGCTGTCTGGTCCTGGTGGATGTTCAGGAAAAGCTGGCGGCCGTGATGAGCCGTCGGGAAGAGCTGATTGCACGATGTGCGGTGCTTTTGCGGACAGCGCGGGCTTTGCAGATGCCGGTGTTATGGTGTGAGCAGGCGCCGCGAGCGCTTGGACCGACGGTCCGGGAATTGCGGGAGCTGCTGGACGGGCAGAAGCCCTTTGAAAAGACGGCTTTCAGCTGCTGCGGAGCGGAGGGGTTTCTGCCGCGGCTGGAGGCGAGCGGCCGTCGAGCGGCTGTTCTATGCGGGATTGAAGCGCATGTGTGCGTGTTTCAAACCGCTGTGGATTTGCTCAATCGGGGGTTCGATGTTCATGTGATTGCCGATGCGGTTTCTTCCAGAACTGAGGAAAACAAAGCCGTCGGGCTCGGGCGGATGTCGGCGGCCGGAGCGGTTGTCAGCTCGACGGAGATGCTGCTCTTTGAACTGCTGCGGGATGCACGGCATGAGCAGTTTAAGGAACTGGCAGCGATGATCAAATAATGGGAGAAACTTTTCCCTCCGCCGCAAAGCGGCACTCCCCCTTTCCAGGGGGAGTACCGGAATTGTTTCAGCAGGACATCATTCTTCCGGCAGATGCTGCACAGAAGAGGCAGGCGTTTTTAAAACGCTCGGTTTATTGGTTTGCGGGGCAGGACAGCAGGTAATCGAGCAGCTTGTTGAGTTTGCAGGTGGCCAATCCGACATATTTGTCTGCGGCTCCGTAATAGACAAACAGGGTATCGTTGATAACAACTTTTCCGCAGGGGAAGACAACCCCGCCGCCGTCATAGCATCCCTGCGTTTCATACCATTCCTCGGGCTGGAGAATCCAGTCTTTGGTACGATGGGTAGCCCTGGCCGGATTGTTCAGGTCCAAAAGCATTGCTCCGAGGCGGTAGTACCGATCCGGGCCGACAGCGTGGTAAAGGGTCAGCCAGCCATGCGGGGTGCGGATGGGCGGGGTATTGCCGCCGATTTTGCATTCCCAATCTTCCTTTGCGGCGGCCAGCAGGGTGCTTTGGGGCCAGTGGAGCAGGTCTTCCGAAAAGGATATCCAGATGGCTGGGTGTTCAGTCCCATATTCCGGTCCGACCCAATTCATTGGCCGATGAAGCATTACGAATTTTCCGTTCACCTTTTCGGGAAAGAGAATGACATCGCGGTCATCAACCAGCGGGTTGGTGATGCGTCCGGCCCGAATCCATGTTTTGAAGTCGTTGGTCAGGGCCAGGCCGGTCACGGTGGCGTTTTCCCGAATCAGATAGGGAAACTCCGGCGGGCTCTGTTTCCAGACCTGGGGTTTTCCGGCGGCCAGCCAGTATCGGCCCGGAGGATAAAAACGGGCGGCGTAGGTGATGTAGTAGTACTCGCCGATTTTGATGATGCGGGGGTCTTCGACACAGCCGGCGTCAAATCCGTCGGCACTGGGGCGAAAGACCCCATGGGACAAAAACCCATTTTTGTGACGGAGTATATGACCGGAAACCGCATTTTCCACGGAGTGGAGTATCCTTCGCCCGGCTCCGCTTACACCTATTCGGCTTCGGATACGGTTCCGTTTGCCGTTCGGGTCTTTGAAAATACGCTCTCGCTGCTGAACGGCGGGGCGTCGGTTCCGTTTGTCTGGGAGGCGGCCGACCAGAGCTGGTCGAATACGAGCTGGGGTCTTCAGCGCCGGGCGGCGGACGGAAGCGTCAGGCGGCCTGTTTATTATGCCTTGAAGATTTTGACGGATTTGGTACCGCCCGGGGCTCAGGTTTTGTCGGCAGGTCCGCAGGAGCAGGGGATTTACTGTGCGGCCTTCCGCTATGACAAGGGGATTGTTTTGGCGGCGGTGAACAGCACGGAAAGCACGCAAAGCCGGATTGTACGCCTGAACGGCTCCCAGCCCAAAGAATGGGGTTGTGCACTGAGTTATTCCGCCGGAGGAATCGGCGACGGGAGCCGGTATTTGCAGTTGACGGAGCCGAATGTGCTCGAACTGACTCTGCCGTCTGATACAGCTCTTACAGCGGCATTTGAATTTTCGTCGAATCGGCCGCAAAAGGTGCTGGAATGGAAATTTGAGGGCAATCTGACGGATACCAGCGGCTGGGGGAATGATGCGACAACAGTGCAGGGAGGATTTCGGTTCGGTAAAGGGCGAATCGGTCAGGCCCTGTCGCTGGATGGGACGGAGGTTTTGATTGAGTTGGTCAACGGAACCAATCTGCCGCTGAATGCCGAGGACGACTGGTCAATGAATCTGTGGGTTCGTCCGAATGCGGCCATTTCTGTTGGCGGCGATTATCATGCACTGGCCTTGGCGGCTTTTGGGACAAACAGCTGGTCCAAGAACGGCAATGCCCGAAGCATCGGCAACTGGGGCTGGGGGAAGGGAATCAGTTTTTACAGCACGACGATGGTGCCGACGTATGCGAATGTTCCCTATGATGCGGGTGTCTGGCAGATGATTACAATTACCTATGAACATGCTCTCTGGCGGCAGCAGGGCACGGATACGACGGGCCAGGCCCTGAAGATTTACAAGAATGGAAGTCTCATTGCTTCGTTTAATCCGCAGGGGCGATATTACACGGGGGGATTTCGCACAGCGGATAACCGTGTTTCAATTCTGCCGGCAATTCCGGACCAGGCGCCGAGGCGGTTTGCGGGAAAACTGGATGAGTTTACTGTCTGGAGGGGAGTCTTGTCGCCGGCGCAGATTCTAAGAATGGCGGTTCGGCAGATGCCGGCGGCGGATTTGTCCGGCAATGGGGAAGTAAACCTGAATGATTTGGAAGTTCTGTGTACATATTGGCTTGAGGAGGGTTCTGACTATGCGGCAGACTTGAATGACGACGGTTTTGTCAATTGGGAAGATTTTCGTGTGTGGAGTGTGTGGAGAAATAATCCTGAACTTTTTTAACCTTTTTTGGAGGAAAGAAAGATGAAGAAGTGTTTGGCAATTTTGATGATTTTGGGCTGTATCGGTCTTGTTCAGGCGACGTTTGTCACGGTTGTGGATGATTTTGAAGGATATGCCGACAGTGCGGCTTTGCGGGCAGCCTGGGTGGTCAATCCGAATTCAAACATAACCAGCGAAACACTTGAATCGGTGCTGAACGGCAAGTGTATGCTGATTCAGAACAATCAGAACTCGCCCTATTACGCTCAGACCAAGTATGCTTTGCCGGGGGCTGTGTGGCAGGTTCATGGGGTCAATCTGACCTATCCGGGATATTACATGATTAAGATGACTTTTGCGGTTCCCAAAAACGATGGGGTTCCACCGTGGGGTACACTGGGCGGTTCCGGCGGCGATGTATTCCTGAGTATGTTTGACTGCTGGGGACAGAAAGTGTTCGGTGCCAGCTATCCCGGTGATGTGACCCCCAGCGGCACAGGGTGGCCGAATGGGATAGTCTGGGAAATGGATTTTGCCACCTATACGGTTCCGGGGATGAATCTGGAGAACGTGATGTATATCACGGTTGGATATGATAAGACCTACTATGGCACCGGAGCCCTTTTTGTGGATGACATTATTCTGGTTGGGGTTCCGGAACCGGCATCGATGATTCTGCTGTCGCTGGGAGGACGGCTGATGCTGCGCCGCCGGTAAACAAACGCAGAACTCTTGACAGACTCAAAACAAGAAAAGCCGTCTTTTTAAGGACGGCTTTTTTTATCGGAACTTTTCAGGGCAGCCTGCAGGTTGTCCGGGATTTTTCATGCGGAGTCGGAGGAGCCCGGGTCAATCGGTCATTGTGGCTTCGCTTTTCATCGCATCGTGGAAGCTTTTGAGGTCATTGGCCCATTTCTGGGCTTCAGGCAGTGTGATGACGCCCTGTTTGACCAGGATAGCCAGGTGGCTTTCGAACGTGATCATCTTTTCCTCGGTGGTGTCTTTGGTTTTGACCTGCATCTGAGAATAGATCTGTTCGATTTTGTTTTTTCGGATGAGATTGGCAACGGCGTAATTGTTATTCAGAATTTCCATGACGGCCGCACGGCCCTTTCCGTCTTTGCGGGGAATGAGTTTCTGGCTGATGATGTAGCGCAGGCCCAGGGACAGCTGGTTGCGGACCTCTTCTTGGCGGCCCTCCGGGAAAAAGTCGAGAATGCGGGTAACGGTGCCGACGACGTCCCGGGTGTGAAGGGTGGAAAAGACCAGGTGGCCGGTTTCCGCTGCGGTGAGCGTAAGAGCGACGGTTTCGGCGTCACGCATCTCGCCGACGAAGATGATGTCCGGGTCTTCCCGCATCATCGAGCGGAGACCGTGAGCAAAGGTATCAACATCCCGGCCGACCTCCCGCTGAGAAATCATTGAGTTTTTCTGACTGAAGACATATTCGATAGGGTCTTCCAGTGTGATGATTCGGCAGGCGCGGTCCTCGTTGATGCGTTCAATCAGGGAGGCGATGGTGGTGCTTTTGCCAGCCCCTGTAATGCCGGTAAAGAGGACCAGGCCCTGGGTCTTTCGAACAATGTCCTTCCAGACGTTGTTGGGAAAACCGATATGCTCGGGTTTAGGAATTTCGGTTCCGAGAGCCCGAATGGCAATGGCCATACCGTCGTTGTCCATGAAGGCATTCAGCCGAAACTGGAGCGTACCGTAGCGGTAGGAACAGTCCACGGCCAAATCCCGCTGAAGGGCTTCGATATTTTTCGGGCCGAGCAGGGGAAAGGCCAGCTGCTCTACAATTTCCTGAGTGACGATACCGCCTTTAAGCCGCACGAGATCCCCGTCAATCCGATAGCAGGGCTGGGTGCCGACTTTGATGTGGAGGTCGGAGACTCGCATTGCGCCCATTTTTTCAAAATAGGCAAGCATGTCATTGATGCTTAAAAAAGCGCCCTCGCCGGCTGGATAGACTTTGGCATCGGGGGAGTATGATTGATTATTTGTCTTCATATAATATCCAAAAAGTCTTTATATAATATTTTTTAATTGAAAAGTAATTATACTCACAAATTTTCTGAAAAAAATAAGATTATAAGAAAAGAACTTCAGGAAAACGCACTAAGGATATCCGGAATATTTTTTAATTTTGTTTTTTATTTGCTTTTTTTCACAAAAAAAGTATATTGGTATCCTAAGGTATTATAGATCCAAAGACAGCGGGAAAGAGAAGAGTAACTCTTGTTGTTGAGGAGAGCTGGATGATGAAAAATCTCTTTCTGAGAGCGGGTCTCCTGTTTATTCTCATTTCGACCTCTTCCTTTGGTGCTCTTTCTTTCAAGATGACTGCAGCGAAAACGACTCTGGCCATTGGTGAGACAACGGTGGTGACGCTGTTTGCCTTTGCGGAAGATGCCGTCGGTTTGAATGGACTGAACAGCTGGCAATTAAGCGCCTTTGCTTCCGGTACAGGCATGCTGAAAGTTGTACCGGGAAGCGTGAATGTGGTCAGACCGTTTGCAGCGGATGTGATGTGGTCAAGCATCAATGCTCCGATGGGAACCATTCGGGACTTGTCGATGACCTCGACAGCAGCGCGTGTGGATTCAGCCCTTGGTGTCGGCAGTTATCATAAAATTGCCGAGTTTGTGGTGGAGGCTGTCGAAGTCGGTCAGGTGGTGTATTCCCTGGGCAACGGCGGGGCGGGATACGGCGGGCTTCTTCGCGACTACAATCCGCTCAATCCGATGACCTGGGGCAACATGCTGGAGGGAGTATTTAACGCCGCGGAGTCACAGCGGGCCTTTACGATTGTCCCGGAACCGGGGACACTGCTGCTGCTCGGTTCGATGGGGCTGATGGTGTTCAGGACCCGCTGCAGGAAATAAGCTGAACGGAAACGTCTCGTCAGGGGCGGAAGGAGTGCCAGCGCATTCCGTTCAGGGAGAGAGGAAACCCCTTTTTGGTAAGGATGTCCGATGGCGAAACGAGGAGGAAGAAGGAGGGGGGATGGTGCATTCTATTGGGTCTGTTTGTCTGTTTTCCTGTTTTTGTCCTGTTCTGTATGTGCGGACCTGGGCCCGTCTGATGTGCTGATTCTGGTGAATGCCCAGAGTCCTACCAGTCGATATATTGCCCGGATGTACCGCTGGTATTATCCATCGATTCAGGACTGGCAGGTGCTGGAGCTGCAGGGGCTGGCGGACTGCAGCGGACCGAATTCAACGGCCGCGGATGAAATCATTACACGAGAACAATACAACAATCAGATCGCCGGACCGGTACGTTCTTATCTGCTGGCTAACGGAATTGAAAAGCAGATTAAGGTGATTATCACAACGGCGGGGCTTCCGTACCGCATTCAGGATACCAAACCAAACTTTGCCGACGTGGTTTACCCGGGCGGTTCCAACTGGCAGATTGTGATGAATGCGGAGTGCCAGGTTGATGCGGCTTCAGTGGAGTCGGAATTAACGTGTTTGTGGTATTTGGATTACGGGAGCAATCCCTGTCCGATTGAAAATCGGATCGTGAATCCTTATCAGGGCTGTCGGAGTCGATTTGATTTGTTTGAGCGGCAGATGCCGTATGCGGACGATTTGACCTGGTCCTTTGCCATTTCACGCAAACCTGGAGTGGACTCCCCTTATATGGAGGGGAGGGCCTACGGGTACGGGACTGTCAATCGCCGCTTTGGTCCGGGTAGGATGTATTTGGTCTGCCGACTGGATGGCCCCAAAAATCAGGGACAGAGTGCGGTTTTTTCCGTTCGGGCTATGCTCGAGCGGGCCAGGCGGGCCGGTTCTCCGCAGTTCGGGGTCAATCCGAAGCAGGCCGTTGTGGTGCTGGATGATGCCCCCAAGGCGCCTGCGGGAGATATTGACTACAATCGGGTGTTCAATCTGCACGACAGCAGCATGAATTTCTGGGAATATCAGGGAGTACCCTGGCCTCCGGATGCGTATGGAAACTGCGTAAAGAATGATTACGTGGAAGCATTTAACAGTCTGTCTGTGGGATACTTTGCTCAGGGGGCTTTGTATTTTGGTTCTTCGTCCGTCACATATGATCTGCCGGTGATACTGGACTACCGGGAACGAGTCAGCACGTTCTCCGCCGATTTTGCGAATTTGTCGGTTTATTTTCCGGGGCGGACGGGGCCCCAGGGGGTCATTGGGTTCAGCTGCTTTGGGATGAATGGGGACGAAGGAAGGGCCAAGACTTATTTGCTTAACAGCGGTGCCGGCGGGGGGCCGCTGTTTAATTTTCTCAATGGAGCCGTCTTTACGTCGCTGGAGAGTTTTAATGCAGTGACAATGTTTTCGGATTTTTCAACGACCCAGGCAAAGATTGTGGATTTTATCAGGGCGGGCGGAACGGCGGCAATCGGGCACAGTTTTGAGCCGCAGTCCGATGCAGCGATTGACAATCAGTTTTTGTACAGCAATCTGCTGGCGGACCGGGATGGGGATGGACGGGCGGATTTGACGTTTGTGGAGGCCGCCTGGGCGGCAATTCCTTATTTGAGCTGGTCAGAAGTGGTCATTGGCGACCCATTAATGCGGATATCGTATGGCCCAGGCCAGCCTAAGTCGTGGAGTTGCCTATTTGCCGACACAAATATGGATAAAGTTGTTAATTTTGTTGATGTTTATATTGTTCGGTATTTTTATGGGGGTATCCTCAATTCAGCAGAGAACGAATGGTTTGAACGATATTATGATTTGGCCGATTTGGACCAGAATGGTGTGATTAATTTTGTCGATGTGTACATTGTAAGGTATTTATTCGGTACAATCTATGAATAATACCCGGATTTAAAAAAATTTTTAATTTTAGCATATTTTTTTGATTTTTTGGGGGTTTTTTGATAATTTTATAGGATGGAGAGAAAGGTATGTCTTCGTATCACGAAGGCTGAAATACCGGAGGATGGAAAGATGACAAATGAAAGAGGTGTTGGAAAAGGATGGGCCGCATTGCTGATGATGAGTGCTTTTGTTGCGGTTGCGTCCGGGGCAATCAAATACGTCGATGCTGTCGATTTAGACATCAGTGAGTTTTACTTCTACAATCATTCCACTCAGCGGTTTGTTCTGTTTACTTTCCTGGGAGGAAGTGAGATTCCGATTGATGCGGGCAATATCCATATTGCCGGCGGCGGGTGGGATTATTCCTTTGTGGGGAAAATCATTGTAACGGCCAGTGATTTATTCTGGAAGAACACAAGCGGCGTCAAGGCTCAGGCAATCTTTACCAACGGCTCTTCCGCCGGTCCGGCCGCGATGACGATTATTGCTACAGAGCTGACGGATATGACCAGCGGAACGGTTCTTTTCAATTCTTCCAGTCATCCCGGCGGTGTTGTCCTTCTGACGGCTCAGCTGAATGACAGTGACAACATGTGGCTTGTCTCGGAAACAGGAAACTATACGGATGCTTTTGTTGGGGATACCCAATATGCCATTACCGGCGGCGAATTGAAAAACGGTTCGCTGCTGAGGATGCTGGACTTTCGTGCGGTCTGGGCTCTGGGACAGTGCGGTCCGGCGAATATCTCCACGTTTAATCAGAATTTGTACAGTCTGATGCCGTCGCTGGAACTTATCCCGTTCGGGATTCCTGAGCCGATGTCGCTCGGACTGCTGGCTGTCGGAGCTTTGCTGATCTTAAAAAGAAAATAGACCGCTTCTGTGAACGTGTGTCGGTCGGAAGATTTCTGAATTCGTTGATATGAGGAGGAAAGTGATGAAAAAGAGGATGGTTTTTGGGGTGGCGGGGATTTTGCTTTTGTCTGTGTCGTCCTGGAGTGCTTTAACGGTTCAATGCATTCGGGTCGATTCTCTGCAGGGAGATGGTTTTACGGCGGAGTATAACCATACCCAGCAAGCTCTGACCTGGACAGGCGGAGCCAGTGTTTCGCTGTATTCAAGCTCTTCGGGTACAGGAACTCCCGTAGCGACGTTTGTGGGTAATGTGAATATTCAGGGCAGTTTTACAGGGCTCAATGATCTGTCTTCCGGATCTGTAGCCCGGGCTACCTTCAGCCAGATTAACTGGTCTGTTTCTGTTCTGAATGTCCCGGTGATTTGGGGGACTCATAAGCCCGGCGAACTCTTTTTGGAAGAAGAGCAGTATGAGCAAATCGGCCCGTGGATTTTTGACAGCGGGATTCTGTGGGGCAGCGGTGTAGTTCAGGTTACCGGCTGTGCTCTGGACCAGCTGGGCGGGTTCTACTGGGACGATGACAACGGCGATGCTCGTCTGAAATCACAGGTTGTAGTCAACTCTGCTTTTAACAGTTATCTGATGCAGTCCTACAACACTATCAATACAACCATGTGGCTGTTTGCCGATGAAACGGTGATTCCGGAACCGGCGACGATGGCTCTGCTGGGACTGGGCAGTCTGATTGCTCTGCGCAAAAGAAATTAAGCTTTTTCATCCATTCCGGATAGTTCCTTCTCGAGGGAATATCAAAGGCCGTCTTTGATAAGGCGGCTTTTTTTATTTGATCAGACCAGCAGGCAAAATGACAAAGCAGAAAGAAAAAGGTCTGGATGCCTGCCTGCGCGGGAATGACCGTTCGGTTTGTCAGACACACTTGGTCCCTTTCATACCCTCGCGGATGCATCTGTTTTCTTGTTAAAAAGCGGTTTTCCGATGCTATGAAATGACTTATTCCATTGCGCCCTGCCATTTCCGCAGTCTGCCCTTCGCAGCTGTGACGGAAAAAGACGGGAGACCATATTGGGGGGACAGGTTTTTATTAGGCGGGCATAGAATTTCTGCATCTGAGGTTTGAAAAAGCCTATACAGATGCGTATAATCAAAGCTTCTTTGGAATCTTTTGCGGTTGACGGGAGCGGCGGTCACAAATGGGCATCGCATCGTTTTTGGGACTGAAACGAAAGGAATCGGCCGAAGGGCTTCGAATTCGTCTTCGTTTTTTGGGGGCGGCGGGGAATGTGACCGGCTCCCGTCATCTGCTCGAGTTTGACGGCACGAAGGTTCTGATTGACTGCGGGCTGTATCAGGAACGGCAGTATCAGAGCCGCAACTGGGAGGATTTCGGATTTGACCCCTCTTTGCTGTCAGCGGTGCTTCTGACGCATGCCCATCTGGACCATTGCGGGCTTCTTCCGAAACTGGTTAAGGAGGGCTTTCGAGGGCCGGTTTACTGTACTCAGGCGACGGCGGAACTGGCCCAAATTGTTCTTTTGGATGCCGGCAAGCTGCAGGAAGAAGATGCTGAGTTTAAGCGAAGACGCCACCGCAAGGCCGGCTATACACCGCCTCGTCCGGTCGAACCGCTCTATACGATGGAGGAAGCGAAGGCCTGTTTTCAGCAGTTTCGTCCGTTGCCGTTTCATGAGCCGGTTCGGCTGGGGCCGGGGCTGGAGGCGGATTTTCATGAGGCGGGCCATATTCTCGGGGCTTCGATGATTCGGATCGGCGTCTGTCGAGACGGCCGATGCCGAACGATCGTTTATACGGGGGATTTGGGACGCATCGGCCGGCCGATTCTTCGCGACCCGGAGACCTTTGACCAGGCGGATTATCTTCTGGTAGAGTCCACCTACGGCGATCGGGAGCATCAGACCCCAGAGGATACAAAGCGACAGCTGGAAGCGGCGGTCAATCGGACCTGGCAGGCCGGCGGCAATCTGGTTGTGCCCAGTTTTTCCATCGGACGCAGCCAGGAGGTTCTGTATTATATGAACCAGCTCCTTTTGGAGAACCGAATCCCGCATATTCTGACGTTTCTGGACAGTCCGATGGCTGTGCAGGCAACACGGGTCTTTGAGAAATACACCAACCTGTATGACAATGAAATGTCGCAGCTGGTTTTGAATCATGAGTCGCCGTTCAGCTTTCGAGGTCTGAAACTGATTGAATCGCCGCGGGAGTCAAAGGCGATCAATCACATCAAAGGCACGGTTATGATTATCGCCGGCTCCGGGATGTGCACGGGCGGGCGCATCAAGCACCATTTGGTCAACAACATCAGCCGTCCGGAGAGTACGATTCTCTTTGTCGGGTACCAGGCGCAGGGAACGCTGGGGCGGAAGATTTTGGACGGGGAGCCGGAGGTGCGAATTTTAGGACAGATGCTGCCGGTGAGGGCGGCGGTTGTGAGGGTTCATGGGTTTTCGGCCCATGCGGACCGACGGGAGATTCTTGAATGGCTCAAAAAACTGCAGAAAAGCCCCCGGAAGGTCTTTTTGATTCACGGTGAAAAAGAAAGTGCCGAAAACTTCAAAACGTACTTAACGGAAAAAACAGGTTGGGATATCCACGTGCCTGAGTTTCAGGAAGAGATGGTGATTGAGTGAAGGTGAACAGAGTCATTCAGGATATGTCTCCTCGGAAATCGTGCTGCCGTTCTATAAAATACTTTCCTTTCAGCTGCGAAAGGGGTATACTTATAACCTGAGGTTTTTGGAAGGGAAAGGGAAATCAATGGCAGAACGGATTCCCAAGGTGGTCATCATCGGGCCTGCTTATGTAGAAATGGCTGTCAAGTGCGATGCTTGTCCGGAACCCGGTCAAACCAAAGAGGGAATGGGGTTTACCTGTGTCCCGACAGGGCCGGGGGTCAATCGGGCCATTCAGGCGGCCCTTTGCGGGTGCGATGTGTTTGTCCTGGGACGTATCGGAGAGGACTGCTTTGGGGAGATGATTAAGCAAAACCTCAGCCGCTACGGAGTCTCCACGGATTTGCTGTATGCATCGCCGGCCATCAGTACGGGGATTATCCTGACGCTGGTCGATGGACGGGGGGCGAATCGGTCTTGTTGTTCGGCAGGGGCCAACAAAGTTTTTGGAAGAGATGAGATTGAATATGCGGCGGCGGAACAGACAATAAGTTCGGCAAATGTGTGTCTGATTCACGACAGTTTTTCGCCAGATGCTGTTGTGGCGGCCGTCCGGTGTGCCCAGATACACAAGACGCGGACAATTCTTGAGGTAAATCTTCCGATTCCGGACCGGGGGGTGGTGCACGCGATTGACTGGCCGGTCGATTTTTACAATGCAGATATTCTGGTTTTGCGGTTTGCGGGATTGTGGAGCCGGACGGAACTAGGGGCCAGCGGCGAACAGGATATCAGGTTTATTGCAACCGAATTGGTGGCTAAGGGAGCCGGTTGTGTTCTAATCAGTCTGGGCACACACGGAGCTTTGCTGGTGGACCGTCAGGGGACTCACTGGATTAAGGGCATTGCAACTGAGATGGTGGACTATACGGGCTGTGAAGATGCTTTTTGCGGAGCCTTGGCGGCCTGTTATGCGACTGGTGACAGTCCATTGTCGGCGGCTCGTTTTGCGGTAGCGGCGGAGGCCCTGACCCGCAGCCGGTTCGGTCTGCAGGATGCCCTGCCGGTAAAAGAAGAGATTATTACTCTTCTTCAGGAGCAGCCGGATTAATCCCTGAACCATTCTTTGGCGAAATTCCGTAAACCTCCCCAATTATTTCAGGTTTTTCCTCTATCGTTATCGGGCATAACTCCTTTGCTTTTCCTTAAGCCCTTGTGCAGATTTGACGATACTTTTAGGGAAGATGTTCTGTCTGTTTCAGGGGAAAAGAATGGCTTCAAAGGGTTTTACATTATTGGAAGTGCTGATTGTTGTCGCCGTGTTAGGCATTCTTGCGGCGATTGTGATTCCCCAGATGCAGGGTCAGACCCAGGCGGCCAAGGAAAGTATGGCCAAAGATACCCTGCGCATCTGGCGGACTCAGATAGAATTGTACAAAATGCAGCACGGAGGACTGGCCCCGGGATACATAAAGGGACCGGTCAATATTGCTCCCGTACCTATTGATAATCAGATGATTGGAACCTCCGCAGAGAATGGAATGGCCCAGGAAAGTTCGGTTCCCAGCGGGGCTTATTTGTATGGGCCTTATCTGAAGAGCATCCCGAAAAATCCATTCAATAATCTGAAGACGATTACCTACGTTGGCGACAGCGAGACATTTGAATCGAAGGCAGACGGCCAATCGGGCTGGCTGTATAAGCGTGCAACAGCGGACATCCGCCTGAACTGGCCGGGGACGGACAGCCGGGGAGAGAAGTATGTGGATTATTGAGAGAGATTAATCCTCCAGATTGAGGAGGATGGGGGTTGTTTCATCTCCTGAAGTTTTTTGTATTTCTTTTTCCGTTATCAGTTCCACAAAGACCTTTCGCGGAGGCCGCGGTCTTTGCCCTTCCTGACGGCTGATTTGAATCGAAACCGTCTTTCCATTGCGGCGGGCGGTGTATTCGGTAAGCAGATATTGTCCTTTTTCGAATTCCCATCCGTCTCCGGCATCTTCATAGAGAAGACCTTTAGCGGTTCCATTTTCATCGAGGCAGACCAAAAGGGTCAGTTCGTCTAAGAAGTTTTCTTCGGTGTTTTGGACAATTTTTCCGAGTGGTAAAACGGCTCCGCCGCGAATCTTCAGATCACACTGGTACGGGTTGCCGGAATCATCATCCGCCAGTGAAATGGTTCGCCAAATGCCCGAAGGCAGCGAGGGCTTGACGGCCCAGCGGGGAATCACCAGCAGGTCGCTGCCGAGGAGAAAGGCCTGGTCTTCGGTTCGAAGAGAAGGATTGTCGGGTTCGGCAAACAGGACAGGCCGGGCGACCGGCAGGCCGGTTTTGTGCGATTCGTAAAAGAGGGTGTACAGATAAGGCATCAGGCGATACCGTCTCTGCAGGGCAATACGGGCGGCTTTTTCCGTTTCCAGGCCGAAAGACCATGGTTCCTGATCACCGGATTCCTTGACGGTATGGGCCCGGCTGAACGGATAAAAGGCCCCGACGGCAATCCAGTGAGCCCACAGTTCCGGTGTCGCATTGCCGTCAAAGCCGCCGATGTCCGGGCCGCTGAAGGGCTGGCCGGACAGGCCGAGATTCAGAGACATCGGGATCGACCATTTCAGGTGTTCCCAGATTGCCTTGTTGTCGCCGGTCCAGGTGGCGGCGTAGCGGTGGCCGCCGAGAAAGTTGGCTCGGGAAAGGATGAAGGGCCGTTTGTTCGGCCGTGCCTGCAGAATTCCTTCGCGGGAGGCTTTGACCATCAGCATTCCATAGACATTGTGGTATTGAATATGGGGGCCGCAGGGCAGACCGTCTCCGCCGCGATGAAAGCAGTTGTCCGGCATGGTTCCGAGTTCATTGAAGACGGCCGGCTCGTTCATGTCATTCCAGACGCCGTCGATGCCCATTTCGAGGAAGTCTTTGTACAGAGCGGCCCACCAGCGGCGGGCTTTGGGTATAGTATAATCGGGAAAGACGCAGTTTCCGGGCCAGACGGGGCCGACAAAGGGTTTTCCAGAGGCATCGAGGACCCAAATATCTTCTTGGGTTCCGCTTTCATAGACAAAATAGCCGGGTTCATATTTGACGCCCGGGTCAATCATCCAGACGGTTTTAAATCCGAGGGTGTGAAGATACTGAGTGAGTCCTTTCGGATCGGGAAAGCGGGCCGAATCGAACGTGAAAACGCGAAAGCCGTCCATGTAGTCAATGTCAAGCCAGATGACATCGCAGGGGATTTGTTTGGCACGGAAGGTTTCCGCGATTTGGCGGACGCGGCTGTCAGGGTAGTAGGAATAGCGGCACTGATGATACCCCAATGCCCAGCGCGGAGGCATCGGCATCCGTCCGGTCAGGTCGGCCAGATGCCGCAGAATGTCCTGCGGGTTTTGTCCCTCGAGGATATAAACGGGGAAGTCAGGGGCTTGGGCCGGCACGGAAAAGATGATGCCGGTTCTCAAGTCCAGCCGGGCCTGCCACGGGGTGTCAAAGATGACGCCGAATGCCGAGCCGTCAGGACGTACAGCCAGGACCCAGGGATGGGACTGGTAAAGCTGGTCGGGCTTGCCGTAGCCGTAATTGTCCTTGTTATAAAGAACAACTTGTGTACCGTTTCGAAGGAGCCGTCCGGTGACCTCGCCCGTGCCGTACAGGTCGATGTCGGGGGACAGTTCGACGAGAACGTATTTTCGTCCATCAATTTGTGCAAATTTCGGTTTGACTTTCCAATCAGAGCCAAGTGTACCGATGGAGGGACGCGGCTTTTCGAGAGCGAAAGAAGGCAGGGCTTTGGACTTGTCGGCTCCTTTCGGCCAGAAACGGGCGATTTGCGGAGCGACGCGTTCGGATGTGCCCGGGATGTCGGCTGAATTCAGAAGTTTTGAAATGTATTCCCCGGGGCTGCTGTTCGGATGGAGGATGGACTGCCAGTCGGTTCCAATGCGAATTTCGTCGAATTCCCATGTATTGGATTGGTTTCCGGTACGAAGACGGATTTGATTGAAGGATAATTCCTGTTCAAGGTCGCTGATGAGGTTAGAAGGCTGGGACTCTTCGGCTCGAGCGTCGAGAGGATTGAGCCAGATACGGATTTGTTCGGGCCCCTGCGGATACTGCTGGATTCGAAGGACAATCCGATGGATGTGTTTATCCACGGCGGTCGGAATCTGTCCGATGGGAACGCCCCGCCCGTCAGAACTCCAGTAGGCGAAATGTTCGGACGCCCAGTCATTGCCGACGCCGAAGACTTCGCGGTCATCCTGATAGAAGAAGAGCCCTGCATATTTTTCCTTATTGCTGTCATCCAGATTGCGGAGCAGAAAGCTGATGTACAGGGTTTGGCCGGGCGAAGTATCTTTAAGAAAATCAGCAGGGAATCTGATTCCCTGGCTGCAGTCTTGCAGCCGCAGCCGTCCGCCGGTTTCCTGATGAAACGGGAAATCCAAACTGCCGTCTATCCACTGGACTTGTTCGGAAGTTTTCAATGAATCGGGTTGGGTGAACGATTCCTCCCAGAGAAGGCGGGCGGGAGCAGAAGAAAGAAGAGCCCAAAAAAAGAGAGGGAAGACCTGTTTTTTGCACATAGATTCCAATCCTTTTCTGCAGAGACCATCCATTTTGCTTTGTCGTTTTTTATTGCTGAAGCCAATGCTGAATAAAAAAAGCCAAATCCTCCATATCGACCCGTCCGGACAAGTTGAAGTCGGCTCCGCCGCAGGTGTCCCACGGGTCGCAGTCGGACTGCCAGCGGGCGGCAAAGATCGCCCAGTCGACCAAATCCACCGTGCCCGAATTGTTCAGGTCGGGTGTTGTGCCCTGCGAAAAGATGACAAGAGAATAAGGGCCGATGCGGATAGTTGCGTTATAGGCCAGCCCGTCTTTAGGGCCCGGCACGGCCGAAACATCCAGTGTACTCCAGTTTCCGAAGGAGGAATCGTAACCGTTCCAGTCGCTGTTGAAGCGGACTCGCCAGCGTCCCGGACGGGGAAAGCCGATGTTATAGTTGGTAAAGCCCTGATAAGAAAAGTTGGCGGCGACGACGACATCATCCCGCGGTCCGCCGTTCCACCAGCGGTGGAAAGCGATCACCTTGGCGGAGTTGTTCACGTGAAAGACGTTGACATTTTTAGCCATGAGGCCCTTGGTCAGGCCGGTGCGGTTTCGGCGGAGAGAAATCAGGTCTGTATAGAGCTGCCGAATGCCGGCGAAGGTTGTATTTTTGGTCCAGTCCAGCGGGGTACCATCGTTCCATGAACCGCTTTCGAGGAATTCCTGGCCCATAAAAAGAAGCGGGATGCCGGGACTGGTCAAAACCAGGCCGGCGCCGAGTGTCGAGCGTTTTTTGGAATAATAGCTGTCGGGATGTTCGGGCCAGATTCGTGTCGGGACTCGGGATTTTCCGCTGGCTGAGCCGGCCTCATCGTGGTTTTCGGTATAGATGACCCGCTGCGTGTCCCAGCCGTTGTACAGATGCACGATTGCATCCCGGATATCCCACATATTGCGGGATTCGTCGTAGGGGGTTTCGAGAGCAGCAACGACTTTGTGATGGAATCCGGGGTCCCATTGAGAATCGAATCCGGCCCCGCCGGCACCGGTCGGTTTGGTAATCCAGTCATTGTCCCGCATATCCTCGGCGATGGAGATTTTGGCGGGGAAGGCGGCGTCGATTTCGTTGTTAATCCACTGCATCAGGGACCATCCGGCGGGGATTTCGGGGCCGCCGATGTCCACTTCCCGGATGTAGGCGGTGCCGTCCATCCGGATGCCGTCGAGGTTGTAGTCGGTCAGCCAGTACATCACATTGTCTCGGATGAAGGAGCGGACCGGTCCGCTGTCGAAATTGGGTCGGTCTCCCCAGGGGGTGTAGCGAAAATTGTTTTCGTAAAAGTAAATGCCGCCGGTGTCCGGGTAGGTGCTGAAGCCGTCGAACTGCCAGAGAGAATACCCCAAATCCGTCGGTCCCCAGTGGTTGTACACGACATCTAGAAGGACGGCGATTCCCCGCTGGTGGCAGGCGTCGATGAACTGACGCATCTGGGCGGGGGTGCCGTAAGCGCTTTCCGGGGCGAAGAGGTTGCAGGGATTGTAGCCGAGGGAATAGTCGCCCGGAAATTCGGCCGCAGGCATCAGCTGGACGGCATTGACCCCCAACGCGGCAAGATGGTCCAGTTTGGCCATAGCCGACAGCCAGGTTCCGGGCTTTCCGTCCGAAAGATTTGTGTCATGGAAGGTCCCGATGTGCAGCTCATAAATGACGAGTTCATTCCAGGGCGGGATGGTGAAGGGAGTCCATGTGTGGCTTGTGCTGACAATGATTCCGTTGCCGGTAGAATTGACGACGTCGCGGGCACGAGGGTCGATTTTCCAGAGAGAGCCGTTGATGACATATTTGTATTGCTGGTAGAGGGCGGCTCCTTCGACATCGGCGGACCAAAGGCCGTCGTCCTCGTAAGCCAGGGGGTTTGCGGTGGTGCTCCAGTTATTAAAATTGCCGGCGACGGCCACGGAGGAGGCATTCGGCGCCCAGACCCGGAAGGTGGTGCCGGTGGCGTAGGGAACGGCTCCCATGCCCGGGCGTGCGGAGGGGACAGCGGCCCATAAGGAGGCTGTCAGCGGCAAAAGAAGCAGACAAATAATCCTTTGCGGCATGTTCAGATGCCTTTCCTCAGTTTTTTGTTAAATCCCCTTCCCGACGAAAGGGGCCGGGAAGGGGAAAATCTGGTACAAACTTATTTTTTGCGGCGTATAGCCAACAAACCACCTATGCCGAGCAGTGTCAGAACGGTCGGCTCAGGAATCATCACCCCGTCCCCGAACACGGGGCGGTATCCTGTTGTTCCGGCAGGCCAGGAGGCATCGACGGTGTCATAGATACCTTCGCGGGTCATCCATGCCCAGACCATCACCTGGTGCGAGCCGCCGATGACAGACAGGGGGATTGTCAGTTCGTCGTTTGGGGAATCCTCATTCCAGCCGTAATAGGTGCCGGCGTTGGTCCAGCCGTTCCAGTTCCAGTACGTGCCGGCCCAATTGCAGGTTTCATACCAGCCTGCACCGCCCGCATAGCAGTAGATAAAATCGGGCCGCAGGGTACCGGCGAAAGACAGGATGCCGTAGCCGTCCTGTGAAGCGCCGCTGCCGGCGATGCCGTCAATGTCAATGGCCACGAAGAATGAATCATGAGCCCAATAGTCATCGCCGAGATAGCGGTTGGTGGAGTTGCGGTCAACGGCCAGATAGAGGTTGCTGGTGTCCCAGCCGGCCAGCAGGGTATAGGTGCCCACGTCAATGCCTGGCTGCGTGCCCAGATTGACAATTCCGGGGCCCGTCCATTCGTTCAGAACTCCATCCAGGACCGGTGTGAAGGCCCCAACCTGTGCGGCGGCCGCCAGCAAACATACTACACTCATCATCCACGTTCCTTTTTTCATTTTCCCATCCTCTCAAAAAAGTTTTCCTTCTTTTTAAGGATTGTCCGCCTCCGGGCGGAAGCGGACAATCCTGCCTGATTTTGCCTGTTAGTACTGCGGAGCAATGCTCGTGTTGAAAAGCCATTTGGAAGCCAAAAGGGCCAAATCATTCAGATTAATCCGGCAGTCGCCGTTGAGGTCGTTCTCCAGCGGTGCCGGGCAGACCGATGTTTGAGTGATGTCGGCGTACTTTTGGGCGATTTCCGCGGCCTCGAGGGCGTAATTGTAAATTTCAACTTCATCGAGAATGCCGGCCGTAACGGAGAAGCCCTCGATAATGAGACCGCCGACTGTGTCGCCGCGAACCCGTCCGGCCAGAGAGACAGGAGAGCCGGTCGGACTGATTCGTCCGGATACGGCATCAAATTCCTGAATGATAGAGCCGTCATCGGCGCTGTGAACGCGGCTGAGAACGCCGTCGATATAGACTTTCTTTTCGACGCCGTCAAATGTGCCTACGACATAGTGCCACTGCCCGTCATAAACGGTTCGGTTGGTGGGTGTGCCTTCGTCATTGCCGGTTCCGCGGGTGGTCAGGCAGACCCGGTCGAGCGTAAAGCCGCTGTGACGGAGCTGCCAGCCCTCGCCGAATTCGCCGTTGCGGGCAACCATCGGTCCCCAGGTGGCGGCGGAGGGAGCTTTAATCCAGCAGGCGACCGTCATTGAGTGATTGCAGATGTCAAAATAGGAGGCCTCTTCCGGGTTGGTGTAGAGGAGGTCCTGCGCATCGGCATCGGCATCAAATTCCATTGCGTCTCCGACAATGCCCGTTGTGAAGACGGGGTCTCCATACAGGATGGAGGCCGGACTGCCGGGGACGATGCTGTTGGGATTTCCGTTTTCGAAGGGCCAGTAAGCGATGCGGCGCCGGATGCCGAGGAGGGCTTTTTCGGAAGCGACCGGGATATTCGATTCGTTGTTGACGATACAGTAATAGCCGCCTTCGTCGGACAACTGGGCGTTTGCGATGGACAGGACGGCTGTTTTTGTGCCGGAGTATTTGCCGCCTTCTGTGAGGGCGATGTCCGGGCCGCCCTCGACGGCCTTATACCATTGATAGGTTTCGGGCGAAGGAGAAGAAGCCGTTACGGCAAACACAGCGGTTCCGCCGGCAGGAACGACCTGATAGGCGGGCTGACCGGTGATTTTCGGAGAGCTCAGTTCGGTGGAAAAGACCCAGACGTTGCCTGCAAAGATTTCACCGGTGTCCAGCCTTGTATCAACACGCCACCAGTAGGTTGTATCTTTTTGTGCGGAATTGAAGGGGAAGGAAGCACGAAGGGTCTGGCTGTCCCAGGAGGTTACAGTGCCCTGATAGACCGTATTCGGGTCGGAGTCGGTGTCAATATAGACATCAAAACCGACGAGGTTTGGATCAGCCATTCCGTTCGGGTCCGTCGGGATGCTCCAGGAAAGAACCAGACCGCTGACGGGCACTTCCTGTGCGTTGTGAGAGGGGTTGGGATTGTAGGCGACACGAAGGGCTCCGGGCCGGATAATGATGCCGTCTCCGAAGGTCGGGCGGTATCCTGTGACGCCGGCGGGCCAGGAGGCGTCGACGGTGTCATAAATGCCTTCGCGGGTCATCCAGGCCCAAATCCGGACATTCGGCGAGCCGCCGATTGTTGACAGCGGAATAATCAGTTCGTCATTGGGATTGGATGGGGCCCAGCCGTAATAGGTGCCTGCATTGGTCCAGCCGTTCCAATTCCATCCGCTGCCGGTCCAGTTGCAGGTTTCATACCAGCCGGAATCGCCGGCATAACAGTAGATAAAGTCCGGACGCATCGAACCGGCAAAGTACAGAATGCCGTACCCGTCCTGTGTACCGCCGCTGTTGGGCTGACCGTCGATGTCAATGGCTACAAAGAAGGAGTCATTTGTGTTTGCCGTATCGCCCAGATAGCGGCCTGTGGTTTCTCGGTCCACAGCCAGATACAGATTTGTCGTATCCCAGGCGGCCAAAAGGGTATATCGACCCGTTCCGATGCTTGGCTGACTGCCCAGAAAAACCACGTCTGACCCTGTCCATTCCGTTAAGATTCCGTCGAGGGAGGGCGTTAGGGCCTTGAGGGGAGCTGGGGTAACGAGGAGACATACCAGCAAGAGGATTGCATTGATTTTTTTCATACATTCACCCTTTCCTTAATATACCTTTTTCATGATTCGGCTACCATCCTGTATTTCCGGGTCCGCGTGTAATCTGAAAGTTCGGATTGCTTAAAAGCAGCCCTCCGGCGGTGTTTTGAACGGTGACAAATTCGAAATATCCGCTTCCTGCGGCGGAGATTTCAAGGGCATAGGTTCCGGCTGTGCCGATGTGAGCGGTTTCAAAACGAGTTTGGGTAATCTGTCTGGCGGAGGAGGAACCGCTCAGGAGGATACCCTGATACGTGCTGTCGAGAAGCTGATTAGAGGCGGCCCGGACCGGGGCGGGGATATCTCCGTCGCAGGCAAAGAGCCAGACGGCCCCGACATGGATATTGTAGTCGATGCTGCGGCTGCCGGTGCGTTCGAGCCGATTGTTCTGAATGAGGGTTGTGCCGGCGAAGGGATAGGAGGAGAAGCGGTTGGCGATCTGGATGCCGGCCCCGTTGACGACGGTATCGCGAATCCAGTTGCTGACGGCGGCATTGGCCGTGCCGCCGTAAAGGCCGATGCCGTTGGCCAGCATAGGCAGCTGGATGGTGTTGTTTCGGAACAGGTTGTTCTGATTGGGACCGGGACCCCATTGCGTATAAGACCACATCGCCAGAGCGTCATCGCCCGTATTGCGGACGGAACAGTGCTCTACGACGGTGTTGGTGACTCCGAAGGCAAGATTCAGGCCGTCGGCGAAGGTGTTTCGGATGCGGCAGCCGCTGACGGTCAGTCCGTCACTGGGTCCGCTGATCCAGATGCCGGCTTCCGTGTGCTCAATCCAGACCCGTTCGATGCGTGAGCCGGGACCGAATCGGCCTTCGATGCCGGTACGCTGACCGGAGGTTCGATAGGTGCTGAGCCCGTCAATTTTGAAATCAGACAAAAGGATGGTGCCGCCGCGGCCGTAAAGCCGACAGTTCAATCCTTCGAGAACGGTCTGCCATATTCCTGCACCTCGAAGAGTGACGTTTTCGAGGTTGACTCGGTCGGTAATGAGGAACCGGCCGGGCGGAATCCAGAGACCTTTGCCTTGTGCCTGGACTTGGGCGACGGCATTTCGGAGGGCCTGTGTGTCATCGATGGAATCATTCGGGGCGGCTCCAAAATCCGTCAGACAGAGGAAATCCGCCGGTTTGGGCAGCGGTTCGTTCGCTCGTTCCAGTTCGACCAGGTCAATCAGGTAATAGGAGGCCGTGTCGCCCGCATCTTTCTGCAGGCGTATGCGTGTGCCCGCCGGAAGGACCTGTTCAAAAAGCACGGCGGTATCATCGAAGAAGTGATGCGGACTGCCGTCTGAAGGATTGTTGGTGTAGGGATAAGCCCCATACACCCAGCTGTAGGCGGATGTCAGGAGCAAATCTCTGTGATGAATATCATTCAGATAAAGACTGAGCGAGTGCTGTGCACCCGCCCCGTCGGCGGAGTCCGGGATGCAGAAGCGAAGGACCATTGCATTGGCAGGTTCAGCGAGGGTGAACTCAACAAAATGGCCTGTCTGGCTCAGTTTGACGGCTTTGCGTCCGGAGGCTTCGGCGGCCTGTGTCAGGTATGTGCGGTTGGGACCGATAAGAGCGGCATTTGTTTGGGCTTCTTCCGCTTCGTACTCAAGATAAGGAAGCTGAGCCCCGATTTTCGGAGCGGAGGAGAGCCATTGTGAAGTCATCAATTCAAGATGGGATTTCTGCTGTGTTTGAAGCCATTCGGCGGCCAGCAGAGCAAAATCCTCCAGATTGACTGTGCAATCCCGATTCCAATCGCTCTCCAGAGCGGTCAGGCATGTGTAAGAGCGGCAGGGAGCGGCCGAAGCCGGTGAACCCAGCACAGCGGTCAGTCCCGCATAGAGCAACAGGCCTGTTCGGTACAGTCTTTTCATTCCCCTCATTCGTCCGATTTTTTTATTCTCGAATCTTCCTATCGGGGCAGATAGCCGCGGACCATGTAGTGGAGGTCTTCATTTTCAAACGGACGCGGGTCCGGCACCCGGTTTTTGGCCAGGTTGATGGTGTCCGGGTCCTCCCAGCGGTGCCGCTCAGCGTGTCCGTCCACAAACCCAATCGTACTGGTATTGTTGTGAAAATACGCCGGCACATCCCACCACGTATAGGACGCCCCCTGCAGCAGCACAAACCCGCCCAAATTCACCGTTTGCCCCCGGGCCGCCGCATCCTCCTCCACAAACACATGC
>CALEDR010000004.1 GCA_937949545.1 uncultured Phycisphaerae bacterium
AGCCGCTCGTTGAGCCGGTCAATCGGCAGGGTATTGTCCGGACCGAAAGCAAGGCCTTTCTGTTCCCAATCTTGAAAGTTCTTCGGACAAAACGATACGGCGATTTCCGGTGTTTCCGCCGTTTCAATTTCGAAGGCGATCGGCAGTCCGTGCGTTCGGCAAATCAGCGGACGAAAGGGATAAATCTGACACAGTCCGTCCTTTAGAAAACCGCAAGACGCTGATTCATCAAAAATGAGCCGGAAATAACCGGCGGCACGCAGGTCCTCCAAAACGGTATAAAACTCCACCGGCCAGACCGACAGATTTCGACAGCAGTCTGTGCACCCCGCCTGACAAACAATCTCCCTGCCGTGAACCTCTGCCAGACGGACTGCAATCGCGTCCGCTTCTTCCCGAAGCCGCCGATATTCTTCTGCGGCAGGTATTGAACCTTTCGTCATCAGAAGCCTACAGATGTTTGACGATAAATTCTTCGGCTTTTTCGAGGGCTTCCTGAATTGTCGACGGGTCTTTGCCGCCGGCCTGAGCCATCTGCGGCCTTCCCCCACCTCCGCCGCCGACAATCGGAGCAATCTCTTTGACAATATCGCCCGCCCGAAGTCCTTTCTGAATCAAATCATCGGTTACCCCTGCCAAAAGCAGTACCTTGCTGTCCTCCTCTTTGACCGCCAGAACAACCGCCGCCGAACCGGCCTTTTTCTTAATGCTGTCGATTGCCGTTCGCAATTGCTCCGCCGGTGCGGGGGCAACCTCTCCCATCACAACGGCTGTCTGTCCGATCCGCCGGGCCTTCTCCAGCAAAGCCCCGGCTTCCGCCAGCAGATCATTTCCGCCGCGAGCCGTCCCTGTCTTCAGCTGCCTCTGGAGATTCTTGTTGTCCTCCAGCACCTTCTTGACCCGTGCGGGAATCTGTTCAGCAGGCGTCTTCAGCGTCTCCACCAGTTCCTCCACAATTTGGCTCCGCCGCCGCAGATGTTCCATCAGCGCCCGTCCCGTCAGGCCCGTAATCCTTCGCACCCCCGCCGAAATACTTTCCTCTTTGAGAACCGCAAAGCCGCCGATGAGCCCTGTTCGCTCCACGTGGGTGCCGCCGCAAAACTCCTTGCTGAATGCATCGGAGAGCGTCTCGTTCGAACAAGCGCCGATGGCAATGACCCGTACCTGCTGTCCGTATTTTTCTCCAAATAAAGCCATCGCCCCTAATTTTTGGGCTTCTTCAATCGGCAGAACTGCCGTATAAACCGGATGGTCCTCCTCGATTTTCTGCTGAACAAGGTCCTCAATCTTTCGGATTTCTTCCTTCGTCAGGGCCTTCGGCCAGGTAAAATCAAATCGGAAATAGTCCGGGCAGACCAGGGAGCCCTGCTGATGCACGGAATCGCCGAGGACCTGCCGCAGGGCCCATTGCAGCAGGTGCGTAGCCGTATGATTCTTTCTGGACTGTCTGCGATCGGCATCCACAACCGCCTTGACGGTCTGGCCGACCCGTAAAGTGCCGGAGGCAACCTTCCCGCGATGAAGGACGCAATCGGACGCGTTATCCGTCGTCTCCACCGCAAATACTCCATCCGGCGATTCGAGCCGTCCGCAATCCCCAACCTGACCGCCGGACTCGGCATAAAAGCAGGTTCGGTCCAGAATCACAGCAATGTCTTCCTTTCCGGCGGGAATTGTCCCCTCCCGGTGGTATCCTTCTTCATCAATCCAGCCGGTAATTTGAGCCGTACACTGCTCGGTCTGGTATTTGAGCGAATCCTCCGTTGCGGGCAGCTGCACACCGCTGAGCAATGCCGTCAGCGTCCCGCCTTTCTGGGCTGCACGAGCCATCGACCGCTGCTGCTCCATCAGCTGCTCAAAGCCCTGCGTATCGACTTTCAGCCCCTGTTCTCGGGCCATCAGCTCCGTCAAATCCAGCGGGAAACCATAGGTGTCATACAGCCGGAAGGCGTCTTGCCCAGAAATCGTCCGCTCCTTTGATTGGGAGGCCTTCTCCGCCGCTGCGGCAAAGAGATCCAGACCGCGGTCCAGTGTCCGGCCGAACGAACTTTCCTCCGCCTCAATCACCCGGCTGACAAACTCCCGCCGCTGTCTCAATTCGGGAAAATGCCCGCCCATTGAGTCCGCCAGGACATCCACCAGCTTATACAAAAACGGCTCGTGCAGGTCGAGGGTCCGTCCAAATCGTGCCGCTCTCCGCAGAATCCGGCGAATCACATATCCCCGGCCTTCGTTGCTGGGCGTTACGCCGTCAGCAATCGCAAACGCCAAGGTTCGGATATGGTCGGCAATCACACGGAATGCGTTGTCCGTTTTCTTGCCCAGCTGAGAAGTATATTGGATTTTGCACAGGTCTTGCGTCGCCTGAATCAACGGCAGGAACAAATCCGTGTCGTAATTGCTCCGCTTATTCTGCAGCACGGCCGTAATTCGCTCCAGACCGGCGCCTGTATCCACATAATTCGCTCCCAGCCGTTCCAGTTTTCCATCCGGCTTACGGTGAAACTGAATAAACACCAGATTCCACAGCTCAATAAAGCGTGAGCATCCGCCGTTTACCCGGCATTGATGTCCGGGCACGCCCTGCATATCACAGCGGTCCGGGCCCAAATCAATATGAATTTCACTGCACGGCCCGCAGGGCCCGCTTGAGCCCATCTCCCAGAAATTGTCCTTGCGCCCGCAGAAAAGAATTCGTTCTTTTGGAAGAGGGGTCACCTTGGTCCATAAAGCCGCCGACTCTTCATCGGCCTCCGAGCCGTCCTCCTGGTCTCCGGCAAACACAGTCGCCCACAGCCGATCCGGTGTAATGCCGTAACCCTTTGTCAGCAAATCCCACGCCCACTCAATGGCTTCGGCCTTAAAATAATCATTAAAAGACCAATTGCCGAGCATCTCAAAGAACGTATGATGATACGTGTCCAGCCCCACTTCTTCCAGGTCGTTGTGCTTGCCGCTGACCCGGATGCATTTCTGACTGTTGACCGCCCGTCCGCAGTCCGGCTTGCGGAACCCCAGAAAGATATCCTTAAACTGATTCATTCCGGCATTGGTAAACAGCAGCGTATCATCTCCGACCGGCACCACCGGCCAGCTCGGAACAAACCGATGCCCCCGCTGCTCAAAAAACTCGATAAACGTCCTGCGAATCTCGACCGAAGTCACCATAGTCTGTTTAATTCCACAAAAAAAGTTTCCTGAAAACTAAACAAAATGAAACTCTTAATTATACCTTTCTTGTCCGAAATGTCCAATCAAAAATCTTTCTCCCCAAACTATCTTTTTCCTTGACCGATACCCCCTTTCCATTAAGATTTTTCGAAAATTTGAGGGTACGAAATGACTTCCGATAAAAAACAGCCGCTATCCTGGATGCTTCCTGCGGTTATTTTGCTGATTCTTTTGGCCTTCGAACCCGTCCGTCACAATGATTTTGTAAGCTTCGATGATTATGACTATATCACCAAGAACCACATTGTCCAGGAAGGGCTGACCTGGTCCTCGATACGATGGGCTTTTATCGCTGGTTATGCTTCGAACTGGCACCCCCTTACGTGGCTGAGCCACATGATTGACATCGAACTGTTCGGATTAAATCCGATTGGGCACCATTTGCACAATGTCCTGCTGCATACGGCGGCTTCTGTGATTTTATTTTTTGTCTTCTTGAAAATGCTCGGCTCCCCCCAAACCGCTTTTTGGATTGTTCTGGCTTTCAGCATACACCCTCTTCGGGTTGAATCCGTCGCCTGGGCATCCGAACGCAAAGATGTCCTCAGCATGTTCTTCTTCTCCCTGACGCTTGCCTGCTATCTCTCTTACCAGTCAAAACCGAACGGGTACCGTTATCTGCTGACAGTTGTCTGTCTGGCTCTGGGATTGATGGCCAAGCCCATGCTTGTAACAGTTCCGCTGCTTCTGCTTCTGTTGGACTTCTGGCCGCTGCGAAGACTGTCCCGGACCAATCTGCTCTTTCTGCTGCTGGAAAAAAGCCCGCTTTTTCTGATGGTCCTTGCCTCCAGCATCATTACCTACCTTGTTCAAAAAGAAGCCGGCAGCGTGAGTCCAATCCCCTTTCCGATTCGTCTGGCCAATGCCGTAAACAGCTATACGGGCTATCTGTCCAAGATTTTCTTACCGATTGATTTGGCGTTTTTTTATCCCTTTCCGGACAAGATTCCGCGGATTTCCGTAATCCTCTCTGTACTGGCATTGATTTTCTGGACAGGTCTGTGTGTCTGCCAAAGACACACACGCCCCTGGCTTTTGATCGGCTGGCTCTGGTATCTGATTGCTCTGGTGCCGGTCATTGGTCTGATTCAGGTCGGCTCACAATCCATGGCCGACCGGTATACTTATTTGCCGTCTATCGGAATTTTTCTATCTCTGGTCTGTGAGGCCAAGGAACGCCTGGCTGTTCGGCCCTCTTTGAAACCAGCTGTTATGGTCGTGTGTGCCGCTGCCGTCGCTGGAATGGTATTTGCGTCAAGAAAACAAACTCTGTGCTGGAAAAACAGCATCACCCTGTACGAATGTGCTTTGAAAGTGGATGAGGACAATTATCTGGCCCATGGTAATTTGGGGGCGGCCCTTCTGGAAGAAAAACGCTATGAAGAAGCGGCTGTGCATCTTTCCAGGGCTTTGGCTAAAAAACCAAATCTGGCAGGGGCAAATGCCAATATGGCTCTGCTTTCGCTGCTGCAGAACCAGCCGCAAAAATCGCTTGAATATGCCCGAGCGGCTCTCCATCAAGCCGCCCGAAATCATCGGCTTTATTACAACATCGGTCTCATCATGGAACAGACCGGAAACCTTGAGGAAGCCATGTACGTTTACAGACAGGCTGTCCATTGCCACCCCTACTACTATCCCGCCTTCAGTCGAATCGGGGTTGTTCAAGAAAAGCAGGGGCTGTATGAGCAAGCGTATGCCTCCTACCTGAAAAGCATCCAGGCCAACCCCAACTATGCAGACGGCTGCAGGAACCTTGCCTGGCTTTTGGCTGTCAATCCCGCTTTTGAGGACCGCGACCCGGCGGAAGCCGTTCGATATGCGCAAAAAGCCTGTGAACTCACTCAATACAGCAAAGCCGAAATGCTCGATGTCCTGGCGGCGGCTTATGCAAACGCCCGCGAGTTCGACAAAGCCGTGCAAACCGCCCAAAAGGCCGTCGAGCTGGCACGGGCAGCCGGCCGAGAAAACCTCGCTGACGACATCATTCGCCGAAAGAGTCTTTACGAGAACAAACTCCCCTTCCGAAAAACCCTGCCGACGGAAGCCGCCGAGCCGCTTGCGGAACCGTCGTCTTTATGAGGGATCGGCTTGTTCGGCCAGCCCTTTGACTTCCAGCACTTTGCCCTTTAGCTCCTCGGCAAACTCCGGATTCTGCTCCAGATACAGCCGCGCGCTGTCGCGTCCCTGACCAACCTTCTTGTCGCCGTACAGATACCAGGCCCCGCTCTTGGTCAGCACCCCGCATTCGGCCGCCAAATCCAGTAAATCCCCCATCGCACAAATGCCTCGGTCAAAGAGAATGTCGAATTCCGCCGACTTGAAGGGAGCCGCCACTTTGTTTTTCACCACCCGAGCACGCACGCGGTTTCCAATTGCCTCGCCTTTGGCATCCTTGAGTGTCTCCACCCGGCGAATATCCACACGCACCGATGCATAAAATTTCAGGGCGTTGCCGCCGGGCGTCGTCTCCGGGTTGCCGAACATCACCCCAATCTTCATCCGAATCTGATTGATGAAAATCAGGCAGGTTTTGCTCTTGCTGATTGCGCCGGTCAATTTCCGCAGAGCCTGGCTCATCAGCCGCGCCTGCAAACCAACATGGCTTTGCCCCATATCTCCCTGCAGTTCCGCCGCCGGCACCAGAGCCGCCACGGAATCAATCACGATAATATCGACCGCATTCGACTTAATCAGCATCTCCGCAATGTCCAATGCCTGCTCGCCGGTATCCGGCTGGCTGATTAGCAGCGAGGAAATGTCCACGCCCAGTTTTTTCGCCCAGGTCGGGTCGAGGGCATGCTCTGCATCAATAAAGGCCGCTACACCGCCCGCCTTTTGGGCGTTCGCGATTGCGTGAAGGGCCAGCGTGGTTTTTCCGGAGGATTCCGGTCCGAAAAATTCAATTACCCGGCCTCTCGGAATGCCGCCTCCGCCCAGCGCCAAATCCAGCGAGAGAGCCCCTGTCGAAATGCCTTCTATCCGACGGGGACTGCCGTCATCCATCTTCATAATGGAGCCGGCCCCATACTGCTTCTCAATCTGGGCAATCGCCCGATCGAGTGCATCCGATTTGACCGATGATTTTTCGGGTGCCGGAGCGGTTTCTTTCTTTCCCGTCGTTTTCTTCTTTAGCTCTTTAGCCATAAACAATCCTCTTCTGCGTGTTTGTTTACCCGTTCAAAGCATATTTTCCGGCGGGCGTATAAATCGGCCCTCCCGCCGACAGCTGACTTTCATAAACCACCACCTGGTCAATCCAGACATCCCCGAAACTGCGAGGCGGCTGCGTTTGAACAGCCCGCTCGGCGGCTCCTCCCGCCTTGGAGTCTTTGATGCGGGCCAGGGTTAAATGAGCACTGAAGGCCTTTTCCTCCCGCGGCCAGCCGGCCTTCTCAAAGGTCTTCTCGATATCCTCTGCAAGAGCCGCCAGCTTCTCCGACTCCAGCACGCCGACCCAGAGGACCCGAGGCGGTTTTCCGAACGTCCCGATTCCCTGAACCCGTATCTCAAACGGGGAATGCCGGCCGGCAGCTTCCTGCGTCAGCCGACAAACCTGCGGCACATCCCGATCCGGCACTTCGCCCAAAAACTTCAGGGTCAGATGAATCAGATCCGGATGGACCCATTTTACCCCCGGTCCCGAAAGGGCCTGCCGGAGCTGTTTCTGCACCGAAGCCAGCTGCCTGCGAACCTGCTCATCCACATCTACCGCAATAAAAAGCCGCATAGCGAGCCCTGTCGGGGTGGGAGTAATCTAAAACTGCGTCACCTTCCGCATAAAGTCGAACCGCTCGTCTATCATTTCCCGCGTCGCTGAACGAATTCCATAAATGGAAAAATCCCCGATGGTGAAAGACGCCACCACCGTTCCATACACAATCGCATTGCGAAGCGAGATAACATCCACCCGGTCCGACTGGGCCAGATAGCCCATCATCCCGCCGGCGAAGGAGTCCCCTGCTCCGGTCGGATCGATGACGACGGACGTCGGATAAGCCGGCAGAATGAAGCAATCCCCGTCGCGTGTGTACATCATTGAGCCGTGTTCGCCCTTTTTGATGACGACAAATCGCGGGCCCATCTCGAGGATTCGCTTGGCGGCCGTAATCAGATTCTGCTGTCCCGTCAAAAG
>CALEDR010000005.1 GCA_937949545.1 uncultured Phycisphaerae bacterium
GGGGTGGGTTTGCGCATTTTTCCCCAAAAAATTTGCATTCTTTCGTACTGTTTATCGGTGACAATAAGAAGACGGACCTCCCCATCAGGAGGAAGAAACGACTGAACGCGTTTTGCGTGGACCTGGGCATTTTCTTCACTGGCACAATGCCGAATATATACGGAATATTGTATCATCGTAAACCCATCTTGTACAAGGTTTTTCCGAAAATCGGCATAGTCTTTTCTCGCCTTTTTTGTATCGACCGGCAGGTCGAACATGGCTATGATCCACATGGCTTTGTACCCTGTTTCAATCATAGACAGGCAAATCCAACAATTTCTGTTCTCCAGCAAAGCATCGGGCCAGGGAGGCGGCGGTTCGGTGGAGGGCGACCATCAGGGGGCCTTTGAAGCCGCCGACCGTGACGGAGCGGTAAAGGACTTCCAGAAGCGCGGCCTTGGTTTCTTTGGTCAGCTGGCCGTCTGAGGGGCCGCAGCGGGTGTACAGCTCCCGGACCTTTTCTTCAACAAAGCCGCGGAAGGGCTCGATGAGGTCATCGGCAAGAGCAAAGGCGTTGTATCGATTGCGGTGATGAATGCCGAGGGTCGGCAGCAGCCCCGCACTGCACAGGGCCCGTGCGACGGCGGAACGCAGGACAATATAGCCGTAGTTGAGCAGGTGATTGGGCGGAGAACCTTCGCGGTGACGGCGAAAGGAGGGGTCCTGCAGAAAGGCGGGCCAGAACTTAGCGGAGGCCTGGGCCTCGACATTTTCGGGGTCACCGGAACGGACGCGTCGGCGGAGGGCCATCAGGGTCCGATACGTCTGCTTGTCCGTGCGGACCAAATGGGCCTGATGGGCGATTTTGGCCTGGACAATCTGCTTCCAGATGCGTTTTTTGAGAGACTGGCCGGCGGCAATCTGGTCCCGAAAGCGTTCGGCCTGAACGGTATTGGACTCGAGGGGCAGGAGGAGTCCGGCGGGCAGATGTTTGCCGTTGCAGACAACAACGGCGGCCCCCTGCTCTAAAAGAACGGTCAGGACGGAATGGGTATAGGTGACGGCGGGATGGTCAATCAGCAGAATGCCGATGTCTTCACAGGGGATTTGCCCTTTGAGCTGGCCGTCCTGCCGGATGAGCAGCTGTCCGAGATGGACCGATAAAAACGTCCCTGCCGTGGAACATTCGACAACCCGTTTAATCACAACCCAGCCCTCGCAGTTCTGCGAGGACTGTATCGGCCGTAAAGAGAAAATACTTAATCACGGATTAGAAACTTAATATCCCCAAGAGGACTAACCCAGACCTTTTGGGGTTCTGTACCCGGTTCGACACCCAAGCGTTGTAATTGGGCTGCACTTAAGGAAATCTCTTCACGTGCCGGACAATCTTCGGATTCTTTGCTTCTACCCGCATCATAGTGAGGTGTAAAGTGAATAGAACCCTTATCATCAATTTGGAAAACAACAAAATAATTCGGTTTTCCCGTATCAGGATGCTTCATATAAACCATTTCGCCAATAGCAAGAGACATAATAAATTGTCCACAGTCTGTATCGATGCGATTGACCGCCGACGGAGGAACCCATCCTTTAGGCTTTGGATTCGGCGGGTTCACTCGAACTCGACGAGCTGCATCATAATTCGTTATGACCTCACCAATCCATTTACCTTTTTGATTTCTGCGAATTTCAATATGATGATTATTCTGCGGTTCGTAAATACGGAGTGATTTCTTGTCCGTTTCCGGATGATACACATATTGCTTTAAATTCAAGTCCCATTTTTTGCGAGGGATTGCAATTAAAGTCGGTGAACGTAACAATGTTATGCGTCTGACAGGCACACCGCTTTTTAAGAAAACCCCCTTTCCCTTAATTAAGTTTTTTATCTGGTCTTCTTTAAAATGATCGGGGTCAATTTGATTTCTTCGCAAATAATCCCTTATTTCTTCACGGAACCAACGATCGCAGAGTACACCCGGTTTTCCAGGTTTTACATCCTCTAATGCCAGCATTTTTTTTCGAATTTCTTTTTTCAATGCTTTCGTGGGTGCATTTTCCAATCTTATGCGGAGTTCTTCCCAGCCATCGGGAACCCGCAAATGGTTTGGGGTTAGTTCCCCAATAGGTTTTCTAATTTTTGCTCGTACAAGTTCACCCGTTTCTTTATCGAAAACAGGTCCATAAAGAGTATCATTATGCAAGGCACCTGACAATTTTCGTCTTTCAGGTCTATGCGCAACAATCAGCCGGTTTATTTTTTCCATCACCTGCCGGCGAAAAGACTCATGGGTTCCCCAAGGAGGAGGCAAGGGAGAACGCTTGTCTAATTTTTTCCCTTCTGCTCTGGCCAATTCCCTCTCCTCAGCTATTCTGGCCAATTGTTGAATCCGCTCAGGGCCGCTGAAAGCTACGGCTATTGCATCCAAAGAATGATGCCTGTGATCAGAGCGATCCTTCTCTTTTGGCTGTTCATCAGACCTGTCCAAAAACAACTGCCAGTCTTTTCGGAGAATGGAGGTATAAACCCCTTTCGTCGTAAACACTCTTCGAACGCCATCCTTTTTCCCCTCGTAAAGGACATCGTTCAGCCAGTTTGCCACTTGTCTGGAAGCATATGCTGTATCTGTTAATTGCGATTTTACAAAACCTTCTAAATCTTCGACTTGTTTATGCAGATTTTCCCATTTCACAAGATTCTCTTTTTTGAGATGCTCCATTCTCTGTTCCAGCCGAGCAAACTGCTCCTTGGTCAGCCATTCTTGGGGGGTTTTATTGCCTTTTCCTCTGTTAGAACCATCATAACACAATACAAGATTATTCAGAGAATTATCTCCCCCCCTGCTCCTGGGTATAATATGATCCACTTCAAGACCCCGCCCCCTGGCGGCGTCCCACTCGTCAATTTGAATTACCTCGGCCGAGTCCAAGTTTGAATAGGGGCAGATTCCTTTCTGCTCTCGGCAGAGCAAAACTCTCATTACGGTTTTTTCCTGCTTATTACGTTCCAGATTACCGAGATTGTAATCCTCTATAATTTTTTTCTTTATCCCCTCCCGTTCCCGATTTTGCGAAAGTCTCTTTTTCCGAACAACTGCCGTCTGACGAGCTTCTCGTGCCAACTCAACGATCACTCGATCCGGTTTTCTTTTAAACTTTCTCATATAAGCCGCAAGATGTCGTCGGACTTCATGAATCGCTTTGCGAACCACAGGGTTGCTTATCTCCTGAGGAGCCGGAGGGATCATGTCCGGATGTTTCTGCAGATATTTTCGCAAGGCACGATTAGCAAGGCATTCCCCGAAGCTGTATCGTCTGCGCTGTTCTTCCGTAGCATTGTTGGAGGCATCTTGTGCAAAGAGTTTTCTTGCTTCATTCACAGAATATCCCTGCCGCATATAAGGAAGCAGGTTCAGGACAGCCTTTCTTGAATAATTTATACGTTCATTTAAATTCGGACGAGCACTCCATGCATCGAGAAATCTGGTTGTTTGCTCCTCGCTGAAATTCCACCACTTTTTACAGCCACTTGATAACTTCTCTCGATCCCGAATATTGTTAGGGTCAAACTTTAAAATAGCTTTATTAACAGATTCCTTCTGCTTTTGTGGCATAGAATCCCAAACGGACTTCCCTATTGCACCAAGAATGATTTCTCTATAAAACCAATTTGTATTCAGCTGCCTTTTCGGGTCATTTTCGATATTGAGTGTGTATAATTTCTTTTTTTCTCCGCTGTTGAGCTTCAATGCTTTTCTCACGAAAGATGCGGTAACTGTTTTCTGAGAGCCAAGAAGTTCCAGAAGAACGGCTCTCTCTTCAGATGTCAGACTTCTTTCCGTACCCCCAGCAGGTATGATCCGTATATTATTGAGCGATTCCAGAACAAGATATTCCTGTGCATACATATCCGCCTTGGGACATTTCATATCCGTCGGTTCTAAGTCGCATCGCCCCAACGTGCCCAAATCCCAATATGTTTTTCTTTGTCCAAAAAGAATACCTTTATAAAGCCAAGTATCATCTCCCTCAGGATTGTCCAAAATCCTGCGGCAATCTTCAGTCAATTGTTCCGCCAGATCCCCTGCATACGTTCTTTGTTTATTCCATAATAGATCAAATTCGTGCCATAGCATTTTTCTGTCTGCGCAAAATTCGTATGTGTATTGTCCATCCGCTGTTTTTCTGTTTCGAATAGGCAATCCAATAAATCGTCGGCACTCCTTTTTCTTTTCTCTTTTTTCTATTTCTTTTTTTCTCTCAAAATATTTGGATGCCATAAATTGGCCAAAGGTTTGATAATCACCTTTTCTCATTTCGTCCTTTGTTTTTTCTATTGCTGCTTTTATTTTTTTTTGATCAGGTTGCTCTTCCCGCTCTTCTCTATTATTCGGAGAACTTTCTTCTTCTGACATTCCAAATCCCCAGGCCCCGCGACGTTGGCACATATGCAGTAAGATTCTTCCGAACTCATACGGCGTAAGCTGCCTTTCAAGACCTTCCTTTCGCAACAACCACGGATTCATCTGAAGCCAATTATCCCGTTCCTCTTTATCTGTGGGCATCCATCCTTTGCTTATCAGAAACGCCCACATGGCGTGTTTCCTATCAGCTTTTCTATCTGTATTTCTCCTTCTTTGTCGGAAGGAACGCCTTGCCTGATTTTTGGGTGCTCCCTTTTTTCGCCCCGACTCTTCTATACCTGCAGGGAAAATACTACACCCTAAAGAGATTTCCTGGTTTTCGAGGTCAACCCAAGCAGAACCAACAGAATTTGTGCCGATATCAAGCCCCAAGATAACCTTTTCCATAAAAAACCTCCTAACTGCATTTTTTTGTTGACAAGAATATAAAGTATTTTTAGAGTAATTGCAATATTGTAACTGACCTATGCTGGAGAGTTTTTCCACAACAAGAGGAAAAATTCGTAGGCACCTGCCTTCGGGCGACCGCCGTAGCACGCGAAACCCGCGTTCTGCGGTTTCTTTTTTTGCGGCCTCTGGGGCAAACCTTTTTTAAATCCTTCCTGCAACGGCACTTCAGGGATTTTTGACAAAGAATTCGGTACAAGTCGGGGATGTTTTTCGGCCGGGTTCGTGGTAGAGTATCCGTCTATGAGACGCCGAGAAAGCGACAGTCTGTTCGGTCTTCAGCAGCCGCCTGCAGCGGACGGCCGGGTCATTCGTGCGGCCTTCAACACCGGGGCCGATGCGCTGTTTGATTACCTGCTGCCCAGCGGGCTTGGCCCTGTACAGCCGGGCCGGCGGGTGCGCGTGCCGTTCGGACGGACCAATCGGCTTCTGGAGGCGTTTGTCGTGGAGGTTGAGCCCGCCGATGCCGAAGCGGATTCCGAATGGCGGAAAGCGCGGGCGTTTGACCTGAAAACGGTTCGAGAGATTCTCGACGAAGAACCGCTGCTGGATGAACAGCTGATGGAACTGGCCAAGTGGATCAGTTCCTACTACGTTTGTCCGCTGGGTCAAGTTCTGGCGGCAATGGTGCCGGCGGCGGTGAAAAAAGAAGCGGGCGTCCGCAAGGAAGTGCGGGTGTATCTGGCGGGCAAGCTCCCGGACGATTCAGCTCTTGGCAGCGGGCCGCAGCGGACCCTGGTCCGTCTTCTGCGCCAGGAGGGGGCCGTCAGCGAAGAGACGGCCGTCGAAAAAACGATTCTGCTGGAGCGTGCGGGCTGCACGGAGGGACCGCTGAAGAGACTGCTGCGCGACGGTGTGGTGTGCGGTGCGGTGCGGTATGGGGTACGGCCGCTGCCGATTGTGCCGGAGGGACTGCGGGAGCAGGTGGAGGCCGTCGTGCTCACGGAGGACCAGCAGCGGGCGCTGACCCATCTGGAACAGCAGCTGCAGGCGGGACGGTTTGCCGTAACACTGCTGCACGGCGTCACCGACAGCGGCAAGACGGAGGTGTATATTCGGGCGATTGAGAAGACCCTGTCGATGGGCCGGCAGGCGATTGTGATGCTGCCGGAGATTGCCCTGACGGCCCAGACGGTCCAGCGGTTCGGGGCGCGGTTTGAGCGGCTGGCGGTGATGCATTCGGGCCTGTCGGGCCCGCAGCGGAATGCACAGTGGCAGGCGATTCGCCGCGGGCAGGCGGATGTGGTCATCGGGGCCCGCTCGGCCGTCTTTGCGCCTCTGCAGCGGCTGGGGCTGATTGTGGTCGATGAGGAGCACGAAGCAAGCTACAAGCAGGATACGGTGCCCCGCTATCACGGGCGCGATGCGGCAATCAAGCGGGCACAGCTGGCCGGAGCAGTATGCCTGCTCGGTTCGGCGACCCCCTCGCTGGAGACGCTGCACAACTGTCAGACGCGGACCAGCTATACGAGGATTGTGATGACTCGGCGTGTCCGCAATCTGCCGATGCCGAAGATGGAGGTCATCAATATGCTGACGGCCTTTGCGGGCAGAGCAGTCCGGCAGCCGCAGCTGCTCAGCCCCGTGCTGGAAGAGGCCCTGCACGAAGTGCTCCATCGCGGCGAGCAGGCGATTCTGCTGCTCAACCGCCGCGGCTACAGCCATTTTATCTACTGCCCCTCCTGCCGCCATACGCTGCACTGCCGCAACTGCGACGTGACGCTCACCTATCACAAACGGCCGCATCGGGAAGATACAGCGGAAACGGTGCTCGGACAGCATATGACCGGCGGTTATGCGATTTGTCATTATTGTCTGGCCAAGACGCTCGTGCCGAAGGCCTGTCCCTTATGCGGCCATGCGATGACGATGATCGGTTTGGGGGCCCAGCGGCTCGAAGAAGAGGTCCAGCATAAACTTCCGCAGGCACGCCTGCGCCGCATTGATAGCGATGCCATGGCCGGCAAGGATTACTACGGCCTGCTGGAGGATTTCGCCGCGGGGCGCATTGATATTCTGGTCGGCACGCAGATGCTCGCCAAAGGCCTGCATTTTCCCAATGTGACGCTGGTGGGAATAGTCAGTGCCGATACCGCCCTCTCGCTGCCGGATTTTCGCGCCAACGAGCGGACCTTCCAATTGATTTGCCAGGCGGCCGGCCGCGCCGGACGAAGCGAGAAAGGCGGACGCGTGCTCATCCAAACTTTTCTGCCCGGCCAGCCCGCCATCGAATTTGCCTGCCGATACGACTGGGAGGGGTTTGTGCAGGAGGAAATGAAGCACCGGCGGACCTGCCGTCTGCCGCCGGTCTGGCGGATGGCGATGGTTCTGATGCGCGACAGTCAGTATGAACGGCTCACCGCCGCCGCCAAAGCGGTCAATGCACGGCTGGAGCAGATTATCGACCGGGAGAAACTGCCGATTCTCCTTCGCGGACCGATGGAAGCGCCCATCAGCCGCATCAGCGGTCAGCACCGAATGCATCTGATTGTCCAGGCCCCGCAGCCGCAGACGATTCAGCATTTGTTTGCGCGTTTTCGCGCTTCCTCCCCGATTCGTCCATCTGTTCAGATTCAAATTGATGTGGACCCAATGAGTGTTTTGTAAAAGCGACGACGCCCTTGCCCCGGGCGGCAAATCCGCGTCAGCAAATCCTATCCCCTGACTGAGTTTTATTTGGAAAAACACTTCAGCCCGGCTACAATACCTTGGAGAATTACGTCAATCAGAAACATCAACCGTCATAAAGGAATCACTGCGATGAAAAACCAAACAATTACGGCCCCGAAGGGCTTCTTGGCAGCCGGACTGCACTGCGGCATCAAGGCCAGCGGCAGACCGGACCTGGCTTTGCTGTATTGTCCGGGCGGTGCGGCCGCAGCAGCGGTCTTTACCACCAACAAAATTGTGTCGGCGGCGGTGACGGTTTGCCGCGAGCATGTACGAAGCGGACGCACCTTTGCCGCCGTCATCAACAGCGGCAACGCCAACGCCTGCACCGGCCAAAAAGGAATTGCCGATGCCCGGACCATGTGTCAAACCAGCGCGGAATTGCTGGGGATTCGACCGGAACAGGTTCTGATTGCCTCGACGGGGATTATTGGACATCCCCTGCCGATTCAAACCGTCTGCGAGGGGATTCGGAAAGCCGCCGCCCGCCTCGGTGACGGGGTCGGGGCCGGAATGAATTTTGCCAGGGCTATTCTGACAACAGACACAAAAGTCAAAAACGCTGTTCGAACCGTCAACCTCAACAGCAAAACCGTGACGCTGGCCGGAACCGTCAAAGGGGCCGGAATGATTGGTCCGAATATGGCTACGACGCTTTGCATTCTGACGACGGATGCGGCCATTCGCAAACCGCTTCTGCAGAAAGCACTCCGCACAGCCGTGGACCAATCGCTGAACCGGCTGACGGTGGACGGGCACCAAAGCACCAACGATACGGCGATGATTCTGGCCTCCGGTCTGGCGGGCAATCGGATGATTCAGAAACAGGACGGGGCCTATCGACGTTTTGAAACGTCGCTGACGGATTTATGCCTGGACCTGGCCCGTCAGATGGCGCTGGATGCCGAGGGAGCAACCCGAATGTTTACAGTTGTTATTGAAGGAGCCGCTTCGGCAGCCGAAGCTCGTCAGGCCGCCCGTGCTGTCGCCAACTATGATTTGGTCAAATGTGCTGTGCACGGCGCGGACCCAAACTGGGGACGGATAATCTGTGCGGTCGGGTCCAGCGGTGTCCGTTTAAATCCGGAAAAATTAACTTGCAAAATTGGGCAAATTACTGTATTTCGAAACGGTCAACCCGCACGATTCGATCCCAAAAAGGTCTCGCGGATTATCGCCCAGAGAGAACATACGATCGCAGTATATCTGGGCGCAGGCAGCCACAGCGATTTCTGCATGGGATGTGATTTAAGTCGTGAATATATAACGATTAATGCAGATTACCACACGTAAGGGATGCCCCAAAACCCTTCGGAATCCGGGCCAAAGAAAAAAGGCCGGGAAACCTTGAATTGGGGGGTTGAAAAACCCCCAAAAATCGATAGACTGTTTACAATTTTCATACAATAGAGAAACAGGATACAGATTCTGGAAAGGATGAACAAGTGAAAACACAAAGTACAGTACGGACAGTCGGGGCGGCCCTGATGCTGATGTTTACTTCAGCACCAGTTTGGGCCGCAGAGGGTGCTCCTGCCGCAGGGGCAGGTTTGGAGTGGTTTGCTCCTCTGGGCGCTTTGGTTTGCGCCATTCTGGCACTGGTCTTTGCCGTTTATTTCTACAAAAAGGTGATGGCGGCACCGGCCGGCAATCAGAGAATGATTGAAATTGCCGCCTACGTGCAGGAAGGCGCTTATGCCTATCTGAGACGACAATACAAAGTTGTGGCAATTGTCTTTGTTGTGCTGTTTTTTATCTTTGGAGTGCTGTCCTATTACGGCGTTCAGAATCCGTTTGTTCCTGTGGCCTTTCTGACAGGCGGCTTCTTCAGCGGTCTGTGCGGCTTTTTGGGGATGAAAACGGCTACCAACGCCTCTTCCAGAACGGCTCAGGGAGCCACGGAAAGCTTAAACCGCGGCCTTCAAGTGGCCTTCCGCAGCGGTGCCGTGATGGGGCTGGTGGTGGTCGGCTTCGGCCTGCTGGACATTACGCTGTGGTATCTGATTCTGGACAAGCTGGTCTATACAGCCGCCCATATGAAGGAAGGGCTCAAGCTGTTCGGCAACTTCTATCTGGTGCACCCGGAAATGGACCCGAGCCAGAAGCTGATTGAAATCACCACGACGATGATTACGTTCGGAATGGGTGCTTCGACCCAGGCGCTGTTTGCCCGTGTGGGCGGCGGCATTTACACCAAGGCGGCGGACGTGGGAGCCGACCTGGTGGGCAAAGTTGAGGCAGGCATTCCGGAAGACGACCCCCGAAATCCGGCAACAATTGCCGATAACGTGGGTGATAACGTCGGCGACGTAGCGGGTATGGGCGCCGACCTGTATGAAAGCTACTGCGGCTCGATTTTGGCCACAGCGGCCCTCGGCGCGGCCCTGCCGGCGGCGGCCCTGCAGATCAAGGGCGTTTCGCAGCTGATGGCCGTGCTGGCTCCGATGATTGTGGCGGGCATCGGCATTGTGCTGTCCATCATCGGCATCTTTATGGTGCGGTGCAAGGAAGGCGCTTCCCAGAAGAACCTGCTGCGGGCGCTGCTTCTGGGAACCGGAAGCAGTTCCGTGCTGATTCTGATTGCCCTGGTGATTATGGCCTGGCTGGGGATGATTACGTGGGGCATTTTCGGCTCGGTTGTGGCGGGACTGATTGCGGGCGTGATTATCGGGCAGATTACGGAATACTATACGTCGGATGAATACAAACCCACCAAAGGAATCGCCGGACAGGCTCCGATGGGACCGGCTACTGTGATTATCGACGGGTTTGCTGTCGGGATGTTCTCAACAGGCTGGTGTGTGATAACGATTGTTATCGGTATTATTCTGGCGTTTGCCAGTGCCGGCGGTTTTACCAATTTCTCGATGGGGCTGTACGGAATCGGTTTTGCCGCGGTCGGGATGCTGTCCACACTGGGAATTACGCTGGCGACGGATGCCTACGGTCCGATTGCGGACAATGCAGGCGGCAACGCGGAGATGAGCGGACTGGGCGAGGAAGTTCGCAAGCGGACGGACGCTCTGGACGCCCTGGGCAACACAACTGCCGCAACAGGCAAGGGCTTTGCCATCGGCTCGGCAGCCCTGACAGCCATGGCCCTGCTGGCGGCCTACATTGAGGAAATCCGCATCTGGATAAAGAAACTGTCGGTTGCCAACGGCGGCACATTCCGGGTCGGAGATGTGATTTTTACAACGGAATCGGTGAAGGTCGCTTCGGTGCTGGATTTTGTGCATGCCTACGATTTGACGATTATGAATCCGAAGCTGATTTGCGGTCTGTTCATCGGCGGAATGATGGCGTTTGTCTTCTGTGCGATGACAATGAAAGCTGTCGGCCGTGCAGCAGGTGCAATGGTCAATGAAGTCCGCCGGCAGTTCAAGGAAAAACCCGGGATTATGAAGGGAACGGAGAAGCCGGATTATGCCAGGTGCGTGTCGATTTCCACAGCCGGGGCTCAGAAAGAAATGCTGGTGCCGTCCCTGATGGCGATTATTGTACCGGTTATGACGGGGCTGCTGCTGGGAGTACCGGGGGTAATGGGACTTCTGGCAGGCGGTCTGACCACAGGATTTGTGCTGGCGATTACACTCAACAACGCCGGCGGTGCCTGGGATAACGCCAAGAAGTACATTGAAAAGGGCGCCTACGGCGGCAAGAAGCTGCCGGACGGCACAAAGAACCCCGTTCACGGAGCAGCCGTCATCGGCGACACGGTCGGCGACCCGTTCAAGGACACCTCCGGCCCGAGTCTGAACATTCTGATCAAACTGATGACCATGGCTAGCGTGGTGTTCAGCGGCGTCGTGGTGAAGGTTTCGCCGATGATCAACGAGTGGCTGACCCGAACCTTCGGGATTGGAAATTAACCCGGCATCCTTGACGAATCCTTTCCTCGAACGTATCCTGCAGGGGCGGCCTGACGGTCGCCCCTGTTTTTTGAATGAAGCGAACACACTGCGAGGACTTCGCTTTGGCAGCAAAAAAAACAACAAAAAAGAGACCGGCCGAGAAAACGCCGGCCAGGCGAAAAACCAAAAAGGAACCCGTTTCACCGGATCGGCAGTTTGCGATGGCGGCAGCGGCAATTGCGCGGGACCGTCACTGCAGCGATATTGTGATTCTGGACCTGCGGACCATCAGTCCGGCGACCAATTATTTTGTAATTGCCACCAGCACCAGCGACCGGCAGGCCCGCAGTGTCGCCGATGAGATTTCCGAGGCGGGCGAGCGGTTCAATTATCCGCGCTTCGGGCGGGCCGGCTATGAACAGGGACGGTGGATTCTGCTGGATTTTGTGGATGTAGTGGTGCACCTGTTCAACACGGAGACGAGAGCGTATTACAATCTGGAGATGCTCTGGGGGGATGCTCAGCGGCTGGAGCTGGAGGAGCCGGGCAGGCGATGAAGAATCTGCTGACGATTCTGGAGGAGCGGATTTCGGATGCCCTGCGGCAGGCCGGCGCTCCGGCGGACGCCGCAGCGATAGTGAATCCGTCGAAAAATCCGGCCTTCGGCGATTACCAGGCCAACGGGGTGATGGCCGCCGCCAGGCAGCTCAAAACGAATCCGAGACAGCTAGCCGAGCAGGTCGTCCGCCTTCTGCAAATAGACGACCTGTGCGAAACCGTCGAGATTGCCGGCCCGGGATTTATCAATCTGCGGCTGAAACCTTCTCTGCTCGAGCAACGGCTGCTCGGGATGTTCGCCGACCCGGTTCGATTGGGGATGGAGCCGGCGGAAAAACCGCGAACCATTGTCGTGGATTACTCCGGACCGAACATCGCCAAAGAAATGCACGTCGGCCATCTGCGAAGCACCATTATCGGCGACTGGATTGCCCGCGTTCACGACTTTGAAGGACATCGCGTCCTCCGGCAGAATCATATCGGCGACTGGGGGACGCAGTTCGGGATGCTGACGGCGTATCTGAAGGCCGAGTATCCGCAAGTGCTGGAGAATCCCTCTACAGCGGCAATCGCAGATTTGGAAGTCTTCTACCAAAACGCCAAGCAGCGAAGCGAACAGGATCCGAAGTTTGAGAAGACGGCCCGGGCGGAAGTGGTGAAATTACACAATCACGACCCGGAAACCATTCGGCTCTGGCAGCACATTGTTGAGCAGTCGCGCCGACACTATCAGCCGATTTATGAACGTCTGAATATTACACTGCGGCGGGAAGATGAGCGGGGAGAAAGTTTTTATGCCCAGATGCTGCCGGAGGTGGTCAAGGAACTCCGGCAGAAAGGACTGGCGGTTGATTCGGAGGGGGCGGTGTGCGTGTTTCCGAAGGGCTTTGTCGGCAAGGACGGCGCCCCTCTGCCGTTCATTATTCAGAAATCCGACGGGGCGTATCTGTATGCAACGACGGATTTGGCGGCCCTGCGGTTTCGGATTCATCAGCTCCGAGCCGACAAAATTGTCTATGTGACGGACGCGAGGCAGACGCTTCATTTCCAGATGCTGTTTGAGACGGCTCGGTCGGCGGGCTGGACAGACAGCCGGGTGGAGCTGGTGCACGTGACGTTCGGCACGATGCTCGGACCGGACGGGCGGCCGTTTAAGACGCGGGAAGGCGGCACGGTCAAACTGAAGGACCTGCTCGAGGAGGCCGTGGAAAAGGCGCGGGCGGTGGTGGAGGAGAAGAATCCTTCTCTGCCTGCCGAACAAAAGGCGGCCATCGCGCAGGCGGTGGGAATCGGGGCAGTCAAATACGCCGACTACGCCAACAACCGCGATACCGATTATGTGTTCAGCTTCGATAAGATGTTGGCGATGGACGGCAACACGGCTCCGTATATGCAGTATGCCTACGCCCGCATTCGTTCCATCGAGCGCAAAGCGGCGGACAAAGAGGTGGATGTGGAGCAGGAACGGGCGGGAATCGAGCAGGTTGTACTGTCGGATGCGGCGGAAATCGAACTGGCCAAGAAGCTCATCAGCTATGAACAGGCGATTGAATCGGCGGCGGCCTCGTACCGGCCGAATCTGCTGACGGCCTATCTTTATGACTTGTCGCAGTCGTTCAGCCGGTTTTACAATGCCTGTCCGGTGCTGGGAGCGCCGGCGGATGTGCGTCCGAGCCGCCTGCTGCTGTGCGAACTGACCGCACGGGTGATTCGTCACGGAATGCAGGACCTTCTGGGGATAGAAACTCCCGAACAAATGTAGCCGTCGGCCCTGTTAGGCCCCAACAGCGGACATAATATTCACACGGCTCAATTCGACCCCCTTCAGACTGGTCATCCGATCGGCCAATGACTGAATTTCCTTCACTTTCCCTTTGAGGATAATGACCTCCAGGCAATTGTGATGGTCCAGATGCACATGGGTTGTGGTGATAATATGGAGAAGGTGGCTGTGCTGAAGATGGGTAAGTTTAGCAGTCAAGCCGGTCAGATGATGGTCATAAATTAAAAGAATCGCCGCTACGGCATCCGCCGAGGTGTCGGCCAGATACTCCTGCTCCAGCCGCGCCCGAATCAGGTCGCGCACGGCCTCGGAACGGTTCGGATAGCCCTGCTTTTCAATCAGGGCATCAAATTTTGCCAGCAGCTCCGGCTCCAGCGAGATTCCAACGCGTTCAATTTTACTCATTTTTCAACACTCCAAACTCGTTTTCGGCAGATTGTATTGCATCTGCAAAAAAAAGAAATTTTTAATTGACTCGGTAGCACGATTTCAATAGTTTTATGCGCCGTGTTTTGGTGCAGTTTATCCAAACATTTTTCTGTATCGGGAAAGGAGTTTTTATGAGGAACTTTTTTGCGGGGTTCATGGGTGCTTTTCTCCTGGTTGTTCCGGCAGCCTTTGCTGAACCGTCCGAAAGTTTTTGGCAGTGGGAGTCCATGACCGATGGGTTCGGGAAACTGAATGAGCTCTGGGAACCGTCAGGAATTCAGCTTGGGCTGAGTCTGACAAGCATTTACCAGCAGAATGCCCGCGGGGGAATCAGCACGCATCGGTATCAGGGGCGCTGGTCGGGCAGCTATGACCTCGAACTGGATACGGATATGGAGCGGCTGGCCGGTCTGAAAGGCGGCACGCTGTATCTGCACGCTGAAGGCACGTGGTCCCGGCTGGGTCTTGACGAAACCTCTGTTCAGTCGCTCTTCGGCGTCAACGGGGATTTTGCTCCGCGCGAGGCCTTCAACCTGATTGAACTGTGGTATCAGCAGAGTCTGTGGGATGATACGCTTCAGGTACGGTTTGGAAAAATTGATATGACCGGCGGATTTGAATGCCGCGGCTGTCCGGTCTCGTTTGACTGCAGCCGTTATGCCAACGACGAAAACACCCAGTTTCTCAATTCGGCCCTCGTGAACAACCCGACGATTCCGTTCCCGGATTACGGCATAGGAGCGATTGTGCTGTGGACGCCTTCCGAACTGTGGTATCTTTCGTTTGGGGCGGCGGATGCGCAGGCGGACAGGCGGGAAACGGGTCTGAATACGGCGTTTCATCAGGAGGACTACTTTGTGTATATGGCCGAGACGGGGCTGACGCCTGCTTTTTCCTCCGCCAACGGGGCTCTGCCGGGAGCGTATCGGGTCGGCATATGGTACGACCCGCAGCCAAAAGCGAATCTGGATGAAACTCGATTCTATCGGGATGACACAGGCTTTTATCTGAGCTTTGACCAGATGCTTTGCAAAGAAAGCAGGAATCCGGACGACAGCCAGGGGCTCGGAACCTTTTTCCGCTACGGCTATGCGAATGGGCGGTCGAACGCCGTCAGCCATTTTTACAGCGGCGGCATCCAGTACGAAGGGCTTTTGGAGGGACGTGATACAGATGTGCTGGGTGTCGGCTATGCACACGGGGTTTTGAGCGACCGAACCGGCAGCCCGTTTACGGAAGATTTTGAAAGTGTGCTGGAGGCGTACTACGCCTGGAAAGCCGCCGGCTGGATGACAATCACACCGTCGATTCAGTATGTGACCAATCCGGGCGGGATGGGCGAGTCGAAAAATGCCGTCGTAGTGGGTATGCGGACTGTGATTACATTCTAAAAACCGGAGGGTTTTTTATGCATATGGCGGATGCGCTGCTGTCGCCGGCGGTCGGCGGGACGATGTGGGCCGTCAGCGCCGGGCTGCTGGGCTATTCCTGCAGAAAAATTCGGGCGGAATTTCAGGAAAGCAAAATCCCGCTGATGGGGGTGGCCGGGGCGTTTGTGTTTGCGGCCCAGATGATCAACTTTACGATTCCGGGTACCGGCTCCAGCGGGCATCTGGGCGGCGGACTGCTGCTGGCTGTTCTGCTGGGACCCTGGGCGGGGTTCGTGACAATGGCCTCGATTTTGGTTATTCAGGCCTTGTTTTTTGCGGACGGCGGACTGCTGGCCCTCGGATGCAACATCTTTAATCTGGGTTTTTGGACCTGTTTTGTTGCCTATCCGCTGATTTTTCAGCCGATTGCCGGAACGAATCCGACTCGAAAACGCATCCTTTGGGGGTCAATGCTCGCGGCGGTTGTCGGACTTCAGCTGGGGGCTTTTTCCGTCGTGATAGAAACGGTTTTATCCGGCATCACCGAACTGCCGTTTGGGTTGTTTGTGCTGGCGATGCAGCCGATTCATCTGGCAATCGGCATCGTCGAAGGACTTGCCACAGCAGCGGTCGTCCTGTTTGTCCTGCAAAACAAACCGCAAATCATCCTTTCGCCGCAAACTGCTCTGCCCGGCTCCTCCATTCGCAGAACGGCTTTGGTGTTTTTGACAGCGGCCCTTGTGCTGGGCGGAGCGGCCAGCTGGTTTGCCTCCACCCGTCCGGACGGGCTGGAATGGTCAACGGCACGGGTATCGGGCAAAGAAGAACTGGAATCCCCGGAGAAAGGCATTCATTCTTCGCTGGCTCACATTCAGGAGAAAACAGCGATTTTGCCGGATTACGGCTTTCAGACCGCTCATCCGGAGGAATCCGAGAACACTCGCTGGCCCGCCGTGGACATCGGGACAAGCGTATCCGGGATTGTAGGCGGTCTTCTGACGCTGGTGCTGACCGCAGGGATTGCTGCGGCAATCAAAACGGCTCATCGGAAGCCGGACACCCGGGTCTCGTAAGTCCAGCGCCGCATCACCTCGATTCGGCCTTCGCATAGGCCCAAGCACCCGCGCGGCTGTCGGGCTCCTTTTGCGCAGATACTGACCGTTGGGCCTCCTGGAGCCATTTTTGGGCTTCGGACGAATTTTTCGGTACAGCCTGCCCTTTCAGGTACATTCTGTCCAACGCGGCCTGTGCCCGGGGAAATCCGTTTTCCGCCGCACGCCGGAACCACTCGGCGGCCTCATTGAAATCCTGCTCGACTCCCCAGCCCCTGTAATACAGCCAGCCGAGGGCATATTGGGCGGGGGCGGCATTTTGTTGAGCAGCTTTTCGAAACCAGGCCGCTGCCTGCTGATAATCCTGCTCAACCCCCAAACCCTGATAATACATCAGGGCCAGATTGTTTTGAGAAGGAGCAAATCCTTTTTCGGCGGCAATCCGATACCACTTTTCGGCCTGCGGATAATCCTGCGGAACCCCCTGGCCGCCGGCATACATCAGCCCCATCGCATGACAGGCGGCGGAAACCCCCTGCTCGGCGGCAGGCTGAAGCCATGAAAGCGCCTGGGCATAATCCGGTGACTCCTGTTCCAGATACAGGATGCCCAATCCGGCCTGGGCCTGAGGAATTCCGGCCTGAGCCAGCGGGCGAAGCAGTTCGAGGGCTTTTTGTGAATCCGGTTTGACACCGCGGCCTTTCAGGTACATACGGGCCAGATTGTTGGCGGCAGCGGGCAGATTGCGTTTATGGGCCTGCTCATACCAATAGACCGCCCGCGCATAAGACTGAATGACCCCTTGTCCGTCCTCATACAGAAGCCCGAGCATATTCTGGGCCGGTGCATAGCCCTGATTGGCGGCCTGTTTCATCCATTTGGCGGCCTTTCGAACATCCCGTTTGACGGCCAGACCTTCCCGATACATCATAGCCAGCGTGTACTGGGCCTGCGGATTTCCATCCAGAGCCGCCCTGCGAACCAGCCCGAAGGCCCGGGCGGGGTCCTGGCCCGTTCCCTCGCCCCGCAAAGACAGCAGACCGTAATTCTGCAGGGCCCAGGAATGTCCTTTCGCTGAGGCGGCCGCAAACAGTTCCGCAGCGCGGTCAGGATTCCGCTCGACTCCCTGTCCATTCCAGTAGCAGAGGCCGAGATTGTTCTGTGCAGGAGAAAACCCCTGTTCGGCGGACAACCCATACCAGTGAGCGGCCTTTTGGGAGTCCTGTTCAACACCGAGCCCCTCTTCGTACATCAGACCCAGATAAAATTGAGCCCGCGGGTCTCCGGATTCAGCGGATTGACTCCAAATCTCCGCCGCCGCATCATACTCCTTCCGCTGATACGCATTCCATCCCTTTTCGAATGAACCGCTGCAGCCGGCGGCAAAGACCGATAAGAACGCCCCTATCAGCATTCCGCCGACCCGATTTGTGCTGTTTTCCGTCTTGCGACTCAATTCCGTGATGTCCGCCATATTTTGTGCTCCTGAAAAAGATTGTTTCCGGAGCAAGCCATCGGCGAGCAGGCCGCGGCGGTTAAGTTAAATTTTCATAAAGAGACATCTCGGAGAGCGGATGGATGGACCAAGTGCCGGCTTCGCTCACAGCAGCGGGCCGCAGCCGATTTGCGGAAAATCAAGAGAGTTGACAAAAGACTGGAAATCCGGAGGCGGGGCCGTTTCCGGAAAAACGCAGGTCAGAACGAGAAAGGTCCTTCCGGCAAAAACAAGAAGGCCCTGGTGAATGCTTCGGCCTTCGGCAGCCGGGGCGGTGTGTTTAAACAGAACGGCTGGATGTCCGAAATACAGCGTCGTCCGGCGGAGAAGCCGGCCGTCGGAGGAAAGACGGGCCCGAGCAGCCAGATAATCCTGAATAAAGCTTTGCTGAAAAGAAGGACTGTCGGCCGAATCAGACAGAAACCGCCGGACAGTCAGATGATAAGCGGTGCGGCCGTCCGCTGCAGCAGCCTGATAGGAAACGGTATAACTGTTCGGGTCATGCTCAGGCCGGTGCTGAACAGGAGGCGAAGGAAACAAAACGGAAAATCCCTCTTCTTCTGAAACATAACGAACCTGCCCCGGGATGCGTTCCGTCAGATACGGATGTCGGCGGACAAGCTCACCCAGACGGACCTGCGCATCGACAAGCAGGTCATCTTCTCTTTCCGCCAATAATTTCTTTTTTTGCTCAGATGAATCGATCCCATTCAGCTCCGCCAGCAGCACCCACAGATAAGAGGAAACGGGCTGAGTGTCTGCCAGCCGAAGACTGAGGAACAGCTGCGCCCATCCGTTTGCCTGCAGGGCGGCCTGTCGATACCAGAAAAGGGCTTTGTTAAAATCCTTCAAGACTCCTTTGCCCTCTTCATACAAACCCGCCAAGGCAATTTGTGCATCGGCATCACCACCGCAGGCCGCTGCTTTATACCAGAAAGCAGCTTGAGCCCAATCTTGCGGGACCTGACGACCATCTGCATACAGAAAACCAAGCAGATATTGGGCCCTGATATCTCCGGACTGGGCTTGCACAAGCAGCGCATCTATTTCAGGATGCTCTGTAACGTTTTGAGCCCAGGAGCACAGACTCTCCCCAAAGAGCATCTCGAACCCAAACCATATTATTCCGCAAAACCGGACCAATTTCATCGTTTCAGACATCAGCGGGTTTTGGCGGCCCGTTCCACCTGCTCGAGGTATTCGCGGACGTTGTCGCGCGGGTCAATCTGCTGAGCCCGCCGAAGCAGCGGAAGGGCCTCTTCATACTTGCCCTGCTGCACAAGGAGCTGGGCATGCCGGATTCGGGCCTGGGCTTCGTATCTCTCGATGGCCGCCGCCCGTTCGAAATAAAAGACCGCCTTTTCCGTATTCTGCATTTTTCCCCAGTGCTGTCCGAGCAGAATAAGGGCCTCGCCGTCCAGCGGGTCAATGGCGATAATTTCCTCCAGCAGACGAACCTGCTCTTCACTGCCGGCCCCTTCGGCCACAGCAATGCGGGCCTGGAGTTTGAGCATTTCCACCTTCAGAGAATCGGGAAACTGTCCTTCAAAGGCCTGCTGCATCTGCTCAAGCAGCTGCCGGCTTTCCGCCAGGGCTCCGCGGGTCATCAGGGCCCTGGATGCCCGAAGGAGCCGTTCAGCGGGCACAGACAGTTTCTGCTCGAGGGCTCGGGTGTAGGCCCTGACAGCAGATTCATACAGTTCTTCATTGATGTAAATATCGCCCAGAAGCAGCAGACTTTCCGCAGTCGAACGGCCCAGAGTGTCGAGCCATTCGAAAATCTCGGCGGCTTTGAGCGGCTTGTTCATTCCGAGGGAGGCGTTGGCCAGAAGGAGCCACAAATCCGCTCGGTCGGGGAACTTCCGGAGAAGTGATTCACAGAGGGCGGCGGCTTCCGGATACCGCTCCTGCCGGAACAGACTTCGTGCCAGCCCCATTTTCCAGTCCATTGTGGCCGGGTCCAACAAAACAGCCATCCGATAGGACGATTCGGCCGCCAGATGATCCTCCAGCGAGGCATAGGCAAACCCGAGCAGGCCGTACGTCACGGCGTCCGATCCGCCCAGCTCAATGACTTTAGTAAAAGCGTCGGCGGCACCGGCAAAATCGCTGTTCCGGATGCAAATCAGGCCTAAATTGCGCCAGGCCCGCCGAAATTTGGGGAATTTCTGCACGGCCTGCCGGTAGGCGGCGGCCGCCTGATTTAGGTTCTCCTGCTGAAAATAAATGTTGGCCAGCGTAAAATCAAAGACAGCGCTGGCGGCGGCATTTCGGGCCAGCTCTTTTTGAATGGCTGAAGCAGCTTCATTCATCTTATCCGACGAAATGAGGTTCAGAATTTTCAGAAGCCGCTCGCGTTCTTCTGCGGTCAGGCGGGGTTCAATGTCCGTTTCCGCCAGATAGCTTTCCGCCAGACGCTGCTGGAAGGAGGGCTGATTCCAGAAGGACAAAAACGACTCCGGCAGCGGCCGAGCCGGTTCCTCCGCCCGGCACAAAAATTTGCAAAACGGAGATGCGCTAAGCATCAAAGCCAGAACCGCAGAACGACGAATCACAGAAACCATGTTTTTTTATCCTTTCGGAAACGTAATTGGTACCCGCATACGAAACTTCACCGGCTGACCGTTTCGCCGGCCGGGTTCAAATTTCCACTGTTTGACGGCATTCAGAGCGGGCTTTTCGAAAATCGGGTCCGTGCTGGACTGCACGGTCGGATTTTCGACCCGCCCCTGTTCATCGACGACAAAAATAATATATACCGTTGCCGGTGTTTTCTTCCGGAGCTCTTTGGTCATCAGCGGACTGGGCTGATAAATCACACGCGGCTTCTGGTCGAGGTCTGCAATGGAAAAGAGGGCCTCGGCGTTTTTGGTTTCCGCCGCGACATTCTGCAGAGAAACGGCGAAATCCCCCTCCATCCAGCTGCCGCTGAGGGTTGGATTCAGCGCCAGCGTCAGCTGCTCGAGCGTCAGCGGCGGCGCCTCTTCGGTCAGCTCGGGGTGACTTTCTTCGGGCTCCGGTTCCTGCGGCGGCTTTTCTTCAGGCGGAGGCGGAGGCGCATCCAGTCTGGCTGTATCGACAGGGCGCAGAATCAAATCCGCCGCGGGCGGCTTGGCCAGGGTCTGCATCAGCGGCAGAATCAGGAAAAACAGCAGGGTCATCCCGATGCCGCCCAGCAGAACCGCCAGACGATGAAACAGTCTCCAGAACCAGCGAAACAGTGCACGCATATGCCGCAAATCCAACTCCTCTACGGGCCGCCTTGTCGAGACGCTACGCTCACTTTGACCGCCCCGGCCAGTTTGGCCTCATCAATAACCCGAACCAGCTGGCCGGAGGGAGCCCCCTGATCGGCCTGAATAATGACGGGCACCTGTTCTTTCTGCAGCATTCGCTTGACAAGGGGCTGGATGCCGCTAAAGCCGATCTCGCGTCCCCCATACACCACCTGCCCCTTGTCGGTCAGGGCGATCAGGATGCTGTTTTTCTCCAGACGCACGGAGGAGGCCGCCTGCGGTTTGTCCACTTCGATTCCGGTCTCCTCTACAAACGTCGTCGTCACAATGAAAAAAATCAGCAGAATAAAGACGCAGTCCATCAGCGGGGAAATGTCAATCCCGACATCTTGATTGTCATCGGATGCGATTGAACGAAAACGTCCCATCAGTTGTCTCCTTTGGACCGGCGGATTTGTTTATAAAGATACTGGATGCAGACGGTTTCCAAATGAGCCAGAAAAGCCTTGTATCGGTTCTGTTTTCGAACCAGCTGATAGTGAAAAAACAGACCCGGCAAAGCAATAATCAGGCCGGTTTCCGTCGTGATAAGGGCCTCGGAAACACCGCCGGCGACCATCGCCATCGTTTTTTCCCCGCCGCTGCCAGTCGCCAATGCCGAAAACGTGGCCAGCATGCCGGTGACGGTTCCCAGCAGACCGAGCAGGGGCGCCAGTCCGACGCAGATTTTCATCACCCGCAGGTCTCTTTCAAACGGTCCCAGCTCGGCGGTTTTGAGCTCTTCAAAGAACAGCACACAGTCTTTAAGCGTGGAAAAACCAGATACCTCATTCAGGATTCGTCCGACGGTTCCTTTGCGAAGATGGGGCTGTTCGAGCCACTGCCGCCAGGTTTTTTCGCGGATTCGGGTAAATCCTTTTTCCGCAAACCGGAGCCACAGATGAACCCCCAGCCCGAACATCACAATGCCGACGGCGGCGATGGCCGTCATAGCCCACCCGCCGGACAGCCAGATGCTCCAGGCCTCCTCCAGAAACCTCTGCACCGATTCGGGCAGAAGCCGAAGCATCTCGGAAAACTGAATTGGAAGATTCAGCTCGCTCACTGGACCTCCTGACGACTCGACGCATTTCGGCTCATCTGGCCGACCAGACGGTCCTGATGATCCAAAATCGGCAGATGCGTGTCTTTGTGCTGCTCGAAGGCCTTCTGAACCTGTCGGGGATGCGCATCAATTCGGATAAAGGAGTCTTTGCGGTCAAGCAGATGCTCCAGAGGCGTATTGGCAGGCCGGGCCAGCAGCTCCTGAACCCGCACGGAGCCCAGGTATTTGCCCGCCTTGTCCACGACAAAAATCCGATCGAGAGAATCTCCGTTTTCGAGGGCCAGAATCTGCACAAGGATTTCGGCGATTGGGGTCTTCGGTTCCGCCTGTACAAACGGCGGAATCTGTACAGACAGCTGGACGGCCGGCTTTTCCTGCACCGGTTCGGCAGCGGCCGGAGCCGACGAGACCGATGGGGCATGGGCAGCGGCTTTGGCCAGCTCGTTGAGAAACGCAAAGGCCGTCTTTTCCATCTGATTGAGAATGCCCTTGGATTTTCGGGAAAGAAAAGCGTGAATCAGCAGGGAGGGAATGGCCACAATCAGACCGAATTCGGTTGTAATCAGGGCCTCCGAAATGCCGCCAGAGAGTGTTTTGACATCTCCGGAGCCAAACACGGTAATCAGTTTAAAGGTGTTGATGATGCCGGTAACCGTCCCGAGAAGCCCCAGCAGCGGTGCGCAGGCGGCGCTGACGGCAATAAAGGGCAGGAACCGCTCCAGTTTCAGACGAACCGCCAGGATTTTCTCATACAGAATCTCCTCCACAAGTTCCCGCGGCTCGTTCATGTGCTCTGCGCCGACCCGGAGCATCTGTCCAATCGGGCCCCGGATAATGCGGGCTTTTTCCTTCGCCTCGGCGGAATCCATTTTGGAAACCGCCTTGAGAAAGGCGCTGATTTTTTTGGAGGAAGGCATTCGAATCCAAAGCATGCTGAGCCACTTAAACAGGGCCACCAGAAACGCCGCGCCCGCCAGGGCGAAAATCGGGATCATCACGGGGCCGCCTTTCTGAATATGCTCCAGAAGGGTTTCACGAGTCTGTTCAATTTTCCGGGCGCTGCCGAGGGTCGGGTCCAGCGGAAAGAGCCCCCGGGATGTCTCAATCAGCTCGGCGGCAGCCTGGGCTGTCTGCGGGTTTTCAAAAGGCATCACGGTCGGTTCAAGAGAGCCGATCTGCTGTTCAACGGTGCCGACAACCCGTCCGTCCTGAGAGCGGAACAGGGCAATCGGCCCCAGCAGAACAAATGTCCCTTTCTGCACCAGACCCGTGGAATCCACAGCGGTACCCTCAAAGCGGCTCCCGCCGAGGGCTTCTTCCAGACGGTCCAGAGCCGTCAGGAGCAGGCGGCCCTGTGCCTCATAGATTTCCATTGCACTGAGGGTTCGGTTTTCCGCCGCCAGTTTGGCCTCCTCGAGCACCGCCCGATACCGCTGAAGTTCGGCGATATGAAGGCGGGATTCAAAATTGCGGATGTATTCTCCCAACAGGCCGGACAAATAAGATGCCTCCTCCTGACGGGCCTTGATTTCATTGCGGAGGGTGCTCAGGTCCAGCGTACGCCCGTCGAGCAGCCGGGAGGTCTGCTGGTACTGCCGGCGGACTTCGAGCAGCCGGTTTTCCAGCTCATTGATTCGCCGGTTCAAAGGCAGCAGTTCCTCGGCCGTCTGCTGCCGGAAGGCGGCCAGTTCGGCCAGGCTGTCATCGAGTTTCTGCTGAATTTTCTGAACGGAGGCATTGACATCCGCCGTCTGGCTCTGACCGTATCCGATGGAAACAAGACCCAAAGTCAAGACAATTGCGGCCAGACTTCTATGCAGAATGATTGTTCGAAAAGATTGTGTCATGCTGATTCCTTGTTTACTGAATGGTTAGAGGCAGAAGAACATAAGAAGCGGTTTTCTCGTTTTTCAAGATGGCAATCAAATCGCTGACGGAGCCGGCAATCTCCGGTTTCACGGTCCAGTTCCACCGGCTCTCATCCGGGAACCCAAAACCGCCTGCGGTCTGGGCCGGATTGCTGAAATACCCGCAGCTGATGCCGACATAAACAGCGGCAACCTCCTGCGAGGTGCCGTCCGGAAGCGTGCGGATTTCACTGACGGCCGTAATTTCCTTATGAAACTTATCCACCTCATTGAGAATCCCCACCACATTCTGGAACCGCTCGGACAGGGACTGGCGAGAAGAATCCGCTTTCCCGGCGATTCGCTGACTAAGAGGCTTGACGTGCTGACGAAGCGGCTCGGGCAAACGCTCCAACAGGGTGCAAACCCGCTCTTCCATCCGGCTGACGAGTTTTTTCAGCACAGAGGAGGCATCCAGCAGCCGCTCTTTTTCCTCGAGCATTTCATCGCGTTTGCGGTCCGCTTCGGCAATGCTGGCGTCCGCTTCGCGGATTTTATTTTCAACCGATTCTATCTCCCGCTCCAGCAGGGCTATCCGTTCGGCCAGGAGTTCCTTGGCCAAAGCGAAATCCCGCTTTTCTTTCGACAGAATCCGCTGGGTTTCCACCCATTTTTCTGTGGCGGAGCGGATGGTTTCGAGCGTCTCGGCGGGTTCCGAGGCCCGGGCCGCGGAGAAAAAAAGGCCGACAGCAACCAGCCCGAGCAGCCATCGACGGATACCGGACGGCCCAAACGCCGGATGCCGTTTTCCGCAATCTGCTTTTTCTGAAAGACTTCTGTTCATTTACGAACATCCTTCCTGAATCGTTTTCAGTTTCTTTTTGCTTACCTGGAACAAGAGGACTCTACTCTTAACCTGTTAGGGATTTATTAAAATCCTGTTTGCTTCCGGTAAGTTTGCGGCTCTGCTGCGTCCTAAAAAGATGCGCTCAGACTAAGGGAAAACTCCATTCCCTTCCGGTACGTGCTTTTGGTTACATCGTCTCCGATATATTTGGAGCGGTACACGGTTTTGATTTCCGGATCGAGCAGGTTCTTGGCCTGAAACTTCAGTTTCCAGATAGACCCGAGGGGCTGGGTCAGACTGAAGTTGAGCGTGCCGTACTCGGTTTCGTAGAGACTGGGAATCAGCACGCGGGTCTGGCCGGCACCCGGGCTGGCTCCGGCCACGAGCGTATCGCCGCGCACCGTATAAAACAGGGCCAGCTGCGTTTTGACTTCGGGCACATCGTAAGTCATGTAAATGTTGTAAAGATAGGCCGGGGCATTGGTCATATCCCGCTTGGTCATCGGCGCACGAACATTGGGATGATTGAACCGCTCAGCCTCATCGGGCGGAAGGGTCACCTCGGAATTGATCAGCGTGGCGTTGCCGCCGACGGAAAGGCCGTTCATGCTTTCCCAAAAACGGGCCAGGTCCTGACGAACCTCCAGTTCATACCCGCTCATTTGACCTTCGGGGTAATTGACAGCGGTCGTGTAATCAAAGGAGGCGGTGACCCGCTGAACATACTCGATGGGGTCCTTGACCTTTTTATGGAACCAGGAGACGGAAACGAGACTGCCCGCATACGGGGTATAATCCAGCCGCAGGTCATAGTTTTTCAGAGAGCTGGTCTGCAAATCCGGATTTCCGATAAAGACATCGCCGCCCAGGTACTCGCTTTGCATAATCGGGGTCAATTCTTTCAGGGTCTGGCGGGCGATGGTTTCACTGTAGGAGCCGCGAAGCGTAATCGGGTCCCACGGACGATACTGAAATCCGATCGAGGGCAGAACATCGGTCTGCTGCGTCGAGACATCCGCATCGCCGGGATTGAGTTTTACGGCGGTGTACGAACCTTTGGGATACCAGAAAACCTGGGATTCGGGCTGATTGACAATATCGAGGGTGGTTTTTTCGACCCGACTGCCTCCAATCAGGTTAAACTGGGAGGTCAGGGGCATATCCATCATATAATACCAGGCGGAAATTTTTTGCAGACCTTTATAGTCTACATCGACCTGACCGGCCGTAATGGGGTGATTTTCGGTCGGAAATGTGCTGCTCCAATAAAACTCCCACGGCCTTTTGGGACCCATCTGGTTATCTGCAAAATTGGCAAAAGACTCCTGATTGTATTGCCGAGTCACAGTGTCTTCAAAAAACCCGAATTTCAGATACCCTTCCTGACCGCCCCACTGTTCAAACGGAAGTTTCAGATTGATCTGATATTGCTCGCTGTCTTCCGTAATTTCTTTCCAGACTCTCTGGAGATAGCCCATCGTAAAATTGGCGGAGGGCTTGAAGGGCTGGTGCCGGCCGACCACCTGTCCGCCTTCAATCAGCGGATACCATTTGGTGCCGAACATCCGCTTGTCAGGCTGAACCATCCCGGCGGAACTGTAGGCGATTTTCCAGTCCACCTCCGGCGGCAGAGTCCGCAGCCAGCGGCCCAGACTCAGGTCCAAATCAAACAGCGTATGGCGTCCGCTGAACTGGAGAGTGCGGGTGGTCCGTTCGGTATATTCGAGCGTTTCCGAACGCAGATACGGGGAAGCATCCGGCGTTTCGGCGTTGCCGGGGTGGTCCGGGTTATACGGGTCATAATTGTCAAACTCAGGTCCGAAAAAGGTCGGCCAGTATCGATGCAAATTTTTCTTGCCCCGTGTATTTTCGGCCAGCATGGCGGTATCTTCCGCCAGACGTGTATAAAGATACAGAATGGAAAACCGGTGGTCTTCCAGCTCGATGCCGGCAGTCCCCAAGGTGCCCCACTGAACAGATTGGGTGCTCTCCCGAATGTCCCAGAGCGAGGTTTTAAAAGCATCCCATCCTTCAATTTGCGACTGACGCGGCGTCATTGGCTGACCGGGACTGCGGACCCAATAGGCATCATCCCGTCCCTCTTTATAGGAGCTGTCCTTTTCATAAAAGAAGCTGCCGAATCCGCCGAGTCGCGTTCCGTCGGCCAGGTCAAACTTATCCCCGCCGGACAGAGACCACTTATAGTCGCGCGGCTGCTCCTCAGGACTGACTCCGACAGCACCATTCCAGTTCATACCCAGTCGGTCGAACTGAATATCCCGTTCTCCTTCGTCTTTGCCCCATCGGTTGACGCCGCCGCCTCGATACCCGAGAAAACGGCTTCCGGCGGAAGGATAATCCCAGCTGGCTGAATAATCCGCCTTCAGGGTTCGTTCGTTCGGCACCCCTTTCAGAATAATATTGACCGCCCCGCCGGAGGCGTCGCCCTGCTGGTCAGGGGTAAAGGTTTTGCTGACCTGAATGTTTTCGATGGCGGCGGCGGGGAACTGGTCCAGCTGGACGGCTCGTTTGTCGGCGTCGGCTGTGGGCAGACGCACACCGTTCATCTGGGAATTGACATATCGGTCGGGAAGACCGCGAATGACGGCGTATTTTCCGTCCTGAATGGTTGCCCCTGCCACCAGCCGCAGGGCGCTGGCGGCGTCGGAGGCGCCCGCCCGGCTCATTAAATCGGCACTGATGGAATCCATCAGCGCCGGACTTTCCATCCGCAGGTCCAGCAGCGCCGCTTCCGTACCGGCTCCCATCTGCAAGTCTTCGACGACAAACTCTTCAATATCCGTAAAATCGCCGGCCAGCGAAACATTCAGTTCCGTCATCTGACCAGCCTGGACCAGCACATCGGAACGAACCTGTCGGGTATAGCCGCTTTTAGAAAAAATCAGAGTATAGGTTCCAGGAGCCGCTTCCGGAAACACAAACAACCCTTCTGAATTGGTTTGAACGGTAAGATTGAGCTCTGGAATGACGATCGAGACCTCCCCAAGGGGCATCCCAAAATCGCCATCATAGACACTTCCGCGTATGCTTCCAATTCCCTCAGCAGCCCGAGCCGAAAAACCAAAAGCCCCCAGTAGCAGCCAGATAAAAACCCCGCTAACCGTTTGTTTTACCATGGTTGCCCCAATCCACCCTGAATCTGACGCATCCGCTCCCACAGTTCTTCATCCGGTTCAATCGAATGCAGGGCCATCGAACAGCAGGTCGCCGCCAAATCCTCCGCCCGAGGTCGAGAATTGGGATTTTCTGCCCCCTCCTGGACGGCTCTTTTGTAAAGAGCCAAAGCCGAGGTCTTGTCGCCCATTCCGGCATAGGCCTCCGCCAGGGGACGCAGTGCACCGGCCCGATAAATGTTGAAAAGAGATGACCTCTTCACTTCATAAGTCTTCAGAAGGTCTTGAACCTCTTTTTGGGCTTCTTCAGACTGTCCGGCCCGATAACGCAGGGCAATCAGCGGAGCACCCAGCGAAAACTGAGTTTCATCCGGCCATTGATACCTTTCCATCAGCAGCCGGGCTTCTTCCAGCAGTTCGACCGCTTTGGCAGAATCGTTATGGGCTAAGGCAGCCTGCGTAAGACGCGTCAGCAGCTGGACCCGCTGAAAAGCGGGCAGCGGAGACCAGGACTCTTTAATCATCTTCTCCAGCCGAACCCGCGGCTCTTTCTGATCATAGAGTACTTCATACATTTGCGCATACGAGAGAAGAACATTATGGCGCACTTCTGTATGATTTTGCTTCAGCTCCGATTCCAGACGCTGAAATTCTTTCTCAAAGAGTTCCGTCTGCTGAAGCTGACAATCAGAAAGAACCATGCGCCCTCTCTGAGACGGTTCCAGCCCTGCCTGGGTCTTCAGAGCCACCTCCAGCCGCCCCAAAAGAGCATAAGCCTGTGCAATTTTGGACTTGATCAGATCCTGCCGCCATTCCTGAGCTGTCTCTTGCGGAGCATTCGGCAGGCCTTTTTCGGCCATCTCCTGGGCTTGCCGGAGATACTTCTCTGCCAGATCAGCCCGCTGATGACCAGCGGCATACACAGCCAGATCGGCCAGACAGGCCCCTCGTCTCCAGTTCTCAATCTTTTGAAGATACCGAAGGGCACGGGCGGGCTGATCCAGTTTCAATGCCGTTTCCGCCACCATGGCCTGCGTGCGGCTTCGGTCCTTCAGATGCGGCTTGGATGGCATCCTCGAAACGCTCTCAAATGCCAAATCCAGCAGTTCAAGCCGATAGGGTTCCAGCGGAAGTTCCTCAAAATCATCCGACCGGGTTTCCCGTACCGCCAGCTCGGGTTGACCCTCAAGTTTTGCTGCTTCACAAAAGGCACAAACAGCACAGACAGACACTGCAAAAAAACAGAGAACGCTTTTCATATAATTCCTTTTCTGACAAGCATTCGGCTTGTCCGCGTCGATTCCGATTTCTGCGGGGACTTTATACGGGTTTTATGTACAGTATATTTGGAATCGATTAGGTTTCCGTTAGACCCCAGAATGAAGGCATAAAAAAGGGATGGCAGAAGCCGTCTTCTGCCATCCCCTTTCCTTGAACTTCCAGTCTGGTGCGAAGTTCGTTTATAGACTCAGGAGCCAGTTCTCGCTGAGAACCGAAATATCATCCAGATTCACCTGTTCATCACCGGTCACATCGCCCTTCAGACCAGTCAGACCATACTGATAAGCCGCTGTCCAGCCGACCAGCCAGTTGTCATACGCATTGAAAGCTCCACGATAGCTGACCGGAGTGAAAAATCCATCCGCCGGAGCCGTCAAACCCGCTGTCAGGGCATCGTTAGCAGCCCGCGGATCCAGATACACCACCGGCTGGATCGTCTTGCCGCCGGCAGACACGTTCGCCCCGCGGACCAAAGCCCGAATCGGCATCACAGAGGCAAAAATATTGTTCACACAGTTGCTGCCGGACAGACCAGATACGTAATTGTAGCCGTTGCTGTTCGAATAGGCACTGGCATTCTGATTGCGGAAGAACACACAGTAGTTGATTTCAGCCAAATTGCCCGACGTCTGGGCCTGATACATATTCTGCAGGTCCGCCGCAGAAGCACAGCTGACATTCGGATGTCCGCCGGTCTTCGGGTTCGACTTATTCCAGGCCTCACTGTAAGCAGTCGTCCAGGTTTCCGCCCAAGTAAGCGTTCCATTGTAAGCATAACCGTTGTCGTTGTCGCTGGCATTGTCGAACCGAACCAGGTTGGTCCCCAGATCCATAAAGATGCTGTTGTGGAACTGCACGCGGGCGTTCCCTCTCCAAGCCGTTCCCGCACGACCGGCCAAAGGTTGCCCAATAGCCGTAAAGTTGTATAGATTGGCTGTCGTAACCGGCTGAGCATCCGAGTTCTCGGCACCATCCATTTCAAAACAATGATCGCTCACACCGGAGCCCTGAGGAGCATCCGCACTGTACCCCTGAACAATCAAACCGAACTGGGCTTTGCCTCTCCAGCCCTGATCCAAATCGAACGAGTCATCGCCAACATTCCAGATGCTCACATACTTCAGGTTGACAGTACCACCCCAAATTTCGATTCCGTCATCCACGTTGTTCATAATCTCGAGGTAGGCAATATCCGTTTCCCGTCCAACACCGCCCAGCGAAAGACCGTTCAACTCATTGGCCAGACCAACCACACGGCCGCCGTACCGAATCGAAACATACATCAGCGAACCGCTGTCGTCATTATCATTGGTCCCGCCGTAAAGAACCCGAGTGTCTCCCGGAAACTCTTCCACAAGCCCCTCCATCGGCGAAACATTCGACCCGAGGGGGCAGGACTGCTGATTAAGGATATTCGTGTTAGAAATCATGGCCTGTCCCATAATGGTTAAATTGCCCCACTCATTGCAGGCTGGCCGCCAAGTCTTGAAATCATCGTTCTTCGAGGTGAAAATAATGGGCTTTAAGGCCGTACCAACTGCATAAATTTTCCCGCCCCGGCAGACTGCCAGACTGCCGGCACCATTGGCTGTCGGCGTACTCGCAATCACCGTTCCCGGCTCAATCGTCAGAGTGGCACCGGGAAGAACATAAATTTGATTCTGCAGATTGTAGGTGTTGTCGGCCGTCCAGGTCGTCGAAACCGAAATATTGTCGGTTACCAAAATTTCGGCTCCGGAGGCCATGCCGACCGCCAGAAATCCACCTAACAGAACACTTGCAAAAACTTTCTTCATACCTTTTCCTTTCTTTGATGAAACTTTTCCTGCTTTCCATACACACACCAATTTGGACACACTCCACACACGGCCGCCGGCGGCACACACCGCGACAAAGCCGCTGGATTTGTAAGGGAACGCTGTTAGGCAGGAATGAAGCAACTGTTAAAAAAAGGTAAAACAAATACCTCCTGAAATACTGCCATAGTCTATACAGTAAATCTTAAATAAACATAACTTGCCGGAAAAACCACACTCCCGATTGCAAAAGGACCCGAAAAATGATATGGTAAGCAACCTCAGGCAAAACTGTGCCTGAAGGGAGAGGTGTCGGAGCGGCTGATCGAGCTGGTTTCGAAAACCAGTGTGCCCTTTTAGGGTACCGCGGGTTCGAATCCCGCCCTCTCCGGTCGGATTCTCTCTTCAGGACTGCCCCTGAGGATTCTCTTTGGAAGCCATTCTTTCCTGCTTGGCAGTTTCGCGAAATGCTGGTGATTATTGATTACGGTGTGGGGAATGTTCGGAGTGTGATTAATGCATTCCGGTACATCGGCGCCCCGATTGAGGTTTCGTGCGAACCCGCCGACATTCGCCGGGCCCAAGGTTTAATTTTGCCAGGTGTAGGAGCCAGCGGATATGCCATGCAGAATTTGGCTCCAATTGCTGATGTGATTCAGGAAGAGGCCCTGTCGGGCAAGCCGCTGCTGGGAATCTGTGTCGGCTATCAAATCCTGTTCGACGAAACGTATGAAATGGGGATCCATCGGTGCCTGGGACTCATTCACGGCAAAGTCGTCCCGATTCCCAAGGACCTCGGGCTGACAATTCCGCATATGGGATGGAACTATGTGGAGATTCCGGAAGGAATGACACTGCTCGAGGAACTGCGGCCAGGAAGACACTTCGCATTCGCCCATTCCTACTTCGCTGAGATTTCCGACCCAGATACGAAAATGGCTGCCGCACATTACGGGATAAAAATCCCCGCAGCCGTCCAGAAAAAGAACATCTTCGGCTGCCAGTTTCATCCGGAAAAGAGTGCGGCCGACGGGCTGCAGTTTTTGAAGAATTTTGTACGGTTCTGTGAGAAGCAGGCGGTATGCTGACCAAACGAATCATCCCCTGTCTGGACGTCAAAGACAACCGGGTTGTCAAAGGGGTGAATTTTGTCAATCTGCGGGATGCAGGCGACCCCGTGGAATTGGGGGCCCGCTACAGCGAAGAAGGGGCAGACGAGCTGGTCTTTCTGGATATTACGGCGACGATTCGCTCCCGAAAAACCATCGTAGAGATGGTGGAAAAGGTAGCCGAGCGGGTGTTTATACCCTTCACAGTCGGCGGCGGAATATCGAGTGCCGATGAAATCGGACTTCTGCTGCGAAGCGGTGCGGACAAATGCTCCGTCAATACGGCAGCAGTACGCAATCCGCGATTGATTTCCGAAGCCGCCCAGCGATTCGGAAGTCAGTGCGTTGTGCTGGCTATCGATGCCCGGCGAACACACGGGCAGAACAACCGCTGGCACGTGTGCGTCAAAGCCGGTTCCGAACCGACGGACCTGGACGCGGTCCAATGGGCCATACGGGCTCAAGAACTCGGGGCCGGAGAAATCCTGCTGACCAGTATGGATGCCGACGGAACGCAAGCCGGCTATGACGTGGCCTTAACCAAAGCGATTGCCGAAGCGGTGGATATTCCGGTGATTGCTTCCGGCGGAGCCGGCACACTCGAAAGCATGGCCGAGGTGATCGAAGAGGGAAAAGCCGATGCCGTCTTGGCAGCCTCAATTTTCCATTACGGCACCTTTTCGATTCGTCAGGTAAAAGACTATCTGGCCAAACGAGGCATCCCAATCCGTCCGGCCTGAAGGCTTTTTCTCATCCTGCCGCAGAATAAGCCGGCAGTTAGTTACTCCGGCCCATACAAATGATAAGGCCGATCCACCGGATAATCCCGAATAACTTCTTCATAGTCATCCAGCCAGCAGGCCTTCGGATTCGAGCGGCAAACAAGAAGCCGGCTGCTGTCAGCATCATTGGCAGCCCAGTGATATTTAAAATATGTGTATTCATCCGTTTTAGCGATGATTTCAAGTTTGCCGCTCGAATGGGACATCACATAACGAAGCCGTTTGGCCAGCCCAGAGACCTTCGATTTGGCCTGACGCAGAATCTCATAGCCCTCCTCAATCGGCACCGTATAGGCATGATTGCCCAGGGCTGGTCTGCACTGAAACAGATAATACGGCACAATCCCGGCAAAGGAACATCGACGCATCAGAAGAGCCAGCGTTTGCGGGTCATCGTTAACCCCGCGAATGAGCGGGCACTGATTGCACAAGACCGCGCCGGCCCTCTGAAGACGATGGGCGGCCTCAAGAGCCGGCGGCGTCAATTCCCTCGGATGGCAGAAATGAGTCATCATATAGATTTTCTTATCCGGCAGAGAATACCGTTCAATCAACGCGGTCAAGGCGCCATCCTCTAAGATTCGGAACGGATTGAAAACGGGTATCCGGGTGCCGATGCGGATAATCTGAACGTGGGGAATCTGACGCAGCGGGGCGATAATCTGTTCCAATTTGCCCGTGGTCAAAACCATTGGATCCCCTCCGGTCAAGAGAACGTTTGTAATCTCTGGATGCGAGCGGATATAATCCAAGGCTGCCGGCAGATCGCGGAGTACTTCCTGTTTTTGACGGGCAAAAAGCCGCTTGCGAAAACAATAGCGGCAGATGCCGTCGCAGACTTCGCTGACCAGAAGCAGAACCGTTGTGTTGTATTTGTGTTCGACCCCCTGCATCACCGTATAGGCGCTTTCATCAGAGGGGTCAGGCCGGCCCCACGGCTCCAGTTCATCGACGCTGGGTACAATCATTCGCCGAATGGGGTCGGCTGGGTCATTCCAGTCAATCAGGGAAAGATAGTAGTCATTGGCCCGGAAGGGAAACCGCTCGACAATAGGTTCCAAAACCTTCTTTTGTTCATCTGACAAAAAAGGAATCTGCCGGATGTGTGTGTAGTAACGGATTTTGCCTGTCTTCATATAAAGCCCCTCTGGAATGCAACTATTAACAATATCTTCTTCCGGAAGAGTAGTCAAAAACACAGGGACCGGCAAGGGAAAAAAGGACTTGTGAGGAGAAAAAGTTAAAAAATCCCTTACACCTTTTTAAGAAAGCCCTTTTTCCAAATCAGCAGAAATGTTAGACAAATCGTGAGGAGATAGAGAAGGAGCGCCAGGCGAAGGCCGATTCGATAACCGAGAAGGCCAACGGCTGAAAACAGGGCTGTCAAGAGATAACAAGCCCAAATCGATTGCGTTTTGGTAAAGCCGCGATCGACCAGCTGATCGTAAATATGCCCCCGGTCCGAAACGAAGAGCGGCTTTTTGTTCAAAAACCGCCGAAGAATGGCCACCGATGTATCTAAAATCGGCAGACCAAAAATAAACAGAGATGCCAGAAAAGCCGCCGGGCCCTGCAGCAGGAACAAAATCATCTGACAGGCCAGCAGGAACCCAATCAAAAGCGAGCCGGCATCGCCCATAAAAATCGAAGCGGGCGGATAATTAAACACCAAAAAACCTGCAACGGCACCGGCCAGAGACAAAGCCATCGTTTCCTGGATTGGGCTGAAGGCCGAGCGGCTCATCGCCGCCAGCAGAAAAAACCCGATGCAAATCAAAAACGTCACCCCTCCGCACAAGCCGTCCAGGCCGTCCAGCAGATTGACGGAGTTGGAGGCCCCGAGAACAAAAAAAACAAGCAGTGCCAGTGAAATGACAGCGGCTGCCGAGGCCGACAGCGAGGGAAAAGTTTCGTTCAGAGTGGGACTAAGGAAAAAGACCGCCAGGACAGCAGCCGCAATCTGTCCGGCAACTTTGCGGCCCGGAGACAATGAAAGAATGTCATCCGCCAGACCGACCAGACAAATCAGAATGGAGGCGGCCAAAAACCAGACAAGACCGGCCAAACGTTCCGCCCCCGCCAGCAGCGGAAGCATCCCGACGGCAAACCCGACCCAGATGCCCAGTCCGCCCAGATAGGCAATCGGCCGGTCGTGCGTTTTGACAGTGTTGTCCGGCCGGTCGACAATATGGAATCGAAGGGCCAGCCGGCGGCAAAAATAGACCGCCGCCAGAGCCGTAAAAAACGAAAGCGAAAACCAAACCGCCTGAGCCGAAGCAATCAGTCCCATCTCCATCCGTTCTCTTGAAAATCAAAAAGAGTTGATAGACCTTGCGATTTTAATGCACCATTTGCCTGCCGGTGGGATTGACCTGAAAACCGGAGGCAACAAATTTTTTTGCATAGTCCAGATATTGTGCGAAGAACGGAAGATGATCCCCCGGCAGCCACGAATCATGATAACAATCCGGCTGCCGCTGAAAAATCTCTTTCGTCTCTCTCCAGCGCTTCTGACGAAGCCGATTCAGCAGCGCCAGGCAATCGCCTAAAATCCAGCGACAGTAAATCTGCCGTCTGACAAAGGAATCGAAACAAACCGGATGCCCGACCGCCAATCGATACCACATCCACGGGAAATCCACTCCCGCAAAAATCGACAAGGCGATGGCTCCCCACGGACGCGGATTGATTTCGATGATTTTGAAGTTCCCCTCGCTGTCTTCGATTAAATCCATATGAACCAGCCCGTGCCAGCGAAGCGAATCCAAAACAGTCAAGGCCTTCTGAATCACCGTTTCATCCTCCCAGGTTCGCCGAAGGGTGGAGGTACCGAATCGTCCGGGTTCTTTGCAGCGAAGGTATTCTTCGCCGAACCAAGCCAGGCACTGTCCCTGATTGTACAGGGCGCAAATCCCGACAGCCCGGCCGGGCAGAAACTCCTGAAGAAACGGCCATCGCTCCTGCGGCAGATGGAACAGACGAATAAACTCTTCAAACTTGTTATGCAATTCCTGCGGATTCCGGACGATGGTCACCCCTTTGGCACTGTTGCCGCTGCGGGCCTTCAGGACCAGCGGAAATGACAGGGTCCGACTCAGTTCCTCCAGTTGTTCTCGGCTGTGAATCGGATAGGACTGCGGAGCCATGCCGTTAAAGCGGCGGATATAATCCACACTTTTCAGCTTATCTTCCATCAGTTGATATGTTTCCCACGTCGGGATTGCCGTTCGGATATGTTCCGGAAAACGGTCGCGGTATCGAGATACCAGCCCTGTATCTTCATGACAGGGCAACAGGACGCTGGCTCCCGTTTTCTTCAGGGCATCCAGAAGAGCTTCGATATAGGCCTGCGGTTCAGCGAAGAAATCGGGAAGGCAAGTAAACGACCTCGCATATCGGGAAAAGCGAGACATGGCCAGGGAAGAGGCATCCCCCACATGCACCGGTATGCCCTTTTGTCCGAGTGACCAAAGCACAGTATAAGAAGAGCGGCACCAGCCGTAGGTCACAAAAGCCGGCGGATAGTCGGGCAATCGAACCGTCTTGGTTCCGGAAGCGGTTTCGGCGCCGGCACCGGCCTGCCTTGCCAGATAATCCTGTTTATCCATCCACACGAAATACCAGGAGTTCTCAATGAGGATTTTCCTCCAGCCGAGCCGTTCCATAAACAATTTTTGGCTTGCCACGTTGTCCAAAGCGATTTTTCCCCAGACTCGAACCGCGCCGAGGGCAAACATATGTTCTATCAGAGCACAAACCAGACGGTCGGCATGTCCGCCTCCCCGAAAATCAGGATGCAGCGCAACAGGCTGAAAGCAAGCAACCAGTCCGGCCGGAGCGGGGTCTACGGATACCGATGGCAATGACCGAGACCGAAACGGATTGTTCGCTTTGAGAAAAAGAAAAACTATTTTCCAAACAACCCGTTTGGTGCACAATCCAATAAGCAAATACCAGACCAGCATCGGCAAGTAGGTCCAAAAGAACCGCTTATGAAAGCCCGGCCGAAGGGTGCCCGCTGTATAGCCGCCGATAAGGCCTGTTTTCACTTCTTCGAGCACCATTCCCATGCTGCACGCTTCCTTCACATATTGGGCATACAGATGGCAGGTTACCCGGGGATGTAAAACGGAGAACAGGGAACGGGTCGGGGAAAAACAGATTCGGTGAATCTCCGCTATCTGCCGGACATCCTCCATCCGCATCGGCCGAATCCGAACCTCAGAAGGATTTTCTTTCTCAAAATGACGGGTGGAAGCCACATACACGTTGCTGACAATGCCGTGATTCTGAATCTGGGCCACGCGGGGAAAGCCGAATTTCTCATACATTTTGTTGATGGGACCGATGGCCTCCGCCGCCAGAATTTTCAGTTCCCGAACCCCCCTTCGCCGGCATTCCTCAAATCCCATCTGGACAAATCGGGTTGCCAGTCCGTGCCCGCGTGCTTCCGGAGCCACGGCCATGGATAAGAACTCCGCCCTCGGAATTTTGTGTCTTTCGATGCGTTGGGGGTAAATCAGCGTCTCCAGAACTTTTCGAATCACTGTCCAGGTAAAATGCTCCCGGACCAGAATGGACAGAAACTGAATCCCCTTTTTCCGAATGACCGTCCAATACAGTTTGTTCAGATTGGTGGTAAAGGAGGCGAAGCCGATGACTTTGCCGTCCTTGACAGCCACATAGCCGAAGCTTTCCGGACTTTCGCAGAGCCCTTCGTACAGCGCTGTGACAAAATTTTCGCCCAGTGAGCTGATAAACCCCATCCGAATCCCCTCGATGTGAAGTCGCGCCACCTCCCGTGCATGCTCCCTGCGCATCGGGAGAATCTGAACCTCTGAACCCGGCTGTTCCGTCTGACTCATAACACCCTCTTTTTAATCACGTCCGATAATAAACACAACGTTGGTCGTAGCCGAGCCGCCGATATTCAGCGTGGCAACGCGGCGGGCACCGGGCACCTGATAGTCTCCGGCGGTTTCGGTCACCTGCTTGTAAGCATCCAGCAGCTGGCGTGCGCCGGTGGCCCCGACCGGATGGCCGCATCCGATGAGCCCGCCGGACGGATTCATCGGCAGCCGTCCGCCCATCTCTATAACCCCCTCCTCAATCGCCTTCCAGGACTGCCCCGGCTCTGTCAGCCCAAAGTGGTCAATCGCCATATACTCAGAGGTCGTAAAGCAGTCGTGCGTCTCAATGGCATCCAAATCCCAGCAGTCCTTCAGTCCGGCCCGTCGGTAGGCATCGGTAATCGCCTTGCGGGTCCAGGGCAGGACATAGGGCTGCCCCTCGGACTCGGCGACTTTGGTCACAAACTCCATCGGGGCTGTTGTATGGCCCCAGCCCAAAATCCGGGGAAGCCTCTCCAGCGGCTGCCCCAGCCGGCGGGCATATTCGGCGGCAAAATTCTCCGAGGCCAGATAAATGCAGACCGCCCCGTCTGTCACCTGCGAGCAGTCCGTCACCTTGATGCGTCCGACAATGGCAGTATTGTACTGCCCCTTCCGGCAGGCATGGTCATAATTCATAAACCAGTCGCGGGTCTGGGCGTTCGGATTGAGCTTGGCGTTGGCATAATTAATCGCCGCAATCCGGGCCAGATACCGATTGTCCAGACCGTAGCGGGCCTCATAGACATCGCCGAGTTTGCCGAACAGTTTGGGGAAGGGAAACTCAATGCCGGCCGATTCCCGCTCGTACCAGGCTGCCGTCCCCAGATAGTCGCCCCCCTTGGCCGGCGAAACGGTCTTCATCTGCTCGACTCCGACAACGGCGATGCAGTCATAAAGTCCGGCCTGGATGTGAGCCATCGCCGACAGGGCCGCCAGAGCGCTGGAAGCACAGGCCCCTTCAAACCGGCAGGTCGGCAGGCCGCGGAAGGCTGGGTCAAAATCGACAAAGAAGGCCCCTAAATGCCCCTGCATACAGTACAATTCAGCGGCGAAGTTGCCGATAAAGGCCGCCTGAATATCCCGCGGCTCAATGCGGGTTACGGCCAGCGAGCCCTCGTAGGCCTCCCGCATCATCGCGCTGATATGTTTATTCTCGCGTGCCCAGTTGCGGGCAAAATCGGTCTGATAACCGCCCAGAAGGTAAACAGATTTCTTCCTCATGAGCTTTCTCCCAGTTTATTTGGCAGGAAAATAGCGTCCGGCATTGAAGGGATACCGTTCACAAACCGTATCCTCCAGCAACGAAGCAGGCACCTGCAAACCTTTGGAGGCCAGCAGTTCAGCCGCTTGGTTTTTGCCGCCGAGCATATAAACCAGCAGACTCGGAGAGGCCCAGTTAAAGCCGGTCATCATCACCCGGTCAATGCCCTCGATGCCGTGCTTTTGCTCCGTAACTTCCCCGACGAGCATATAGGAATAGGCAATATAGGTCGTCAGAATCTCCTGAACAATGTCCGCCTCCGTTCCTTTGGCGTCTCGAATACGCTCAAAAGCATCTCGATAGCGTCCGATATGAATCAGCTGCTTGGCCTCCTCGACAAAGCGGACGTGCGGCTGGAAAGCCGGGATATAGACCAGACTCTTCGGGTCGATATACTCGTACTGGCCGCTTTCAAGACGCTTGTAAAAACCGCCCTTGTCCCGCGTCTTTCGGCCCAACCGTCCCTGTTCAATCATCTTTTCCAGATAGTCCGGAAGCACCAGTTTGAAATGCATGGCATCACGGGTATGGGTCTGAAGACTCTGGATAATAGCCTTATGAATGTCCAGGCCGACCAGGTCAATCGTCGCCAGCGGGGCCATCACCCGTCCGGTATAGGGACCGATCAGATAATCCATCATCTCTACCCCGTACTCGGCAGCCAGTTCCGTAATCCGGGCAAACAGCAGGAAAGCAATGCGGTTGCCGGCAAACCCGGCGGTCGGCCGAACGGGAATCACCGTGCGGCGCAGCCGGCGATGCAGAAAGTCCGCCATAAACTCCACCAGAGCCGGGTCGGTTTTGGAGTGGCCGCAGATTTCACAGGCAGACATCTTTCCCGGCGGATTATAGAAGTGGGTCGAAAGAAAATGCTTTTGAAAATCCTCCGAGCGGCCCTTGGGCAGGTCCTCGAGCACCAGACTGCTGGTGACGGAGCTGACAATGGTACCCGGTCGGCGCAGCGGTTCCAGCCGTTCGTACATCGCCTGCTTGACGGACAGGTCCTCCGCCACACTCTCGAGAATCCAGTCCGCTCTGGAGACGGCCTCCGAAAGCATGGAGTCATAATCCCCGCAAATAATATTTTCTGTGATGACTTCCGAGCGGGCCTGAGCAATCGCCTTTTCGAGGCCTTTCCGAGAGCCCTCTTGAGTACGGCTCAGAAAATACACCCGCAACCCGTTCTGGGCCAGAAATCCGCCCGTCAGCGAGCCGACGGTGCCGCTGGCCCCGAGCACAGCGACCGTTTGAATGGTTCGTTCCACGTTTGTTCCCTAAAAAAGTCCCTGCTTCTATTTCGACAAATCAAAAATCTCGATAATGCCGCTGCCGCGAATATCCGATGTGGCGATATACCGGCCGTCCGGCGAAAAAGCCACTCCGCTGATAATTTTGTGCGAGACATCCACTTTCCGCCGAAGCTGCCATGTCTGGACATCAATCAGGTAAAACGACGGGTCGCACGAGGCCGCCAGAGTTTTCCGGTCGGGGCTGAGCACCACCCGCTGAATCGTCCGCAGTTTGGTTTGTCCGGCCTGCAGGGGAACCAGCGGGAGGCTCTTGATGAGTCGGCCGTCAGCGGCGTCAATCTGACTGACCGCTCCATCCCGAGAGCCCGCAAAAATCAGCGGCGGATTGTCCAGAAAACAGACGGAATAAAATTCCATTTCCTCCGGATAGATTTTTTCCCATCCAACTCGTCCGGTCGGAATCTCAATCAGGGCCAAATAGGCCTTTTTGTCCTGGGTGCCGGCCAAAATCAGTTTGTCCAGTGCATCGGACAAACAAAGCCGCCGAATCAGAAAATCGCGCCCGCCCTGAAGCTCTGCCAGATTCAGGAGGATTTCCTGCTGCAAATCGACTTTTTGGAAACGATATTCGCTGCTCCGGTCATAGAGATATTGACAAGCCGAAATGATAAGCGAACAGGCGGAATCCGAAACCAAAAGCACTTCGGCGGGCTGGCCGGTCAAAGGAATCCAGAGCGTACAGCCGGGCGAGTTTTCCAGCACCAGACCGCGCTTATCCTTGACGGAGAGAATCCGCTCATCCGGCAGAAGAATCGACGGATAAAAGGCCGCCGGCAATTCCCGGCGGGCCGCCTGAAGGTCGGACCAGTCAAAAAGATGAAACCCGCGGCCCATTTCTGCGGCAATCAGACGGCTGTCTCGCGTCCAGAGCTCCTCAATGCCCTGGTTGTCGGGAATGTCCAGAATGATACGTCCATCACGGCGCTGATTGAAAAACACAATCAGCAGCTGCACTACTGCCGCCAGAACAATGATTTGAAACACCCTGTTTTTCAGCAATCCCTTCATAGCCGGGCTGCTCCCTTTCGGCCCCTTTTCTCCCTGGAGGCGCTGACCGCTTCCGCAAACAGACGCTCAAACCGCTCCACCCCCGCTTCCATAGAAAGATATTTTTGATAAAACTCCCGGCCTCTTTGCCCCATCTGCATCCGTTCCTGAGCAGACATTTCAGCGAACCGCAGAACACACTCCGCCAGCCGTTCGGGCTTTTCGGAAGGACAGGCCAAACCGGCTCCGGCTTGCTCAACAAGGTCCGCTGCATCGCCGGAGACCGCCGCCAGAATGGGCTTTCCGACATACATATAAGCCTGAATTTTGGACGGGATGGTAATCCGAAACAGCGGGTCCTCCTTCAGATGGACAAGCAGAACATCGGCAGCGTTCAAAACCCGTCCGATTTCGCTGCGGGGTCTAGCCGGCAGGAACTGCACATTCCGCAGCTCCATTCGGGCGGCCGTCTGTTTGAGATGGTCCACCTCAACCCCGCCGCCGATAAAGGTAAAGAGAATCTTCGGATTTTGCGGCTGCAGAATCCGCGCCGCCTGAAGAACCGATTCGAGGGCCTGGGCCTTGCCCATATTCCCGGCAAACAGCACGCTGAACCGATTGTGAAAAGACAACTCCTTTAAGAACTCCTCCGTCGGCGGCTCTGACTCGATCTGGGTCTCATCGCACCAGTTGTAAATGACTTCAATCTTTTCCGCCGGCACGTTTTTTTCAATAAGCTTCTGCTTAAACCCCGGCGACAGAACGGCAATCCGGTCGGCACGATGATAGAAAAAGCGGCAATAGCGGTCCACCATCCGCAGACCGAACGGATGATTAAACATACCCGTGGCCGCCAGCGTATCGGGCCAGAAATCCTGAATATCCAAAACAACCGGAATTCTCCGGAAAAGTTTCAAAACAAACGCGGGCAGATAGGCCGTGGGCGGCGGATGATAGACATAAATGACATCCGCTTTCTCCGTCACCCAGGGGCCGATGGCCGCCGCAGAGAAAGCATAACTGAGATAATTGGCCGTCCGCCGCAGACCGGAGCTGTCATGACTCGGATACAGGGGAACGCGGTGCACCGTCACCCCCTCCATCACTTCCTTCTGATAGAGACGGATTTTGTAGCCGCCGAACACCTTTCCGCTCGGATAGTTCGGATACCCGGTCAGGACCTGAACCTGATGGCCCCGGGCCATCAGTGCATGGGCAAATGGAATTCCTTTTGTAAAGGATTCCGGCTGAAACCACTGAGAGACGATTAAAATCTTCATTGTTGTCGGCAAAGAACTCAACTGAGGTCGTTGTACTGAATATTGTCCCACAGATGGCTGAGTTTGGCGGTGCCGAGAATCAGCTTGACCACTCGTTCGGAGGTGTTTTCAATCTGATAATCCGCGGGCACACACACCGGACGCGAACGGATATCCTCGGACATCTGGAGCCGAACCGCCTGCAGAATCACATCCGCATTCAGGCCGGTCACGACAATCGAGCCGGTGTCCATGGCCTCCGGACGTTCGATAGCATTGCGGACCGTCACCGCCGGAAAATTCAGAATCGAAGACTCCTCACAAATCGTTCCGCTGTCGGACAGGACACAGGCGGCATTCACCTGAAGATGCACATAATCCAGAAACCCGAAGGGCTTCAGAAAAAGCAGGCCGTCCGAGAGGTCTTTTGGGCCCAATTTTTCCAGACGATTGCGGGTCCGCGGATGGGTGGACACGATAACGGGAAAACCGTACTCTCGATGAAGACGCTCGAGGGCCGTCAGCAGCTGTGTCAGGGAGCTTCGGCGGTCCACATTTTCCTCCCGATGAATGCTGGCCAGGAAGAACTTTCCTTTCTCCAGCTTCAGTTCCTCCAGAATCTTGGAGGCCCTGATTCGGTCCAGATGAAGCATCAGCACCTCCCGCATCGGCGAGCCGGTTACATAAATCCGTCGATGAGGCAGTCCTTCGCTGAGCAGATGACGCCGCGCGTGCTCCGTATAGACAAGATTGAAGTCGCTGATATGGTCGATAATCCGGCGGTTGATTTCCTCCGGCACATTCAGGTCAAAACAGCGGTTGCCCGCCTCCATATGATAAATCGGGATTTTCAGCCGCTTGGCCATAATACCCGCAATGGAGCTGTTTGTATCGCCCAGAATCAGCACGGCATCAGGCCGCTCCTTCCTGAGAATGTCCTCGGCGGCAATCAGGATGCCTCCATAGACACGGCCCAGTGAGGAGGTATCCACATTCATAAAATAATCCGGCTTTCGAACCTGAAGGTCCTGAAAGAACACTTCATTCAGTTCATAGTCATAATTCTGTCCGGTGTGCACAATTTTGTGTTCGACGTGGCGGTCCAGACGGGCCATCACGGCGGACAGACGAATAATCTCCGGGCGCGTGCCGAGGATGGTCATGACCTTCATCATTCAAACCTTTTCAAAAAAAGTATCCGGGTCGTTTGGGTCAAACGGCTCACTAATCCAGAACAAAGTGACTAAATCCGTATCTCCAATATTCGTGATATTGTGTGTATAGTAAATCGGCATCTCGATCCAGCACGGCTCCTCGCCCGATACAAGATACTCAATCACTTTATCGGTACCGAGTCGCCTCAGTTTAATCGACGCCCGCCCGCTGACAACGCAGAATTTTTCACTTTTTCGGATGTGATAATGGTTGCCTCGTGTGATGCCGGGCCGCGTGGTGGAAAAAGAGACCTGGCCTCCTTTTTCTGTTTTAAAAACTTCTACAAAAGTGCCTCGCTCATCTGTATTGCGTTTCAGGCGGCGCTGCCAGTCCGCATCGTCCATATATGTCAGGAAAGTGGTGTACAAATCCCGCTCAAACGGGCTTTCCAGCGACGGCACCGTTCCGCTTTCATAATAGAATTTCTGAAATTTTTTCAGATGGGAAAGGACCTGGGACACCCTGGTTTCCACGCGCGGACGAATATATTCCACCCGGTACCCGGCCGGAGGGTTCTGAATCAGAGAAACAATGTCCTCTACGAGATCATTGATATAAATCAGATTCAGCACGCCGTCGTTGAGAATGGTCGGCTCCTGGCCGTGCGTCAGCTGGTAGCAGAATGTCGCCACAACGGAATTGTAAAAGGGTCTTCCGCCGTCCCCGAAAACATTCGGGATGACCATCGAAACGGCCGGGGCCTTTCGGCGATGGGCCCATTCCTCCAGCAGCTCCATCGCCCGCTTCTTTCCGCGTCCGTATTCGTTATCACGGTCAATCTGGGTACTGGAGGAAAAGAGAATATAGGGGGTTTTGCCGGCGGCGTCGACAAACTGAAGGAGCTTTTCCATCAGTTCAATGTTTTTTCGATACACAATTTCCGGTTCATCCCGGTTCACACCCGCCAGGTGAACAATCACATCGGCCTGCCGACAAAAATGAATAAACTGAGGAGGATTGTCGTAATACGAATCCTCATAAGGCAAAACAGCAAACGACGCTTCCCGCAAAAGGCGGTCCCGCAGGTGAGACCCTACAAACCCGCAAAGCCCCGTGATCCCGACTTTGACTTTCTCCATGGCTTTGACCCCTTATGGGTTCCAACCTTCCAGTTCAGCCGTGACTTCCGGCAGACTCAAAAGCAGCTCCTCGACCTGTTTGACGTTCAGGCGGGTGGTGTTGTGAGAATGATAATCCTCTACATACACTTCCTTCGGGTCCCCCTGAGTGAAATAGAGGGCATAATTGAGGGTCCTGTCATCCAGCCGGATTCGGTAATAATCCCCCATATCCTCCGCCCGCTGGAGTTCTTCTTTGGTAACGAGGGTTTCATAGAGCTTTTCCCCGTGTCGAATGCCGATGATTTTAACCGGCACATCGGAGCGGAAGATGTTTTTGAGGGCCTGAGCAAGGTCGCCGATGGTGCACGCCGGCGCCTTTTTGACAAAGAGGTCTCCGGGAGCGGCGTGGGTAAAGGCAAAGAGAACCAAATCCACGGAATCGCGCAGCGGCAGCAGAAACCGCGTCATTTCCGGCACAGTAATCGTCAGGGGCTTGCGGGACTTGATTTGACTGATAAACAGCGGAATGACCGAACCGCGGGAGCACATCACATTGCCGTATCGCACGCAGGAGACGACAGTATGATTGCTGGCCCGCGTGCGGGCGACGGCCTGGGCGACTTTCTCCATCAGGGATTTGGTCATGCCCATCGCATTGATGGGATACACCGCCTTATCCGTGCTCAGACAGACGACGCTCTGCACACCGGCCGCCACGGCGGATTCAATCACGTTGTGGCCGCCGATGATATTGGTCAGGACGGCCTGCATCGGAAAGAATTCACAGGAGGGAACCTGCTTGAGGGCCGCTGCGTGAAAGACCAAATCGACGCCTTTCATCACATTGTCCACGCTGTCGCGGTCCCGCACGTCCCCGATGTAAAACGACAGCCGCGGCTCATTGTAGGCAATCCGCATTATTTCCTGCTTCCACTCATCCCGGCTGAAAATTCGTATCTGGGCCACCTCGGTTTTCAGAAGCCGGTCCACCATGGCCTTTCCAAAGGAGCCCGTTCCGCCGGTTACAAGAACGGTTTTGCCTTTTACGCTTTCATTCGGATTGATCATGCTGAGTCTCCCTTACTGTATTGTCCTCTTGCCAGGTTAGAAAAATGTTCCAGCAGTTCCTCCGCCACCTGCTCCCAGTTTTCTGCGAATTTGCTGCGGTCCGTCAGCTGCCGGCGGCCGCTGTCCGTCAGCCGACGGCGAATCGCCTCATCCTGCCGAAGCCGAAGAAGGTTTTCGAAAACAGACTCCAGGCTGTCCGGGCTGTAATACTGGGCGGCATCCGAACAGACATAACGGGCAAAATCATAATCCGGAGCCAAAATGGGCACCCCCATCGTCATCGCCTCTAGAAACGGAAGGCACAGCGTTTCCATCCGCGTGTGCAGCCACAGGAGATGACAATGCGTATAATACTGAACCACCTGGGAGCGGTTTAGGGGACCTGCATTGACAATCAGATCTTCAAATCCTTCCTGACGAACCTGCTGCAGGAACAAATGTGCCTGTTTTCTGGCGTCGGCGGATACCGTAGTAACAAAACAGATTTTCTCCCGGCGCAACTGCTCGTGATGCCGTCGGCACAGCGGCAGAAGAATGTCGGGATTCCGATGCGGCATATGACGGGTGAGCATCAGGACGCAAAACCAGCCGCGGCGGTTTTTCAGCAGGTCGGGTTCAGGGCAATCCGGCTGCGGTCTGATTTCCACCGGCACGGGCATTCGCAGAACGCTGATTCGTTCGGGCGGATAGCCGTACCATTCACTGAACCGCTGACGGACGACCGGAGTCTGGACGAACACCCGGTCCGTTGCAGGCAGACAGGAAGCGACCTGCCGGCGAAGCGACCGGAAGCGGAGCCGCTCGAGAAGGCTCAGGCCGGGGGCAGAGCGGCTGTCGGAATACAGGTAGGCATTGTGAATCAGCAGCACCTGCGGACAGGGAGGATGCGGAATGCTGATATTGCCCAGGCCCATCAGGACATCCGGAGCGGCCTGACGAACAATTTTGGGGAGGGCAGCCTGCTCGAAAAACCATCGGCGGGCAGGCCCGTGGGTGTCCTGATAACAATAGGTTCGGCAGCTGTCCCGCCTGAGGATGTCTTCGTAGCCGTATCCTTTCGAATAGACGACGAAGAACTCACAGGACTTTGCCCGAGCCAGCAGAGCACGGAGAATCTCGCGGGCAATCACCAGTCCCCCTCCCGCCCGGCAGTTATGAGCAATCAAAAAGATTTTTGTTTTTTGGGTCATTTACAAATTGTCGATAGAGCCTTTCGATAACCTTCGATGGCAGAACAGGCGGTGCGCCACCACAGAATCCGCTCCCGACTGCGCTGTCCCATAGTCCTTCTTAAACCCGGAGCCTGAATCAGCTTTTCAATGTTTTTATAAATGATCCGAGAATCGCCTGCCGGAAAAAGAAAACCGTTCCACTCCGGAATAAGCAGATCCGCTGCCGCACCGACCGCATCGGACAAAATCAGGGGCAGACCGCATAATGCTGCCTCATTCACAACCAGCCCCCAGGGTTCATAGGTGGACGCCAGGACAAAAACATCCGCCGCCGTCAAAAGCTGAATAAGCTTCTTGCGATCAAGATTGCCCAAAAGTCTGACAGCAGACTGTCCGCTCTCTCTGCTGCAGCGGACAATTTCGGAACGCCTGGGGCCTTCTCCGGCAATCAGCAGCTGCACATCATATCCGTCCTTTCGCAGTCGGCCTACCGCCGGAATCAATGTTTCAAATCCTTTGGCCTTCACCAGACGTCCCACAGTCACGAGAAGACATTGGTGAGAAGAACATCCGTACGCTTGTCTGATTTTCTCTCGATTCAGCATGGACTCCTGATAATAGAGCTCCAGTGAATCATAATCTATTTCCCAAGGACACAGAAAACACTGCTCGGGCTTGGCTCCGTAAAAACAAT
>CALEDR010000006.1 GCA_937949545.1 uncultured Phycisphaerae bacterium
CATCCTGTTTTTCGGAACAAATAATAAGCGGCTCCTGTCCATCCAAATTTTTTTCTTAATTGATTTTGGTTTTCTTGGTTTATCAGCCCGTTATTGATGCACAGTTTGACTATTTCTTCATCAGCCCAGCGTCGTAAAAGAAAGGAATCTGCGTATCGAACGGTTTTCCCCCCAAATGTAATTTGGGCGTTTTCTACATAATGGTACAGATTCTCTTCGTTTGGCTGTTGTACAAGAAGGACTTCCCTCTGCAGCCGCTGTGTTTGATAGGATTGGCGAGGCGGAAAATGCTCAATTTGGGGAATATCCAGAAGAAAGAGCCCTCCTGGTTTGAGAACTCTCGATAGGGTCTGGATAGTTCGTGTTAAGTCATTTTCTGTTGTGATATATGCAATCACCGTAAAGAGGCAAAGAACAAGGTCATACGCATTTTCTTTGGCCTTATAATCCTGTATCGGCTTGGGAACAATGGTTAGATTCGGCTCAACATTGTTTTCTTTTGCCTTTCTGTGTATTTCCTCACACATCGGGACAGAAGGTTCAACCGCTGTTACCCTATGGCCCTGCCGGGCGAGAGGAATCGCGGTTCTTCCTGTCCCGGCTCCGATGTCCAGGATATTGCAAATACCGCCTCCTGCCGGACTTTGCTGACACAACTGTTGGCATAGATCATTTGTGTCGGTGCAAAGTCTTGTATACAGTGTTCCGAAACTCTCCTGATTTACAAGGTCGTAAACATGGGCCCAACTATCATGGGGAGCCATTTGCTTTTCTCCTTTTTTCTTCAACACAGCGGGCGTCATTGTATTGAAATCATGTCGGGCAGGCAACTTTTCTTGTCAGGGAACCCTGCCGCTGAATCACAATCCTGAACTGGGTCAGAAGGGTTCAAACAATCTGTAAAATCCGCTCAATCTGCGGTTTCTTTGATGTTTTTGCTCTTGCCGTCGGGCGGAATGGAATGAATTTATTCGGTTTCGAGGACGCGGTTTCGGTAGAGTTTGGTTTCCAGAGATTTCTGGTAGGAGGTCCAGTTTCCCTCGCCCGGGTCGTTTTCAATCAGCGTGGTCGTCTGGTTCATTTTGGCGTCGAGGTTGTCGATATAGTGGACCATAAAAGCCTCCGGCGTGGCGGGCACCTTGACCGCCCCAAACTCCGGCAGGCCGTGATGGCTGATGACAATGTGCAGCAGGTTGTCCAGAATCTCCTGCGGGACGGGTTTTCCCTCCTGGGCCAGTTTGTCGGCCTTCTGGGCAATCATCTGGCAGCCCTGAATAATGTGCCCCAAAAGCTGTCCCTGGTCGGTATAGCCGATGCTCACCTTGTAGGACAGCTCCTGTGTTTTGGCGATGTCGTGGAGAAAGACGGCCGCAATGACCAAATCTTTCTGAATCTTCGGATACAGGGGAAAGAGGGCCTTGGCGGCCTTGAGCATGTTGAGCGTGTGCTCCAGCAGTCCGCCCAGGTAATTGTGGTGCATCTGCATTGCCGCCGGCGCTGTGCAGAACTGCTTCATCAGCTCCGTATCCTTCACAAAGGCCGACATCAGATTCCGCAGCGGCTCATTCTCGATTGCTGCCAGGATGCCGAGCATCTCTTTGTACATCTGGGCGACGTCCTTTTCCGTCCGGGGTATATAGTCGGCCGGGTTGACCTTTGACGGGTCCACCGGCTGGATGTCATTGATAACGATTTGCAGGACCCCCTGATACAGTTCACTCTTGCCGCGGATGTGCACATATCCTTCCGGGGGAATCTGCTGATAGATTTCTTCAGTGGCCTGCCACATTCGGCTGTTGAGCTTGCCGGTCTTGTCGGACAGGAACATGGCGATATAGAGATCGCCGCGTGTGGTGTTGCGGAGGATAGGCTGGCTGACCAGGTAGATGTCGTTGATTTGCTGATTGGGCTGGATGTCTTTGATAAACAGATGCGCCATACGTTTTCTCCCGGCAGCCGGAGCTCCGCCGCCTGCGATAAAAAAGGCCGTCGCAGCGGACGGCCTCTGGGTTTCCGTCAGAGCAGGGTATTTGTGCCGAGCCGTTCAGCCGGCTTTGACCTGCATCTGATTAAGCCGTCGGGCCATACGCGACTTGATGCGGGCCGCCGTATTTTTATGCATCGTGCTGGTGGAAGCTACCTTGTCCAATTTGCGCACCAGCGTTTTAAATTCCTGTTGAGCAGTTTCAGCATTCCCGGCTGTTAAGGCCGCCAGAAACTTCTTGGTCTGTGTTTTAATAGCGCTTTTGCGAGCCCGATTGATGGCCCGCCGTTTTTCGTTTTGACGAACCCGCTTTTTGGCAGATAACGAATGTGCCACGTTTGTCTCCTGAAATCTGTTTCACTATTCAACCGGCCTGCCTTCAGACCAGCTCTAAAGAATCAGTCATTATGGCCTTTGGAACGCAGTTTGTCAATACGCTGGCTGACATCTTTAAAGCCGTAATCGGTCTGGGCCAGTTTCCGGTAGATTTCGAGGGCTTTGTCGGTTTGGCCGGCAGCTTCATAAGCCCTTGCTAGATTGTATCTTATGTCTTTTGCGAGGGCGGTTTCGTGCGGCGGGCACTGCTGGAGGGCCTCTTGAAAGAGGTCAATCGCGTCTTCAAACCAGCCTTTCAGAAGAAAGCAGAGCCCGGCTTTATCCAGAGCGGCCGGACGCAGACGGGGATTTTGCTGGGCCTCCTGAAAGAGGGGGATGGCCTCATCGTAGCGGTGATTTTTCAAAAGGCATCGGCCGTATTCGTATTTGACCTGATAATCGGTCGGGTAGTTTTCCTGGCATTCTTTATAATGTTCCAGTTCGGTTTTGTCCAGAAGTGCCGCAAGGGCTTGAAAACGGCTTTTGAGGCCTTCATCGTCCGGTTTTTCCTGCAGTTGGCGGTGAAGCTGTCTGATTTGGTCCTTTAGACGCCGGATTTGAAGTTCCCCGAGTCTTCTTTTGAATGTGAAATCGCGGGTTTTTTCGTAGCTGTTCTGAAGAAGACTGACCACTTCGGCCCAGCTTTCTTCTGTATCCAAATCGGCCAGACTTTGGGCAAGCTGGAGAATATTAGTGACGCTCGGTTCCTGTTTGACCAGTTTTCGGGCCTCGAGGACAGCTTTTTGTTTGTATTCTGCACTTTTGACGGCCTGTTCCTGACTGTGGAGCCGGTCCTGAAGTTCCTTGTTTTTAATCGAGCTGCGGAAGTCTGTTGCTTTTCCGTATTTGCCTTCTTCCATAGTCATTCGGGCGCACAAGTCCCGGAATTCGTCACGAAGGGCATCGTCGTTGGGTTTCAGTTCGAGGGCGTGCTGGCAGGCGGCGACGGCCTTGGTGTAAAGCCCCATTTGGGTGTAAGAGTCTTTCAGGAGAAGATAAGTCGCCAAAGAGGGTTTGCTGCTGGCCCGGTTGGCGTCGAAAATCAGCTGGGCTATCCACTCCGCAGTTCGATGATAACCTCCGGCCACACAAGCTCTTAGCAAATCTTCTGCATAGTCAAGGCAGTCTGGGTCTTTGGCCAAGAGGTACTCGGCGTTGAGCATTTGTTCCAGCGGGGTCTTTTTAGGTGCCAGCCGTTTGGCCTTTTCGAATATAGACGGTTTTTTTCCGCCTTTTGCTTGACGGATCAGTGCCAGGCGCCGCAGGGGGGCGTGCCCATCCTCCAGGGCATCCGGACAGAGCCGAAGCCCCTCCAGATAGAGGTCGATGGCGTAATCGAAGTTGTCGGCGCTGGCCACCTCTTCCGCCCGGTTGAAGAAAGCCCGTGCCTTTTCGAGGTTGCGCTCAAACTGGTCTTCCTGCGGCTCGATGGACATTCTCCCGATTGAGTCTATCGATTTTCTGTTTTTTTTTGTATGGTAGCCGTCGGGGGGATATTTTGTCAAGAAGTTCCGGCTTGTAGAGGGGTTTCGGATGTGGTATAAGGTCTGTTTCTTAAGCATGGGACATATCATAGGGAGTTCGAGAATGAATTCATCGTTGGAACGAACAGATCGTCAGATTTACGAGCTGATTTGCGGGGAAGAGGCCCGGCAGGCCGGCTCGATTCGGCTGATTCCTTCGGAAAATTATGTATCGAGGGCGGTTCGAGAGGCCACCGGCAGCTGTCTGACCAATAAATATTCAGAGGGGTATCCGACTAAGCGGTATTATGAAGGTCAGCAGTTTACAGACCAGATTGAGATGCTGGCCTGTCAGCGGGCGATGGAGCTGTTCGGGGCCGAAGGGGCCAATGTCCAGCCGCACTCCGGCTCGGAGGCGAATCTGGCAGCCTACGGGGCGCTGGCGGAGCCGGGTGATACGATTATGGGGCTGGCTTTGCCGCACGGCGGGCATCTGACGCACGGCTGGAAGGTCAGCTATACGGGCAGATTTTTCAAGTCGGTTCAGTACGAACTGGATCCGGCGACCGGCCAGCTGGATTATGACCGAATTGAACAACTGGCTAAGGAGCATCGTCCGAAGATTTTGATTTCCGGTTCGAGTGCGTATCCGCGTCAGATTGATTTTGCTCAGTTTGACCGGATTGCGAAGGCAGTCGGGGCCTATCATATCTGCGACATGGCCCATATTGCCGGGCTGGTGGCCAGCGGAGTTCATATGAGCCCGATTCCGTATGCGGATGTGGTGACGACCACGACGCACAAGACGCTTCGGGGTCCCCGCGGCGGGATGATTCTGTTCAAACAGCAGCATGCGGCGGCGGTGAACAAGTCGGTTTTTCCCGGTCTGCAGGGCGGACCGCACATGCATACCATTTCCGCCGTGGCGGTGGCCCTGAAAGAGGCGGCGCTGCCTTCGTTTCAGGAGTATGCGCGGCAAATCGTCAAAAACGCCAAACGGCTGGCCGAACGGCTGCTGGAATACGGGTTTCACCTCGTGTCCGGCGGCACGGATAATCATTTGATTCTGATTGATTTGCGGAACAAGGGTCTGGCGGGCAAGCCGCTGGCCAAGGCCCTGGACCGGGCTCACATTGAGTGCAATTACAATTCCGTGCCGGGGGATACAGCCCCGCCGTTCAATCCGAGCGGTCTGCGTCTGGGGACTCCGGCGACAACCACACGGGGAATGAAGGAAGAGCAGATGGACCAGATTGCGCTGTGGATTAAGACCGTGGCGGAGAATCTGGACAATGAGTCGGTGATTGAAAAAGTGGGGCGGGAAGTCCGGGATTTGTGCAGGCAGTTTCCGGTGCCTGAAGTCTTTGTATAAATTTGCGGGTCTGACCCGATCGGGATTCCGGAAGGCAGGGAAGGCCGCGAGAACATGGAACAGAGCCGATGAATGAACGTCCGCTGAAAATCGCTGCGTTCGGTCTGACGAAGGAGATAGAAACGCTGCTCGAATGTGCCTTTGCGATGAAGGACAGTTTTGCGGTGGCGGGCGTAGCGGATTTGGACCCGGAGCGGGCCGGGGCGACGGCGCGGCGGTTTGAATGTGCGGCCTATGATGATGTCCGGCGGATGCTGGTTCAGACGGGACCGAAGATTTTTCTGGCGGGGGGGCCTACCTATCAGTGTGCCGAATGGATTTCGCTGGCGATTGAAAAACAATGTACGGTTTTTAAGACCGCCCCGGCGGGGCTTACGTTTGAGCAGGCCTCGGAGTGGATTCGAACGGCGTATCGTCAGGGGCGGCATTTTGCAGTGATTGAACCGCAGCGGTTTCACCCGCTGCTGCAGCTTTTCGGAGAGATTGCCGATCGGGAGGATGTCAACTATTGGCATTTGATTTCGCTGGTCTGCCGGGTGCCGCAGGACCTTTCGGAGCCGCAGGACCGGTGGCGGTTTGACCCATCCCTGGCCGGCGGAGGCGTACTGATTCAGCATACCTATTGGCTTTTGGACTGTCTGCTGCTTTATTTCGGTCTGCCGCAGCAGGTGTATATGCAGCGGTGCAGTCAGGCGCCGGACCGGCAGCAGCGGCTGAGCACCACGGAGGATACGGCGGCGGCGGTGATGCGGTTTTCGGATTCGCTGATTGCGGAGATTTCGGCCAGCCGCACGCTCGGGCCGCCGGCGGAATACCTGCGGATTTGCGGAAAAGAGCGCTATCTGACACTGGAGCGCGAGCAGCTGACGGTTTGCGGGCACGACGGCCGGCTTCTGGAACGGCGGCAGATTTGTGCGGAACCGTCGGCGTGGGCGCAGAGGTTTTGGGACATGTATCTGCGTCATCTGGAGAATCCGCAGCGGCTGCTGTTTCTGCCGCCGGAGACGGATTTGCGGACGATGGCGGTTCTGGAGGCGGCGTATCTGTCGTCCAAAACAGGAATGCCGGAATCTCCCTCGCGGATTCTGGAGGTCGGCGGCTTCAAGCCGGACGGTTTGCTGTAGGTTCCGGCGGTGTTCAGCGGATTGAAATTTTTCTTGCGGCAGGCGGTGGACAAGGGTATATAAGATTCTTTTATAGTATCTTTGGGAAGACACAGTGATGGATGAAGCGTGCCGCCGCTGCGGATTGCGAAGAGACTGCCAGTCAGTCTATGAAGCCCTCGGGCGGGTGCAAGGGCCGTCTGTTGTGTGGCGGTCTATTTTTGTTTTTTTGGCTCCGCTGATTGTCTTTGCGGTCTCTGCGGCGGGACTGGACATCTGGATGAAGGGTCAAGTCGAGAATCCGTCGCTTCGCACGGCGGCAGTTTTTCTGCTGTCGGCAGTTTTCGGGGTTTTGACGGCGGCGGCGGTTCGGCTGGCCATTCCGAGCTGGACAGAACGCTGCATCGGTTCCGGGAAAAAACACGATGAATTTCACGGTGAAAAAGACATTTAAGGGCGGAATTCATCCGCTGGAGAATAAACATTATACGGAATCCTGTCCGATTGAGCCGGTGCCGACACCGCGTCAGCTTGTGCTGCCGCTGGTTCAGCACATCGGAGCGCCGTGCAAGCCGCTGGTGCAGAAGAAACAAGCCGTCACGCTCGGCGAACCACTCGGCCGTTCGGATGCGTATGTCTCGGCGCCGATTCATTCGCCGGTCAACGGGGCGGTGAAAGATATCACTTTGGCCTCGCATCCGGTCATCGGGCGGACGATGGCGGTTTATCTGGAGGCCAATGCGGAAGACAACTTGCCGCAGCGGCCGCAGCCGGAACGGTTTGGTGAGGAGTTTGACCCCGGCTCCTTTACGCCGGAGCAGATTTGCAATGCGATTCAGGAAGCGGGGCTGGTGGGGATGGGCGGGGCCGGTTTTCCGACCCGCGTTAAGGTCGAACCGAATCCGGCGATGCCCAAGCACACACTGGTTATCAACGGCTGCGAATGCGAGCCGTACATCACCTGTGATTACCGCATTATGCTCGAGTGGACCTGGCAGATTCTGGCGGGGGTTCGACTGGCGGCCCGCGCCGCCGGCTGTCAGACGGTCCGGATTGGAATTGAGGACAACAAACCGGAGGCGGTCAAGGCATTTGAACAGGCCCTGTCCCGCTGTCGGCGGGAAGAAGATATTCAGGTTGTCGTGGTGAAAACCAAATATCCGCAGGGCGGGGAGCGGCAGCTGATACGGGCCGTACTGGGCAAGCAGGTTCCCACGGGCGGGATTCCTCCGCAGATCGGGGTATGTGTGCTGAATGTGGCGACCTGTGCGGCGATAGCCGAGGCGGTGGTTTTCCGAAAGCCGCTGACGCATCGCGTGGTGACGGTCACGGGTCGAGCGATTGCCCGTCCGGGCAATTATTATGTTCCGATTGGAATGAGTGTGCAGGATTTGCTGGCCCATTGCGGGGGGCTGACGGAACGGGCGGCTAAGGTGGTTCTGGGCGGACCGATGATGGGGTTTGCGATTGCGGATATGAGCACTCCTCTGACCAAAACCTGCGGGGCGCTGACGGTGCTGACGCGGGAGGATGTGACGGAGCCCCAGTATGTCCGTCAGCAGACGGCGTGTATTCGATGTGGCCGGTGCCTGATGGTTTGTCCGGAAGGGCTCAATCCGACCCGAATTGCTCATGCCGTCAAGCATTTCCGGATGGACCTGGCTGAACAGTATTATCTGAGCGCCTGCATTGAGTGCGGCAGCTGCAGTTATGTCTGTCCGGCGCATATTGAACTGTCGGGGTATATCAAAACGGGCAAACTGCTGAAGGCCCGGGAAAAGAAGCGGCTGGGATAGAGACAGGAACCAGAGAGCCATGTTAAGCCAAATTATTGTTTCTCCATCTCCGCATACCAGCCAGGATCTGACGACTCGCCGAGTGATGGCGGATGTGATCATCGGATTGGTGCCGGCGATGCTGGCGTCGGCGGTGTTTTTCCGTGTTCGTGCCGTGCTGGTAATTGGGGTTTGTGTGGTCGTTTGCCTGGTGAGCGAATGGGTTTGCCATCGTTTGCGCCGCAGGCCGAATTTGCTGGGCGATTTGAGTGCGGTCGTAACAGGCATCATCTTGGCCTTGTCGCTGCCTCCGGCGGTGCCGCTGAGTGTGGCGGTCATCGGCAGCGTGTTTGCGATTGTGATTGTCAAGATGCTCTTTGGGGGTCTTGGGAATAACGTGTTTAACCCGGCAATGGCGGCGCGGGCCTTTCTGACGGCTTCGTTCGGGGCGGCGATGACCACCTGGACGGTGCCGGCCACGCTCGATGCGGCGATGCCGAAGGTGCAGGCGTCGAATGTAGAGGCCGTCACACAGGCGACCCCGCTGGCCTGGAGCAAGATGGCACTGAAGGGACAGGCAAAAGCCGAACAGGTGCAGAGCCAGCTGAAGGCGGCGTTCTGGGGACAGGTGGGCGGCTGCATCGGAGAGACCTCCGCGGCGGCGCTGCTGTTGGGCGGCCTGTATCTGCTGGTTCGCAGGACGATTGCTTATCATATTCCGCTGGCGGTGCTGCTGTCGGCGGGGATTTTTGCTGCGGTCGGCTGGCTGCTGAAGCCCGACGTGTTTGTCCGGCCGGATTTTCATTTGTTCGGCGGCGGGCTGATGCTGGGGGCCTTCTTTATCGCAACGGACCCGGTAACGGCTCCGCTTTCCGTTCGAGGCAAATGGATTTTCGGAGCAGGTGTCGGACTTTTGATTATGCTGATTCGCACGGCAGGAGAATATCCGGAGGGCGTGATGTATGCGGTTCTGATTATGAATGCGTTCACGCCGCTGATTGACCGGCTCTGTCATACGGCACCGGTGGGAGGCAAGCCCCGTGTCTAAACTGCGTTTTTTTTGGGAACAAAGCTGGCTGCTGCTGGTTTCGTCGCTGATCTTCGGTGTGCTGCTGGCGATTGTCGATACCGCCTGGGCCCCGCGAATCGCCCGCAATGAGGTGGAAAAGTTTACGCGTTTGGCCGGCGGGATGCTGCCGGAAGCGAAACGCTTTGAGGCCGTCGAATCGAAGATTTCCGTGGATGCGGGCAAGGGCAAGACCGTCCTGGTGGATGTGTACCGGGCTGTGGATGATTCAGGGCGGCGCGTCGGCTGGGCATTTGTGTGTGAAGGGTCCGGTTTTGCCGACAAGATTAAACTGGTTGTTGCGGCGGATGCGGGATTTAAAAAGCTGGCGGGCTTTGGGGTGCTCAGCAGCAACGAAACACCGGGCTTTGGGGACAAAATCACGATTCCCGGCGGATTTTATCAGAAGCAGTTTGTCGGGGCGCCGGCCCAGACGCTGACGCTGGTCAAAACCGGCGATGCCGAGCGGATTGACAGCGAGGTTGTGGCCATCAGCGGAGCGACGGTGACCAGCCAGGCGGTTGTGGATATTCTCAACCGGTATGTCTCAGCGGTTCGGACGGCGCTGCAGGAACAGGGTTTGCTGAGGGAATAAGCATGGCGGATAATCAGACCAGTTTGGCTCGCGCGTTTCTGGCGGGGCTGTGGCAGGAAAATCCGGTACTGCGGCTGATTCTCGGGATGTGTCCGACGCTGGCGGTGACAACCAGCGTGCAGGCGGCCCTGACGATGGGAGCGAGCGTGATTTTTGTGCTGATCGGGTCCAATCTGGTGGTCAGTCTGATGCGCAATCTGCTCAAGCCGCATCTTCGGATTCTGATGTTTACGCTGACAATAGCGGCGTTTGTGACGATTGCGGATTTGTTTCTGAAGGCTTATCAGCCGGCGATGAGCGCCAAACTCGGGCCGTATATTCCGCTGATTATCGTCAACTGCATTATTATCTGCCGAGCGGAGGCCTGTGCCAGCAAGAACGGGCTGCTGGTCAGTTTGGCCGATGCCGTCGGGATGGGACTGGGATTTACCGGTGCCCTGGCCGTCCTGGCGCTGATTCGGGAGCTGCTGGCGACCGGACAGATTGTTTTTGAGTTCGGCCGAAAGGTTGCTCTGGTGAGTCTGCCGGATGTGCCGCTGTTTCGGATGGCGGGGATGGCGATGCCCGTCGGGGCCTTTGTGACCCTCGGGCTGATGCTCGGGCTGGTGAAGATGGTCACAAGCAGGCAAAGCTGACGGAACGGAGAACCGACATGGATACATTCGAAACCCTGCTGCTCGGATTTCTGGGGATTGTGATTGTCAACAATCTGGTTTTTACGAAGTTTCTGGGAATCTGTCCGTATCTGGGGGTCTCGGGGCGGATTGATATGGCGTTCGGGATGGGCTGTGCGGTGACCTTTGTGGTGACGCTGGCGGGGGCGCTTACGTGGCTGATTGACCATCTGGTGCTGATGCCGTACGGGCTGGATGTGCTGCGGTATGTCTGTTTTATTCTGGTGATAGCCGGGGCCGTGCAGCTGGTGGAGATGTATGTGCGGAAGTTCTTTCCGGTGCTGTATGACAGTTTCGGCATTTTTCTGCCGCTGATTACGACTAACTGTGCGATTCTGGGCATGTGTCTGTTTATCAATTTGTGGGGGATTGATAATCTGCCGGAGGCGGTGGTGCTCAGTATCGGAGCGGGGTTGGGCTTTACGCTGGCCATCTGCATTATGGCGGGAATCCGGGAAAATCTGGAGCTGGCGGATGTGCCGCCGGTGCTTCGGGGGGCGCCCATTACACTGATTACGGCGGGGCTGCTGACGCTGGCGTTTATGGGATTTGCCGGAATGATTCGGTAAGGCGTTTGCCGCCGGCGGATGTTTTGGAAATGACAGGAACGAATTTATGATGGCTGCAACGGGAATGCAGGTGATTTGGCTGTCCGCCCTGCTGCTGGCTGGGCTGGGGGCTGTGTTTGCCGCTGTGCTGCTGGCGGCCAGCATCAAACTGAAGGTGGCGACGGACCCGAAGGTGGAGCAGATTCATGCGGTGCTTCCGAAGGTGGACTGCGGGGCGTGCGGATTTGCGGGCTGTGCCTCTTATGCCAAGGCCGTAGCGGCCGATGCGTCGCTGATAGGGCGCTGCTCGCCGGGCGGGGCGGCGACGGCGGCGAAAATTGCGGCGGTGCTGAATCTTCAGATTTCCGAGGGGAGTGCTCCGAAACGTCCGATTGTGCACTGTCGGGCTGTTCGGGAGGATAAGACGTTTTATGCGGCCTACCGGGGCATCGAGGGATGCACCAGTGCCAATGCCCAGCCGAATGTGCAGGCCTGCGCGTTTGGATGTCTGGGCTTCGGCGACTGCGTGCAGCGGTGCCGGTTTGACGCCCTTCATATTGTCAACGGTCTGGCAGTGGTGGATTATGACAAGTGCACCGGCTGCGGAGCCTGTGCGGCGGGCTGTCCGCGCGGTTTGATTGAAATGGTGCCGTTCACGTACGAGCCGATGCTCACGGTGGCCTGCAGCAGCAAGGAGAACGGCAAGACGACACGGGCGATGTGTGCGGTCGGCTGCATCGGTTGCGGCCTTTGTGCCCGTCAAAGCGATTTGTTTGCGGTCAAGGACAATCTGGCCCGAATGGATTATGCCCGCTATCAGCCCAGTGAGGCGACGGAAACGGCCCGTCAAAAGTGCCCGACCAAAGTGATTGTGTTTCGGGGCAGAGGGGCATCGGCGGACGAGAAGGTCTCGAAAACACCTGCCACGACCAGTGCTGTTTCCTCATAGAAATTGGTTCGGCAAGGTTCTGCGGTCTGGAGGGAATTGTATTATCCGGAGTCCGTTTTCCGAACGGACAGTCCCTTGCGAGACTGGAATTGGGCTTGATTGCGGATTTCTTCCAAAAGCGGAGGGAAATGCAGGACCGGCCGAATAGGCATCTCGGGCTCGAGATTTAAGATACGATAGATTTTCCAGCGTTCCGTTTCCACCGGATAAATCAGCAGGTCGGCTTCAAATCCTTCCGGCGTCGGGGAGGGCAGCAGGGGGGCCGGCAGAGGAGAAGGAACAGCATCCGGGCAGATTCCGGGCACCAGCAGCGGGACGACAGGTCGAAAGCCCAGCCCGGTAGCAAAGTTTCGTTTTTTCATTTCTACAAAGAAGTAGAATCCGCCACTGTACCATTTGCCTTCGATGTGGCGGGCCGCTTCTCTGGCGGCAGAGGCGGGCTGGACTTCCAGATGAGCCAGGGCTTTCTGGAGTGCTTCCGTCATTCCTTTGTTGTAGGGCTGTTCCGAACGAAGGACGTATCCGGCCAGAGAAATGCCGAGCAGGTCGGAGTAGGTATCCTCCCAGGAAAATGCGGAGATATGTTCGGAAAAGATTCCGCTGGAGGCAAAGCCGAACCAGGTGAGGATTTCATGCCAGACCAGACTCCAGTGTGTGAAGGTCTGGGCCATTCGGACGGAGGTTTCGAAAGCGAGGGCCTTTTTCTTTTCTTCGGGGAAGGTGTGCCAGCCGGGCGGATAGGCAATCAGGGCGGTATAGCGGGAGGGTTCAATCACCCGATAGGAAACCTGCGTTTTTCCGTCCATTATGGCTTCGTAGAGCAGACGCTGCAGATAGAAAGTGCGGTCGGCGGCCTCCCGAACGTGTCCGATGTCAATAAACCCGCCTCGGCAGGTATAGACCATTCCGACCTTTTCGGCGGTGGAGAATTGATAGCGGTGGCTGCCGAGCTGGTTCGGCTCCGGAAAATAGATTCCCCCCGGTGCTCCGAAAAACGAGCCCAGCCGGCTTCGCGGACTTCCGGGCTGGCCGCACCCGACAGTCAGGCACAAAACCAGCGCAAAGAACCGAAGCAGCCATGGTTGATGTTTTTTATCGGACATGGCGGTTTTTTATCAAATTTTAATATTTCTAAAATACGGACTCGACCGGCAAAAAGCAAATCCATTGTCTCAAAAAGCCGATAAAGCCAGGAAACAATAGACGGCAAAAACACTGGTTTCACAAATGCTGAACAGGTATAATCGGCCCGATATGGAAGAGCGCACGTTGAATTTGTCAATTGTGATTCCGGTTTATAACGAGGAACCGAATCTGGAATCTCTTCATCGGGAGCTGGGTGCTGTTCTTTCCGGGCTTGGGCTGACCTATGAGATTTTGGCCGTCGATGACGGAAGCACCGACCGGAGTTTTGAAATCCTTCAGGAGATTCAGAAAACCGAACCCCATCTTCGAATTATCCGGTTTCGGCGCAATTTCGGCCAGACAGCGGCGCTAAGTGCCGGCTTTACGTATGCGAGGGGACGGGTGATTATTCCGATGGATGCCGACGGACAGAATGACCCGGCGGATATTCCGCATCTGCTGAAGAAACTTCAGGAGGGGTATGACATTGTTTCCGGCTGGCGGAAAGAACGCAAGGACAACCCTGTCACCAGGACACTGCCCAGCCGGATTGCCAACTGGCTCATCGGGCGGATTACCGGGGTGCGGCTGCACGACTACGGATGTACTCTGAAGGCATATCGGGCGGAATCGCTCAAACACATTCGCCTCTACGGAGAGATGCATCGGTTTATTCCCGCTCTGGCCCGCTGGAGCGGCGAGAAGGTTGCCGAGATTGTTGTCAATCATCGGCCGCGGCTGCACGGAAAGACCAAGTACGGCCTGAACCGAATCTTCAAGGTTCTGCTGGATTTGATTACGATTAAATTTCTGTCTTCTTTTTCCACCAAGCCGATATATGTCTTCGGGGGCCTGGGGATGATTTGTCTGCTCGGCTCGTTCGTTTGCGGTGCGGTGGTGCTGTATATGAAGCTGGTGCAGCACTATTCAATGAACCGCAATCCGCTGCTGATTGTTTCGCTGATTCTGATGACGACGGCGGTTCAGTTTGTTCTGATGGGGCTTTTGGCGGAGATTCTGGTTCGAACCTATCATGAATCGCAGGACCGCCCGACCTATGTGATTGAACGGATTCTGGAGCCGGCGGGATCCGCCGGACAGGACAAGGGGTAAAGGCGATGCGGGCCGAACGGCGGAGGAAAATGGCGGCTTCATCGGCCCCGGAAAAGACAGGCAGCAAAGGCCTCTTTTCTGTCGGGCTCCTTGCCGGACTGCTGCCGGCAGTTCTGTTTTTTGCAGCGGGCAAATATCTCGAATTTCGCCAGGATGACCCTTTTGACAGCGGGGCATATGTCTATTCGGCAGCTCATCTTCTGCAGGGAGGGCGGCTGGGGGTCGATGAAATGCCTTCCGCTCAGCCCGGCACCCTGCTGGTCAATCTTCTGGGGGTTGCTCTTTTCGGATTTAATGAAACCGGTCCGCAGGTCATCCAGACCCTGCTGCAGGTGCTGGCGCTGACGGCGATGTTTGGAGCGGTGCGATTGCTGTACGGGACGGCAGCGGCGGTTTTTTCTGTAACCGTCTCGGCGCTGTATCTGTCCTCCCCGCATCTGGCCAAGTTCGGCAATACCAAAGAGCAATACATGATTGCGATGATGGTGCTGGCCGTCTGCTCGTGGATTTTTTATGAACGAACTGCCCGGAGGATCTGGCTGATTTTGGCGGGGGCGGCCCTGATTTGGCCGTATTATTTTAAGGCCACGGGGTTGTCTGCGGCGGGGGCTTTCGCTGTGTACTTTTTGGTGCGTGCCCTGAAAGAGCGAGTTGGGTTTTGGCGATTTCAGCAGGAATTGGGGCTTTTGCTGGCCGGTGCGGCGGCCGGTCTTTTTCCGCTGGCGTTTTTTTTTCTCTGGCAGCGGCAGGCGGTCTGGCTGTGGAACAGTTTTCCCGTGCTGGTCTTACGAACGGTTGTGTTGGCGGATGCAGCGGTCCTGGCGGTTTGGGGGATTCGGCGGATCTCTGTTTTGCAGCGGGCGGTCGGTCTGTGCCGCCGGGTGCGTCCGTTCGTCTGGATTGCAGGGCTTACGGCGATTGCGGCTGCCGCGGCGGTCGGCTCTGTTCTGGTTTATCAGGCCGAAGGCAGTGAGCCGAATGACGTACATTCGTATTTGACGAACCTTTTTTTTGTAAAGATTCCTCTTGAGGGCTGGCATTGGGTGTCCGGGCATCTGCGTGCGGTTGTCCGGGCGGCGGGCGCAGATACCCCCTATATTGCGGACAGCCGAAGAGCATTCCCCCTTTCCAGGCAGGCGCCGATTGTCTTGCGCTATTATGGTTCCGTTGCGCTGCCGATTGCAGCGGCTTTGGTTTCTCTGGGAGCGGCTCTGATTCAGGCGGCTGTAAAAAGGCACAAAAAACAGCCGGCGCTGCTTCAGGACCGAATAGTCCGGCTGCTGGGGCTCTGGTGGCTGCTGGATGCAGCCTTTGTGTGGATTAGTCCGCATTCTTATGAGCAGTATTATCTGCCGTTGTGTGCCTCCGGGGCGATGACGGGGGCGTATGCCGTGTGGCTGTATGGTCACCGGATGCAGCAAAGCGAGTTTCGTCTTCCCTATTGGATAGGAGCGGCGGGGACCGGGCTGGTGATGACGGCACTGGTCTGGCCGCTGGTGTTCGGCTATTCCAGGAGCCCCTATTCCGGGCAACCCTATCAGGACCCGCGGACCGGACAACCTATTCGCCAGCGCGGGTATTTGCAGGCCTTTCGGGAGCCGCCTCAAATCGGTCTGTGGGAAAAAATCGGCGATTACATTCGGACGCATTCGAGCCCGCAGGACCGCATCTACGTCTGGGGGTGGTATCCGGGGATTTATGTGCGGGCGCAGCGGCTGGCTCCGACCCCCAGTGCCTTTGAGCAGGGGATGCATATTCTGCCGCCGGAGCGTCTGGCCGGTTTTGTTCGGCATCTGATCGAATGTTTTGAGAAGCAGCCGCCGGCTTTTCTGGTGGACAGCCGCAAGCGGCATTTTCCGTTTGACCGCCCGCCGCTGGAATTGTGGCCTGTAATGCCCAGCCGACAGGGCGGGCAAGTCCAGATGGTGTTTGCCCCTTCGGATCCGGCGGTATTGGACTCCTACGAACCCGTCTATCGTGCCTTTCTTGAAAAGCAGTTTGGGCCGGATGAGGCCCAGCGATTCGATGCGATGAAAGCCCTTCGGGATTATGTGATGGCGCATTACCGGATTGTCCAGGAGGTTTCTTCTCCTTACAGTCAGGTGCTGCTGGAGCGGAAGAAGGATCCGTAGATTTTGAAGAAAGACGTCGGCCGGCGGAATGATGAAATGAAAGTCTTGACGCTCAATTATGAATTTCCTCCGATCGGCGGCGGAGCGGCGCCGGTGACGCTCGAACTGTGCCGTCAGTTTGTTCGGCTGGGTCATCCGACCGATGTTGTGACGATGCGGTTTGGCGGTCTGCCTGCCTATGAAGAGATAGAGGGGGTTCGCGTGTTTCGAACGCCGTCGATTCGCCGGCGGGCGGATTTGTGCCGAATCTATGAAATGGCTTCCTATCTTTTCGGAGCACTTCCGACGGTCCAACGGCTTCTGCGGGAAAAACAATATGATGTGGTTCATACGCATTTTGTCCTTCCAACGGGGCCGCTGGGAGTCTGGGTGAAAGAAAAGACGGGCTGTCCGCTGGTGATTACCGTACACGGCAGCGATGTGCCCGGGTATAATCCGGACCGATTTCGTTTGGCCCATCGAATGCTTTTTCCTGTCTGGCGTTGGTTGGTGCATCAGGCGGATGGGCTGGTCAGTCCCAGCGGGTCTCTGCGTTCTCTTTTGAAGCATCATTGTCCAGATGCGGATGTTCCGGTGATTCCCAATGGGATTGAAAGCAGTTTTTTTTCGTCGGATGTACCCAAAAAGCCGCAGATTTTGGTCTGCAGCCGACTGCTGCCCCGCAAAGGCATTCAGTATCTGATTGAAGCGGTCCGCCCGCTTTCGCTGGACTGGCCGGTGCATATTGTCGGCGATGGTCCGTATCTGCCGGTGCTGCAGGAGCAGGCCAAAGGTTCGAAAACGCCTATTTATTTTCACGGCTGGCTGGATCGGCGCGACAAGCGTTTTAAGGATTTGTATGAGTCCAGTGCTATTTTTGTGTTTTCGTCAGAGGCGGAGAATTTTCCGACGGTGCTGCTGGAGGCGATGGCGGCGGGTTGTGCTGTGATTACCACGGATGCCGGTGGCTGTCCGGAGGCGGCCGGCCCGGCGGCTGTTTATGTCAAACCGCGTGATGTGGAGGGGTTGCGGGCGAAACTTCTGGAGCTGACGGCCCATCCAACGCTTCGGGAGCAGTGGTCCCAAAAGGCGCGTCAGAGGGCGGAGGTTTTTGGCTGGCCCGGTGCGGCCCAGAGGTATCTGGAACTTTTCGAACAGCTGCGGCAGAAGCGGTTGTCTAAAAGACTCGAGCAGGAGAAAGAATGAAAACGCAAGAAAAGACGCTTTCTGTTTGTTTTGTCTGTCCGAAGGCCTATGGGCTTTTTGATTCCGCTGTCAAAACCTCTTACGGCGGGGCGGAGGTGGATTTGTATATGCTGGCGACCGAGCTGGCCAAAGATCCGGCCTTTTCGATTTCGTTCATTACGGCCGATTACGGTCAGCCCGCCGAACAAGTTCGGGAAAACGTGCGTCTTCTGACGGGACTGAATTTTGCTCAGAATCCGCTTCGTTCGGCTTGGCGGCTTTGGCGAACTCTAAAGAAAGCAGATGCGCAGTTTTATATGCTTGAAACGGCTTCGCCGGGTGTGCTGCTGGTGAGTGCTTTTTGCCGCCTGCACAGGCGATTGTTTCTGTACCGAACAGCCCATCGCTACGAATGTGATGGGACCTACCAGGCCCAGCATCCGATTTTGGGGCGGTTTTTTACCCGGGTGTTGCGCCGGGCCGCGTGTGTTTTTGTGCAGAATCAGGAGGATCAAGAACAGCTTCGAAAGACGGCGGGTGTGGATTCGGTTGTTATGCCCAACGGTCAGCGTCTGACAGAATCCGCTGTGGCTGCGCGCCGTTTTATTCTTTGGGTTGGACGTTCCGCGGACTTCAAGCATCCGGAACGGTTTCTCCAGCTTGCGGAACAGTTTCCGCAAGAACAGTTTGTGATGGTCTGCCGGCAGGCCTTCGGCGATCGGGACTATGAGCATCTCCGGCAGCAAGCAGAAGCCATAGCCAATCTGCAGTTTTTTCCGGATGTAGATTTTTTTGAAGTGGGGCGTTTTTTTGCCGGTGCCAAGGTGTTTGTCAATACATCGGATGCGGAGGGATTTCCGAATACGTTTATTCAGGCGGCGGCGGCCGGGACGGCTATTTTGTCCTGGCAGGTCAATCCGGACCAGTTTCTGACCCGGTACCAATGCGGCCTGGCCTGCGGCGGGACGATGGAGCGGCTGGTTCAAGGGCTTGCCTTTCTGCTGGAGGGGCAGCGCTATCTGGAAATCGGGCGAAACGGGCTGGGGTACGTTCGGCGGCATCACGAGATTTCTGTCCTGGCGGGTCAGTATAAGAAGATTTTGCGGGACCTTGCGGGGGCCGCCGGCAGCCGGGATGGGGCGATATGATGGGCTTATTGTTTTGTGCTGCCTAAGACAAGCTGAAAGATTTCTGCCAGACGTTTGGTGAGAATCTCAACCGAAAAAAACTCTTCGATGATTTGCCTGCCTGTCTGTCCCATGCTTCGGCATAAGGAGGGATTTTGGTAAAGGGTTTCGAGAGCCTCCTCCCATTCGTCGGGTGTTTGGGGCCCCAAGGCCGCCGGTCCTTTTGCCAAAACCTGTTTGTTCATTCCGACCGGCGAGACGACCGCCGGAAGACCGCAGGCCATATACTGGAGCATTTTGAAACTGCACTTGCCCCGAGTCCAGGGGTCATCCGGAAGCGGCATCAGTCCGACACTCATCCGGTGAAGCAGGCGGCTTTCATCCGTCGGATTCCAGAAATAAAAATCGATCCGATCGGGTGAAATCAGATCCGATTTCCACGGCTCGTTGGAAATGAGCATCAGGCGGCTGTCCGGATGTCTGTCCAGAAAGCGTTTGAGGACCGGCTCAATCGGGCGCAGGTATTTGTAGTTGGAGCGCAGCCCCGTCCAGCCGATGACAAACAGTTCGCCGGTCAGGGCGTCTGGGGGCTTTGGGGTAAATCGCTGGGTATCAATGCCGGTCGGCACCACGAAAATCGTCCGGCAGTATCGACTGTAGTAGTCGGCCAGATAATCATTTCCTGCAATGACGGCATCCATTCCGCGTGCGATCCACGGCTGGCCGAGTCGTCCCAGCGGAGGGCGAAGCCAAATGGCGTCATCCACATCGAGGATGCGGGGGCGTTTGACAAGCCGCTCAAACGTGGCATAGCCCTGAACCAGTTCACGGCTCAGCCAGATGAGATCCGCCTGGCGGGATTGGAAAAGAGCAGGAATTCGAGAGGCCATTTTGAACGGACTGGGCAGACCGCAGCTTTCGCCCCAGCGCGGGATATATTCGGTAACCTCAATGCCGAATGACCGGAGCGGCTGGATGTATTGGCGGACCCGAAAGCGGGTCGAGGCGGTGTTCAATCCGCCGGTCAGTGCCGCAATTTGGATGGTTGATTGTGCAGTCATGAGGCATTTATCTGGAAAAGGGAGGAGGTTTTCGAACCACGCGGCGGCGAAGTCCCAGCCGTCGAACAAAGAATGAAATGCCATGGCAGCCCAGAGCCGTTAGATAAGGAAAAGCGCTCAGCAGGGTATAGGACAGACGCACTCGGCTGGGCAGCAGGTCAGAAAAATCCTTCAGCAGGGCCCGAATTTGGGGGGCTTGGGTTGGGTCAAACAGCATTCCCCGCATCCACTGCCGCAGAAGAAAAACCGTCAGGGGGCGGAAGGCATCCAGCCGATTCATCCGGGCGGCTAGATTCAAATGCTGGTGAATCAGTTGATGTGCCGCCTGGGCGGCAGGATAAATGACCGAAGTATGCCGTCCTGCTTGGAGATGATGAATGGCCAGCGGTCGGGACAGGTAGCCGATTTTCGAATGTTTGTACGCAATCCGCAGCCACAAATCCAGATCTTCAAATCGCGGAAGGTCGGAAAAACCGCCGGCTTCCAGAAGAATCGAACGCCGGATCAGCATGGTGTCGGTATGGCCGGTCAGACCTTTGGCGTAGGTTTGCAGATAATCGGGGCTGAATGGCCTGCCGTTTAAGACATCCAGAATGCGTTGTTCCGGGAGGGCAGGGGCCTGCCGACTTTCTTGGCAAAGGCATTCGAGGTAGTTGCCGCAGGTCCATTGCAGCTGGGGATGTTTTTGCAAATGTTCGGTCTGCAGGGTCAGTTTGTCCGGCAGCCACTCATCGTCGGCATCCAGGAAGGCAATCCATTCCCCCGATGCCGCCCGGATTCCTGTATTGCGGGCGGCACCGGCGCCCTGATTGTCCTGACGGATATAGCGGATTTTGTTTCCGTAAGCCGCTGCGGCCTCGGCGGTGCGGTCGGTTGAGCCGTCGTCCACTACGATAATTTCATCGGCCGGACGGCTCTGGGCCAGTACACTGTCGATGGCCCGGCCTATCGACTGCTCGTTGTTGTAAACCGGAATAATGACACTGATATTCATAAGGATTCCCGGGCTTGTTCCGGGTCTCGAATCGGTTTTCCCATCAGCTTCCGGATAAAGGTCTGAATCGGCGGACGAATATACAATCCGCCGAACCGCTTGAAAAGAACCCAGTATTTCAGGAGCGGGCTGAACGCAATCTGAAGCCGGCAGAGCCGATAGAGGCCTTGAAATTGCCGTGCCGCCGGGAAGCGCTCCAGCAGTTCAGCAGCGGTTTTTCGAAACCCGTTTCGGGCCTGGTGACGGGCGGTCCGCAGCGCCAGATAACAAAGCACGTCCTCCGCCAGCTTCTTTTTCTCCGGAGGGCACCAGTCCAGCAGCAGGGAGGGCTTTTTGAGAATCGGGGCGACGGCCCGGGATATGTCATTGGACAGAGCGCTGTCCTGCCGATTGTGCCGCACGGAGACACTGGGAAGAATCAGAAAGGGTTCATTAAAAACAAGCCGGGCAAAAAAGACGGTGTCTTCCCCGAAGGTGCATTTGTTTTCCGTATAGAAGCCGCCGTATTTGCGGGCGGTATCGGTACAGAGGATGGTTGTGCCCACGTGAAAGAACATCATCAGGGCCTCGGCCAGCGGAGCAGGCTCGCGGCCGGTGAGCTGATAGAGCCCGGGTTTGACGCCGCGGCGGAGCCAGTAGCCGGTCATTTCAATCCGCCGCGGCCATTCTTCATACATTGTACCTGCAAAGGAGGCCGTCGGCTGGTTTTCGAGGGCCGCAATCCCGTTCTGCAGATAATCGGGGTACCACTGGTCATCGGCGTCCAGAAAAGCGATATACGGGGCCTGAGCCGCTTCAATGCCCCGATTGCGGGCGGCGCCGGGCCCCTGATTGTCCTGATGAATCAAAAGGATTCGGGGGTCGTTCAACTGCAGGACCCGCTGAGGCCCCTCGTCGGTCGAGCCGTCGTCGATGACAATCAGCCGCCAGTGCGGATAAGTTTGCTGCTGCACGGAGCGGACAGCCCGGAGAATCGTCTGTTCCTTGTTGTATAGCGGAATGACCGCATCCACCGGCTTCATTCGGTCTGGTTCTCCCGACGTTTTCGCCAATATTCCTTTATGTGATTATACAAGGCCGCCGTTCGCGGGCAAAAGGAGGAGAGGTACAGTTTGCGGTAAGAAGAAGCAGAAAAGAGACTCCGATATTTGTTCAGGAGGAACCGGACCTGCTTTCCGTCGCCTTCCCGGAGGCGCTGTCCAAGCCACCAGCCGAGCATGGCCGCCGCACAGGGGTGAAACAATTCGAGCATTTCGGCCTGTTCGGCCAGCTGAAAATGCCGCCGGAGAAATTGGTCAATATGGTCCGGCTGACGGTGCGTCTTCAGAATGCTTGCCTCTGTGTCCAGGTGATAGACCGCCAGCGGCTCGAAGACATACCCGAGCGGCTGGCGGAGGTAGGCAATCCGCAGCCACAGGTCCACGTCGTTAATTCGTTTTTGGCCGGCCAGGAACAAACCGGCTTTGAGCAGAATCTCCCGCCGAATCAGCATGGTGTCCGTGCAGCCCATCGCGCTGTGCTGATGAGCGGAGAAATAGCTGTCGAACACGGGCCGTCCGTTCAGGAGTCTTAACAGGGCGTCCCGTCGATGTCCGGGCAAATCGGGCGTTCGGCGGTGTCCGCGCCGGCATCGGCAGCGGTAGAAATTGCCGGTTACCCAGTTCAGAACAGGATACTGTTCGAGCAGCCGGGACTGAAGGGCCAGCCGGTCGGGAAGCCATTCGTCATCGGCATCGAGGAAGGCGATCCATTCGCCCGATGCCGCCTGAATGCCGGTGTTGCGGGCGGCGCTGGCGCCCTGATTGTTCTGACGGATATATCGAATGCGGTTGCCGTAGGGTTGAACGGCTTGACGGGTGCCGTCGGTGGAGCCGTCGTCCACGACGATAATTTCGCAGGGCGGGAGGGTTTGGGCCAAGACGCTGTCAATCGCCCGCCGAATAAACGCTTCGGAGTTGTAGGCCGGAATAACGGCGCTGATACCGCCCTCCGGAGGCGGCACGGCCTGCGCGGCAGTTTGTTCTGACGGTTTGCTCGACTCCGTCCTGTCGTTTTGTCCGCTCATTGGTCTTCAGGGACCAAAAAAGATTCGCTGAATATCGTTGTAGGTAATCCACAAAAAGACGGCCAGCAGAAAGACCACACCGGCATAGGTTACGCCGGCCTGGACTTTTTCGGGAATCGGGCTGCCTTTGATTTTTTCAATCAGCAGAAAGAGGATTACGCCCCCGTCCACGACGGGAATCGGCAGCAGATTCATCACGGCGATGCAGGCACTGATGAGGCCCATAAAGTAAAGGAATTTGATGAAGGATTCCTGGGCGACCTGATAACTGATGGACAGAATTCCCACCGGTCCGCTCAAGGCGGAGGTCGGCACGTCGCGAGTGAACAATCCTTTGAGCGTCAGATAGGTCGTGGCGATAAAATACCAGGTTTTTTTGGTGCCCATGGCAACGGCTTTGGCGGGGTTGGAGGTCTTGACTTTTTCCTCCAGGAGCGTCAGCGGAATCGGGCGGGCTGTCTCGCTCCAGATGTGCATGAGTCCTTCCACACTCGGAATCAGCAGGGCCGCTGAACCGGCTTCGGTTTCCGACAGCCGATAATCAATTCCAATTTGCTGACCGGCGTTCCGTTGAAAAATCTCCGCAATTTCGTAGAAATTTTTCACCGGCTGTCCGTCCACGCGTTCAATCCGGGCTCCGCGCGGAATCGGGAGGGCGTCCACGGAGACGGTGTCGAGGGTCTGGGCCACGACGGGATTTTCCATATCAAAACGCAGCGAAATGCCCAGCCACAGCCGGTTTTTCGTTCCCGGCTGAATCGAGGGCTGAACGGCAAGGTCCACAATCCGGCTTTGCCCGTCCGAGTCGGTTCGAAGCACTTTGACTGAAAGAGGTTTGTCTTTGTGATTCTCGACGGCCTGCCTGTACTCGGTGAAGGTAGGGAAGGAGATGTCAGCGATTCGGACCAAAATGTCTCCCGATTTGAACGGATTGGCAGGGGCTTTGTCCGGGGCCTGCCTGCGAAGAACGGCGGCGGAGAACCAGCGGCGGAACCGCTGCACAATGCCTTCCGAAACGGGCTGTTCAAAGACCTGATTGACCTGCAGTCGCGGGACGAGCGAATAAAAATTGGCCAAATCCTGTTCTTTGCGGAAATTCGGATAGAGGATTTTCGGCTCGAGGGGGATGGCGACCGTGGTTAACGGCTCGCCGGGTTTGGCGCCTTTCCGCTGGACAGTCAGGTTCACTTCAGGCTTGACAGAGCGTCGGATGGCTTCTTTGAATTCCCAGGAGGTTTTGATGCTCTTGCCGTTCACGGCCAGAATCATATCACCGGGCCTCAATCCCGTTTCGGCCAGCTGTTGGAGATACTCCGGGTCGTTCCAGTCGGGAATCTCGAGGGTCGCGGCCGGTTCAATCCCGAACTGCCGCAATCCCTGCGTATCGGCGGCGGCGAATTCCGAGACGGTTTTGAACCGTTCGATTCGTCCGTCGGGATGCCGCACGGTAAAGGTGGTTGTTTCGCCTTTAGGCCCCAGGGCGGCGGCCAGAGAAATCATTGAAAAATCGACAAAATCATCCACGAAGGATTTGCCGTTTACGGCAATGATGCGGTCTCCCGGTCTGAATCCGGCGGCTTCGGCTGGGGAATTGGGAACCACCCCTCCTACAACGGCGGGCTGCTGGTCAAGCCCGTGCAGATACAGACCCATAAAAAGAATGACGGCGCTGAGGACGTTGAACAGAACGCCGGCGGCCACCACGCAGATGCGAATCCAGATGGGGCGATTGGCAAAAGAGCGCGGGTCATCGGTTTTCTCCGCCGAACCGGAGTCAGACTGGCCGAGCATCTTGACAAAGCCGCCGAAGGGAATCAACCCCAGCCAGTATTCCGTTTCGGAGTCGCCTTCCTGCAGCGTCTCTTCGAAGTTTTTTCGGGGAAAGAGGCGTACGCGGAATCCTTTTTTGAGTTTCCGTATGGAAAGAACCGTCGGCGGAAACCCAATGGAGAAGGCCTCGACTTTGATGCCGCCGAGTTTGGCAACCAGGAAATGCCCTAATTCGTGGACGAAAATGACTCCGCCGAATCCGAGCAGGACCAGAGCGGTTGTTCCGGCAATGCCGGGGGCCCGCAGGATAAAGGCAATGACGGCGGCCACGATGACCAGGGCGGCGGCCAGGTCCAGCAGCTTGCTCAGACGGCTCTGAGGCGGCTGCGGCGACCCTTTCATCTCTCCGGACACAGCGGAAGCGGGAGAGGAGGCGGCAGAATCAGACGGTTCAGGAATAGAAAGCGGTTGATCTGTCATTATCGTTTTTCCTTTTGTGAAGTCAGTATGGTTCTGGGTTCGAGATTCCGATGAACCTCCTGTCGGGCCCAGCGGTCGATTTCAAGGAGGGCCTCCAGGGACAAATGGGTTTGAACGGAATGATTCTGGAGACACTGTTCAATCAGTTCGATGATTCGGCCGAAGCGGATTCTGCCTTCCAGGAAGGCGGCGACGGCCTCCTCATTGGCGGCGTTAAAAACCACCGGCGCCGACCCGCCGAGCCGGGCTGCCTCATAGCCGACCGCCAGAGCCCGAAACCGGCTCAGGTCCGGCGCTTCAAAGGTCAGGCGGCCGAGCGTTTCCAGCTGAAGGCCTTTCGAAAGGCCCGGTTTTCGATGCGGATAGGTCAGGGCGTACTGAATCGGGGTTTTCATATCCGGTGTGCCCATCTGGGCCATCACGGAGCCGTCGATGAATTCAACCATCGAATGGATGACCGATTCCGGATGAATCAGCACATCAATTTTGTCCACGGGCAGGCCGAACAGCCATCGGGCCTCCATGACCTCCAGCGCCTTGTTGACCATCGTGGCCGAATCGACGGTAATTTTGGGTCCCATGCGCCAGGTCGGATGAGCCAGGGCCTGGGCGGCGGTGGCCTGTTCGATGTCTTCCGGGCGGCTTCGCAGGAAGGGTCCGCCCGAGGCCGTCAGGACAATCCGTCGGACTTCGCCCGGGCGGCCTGCCTGAAGGGCTTGAAAGACGGCGGAGTGTTCGCTGTCAATCGGCAGGATTTCCGCGCCGCCGGCGGCTGCCTGGCGGGTGAGCAGTTCACCGGCGATAACCAGCGGCTCTTTGTTGGCAATCGCCAGGCGTTTTCCCGCACGAGCGGCTGCCAGCAGGGCCGGCAGTCCAGCCGCTCCCACCACCGCGAAGAGAATAATATCGATGTCTTCTCGCGAGGCAATCTCGGTTAGAGATTGAGGTCCGCAGAGGACTTGTCCCTGAAAACTATCCAGAAACGGAATGTTTTTGGGAGAAAAATTCGGATGGGTAACAGCGGCGATTTTGGGTTGAAAGCGGCGGACTTGTTCGGCCAAAAGGTCGATTCGACTATGGGCCGTCAGCGCAGCCACTTCGTACTCCGGTCTTAGTGCCGTCAAGACCTGCAGAGCATTCTGGCCGATCGAACCGGTCGAACCTAAAATCGCAACGCGTTTGCTCATAAACTATTTAGTATCTCAAAATATCCGAACCCCGTCAAGAAAGGTCCTTTCGTTATCCAACAAAACAGGGATTACAGGTCGAATATTGCTGTTTTGTATGAATCTTTTTGCCCTTTTTCCATATTTTTACACGTTTCTTTCTTCGGCCAGTTTTTCCCGCAGATATCGGGCAGTGTAGGAGTGGTTGTTTTCGATAATTTTTTCCGGAGTCCCGGCGGCAATGACCTGTCCGCCTTCCTCGCCGCCTTCGGGGCCTAAGTCGATGATATAGTCGGCCATTTTGATGACATCCAGATTGTGTTCAATGACGATGACGGTGTTGCCCATATCGGTCAGACGGCGCAGTACAGTCATCAGGTTGTCAATGTCGGCAAAATGCAGACCGGTGGTGGGTTCGTCGAGGATATAGAGGGTATGGCCGGTGCCGGGTTTGCCCAGCTCGGCGGCCAGTTTGACCCGCTGGGCTTCGCCGCCGGACATCGTGGTGGAAGACTGCCCGAGGGTCATATAACCCAGCCCGACATCGCACAGGGCCTTGATAAGCCGGAGAATCTTGGGAAAGTTGGCAAAAAATTGCCGGGATTCATCAATCCGCATATCCAGAACGTCCGCAATATTCTTGCCTTTGTAGGTAATCTGGAGGGTTTCGGGATTGTAGCGTTTGCCTTTGCACTCCTGACAGGTGACGTACACATCCGGCAGGAAGTGCATTTCAATCCGGCGGGTCCCCTGGCCCTGGCAGAATTCGCAGCGGCCCCCTTTGACATTGAAGCTGAAGCGGCCGGGTTTGTAGCCGCGGATGCGGGCCTCGCGGGTCATGGCGAACAGCTGGCGGATTAAGTCAAACACGCCTGTATAGGTCGCCGGATTGCTGCGGGGCGTGCGTCCGATTGGGCTTTGGTCAATTTCAATGACCTTGTCGATGTTGGAGATGCCGAGGATGTTTTTGTGTTTGCCCGGTTTTTCGCGGGAGCCGTAGAGCCGGCGTTTGAGACCCTTCAGGAGGATTTCGGTAATCAGGGTGCTTTTGCCGGAACCGGAAACGCCGGTGACGCAGGTGAGCACACCGAGCGGAAATTTGACATCGATATTTTTCAGATTGTGTTCGGCGGCTCCGCGGACTTCGATGCAGTAAGACATTTTGACTTTGTGCCGGCGCGGGGGCATTTCGATGCGTTTGGCTCCGCTGAGGTATTGTCCGGTGATGGACTGGGGGCATCGGCAGACATCCTCCAGCGAGCCGGCGACTACGACTTCACCGCCGTGGCTTCCGGCGGCCGGTCCGATATCAATGATGTAGTCGGCCTGTCGGATGACCTCTTCATCGTGTTCGACGACCAGCACGGTGTTGCCGATGTCACGCAGACGCTTGAGGATATTCAGGAGCCGGTCGTTGTCGCGCCGATGCAGACCGATGGTCGGCTCATCGAGAACGTAGCAGCAGCCGACCAGCCCGCTGCCGACCTGCGTGGCCAGGCGAATCCGCTGGGCTTCGCCGCCGGAGAGCGTGCGGCTGGTGCGGTCTAAGGTCAGGTATCCTAAACCCACATCAATCAGGAATTGAAGCCGGGCCCGGATTTCCTTCAGGGGCTGTTCGGCAATAACGGCCTGTTCGGGATTCAGCGGCAGTTCAGCAAAGAATTTCTGGGCAGCCTGCACGGTCATTTCGGTAATCTGGCTGATGTTTTTACCGCAGATGGTTACGGCGGAGGCCTCCGGACGCAGCCGTGTTCCTTTGCAGGATTGACAGGGCGTTTCGGACAGATAGCCGTGCAGGCGGGCCTTGACATATTCGCTGGTGGTGTTCTCCCAGCGTCTGCGGAGATTGGGAATGACCCCCTCGAATGCCATTCCGTAACGGGCCTCGTCTTCGGGTGTGGTTCCGTAGAGGAGAATCTGCCGAATCGGCGCGGGCAGATTGTTGTAGGGTTCGCTTTTGCTGATGCCGAACTGCCGGCAGAAGCGGTTGATAAGCCGATTGTAGTAAATGTTCATCCGTTTGCCGCCTTTTCGCCAGGCCTCTATGGCTCCGTTTTCGAGCGAGACGGATTTGTCCGGCACGATTAAGTCCGGGTCAAACTCGAGGATGGTTCCCAGTCCATCGCAGGCCGGACAGGCGCCGTAGGGGCTGTTGAAGCTGAACAGCCGGGGGCTCAGTTCCGGCAGGGAGGCCTCCGGATGTTCAGGACAGGCGAATTTTTCGCTGTAGATGACGTCGCGCCACTGGCCGTCGCCGCCGTTGTCTTTTTTCTCTTCGGGTGTCTGCACCATCACCAGGACGAGGCCATCTCCGATTTTCAGGGCGGTTTCGATGGAGTCGGCCAGCCGGATGCGGATGTTGTCTTTTAAAATCAGCCGGTCCACGACGGCGGCGATGTCGTGTTTTTTGTTTTTGTCCAGTTTGGGGATGTTTTTGATGTCATAGATGACGCCGTCCACCCGCGCCCGGACGAAACCGTCCCGCTGAATCTGGGCGAAAATGTCCCGGTGTTCCCCCTTTTGGCCGCGTACAATCGGGGCGCAAATCTGAATGCGGGTGTTTTCCGGCAGAGACAGGATGGAATCGACAATCTGGGTGGCGTGCTGCGACTGAATCGGCCGGCCGCATTTCCAGCAGTGGGGCTGTCCGATGCGGGCAAACAGCAGGCGGCAGTAATCGTAGATTTCCGTCGTGGTTGCCACGGTCGAGCGGGGATTGCTGGAGGCGCTTCGCTGTTCGATGGCGATCGTGGGAGGCAGCCCCTCGATGTGCTCGACGTGGGGTTTCTGCATCTGTTCGAGGAACTGGCGGGCGTAGGCGCTGAGGGATTCGACGTATTTGCGCTGGCCTTCTGCGTAGATGGTATCAAAGGCCAGCGAACTTTTTCCCGAACCGCTCAAGCCGGTAATAACAACCAATTTGTCGCGGGGAATATCGACGTTGATGTTTTTGAGATTATGTTCGGCCGCACCGCGAATGCGGATGTATTTCTGCGAATCATTCATCGTTGTCAAACCTGTTTCGAGGTTGATGCTCTCTTATCTCCATTTAAAGAGAATACGCCAAACTTACCATTGTACCGGAAAAAACGGCCGTGTACAATAGCCGGGCTGGTTTTTTGCAGGATGCGATAAGACTGTGCATATTAAACACTTACATTCGTGGCAGGTCAGCCCGAAAGAGGCCGCATCGATTCAGAGCCGGCTAGCCGGGCGTGTTCAGTTTTGCCCGCTTCCCAAACTCATCCGAACGGTTGCCGGTCTGGATTGTGCTTTCAGTGGAGACGGTTTGCAGATTGCAGCGGTAATTGTGGTGGTGTCGTTTCCGCAACTGGAGGTGCTGGAAGTGGTGCAGGCTTGGGATAAGGTGAGGTTTCCGTATGTGCCGGGTCTTCTTTCGTTTCGCGAAGCGCCGGTCTGCCTGAAGGCCGCCGAGAAACTCCGCACCCGACCCGATGTGTTTCTCATTGACGGACAAGGGATTGCACATCCCCGATGGCTGGGCTTAGCTTCGCATCTGGGGCTGTGTCTGGATGCCCCGGCCATCGGGTGTGCCAAAAGCCGCCTGTGCGGAGTGTATGAAGAACCCAAAACAGAAAAAGGCAGCTGGAGTCCCCTTTGGATGGATGGTCAAACCGCGGGGGCTGTGGTGCGAACCCGCAGAGGCGTAAAGCCGCTGTTTGTTTCCGTCGGGCATCGGGCGGTTCTGGAGGAGGCAGTTGAATTTGTGCTGGCCTGCTGTCGGGGGTACCGTCTGCCGGAGCCGACGCGTCTGGCCCATCAGCAAGTCAGTCTGCTGAAAAAACAACTTTAAATCAGCATCCAGTGTCCAGCTGCCAGTAGCCAGCGGGAGAGGCGGTGGCCAAAATCTCGGCGATAAAATTAGCCCCGGGCGTAAGCCCGGGGGAAAGGGAATGGCGCTTCGTTTTCTTTTTCCCCGCCCTTGCGGGCGGGGCTATTTGATGCTGCCCGTTTTCGTTCTTCGGTGAAGCTTCGAAGGACTAGTCGCGGGAATGATGCGGTTGGATTCCCGCCTTCGCGGGAATGACGGTGGATGTGCGAAGGACAAGGGTCTGACGTGGGAAATAGCCCCGGGCGAAAGTCCGCAACTAATTCCTGCATGCGAAATAGCCCCGGGCATAAGCCCGGGGGAGAGTGGATGGGGGTTTCATTCTCTTTTTTCCCCGCCCTTGCGGGCGGGGCTATCTTCCAGCATCCAGTGTCCAGCTGCCAGTAGCCAGCATCCAGCGGCCAGTCGCCAGTTATCAGTCATCAGTGAGCAGTTATCTTGTAAATTTGTGACTAAATTTTAGAAAGTTTCTCACAAACAGGTTTTTTCTGCAATACACAGAGAGGACAAAGAGTTTTGTCTTTCAGAGAGTCCCTTTTTGAGAGGTGAAAACGGATGAACCGAAGAGGATATCTGGGGATTTTTGTTTTTCTTTGCGGTTCGCTGGTCTTAGCGGCCCGGCAGCCCGCGGAGAATTTGGACAGGGGATTTCTTGCGGTGGTTCAGTCTCCTTCGCGGGTGTATCTGGGCTGGCGGCTGCTGAAAACGGACCCGGCGGACATAGCGTTTCATCTCTATCGGCTCACAGACGGCGGCGAGCCCGTCAAGCTCAACTCCGAGCCGATTACGGATTCCACGAATTTTGCGGATGAATCCGCCCCGCTGGATAAGCCCAACCGCTGGCGGCTGACGGCGGTTCTCGGAAACGGCGAAGAAAAGGAGGCGGCGACGGTTGACCTGCCAGCCAATCCCCCCATGCGTTCCTATATCTCCATTCCGTTTCAGGGCAATTATATCTGCAGCAAGGTTGCCATGGCCGACCTGAACGGCGACGGCCGATACGATTTTGTTATCAAGCAGCCGCAGCAGACGACCGACCCAGGGGTCTGGCAGAAAAGCACCGATACGTTCAAGGTCGAGGCCTATCTTCACGACGGTACGTTTCTTTGGCGCAAGGACCTCGGGTGGAATATTGAACAGGGGGTCTGGTGGTCGCCGATGGTGGTTTTTGACTTTGACGGAGACGGCCGGGCGGAGGCGGCCCTCAAGACGGCCCCGACCGATGTCGATTACCGCAACCCCGAGGACCATCCCTATCCGGGCCGGGTGATGTCCGGGCCGGAGTATGTGTCGCTGCTGGACGGGATGACCGGCCGGGAACTGGACCGGGCCGACTGGCCTGCCCGCGGACGCGTGGAGGACTGGGGCGATGAGAAAAACAACCGTGCCTCTCGCCACCTGCTCGGGGTGGCCTATCTGGACGGTGTTCGTCCGAGTCTGATTGTTCTGCGAGGCACTTATACACGCATGCGAGTGGACGCCTACCATCTCGTGGACCGCCGATTGCAGAAGGTTTGGAGTTGGGACGGCGATACAGAGGAGCCGCCGGTACGCGGGCAGGGAATGCATGGAATGCACGCGGCCGATGTGGATGGGGACGGGCGTGATGAAATCATTTTGGGGGCGGCCGTACTCGATGACGATGGAAAGATTCTCTGGAATACCGGTCTGGGGCACCCGGACGCCTGTTATGTCACGGATATTTATCCCCAGCGGCCCGGCCTGGAAATCATTTATGGAATTGAACCGCCGCAGAGGAAAAACGGCATTTGTGTTGTGGATGCCAAAACCGGAGAGATTCTCTGGGGCTGTCCGCATCCCACTACGCACGTTCATAGTCAGGGCTTATTCGGCGAGTTTGACCCGGACAATCCGGGATATGAGTTTTATACCGGCGAAAAGGACCGTTCGAAACACTGGACCTACAGTGTGGACGGACGTTTGCTTTCGGAAGAGTCGATGAGCTCTCTGGCTCCGACGTCGCTGTACTGGCTGGACGGGCCGCTGAAGATGATTGCCGAGCAGGGGCAAATCCGCCGATATAAGGGGGAAGCGGTGGACCGATACGAAGGGCGCATTTTGGCTGCGGCGGATATTCTGGGCGACTGGCGGGACGAACTGATTACCACCGTACCGGGGGAGCTGCGGATTTATACAACGACGCATCTTTCCCAGCAGCGGCGGACTGCCCGGATGCAGGATCCCATTTATCGGCTGGACGTCGCGATGGTTTCGATGGGATATTTTTATCCGCCGCAGCTGAGCGAGTATTTTGCGTTGGATGTTCCGCCGGAGGTTCAGAAACAGTAAATTGGGGGATTTGTATGAATTTTCGCTGGATGTGCGTGTGGATTTTGCTGACGAGCGCGGGCTTATCCGCTCAACAATGCCAGCGGCAGATGGAGGCCCTCGACCGGGGGCTGGTTGCCGTTGTGGACAAAGCCGGCCGGGTCTTTCTGAGCTGGAGGATTCTGGGGACCGAACCGGAGTCGATCGCTTTTGATGTGTATCGGCAGACCGAAGACGGTGAGCCGGTTCGGCTGAATGAAAAGCCCCTGACCGGCGGGACGTGGTTTTCGGATGAGACGGCGGATTTGACGCGGACGAACCGCTATTTTGTGCGGGCGGTTTCGGACAGGCGTCAGGGCCCTCCATGTCGGGCCGCGGAGGTAAAGGCCAATCCGCCGGTGCGTCCGTTTTTATCGATTCCGATTCAAACGCTGCCGCGGCATCGTCCTTCGGATGCGGCGGTCGGAGATTTGGACGGCGACGGACGATACGAAATCGTCCTCAAGCAGGAGATGCGTCCGCGGGATAATGCGCACAACGGGCTGACCGGCCAGACCAAACTGGAGGCGTATGACCTGGACGGACGATTTCTGTGGCGGATTGACTTGGGCAAGAATATCCGCGAAGGAGCCCACTATACGCCGTTTCTTGTCTATGATTTGGATGGAGATGGGCGGGCGGAGGTAGCCGTGCGCACAGCCGACGGCACGGTGGACGGCACCGGCAAGGTCATCGGCGACCCGAATGCCGACTGGCGCGATGAGAACGGACGAGTCCTTCAGGGTCCGGAGTATCTGACGATTTTTGACGGGCGAACGGGTGCAGAACTGGTCACGGTCCCCTATATTCCGCCGCGCGGAAATGTGCGGGACTGGGGGGATGCGAACGGCAACCGCTCAGACCGGTTCCTGGCCTGCGTTGCCTATCTGGATGGAGAGCGTCCTTCGCTGGTGATGTGCCGCGGGTATTATACGCGGGCGGTGCTGGCGGCCTGGAACTGGCGGGATGGGAAGCTGACGAATCTGTGGGTTTTTGACAGCGATGCGGGCCCCCAGAGCAATCGGGCTTACCGCGGACAGGGCAATCACAATCTGGCTGTCGGCGATGTGGACGGCGACGGCAGGGACGAAATCCTCTACGGGGCCTGTGCGATCGACCACGACGGCAGGGGCCTGTATTCAACCGGTTTGGGGCACGGGGATGCGATGCATCTGGCGGATATCGACCCGGAGCGGCCGGGGCTGGAAATCTTTGCCATCCATGAAAACCCGCGTCATCCGAACGGGGCCAATCTGCGGGATGCGGCGACCGGCCGGGTTCTTTGGGGGCTGGATTCGAGAGATGTTGTGCGCGGGATTGCGATGGATATTGACCCGCGGCATCGCGGGTATGAATGCTGGGCCTTCGGCAGCGGCCTGCAGGGTTTGTACAGCTGCAAAGGAGAAAAGATTGCCGAGCGTTCGCCCCGCTCCTGCAATATGGGGATTTGGTGGGACGGCGACCTGCTGCGGGAGCTGCTCAACGGAACGCGGATTACCAAGTGGGATTTTGAAAATCAGACGGAAACGGTTTTGCTGGACAGCTGGGATTCTGACTGTATCCGCGTGAACGGCTCCAAATCCACGCCTTGTTTTTACGGGGATATTTTGGGCGACTGGCGAGAGGAGGTCATCTGGCCGACACTGGACGGCAAGGAGCTTCGTATTTTTGTTTCGACACATCCGACGGAGCATCGTTTTTATACCCTGATGCATGACCCGATTTATCGGCTCAGCACCGCCTGGCAGAATGTCGGCTACAACCAGCCGACGCAGGTGAGTTTTTATCTGGGCGACGGGATGTCCGCTCCGTCCCGCCCCCAAATAAAAACCCCCAGGCCCTGAAAGGCCCGGGGGCGGAGGGGTATTGTTTTGTCCGCTACACGCCTTCGCGGTTTCGTCGAAGCAGTTCTTCGCGGCTGCAGACCCGCTGGACGGTATAGCCCTTCAGCGGGAGGATGTGTTCGTGAATCATATCCAGAAAGTCCGACGGATACGGGAAGAAGGCGTCCTCGATTTCATCCGGCGGGGTAATCCAGTTGCGGGCGCCCAGAACCACCGGCGGCGCATCCAGTTCATCGAAGGCCTGCTGGGTAATCGTGGAGGCCATCGTATGCAGATAACTGCCGCGTTCGCAGGCATCCGAGGCCAGCAGAATCTTTCGGGTCTTGCGGACGGACTCAAGCACCAGCGAATAATCGAAGGGCACCAGCGAGCGGGCGTCGATAATCTCGCAGGACAGGCCGTACTTGTCTTCGAGGATTTTAGCAGCCTCGAGGGCCCGATACAGGGTGGCGCCGACGGTCAGGATGGTCAGGTCTTTGCCTTGTTTTCGCAGGGCCGGCTGGCCGAAGGGCACTTCGTAATATCCTTCCGGCACGCCGCCCGGGTGGAACTCTTCGGCGATGCCGTACAGCCGCTGGCTTTCAAAGAAAACCACGGGGTCTGTGCCGACCAGGGCCGAATACATCAGCCCTTTGGCATCGTAGGGCGTGGCGGGGAAGACGACCTTCAGCCCAGGCAGATGGGCACACAGCGAGGTCCAGTCCTGGCTGTGCTGGGCGCCGTATTTGCTGCCGACCGAAACCCGCAGCACAACCGGCATTTTCAGCAGGCCGCCGCTCATAGACTGCCATTTGCACAATTGATTGAAGACTTCATCGCCGGCCCGGCCCAGAAAATCACAGTACATCAGTTCGACAAGGGCACGGCCGCCTTCGAGGGCATATCCGACTGCTGAACCGACAATGGCCCCTTCGGCGATCGGCGTATTGAAAAGCCGATGATACGGCAGGGCCTCCGTCAGACCCCGATAGACGGCGAAGGCTCCGCCCCAGTCGCGGTTTTCCTCACCGTAGGCGACCAGCGTCGGGTCGGTATAAAATCGGTCAAGGATGGCTTCAAACAGGGCGTCACGGAAGACGACACAGCGGCTGTCTTTGAGCCGCTGCCCCGCCGCATCAAAGGCGCTGCGGCTTTTGTCTTTCAAGCTGAGGATTCGGGGGTTTTGTTCCTTCGGCAAAAGCGTTTCGGGGGTTCGGCTCGTGTCCATCGACTCGATGCGCTGGTTGGAGAACATCGTCTGGTCGAGCAGACAGCGGTGCTTTTTAAGGTCGGCGCGGGGAGACATGCTCAAATCCACCGCTTTTTTGCAGGCCTTGTAAATCAGTTTTTCGGCTTTTTGCCGAATCTCGTCGATGGTCTGCTGCGTGCAGATGCCCGCTGCAACCAGATCTTTGGCATAGTGGACCGTCGGGTCCTGTTCCAGCCAGGCCTGCACCTCTTCCTTGTCGCGGTAGCTGCTCTGGTCGGAGGGAGAATGCCCGCTGTATCGGTAGGTGACGGTATCCAGCAGGACCGGGCCTCCGCCCTGGCTGAGGATTTCTTTTTTGCGGAGGATTGCGTCGGCGACCGCCAGCGGATTAAAGCCGTCCACGCGCTCGGCGTGCATCTGTTCGGGATTGACGCCGGCGCCCAGCCGTGCCAGAACACCGAATCCCATCGTTTCGCCCTGCGGCTGGCCGCCCATCCCGTAGAAGTTGTTCATAAAGTTGAAAATCAGCGGCAGGCCTCCGCGGTACGGCGGCTGCCAGAGTGTTTTGTACTGGTCCATGGCGGCCAGACAAATGCCCTCCCAGACCGGCCCGCAGGAGGAGGAGGCGTCGCCGATGTTGGCAATGACGATGCCGCTTTTGCGGTTGATTTTTTTGTAGAGAGCCGCCCCAACGGCGATGTCGCCGGAGCCGCCGACAATGGCGTTGTTGGGATAGACGCCGAACGGCGGGAAAAAGGCGTGCATCGAGCCGCCCATTCCCTTGTTGAAGCCCGCCTGCCGTCCGAAGATTTCCGCCAGCGTTCCATAGAGCAGAAAATCAATGGCCAAATCCTTGACGGAGCCCTCGGCGTCTTTCTCCACCACGCGAAGGCATTCGCCGTCGAAGTATGTCTTCATAATTTTCATCAGCTCGGCTTCATCCAGCTTGTCAATAGCAGAAAGTCCTTTGGCGAGAATTTCGCCGTGGCTGCGATGGCTGCCATAGATGTGGTCGTCGATATTCAGATGAAAGGCCATTCCCACGGCGGCCGCTTCCTGCCCGAGCGACAGATGCGCCGGGCCCTTGTGGTTGTATTCAATCCCCTGATAGGAGCCTCGCAGTTTGATTTCATTGAGCATCGTTTCAAAGGTGCGGATAATCATCATATCCCGCTGAATCCGCACCAGCTGCTCACGGCTGTAGCGGCTTTGCTCTTCTCGGATGCTTTTTTTGTATTGGTTAAGAGGAATCGGCTGAAATTCAAGCCAGCCGGGGGCACGGTTTTCTTTCGGACAGATGCGAATCAATTTGGGCATAAAAAGACCTCGTATTTTTAGGATTTGGGATACAGAACAGTAATCTGATGACGGTGAAAGAAGTCCATCCAGTTGGGTTCCGGTTTCTTTTCGGTAATGACGGCGGAGAGCATCTGCAGGTCGATGATTTTGTAGAGGGCGGGGCGGTCGAACTTGCTGCTGTCGGCCAGGAGGATGCATTCGCGGGCGTTGCGAGCCGCCAGCCGAAGCAGATGGGCGCTTTCGATGTCGATGGAGGTCAGTCCGAAGTCCTGGCTGATGCCGTCGGTGCCGAGGAAGGCCCGATAGCCGCGGAGCCGCTCGATGGTCTCGGAGGCCAGCGGTCCGACCGTATCCATCCGTTCGGGGCGGTACTGACCGCCCAGCAGAAGCACGTCGATGCCGGGGGACTGAAGTTCCAGGGCAGTGCGAACGGAGTTGACGATGACGGACAGTCCTTTTCGGCCCCGAAGGTAGGCGGCCATCCCAAAGCAGGTAGTTCCCGACCCGATGAAGATTTGGTCGCCGTCCTGGACGAGATTGGCCGCCAGCTGAGCGATGACGCGTTTGGCCTCGATATTGCGCATCGATTTGGACAGGAAGGAATAATCGGAGTTTCGCGCGACCGCAGCGCCCCCTCGCGACAGTTCGAGCAGTCCTTCGGCGGCCAGATTGTGCAGGTCTCGACGGACCGTGGCCTCGGAAACCTTCAGGTGTTCAGCCAGCTGCCGAATGCTCACGTGTCCCTGCCGGTAGGCAAGGGTCAGGATGCCTTCTCGTCTTTGCTGAATCGTGGGAATCATAATTCTTCTGTTTACGCTACTGTCGTTTTATCAGTATAATTAAACGAGTTTCTTTCATAAAATCAACAGGAAATTGAAAAATTATGCTTGAAATATGAAAGAAATTGATATATTTTTGAAAACAAAAGAGAGTTTTTCTTTGAAAAGGACATTGGATGTTTTTGATAAAGATACCCCAGAAACTTCATTCCCCTGAAGCGGTCATTGACCGATGGGCTGTTGAGGAAGGGAGCCCTGTTCGAAAAGGGCAGCCGCTTTTGTTTCTGAAGTGTGCAGACGAGAATGTGGAGATTCAATGTCCGGATGATGCATTCCTTCTTAAGAAAATTGAACCGGAGGGGGCTTTGGTCTCAAGCGGACAAGCCGCCGGTGTAATTGGGAAACAAAGCGAAGACGCATCTTCGCTTAAGCTGCTTTATGATAAGGAAATAGGAAAAAAATCTGAACCAGTTGAAGCTGTTTCAGAACCGAAAGAAATTCCCTCGCAAGCCAAAGAGGTCAAAATGACTCCTCAAACTTCTCCTTCAGCCCCCGCCGGAAAGGTTGTCCCTGTTTTGATGCCGCAGGCAGGCCAAACGATGGAGGAAGGAACCCTGCTGGCATGGAAGGTCAAGGAAGGGGAACGGATTTCCGTCGGACAGGTTATTTTTGAGATAGAGACCGACAAGGCCACGATGGAGGTCGAGGCGGTTGACGCAGGTCGGCTGGCGAAAATCGTTGTCCGAGAGGGCCAGACCGTGCCGGTCAAAACACCGGTGGCTTATCTGGCGGAAAATGATGCGGATGTGGAGGCATATCTGGCGGCTCACTCCAGCGGGCAGCCGGTTGCCGCCGAGCCCAAAGAAGCTCCGGTTGCAAAAACACCAGCGTATGAGGGTGCTCAAACGGCCCCGGCCCAGGCGGAGAGCGGCCGAATCAAGGCCTCGCCTGCCGCACGAAAAGCCGCGGCCCAGCGAGGGATTGATTTATCAGCTGTTTCCGTCGGTTCTGGGCCGGGCGGGCGGATTTTGTCCACGGATGTAGCCAAGACGCAGCCCGCTGCCGGAGGTGTTCAGCGAAAATCGATGAGCAAGATGCGTCGGGCGATTGCCAATAACCTGCTCTATTCCAAGCAGAATATTCCCCATTTTTACACCAAACTGACGATTCATGCCCAGCCGCTGTTTGACACATACAAAAAGACCAAGGAGCAATACCCCTGCAGCATCAATGATTTTGTCGTGATGGCGGCGGCGAAGGCGATTCGGCAGTACCCGGCTTTTCGCAGCCAGCTGAAGGACAATGAAATCGTTGAATTTCCGGATGTGAATATCGGGATTGCCGTCGGCACGGACGAAGGGCTGACCGTGCCGGTGCTGCTGAAGGCGGACCAGCTGCCGCTGCGCGAGCTGGCTGTGCGGACTCGCCGGCTGGCGGAAAACGCGCGTCAGGGCAAACTGGAGGGAGTCGGGCAGGGCATCTTTACCATTACCAATTTGGGGATGTTCGGCGTGGAGGAGTTTTCGGCGATTATTAATCCGCCGGAATCGGCGATTTTGGCGGTCGGAGCGATTCGCGAGGGCATCTGGGTCGAGAACGGCCTGCTGAAGCCCAGTCGTCTGATGACGATGATTCTCAGCAGCGACCATCGCATTATTGACGGTGTATTGGCGGCCCAGTTTATGCAGATGCTCAAAAATCTGCTGGAAAATCCGTCGTCTCTGGTGCAAGGTTAAACAGGAGCATTCTATGGCAGAGCATTTTACCGTTGCGGTCATTGGGGCCGGTCCCGGCGGATATGTGGCGGCGCTGAAGGCCGCTCAATTGGGCGCCAAGACAGCCGTTATTGAAAAACATCTGCTGGGCGGGACCTGTCTGAACTACGGTTGCATCCCCTCCAAGGCCCTGTTGGCCTCGGCAGAACGGCTTTATAAAATTCGTCATTCTGAATCTCTCGGTGTGCAGGTGAGCGGCTCGGTGGGCTTTGACTGGCCGGCGATTCAAAAACGCAAAGACAAGGTCCTGGCCAAGCTGCGCGGCGGCATCAAAGGACTCTTGGCCGCTCGTCAGGTTCGTCTTTTCGAAGGGACGGCTGTCCTTGACGGCCTCGGGAAGATTCGCATTACAGACGACAGGGGGCAAACCCAAACGATTACGGCCGATCGGATTTTGATTGCGGTTGGTTCGGCGCCGGTGCGGATCAGCGGTTGGCCGAGCGATCCGCAGAAAGTGTGTACATCGGATGAAGCCCTCCACTGGAAGGAACTGCCCCGGCGTCTGCTGATTGTCGGCGGCGGCGTAATCGGCTGCGAATTTGCCTGTATGATGCACGAATACGGTGTCAAGGTGACTGTTGTGGAGATGATGGAGGAGCTGCTGCCGGAGATGGAGCCGGAACTGGGCCGCACCCTGAATCGGCTTTTCACCCAGCGGGGCATCCGTATCTTTGCCGGCACCAAAGTCGATTCGTTATCTGTACAAGAAAAAGGCGTCTGTGCGGTGTTGTCTAATGGACAGACCCTCGAGGCCGACAAGGTGCTCGTGGCGGCCGGACGCCGCCCGAATACCCAGTCACTGGGGCTCGAAATGATCGGCCTTCAGACCGACCGCGGGTTTATCCGTGTCAATGAGCAGATGGAAACGTCTGCCAAGGGGATTTTCTGCATCGGCGATGCCAACGGGCTTTGTCTTTTGGCTCACGCTGCCAGCGCGCAGGGCATTACGGCTGCAGAAAACGCCGTTGGCAGGTCGGCGGCCTATACGCTGCCCGTTCCCAATGCTGTCTATACCTTTCCGGAGATTGCCTCTGTCGGCTTAACCAGCCGGCAGGCCCAACGGCAGAAGATCCCGATTCGCATCGGACAGTTTCCCATCGGATATCTGGGCAAGGCGATGGCCGTCGGCGAAGAGTGCGGTTTTGTAAGGGTCATCAGCCGGCGGGATGACGGGGCACTGCTGGGCGTGCATATCGTCGGCCACAATGCGACGGAAATCATCGAAAGCGCCGTTGCCATGCTCGGAATGAAGGCCAAGACGAAGGATTTGGGCGAAATGATTTTTGCCCATCCAACGCTCAGCGAGGCCGTCAAAGAAGCCGCCGAAGATGTTTATGAACAGGCCCTGCACCTGCCGCTGCGCAAGGTTGTCCAGATGGCCGCCGAGACGGAAGCGGTTGGATAGAGAGGGATTTGTGGACGCACTGGAACTGGTCCGGCAAATCGGTTCTGTTGAAGAGATAGAAAGGACTGCTGAATCCTGCAGTGGGGATGCAATACCGGCTTTTAATACGCATATTCATCTGCCGCCGAATTTCTCGGCCTTCGAAACGGTTCGGGAGGCGATTGAACAGGCCGCTGCAGAAGGGCTGAAGGTGCTCGGAGCGGGCAATTATTATGATTTTTCCGTTTATGAGCCGTTTGCGGAGGGCTGCCGGAGGCGGGGTGTTTTTCCGCTGTTCAGCACGGAGATTATCACGCTGGATGAGCCGCTGTTACACAAAGGCATCCGCATCAATGACCCCGGCAATCCCGGCAAGATGTATCTGTGCGGCAAGGGCATCCGCCGCTGGGCGGCCCTAAGTCCGCGCGGACAGGAGCTGCTGGCGGCGATTCGCCGCAATGATGCGGAGCGGATGCGGCAGATGATTGGCAAAATGAGTGAACATTTCCGCCGCTGCGGTCTGCTGATCGAGCTGGATGACCGGGCGGTCATCCAGCGGGTTGTCCGCCGCCATCGATGCGAACCCTCCACTGTCACGCTTCAGGAGCGCCACGCCGCCCAGGCCTTTCAGGAGGTCTTTTTTGAGAAGGTTTCGCCAAACGAACGCATCGAACGGCTGACGGCCCTGTTCGGCACGGCCCCTAAATCCCGTCCGGAGGATGCGGTCGGGATTCAAAATGAGATTCGTTCTCATTTGATGAAGGCGGGCAAGCCCTGTTTTGTGCCGGAAACGTTTTTATCGCCGGCGCAGGCGGAGGAGCTGATTGGACATTTGGGCGGAATTGTCTGTTATCCGGTTCTGGCGGACGGGTCCAGCCCTGTCTGCGAGTTTGAGGCCTCGCCGGAGGAGCTGGCGAAGACCCTTCTGCAGCGGGGGTATTGGATGGCGGAGTTTATTTCGCTTCGCAACAGCCCCGAGGTGCTGGTCCGGTATGTCCGCACCCTTCGGCAGGCCGGAATTGCCGTGACCGTCGGAACGGAACACAATACGCTCGAGAAGCCGCCGCTGAAGCCGGCCTGTTTGAAAGGGATGCCGCTGCCGGAAGAGGTCAAAACGCTTTTCTGGGAGGGCACCTGTGTGCTGGCGGCTCATCAGTTTCTTTCGGCGCACGGGAAAGAAGGGTTTGTTTGTTCGAAGGAAATGTCCGACGATACACGGCGCTGCGCTCGGATTGAGCGGTTTGCCCGGTTGGGTGCGGCGGTCCTGAAGCGGTATTTCGAAAAAGCAAGTCAGGGTTGAAACACTTTATGGATACAGAAAAGATTCTTGCGATTGCTCCGCTGCTACGAATTGTTTTTAAGAAAGACGGCTGTTATCCGCTGGTTCGTTTTGCGGAGACCTGTTCGGCCTGCACATTTTCCGTTTGTGCAGATTGGGACAATCCCAAAGAGACTGCCGAGCGGATTCGAACGGCTGCTGAACGGCTGAAAGGGACAGGAGTTCAGGCCGTCTGCGTGGAAGGGATCGGCTGCTTTCAGATTCTCCCCTGGCCTCGTCCGATGCAGGGACGGGCGGCAGGAAAAATCGTCCTGATAACCGGGGCTGCCCAGGGCTTCGGTCTGGAGATTGCGCAGGATTTTGCCGCTCAGGGGGCCGTGGTGGTGCTGCTGGATATTAACGAAGACGGTGTCCGCCGCGCTGCCGAGGAACTCAATCGGCAGTACGGTCCTGAGACGGCGCTGGCGCTGAAAGCGGATGTCACCAGCGAGGAATCCGTGAGCCGGGCCGTCGCGCAGACCGTTCAGCATTACGGCGGCTTCGACGTGTTTGTCTCCAATGCCGGCGTGCTCAAGGCCGACAGCGTCAAGCGGCAGCCGGTGAAGGATTTTGATTTTGTCACGGCGGTCAATTACAGGGGCTATTACCTGTGCGTAAAGGCCGCGGCGCCGGTGCTGGCTCTGCAGCATCAGGCGGATGCATCCTATCGAAGCGACATCATTCAAATCAATTCCAAATCGGGCCTTCGGGGCTCCAACCGCAATTTCGCCTATGCCGGCAGCAAGTTTGGCGGGATCGGGCTGACGCAGTCCTTTGCCCTCGAACTGGTTGAGGACGGCATCAAAGTCAATTCCATCTGTCCGGGCAATTTCTTTGACGGGCCGCTCTGGTCGGATCCGAACAACGGGTTGTTTGTTCAATATCTGCGGGCGGGCAAGGTGCCCGGTGCCAAAACCGTTGAGGATGTTCGGCGGGCGTATGAGGCGATGATTCCAATGGGACGGGGCTGCACGACCCCCGATGTGATGAAGGCGATTTATTATCTGATGGAACAGGAGTACGAAACCGGCCAGGCCTTGCCCGTCACCGGCGGCCAGGTCATGCTTCATTAAGAAAGCGAAGGATTATGAAGATTCCGTCTGTTCAGCAGGCCGTCGAGTTAATCGGACCCGAACAGCTGCGGCTCCATCCAGCCAAACCTGTTTATAAACCCGGACCCTATCAGGTGCTGGCCAAAGTGGAGGCGGTGGGGCTGTGCTTTTCTGATTTAAAACTGCTTTCCCAATTTGACAAGCACCCTCGAAAAAGTGAGATTCTTTCCGGGATTGAGCCGACCGTTTTATCGGAAATCCCCAGTTATTGCCCCGGCAGCAAGCCCACGGTGCCCGGACATGAGATTTCGTGTGTCATTGTGGCCGTCGGCTCCAAAGTCCGCCGTCATCATGTGGGGCAAACTGTGCTCGTGCAGACCGATTATCGCTGGCTGAAAACCGCCTCGTCGAATGCGGCCATCGGCTACAATTTTGAAGGGGCTCTTCAGCAGTACATCCTGTTCGATGAGCGGGTGTATGTGGACCTGGACAGCGGCGAAAGCTTCCTCATTCCCGTTCAGGCGGATATTTCTTATTCCGCCGGGGCGCTGGTCGAGCCGTGGGCGTGTGTGGAAAGCTCCTATGTGACGGAAGAGCGCCGCACGATTCGTCCGGGCGGACGCCTGCTGGTTGTGGTGGATGAGGGCTATCACGTTCAGGGCCTTCGGGAAAGTTTCGGTCCGCGTCCGCCGACGCAGGCGGTGCTGTGCAGTCCGGCCGGTCAGCGGACCGATTGGGCGGCAGGGATTGCCCTGACGCACTGTCAAAATCCCGCCGGGCTGGAGGACGGGGCCTTTGATGATATTGTGTATTTCGGCTGCCGACGGGAGATGATTGAGATGCTCAATGACAAGCTGGCCGCCGGCGGCCTGATCAATATTGTTCTGGCGGGCCGGCGCATTGGTCAGCCCGTGTCCATCGGGGTCGGGCGGATCCATTATGGGATGACCCGCTGGATCGGCACGACGTCGGATGACGCCTCGGACAGTTATCGAACAATTCCGGCGACCGGCGAAATCCGCGACGGCGAACGCGCGGTTGTCATCGGGGCCGGTGGGCCGATGGGGCAGATGCATGTGATCCGAATCCTCTGCTCCGGCCGAAACGGTCTTTCCGTTACGGCGGCGGATTTGGATGCGGCGCGTCTGGCTTCCCTCGAAAAGAAGGTCCGTCCGCTTTTGAAAACACGCCAGGCCGAGTATCGTTCCATCCTGACGGCCGAGCGGCCCGACACGGATACTTACAGTTATTTTGCTCTGATGGCGCCGGTGGGGGCCCTTGTGGCTGATGCTGTGGCCCGAAGCCGCCCCAATGCCCTGATTAATGTCTTTGCCGGCATTCCTGCTGCCGTCCGTCAAGAAATCGACCTCGATCGGTATATCGCCAATCGATGCTATCTGTTCGGCACCAGCGGCTCGCGTCTGCGGGATATGCAGATTGTGCTGGACAAAGTTCTTTCGGGACAGTTGGATACCAATTGCTCGGTGGATGCTGTCTGCGGGATGGCCGGAGCCGCCGATGGAATCCAAGCCGTCAAAAACCGCACGCTGTCCGGCAAGATTGTGGTCTATCCGGCCCTGGAAAAGATGCCGCTGATGACGCTCGAGCAGGTCTGCCGGCAATGGCCGCAGGTGGCGGAAAAGATGCCCGACGGCATTTGGACAAAGCAAGCCGAACGTCAATTGCTCCAGACGGCTCAGTAGGAGGAACAGTATGAGCAAAAAGGTTTATTATGCGGCGGTGGATTTGGGGGCCTCCAGCGGACGGGTTATGCTGGCCTGTCTGGACGGGCAGACGATTTCGATTCAGGAAGTTCACCGTTTTGAGAACGGTCCTGTGGAGGAAAAGGGCTCGCTTCGATGGGATTTTTCGCGATTGTTCGGGCAGGTTCAGGAAGGGCTTGGCAAGGCCTTCGAGATTCAGCCGGCCATTCAAAGCATCGGCATTGACACCTGGGGAGTCGATTTTGGTCTGCTGGATGCTGACGGCAAACTGCTCGAAAATCCGTATCATTACCGCGATCGCCGCACGGAGGGGATGATTGACAAGGCCGCCGAAATTCTTCCCAAAAAAGAGATGTATTTCCACTCGGGCATCCAGTTTATGCCGTTCAATACCCTTTTCCAGCTGCTGGCTTATCGTCAGCAGGAGATTTTTGCCCGTGCGGCCAAACTGCTGTTTATGCCCAATTTGATTATGTATTTCCTGACCGGCCACATTCAGGCCGAATACACAATTGCCAGCACCTCGCAGCTGATGAATATGAAAACCGGCCGCTGGTCCAAGCGGCTGCTGGAGGCCTTTGGCCTGCCGGAAACGATACTGCCGGAAGTCATCCAGCCGGGCACACAGGCCGGCGTGATTAAGCCCTCTTTTCAGAAGGTCTGGGGTTGCGGCCCTGTTCCTGTCATCGCTGTCGGTACGCACGATACGGCTTCGGCGGTAGCCGCCGTTCCTGTCGAAGCAGGACGAACGTGGGCGTATCTATCCAGCGGCACCTGGAGCTTGATGGGCATCGAAATTCCGCAAGCCATTATCGATGATCGGACCTTCGAGCACAGTTTCACCAACGAAGGAGGCGTGGAGAATACCATCCGGCTGCTGAAGAACATTATGGGGCTGTGGCTGGTGCAGGAATGCCGTCGGTGCTGGGGGCTGCAGGGTCAAACATATAGTTTTTCCCAATTGGCTCAGATGGCCTCGCAGGCCAAGCCCTTTGCGGGCTGGGTGAATCCGGATGACATCCGTTTTCTTTCGCCGCAGGATATGCCCGCGGCCCTTAATCAGTATTTGACCTCTACGGGGCAGCGTCCGCTGGAAGACAAAGGGCAGATGATTCGTGTGATCCTCGAGAGTCTGGCTGCCCGCTATCGTCAGGTGCTGGACTGGCTGGAGGATCTGCTCGGCAAATCGATCGACGTTCTTCATATTGTCGGCGGCGGCTCGCAGAATGAACTGCTCAACCAGTTGACGGCCGATGCGGCGGGCAAGCGGGTCCTGACCGGTCCGGTCGAGGCCACGGTGCTCGGAAATGTCTTGCTGCAGGCCAAGGCAGGCGGTCAGATTCGTTCGCTTGAAGAGGGCCGTCAAATCATCCGCCGTTCGTTTGCGATTCGTGAATATCAGCCCCGGCATTCTGCTGGCTGGCAGTCGTTTTTAAAAAGTTTTTCGAATGTTTGAAAGGATAGCCGTGTCTGATTCACCGTCTGTTTTGCTGGAGACCATTACGGCCCTCTCGCATCGATTCGGCACGCCGGATTATGTCTGCGGGGGCGGCGGCAATACCTCCGCCAAGAATGAAACGACGCTTTGGGTGAAGCCCTCGGGCACTACGCTGGCCGGATTGAGGCCCGATTCCTTTGTGCCGCTTTGTCGGAGCCGTCTGGCCGCTCTCTACACGACGCATCCGCCGCAGGAGCTGTCCGGCCGCGAGCAGCTGGTCAAGGAAGTGATGGCGTCGGCGGTTCTGAACGGGGCTGCCGAGCGCCCTTCGGTCGAGTCGCCGCTTCACGATTCCCTGTCTGCCCGCTATGTGGTCCATACGCATCCGGCCCTGGTCAACGGGATGACCTGTGCCAAAGACGGCCGGGCAGCCTGTCGTCGGCTTTTTCCGGAGGCCCTCTGGATGGATTACGTGGACCCGGGCTATACTCTTTGCATGGCGGTTCGAAATGAGGTCGAGCGGTTCGAAAAAGAACACGGTCGGCAGCCGGAGATGATTTTTCTGAAAAACCACGGGCTCTTTGTTGCTGCCGATACGCTCCAGCGGATCGAACAATTATATCAGGAAATTTTCCATCGTCTGGAAGCAGAGTATGCCCAGGCGGGGGTTTCTACAAAAATCAAGCCGGCTCCGCTGCCGGAACGGTTTGACCGTGAGGGGGCCTTTGCCCGCATTCGCAGCGTTTTCGGTTCGGATGCCGCCGGCATTGCCGCCGCCGGATTTTTCCAGCCGCCTGCCGGCCCGCTGACACCCGACCATATCGTCTATGCCCGGTCCTTTCCGCTGACAGCCGAGCCGACGCCGGAGGCCCTTGAGGACTATCGCCGCCGCTATGGCTGCACGCCGCAGATTCTCATCTGGAACAACGTTGTGTTCGGGTTGGGTTCTACGGAAAAAAAGGCGGCCCTGGCGCTTGAGCTGGCCCTTAACGGGGCGCTGGTGGTGCATCTGGCTGAAGCGTTCGGCGGTGTCGAATATATGAGTGAGCCCGCCCGACGGTTTATCGAGGGCTGGGAAGTGGAAACCTATCGAAGCCGGCAGATTCAATAAGCAGGAGTCAGAACGATGGAAAAGACAATCGAACAGGCGTATGCCCTCGCCCGTGAGCAGTATGCTCAAATCGGAGTGGATACGGAAAAGGCCCTCGAACAGCTGGCCGGGATACCGATTTCGCTTCACTGCTGGCAGGGGGATGATGTCGGCGGGTTTGAGCGCACCGGCGCGGAGCTGTCCGGCGGCGGCATCCAGGCCACGGGCAATTATCCCGGCAAGGCCCGCACCCTCGAGGAGCTGCGGATGGATTTGGACAAGGCCCTGTCGCTGATTCCGGGCCGACATCGGCTCAATCTGCACGCCTGCTATCTGGACCACGGCGGCAAATCCGTGGACCGCAATCAGATTGAGCTGCGGCATTTCCAGTCCTGGATTGACTGGGCCAAAGAACGGCAGATGGGGATGGATTTCAATCCGACTTTCTTTTCGCATTCGAAGGCCGCCGACGGATTTACGCTCAGCCATCCGGACAAGGCGATTCGTCAGTTCTGGATTGAACACGGCATCCGCTGCCGGCGCATCGGGGCGGAGATGGGCCGGCAGCTTGGCTCGGCGACCGTGACCAATGTCTGGATTCCCGACGGATTCAAAGACATCCCCGCCGACCGCACGGCCCCGAGGGAGCGCCTGATGGAGTCGCTGGACGCCGTTTTTGCCGAGAAACTTGACCCGCGATGCAGTCTGGATGCGGTGGAGTCCAAACTGTTCGGCATCGGGGCGGAAAGCTACACCGTCGGCTCGCACGAGTTTTATCTGGGCTATGCCGTCTCGCGCCAAAAGCTGCTTTGTCTGGATGCGGGGCATTTTCATCCGACGGAGGTCATTTCGGACAAAATCTCTGCGGTGCTGGCCTTTGTGCCGGGCCTTTTGCTTCACGTGAGCCGTCCCGTGCGGTGGGACAGCGACCATGTGGTGATTCTGGATGACGAGCTGCGGGCCGTCGCCCGCGAAATCGTCCGCTCCGGCCGTCTGGACCGCATTCATATCGGGCTGGACTTTTTCGATGCGAGCATCAACCGCATTGCCGCCTGGGTCATCGGCTCGCGCAATCTGCTCAAGGCCCTGCTGATAGCCCTGCTGGAGCCGGCAGAGACTCTTGGTCAGCTCGAGCAGCAGGCCGATTACACGGCTCGGCTGGCCTGGATGGAGATGCTCAAGACGATGCCCTGGCCCGCCGTCTGGGAATATTATTGTCTGAAAAACAATGTTCCGTCCGAGCGCGGCTGGCTGGAGGAAGTCCGCCGCTATGAGATGGACGTGCTCAGCAAACGGATTTCATAGCGAACCCTTTGAACCCTTTATGATGCAGGAGGCCCTTTATGCAGACCGAAAAGGAGCAGCAGAAGCATTCCGTAGGAGATGAGTTTGAGCGGGAGCCGGTACCGCAAAGCGCTCTGCTCGGCTTTAAGAGCTTTGTGGGGATGTATGCGGGCGAGCACTGCGCCGGGACCGAACTGATGCTCGGGCCGCTGTTTGTGGCCGCCGGCGTCGGTGCCTTTGATCTTTTGGCGGGTCTGATTGTCGGCAACGCCCTGGCGGTTCTGAGCTGGATGCTGATGTGTGCCCCGATTGCCACGCGGGCGCGGCTGACCCTGTATTATCAGCTGGAAAAAATCTGCGGCCGGCAGCTGGTGACGCTGTACAACCTGGCCAACGGGGTGATGTTCTGCTTTCTGGCCGGTGCGATGATTACCGTTTCCGCCACAGCCGCGGGCGTTTGGTTTAAGTTCCCGATGCCCGCCCTGAATGATTTGTATCCGAACAGTGTCGGCTGGGTGATTGCCGCCGCTGTGGTCGGCGGATTGATTACCATCGTCGCTGCCTACGGATACCAGACGGTTGCCAAATTTGCCAATCTGGCCGCCCCGTGGATGGTGCTGGTCTTCCTCGTGTTCGGCATCGTCGGCCTAAAGCAGTTCATTGACGTGACGGGAGTGACCATTCGCTCTGCCGGCGATTTGTGGGATTTGGCCAAAACCCATATCTGGAAAGGGGGCGACCCGCTGCCCGGTCAGGTGAAGTTTACCTTCTGGCATGTGATGTTCTTTGCCTGGTTCTGCAATATGGCGATGCACATTGGGATGTCTGATTTGTCGGTGTTCCGGTTTGCCCGCAAGTCCTGGTATGGGGCCGCCTCGGCGGCGGGAATGTATGTGGGGCACTTTATGGCCTGGATTTGTGCTTCGATTCTGTATGCCTATCAGCTGCATCTGGACCCAAACGATACGGCCGTTCTGCCCGGGCCGCTGTCCTATCGGGCGGCGGGCGTGGCCGGCCTTTTGTGCGTGATTATTGCCGGCTGGACGACCGCCAACCCGACAATTTACCGGGCCGGTCTGGCCTTTCAGGCCATTATGCCCAAACGATCCCGTTTTACCGTGACCCTCGTGACCGGTGCGGTGGCGACCATCGCCGGAATGTTTCCCGCCTTTGCGATGAAGCTGCTGGATTTTGTAGCTTTTTACGGTCTGCTTCTGATGCCGATGGGGGCGGTCATCTTTGTCGATTTCTGGCTGATGAGGAAGTTCGGTCTGGAGGACAACTACGCGGAGAAGCGCCGGATTGCCTTTAACTGGGCGGCCGGTCTGGCCTGGTTTGTGACGCTGGCCGTCTGCGGCTGGCTGGTTCTCACCGGACGGGTGCAGATTTATTTTGTCTCGCTGCCCGGCTGGTTTATGGCGGCTGTGCTGTATGTCGTCCTCAGTGCGATGCTTCAGAAGCAGATTACCGAGAAGCCCGAAGTGAAGCTTCTGGCCCGCCTCTTCGGCTACGGCTCGCTGATACTGCTGGTGCTGGCATCCGTGCTGTTTCTAGCGGGCTCCAAAGACCTCGACTGGGTCAAGCAGGTCGTCGGTCTGATGACGATCGTCTGGTTTGCCGCCGCGGCGCTGTGGATGTGGAAAGAGCGGTGAGCCGATTTACCGCTCTTTGATGAGCACCACGTAGTCCAGCGTCTGTCCGGGAATCGTTACGGTCTGTCCGGCCTGAACGCTTCTGCGCATCAGGGCGCAGTCCGCCAGCCACAAATCGTGCGCCCGCCAGATGCCGCGAATGCCGGTGTCGGCAAATCCGGCATTTTTCAGGGTTTTCTCGAGCTGGGCTGCCGCAGAAATTGTTTTCTGCTCCGGCTTTTTGAGCGTGTGTTTGGGGAAGGTGCCCGTGGAGTACATCACAAACACCTCCGCCGGACGATTGACCCGGAAGGACAGGTCTGTACGATTGTTTTCCCGGCTGAGCCGTTTGGTTGCAATCCACTTGGCTCCGCGGACCGCTTCAGGCAGCTCATCGAACGTGTTGTCAGACTGGCCGTTGACTTCATAGTAGAACGGCCCCTGATTCTCGATGGGACGGTCGATGAAAATCGCCGGATTGTCCGGGTTGGAGCTGGTCAGCGATGTTGCCAGCGCATCCGGCTGCTCGGGCAATTGCTGTCCGTCCGGCGCCTTCTGATAAATGACCATTGAAGTCCGCCGTCCCCGATTGTCCCGGGCTTCAATCACGTTTTTGCCGGGCGCCAGCGGACTTTTCCAGAAAAAGACGTTGTTGATGGCAATCCCTTTCATCGGAATGGTCTTGTTTCCTTCTTTTTTGACGGAGTCCGGGTGTCTGTATTCGCCGTTTTTGCGGATGCCCTGCGAAACACCGTTGAGGAACAGCTCCACTTCCTCTGCATTGGAATAGACCTTGATGCCGTTGTCCGGTTCAAACTGGCGGTAGAAGTGATGGCGTCCGCACAAATGCAGAACAGGCTGGTCCGGTTTCAGGAAGGACTGGAAATGATAATACACATCCTTCGGCATCCCCGCCAGGGTGATGAGGCCCTTGGTATTCCGGTTGTTCTTGAACTTTTTGTTGTAGAACTCGCGGAAATTCCACCACAGGAACATTTTGTGTCCTTCCGGGTTGTTCCGGAAGAGGTCCTGAAAACGGAACTCGGCAAACAACTCGCCGTATTCCTCCGGTTCAAATTTATCCACGTCCCAGCGGATGGTTCCGTAGGGAACGTGGTGCGTCAGCCACATTCCGGCGCCGGTCTCGGAGGTATAGGCGTTGTCGGGCATCTTGGCGAAATCCATATAATGTCCGCCGTACCAGCCCTGATAGGTGTTGCCCGCCACAAAGTCCACGTTGGAGGGTTTCTCACCGGCGGAGGCATAGGTAATCAGCCGGGTTGTGTCCTCCTGCCGGATGATGTCGGCATAATACGAGGCGACCTCCTGATAGGTCTCATTGCCGCTGCTCCAGAACAGGATGCTTGGGTGATTCCAGTTCTGCCGAACCATTTCCCGGGTGATGCGCTCGCCGTCAGCGTTCGGGGCGGTTTCGTATTTGACGCCGCGGTCCCATTTCTGGCCCGCCAGGCCGTTTTCCGCCCAGACGGCCAGACCGTATTCATCGGCCATCTGATATTCCAGACGCCGGTGCGGATAGTGCGCCAGCCGGACCGTATTGACCCCCAGGTCCATCATGGCCTTCCATTCCCACCGCAGCTGCTCATCCGTCATCGCATTCCAGGTGTGTTCATCCTGATGGTGCTTGCAGACGCCGCGAACCAGCAGCTCCCTGCCGTTCAGCAGAAACCGTCCGTCTTTGAATTCAATCGTTCGAATTCCCGTCTGCTCCGTAATCCGGTCTGCGATCTGTCCGTCCGTAAGAATAGTGGTGTGCACGGTGTAAAGGTTCGGTTTGCCGATATCCCAGCGTTTTGGAGATGGAATATCCGCTTGAGCGTCCGTTTTTTGAATGGATTGCGGCGGCAACGTTAATGCGTTTTCCGTCTGAGCGCAGGGCTTTCCGTCCGGGTCCAGAATCTGATGACGTACGGTGACGGTCACCGGTTTGTCCAGGGTATTCCGCAGAACTGTTTGGGCCTGCAGGACGGCCTTGCGGTCGGTGATGTCCCGGGGGGTCAGATACACCCCGCAGGAGCCCAGGTCCGGATAGATATGCACGGGGCTGGTTTCGATCAGCCAGGCCGGACGGTACAGTCCTCCGTCGGTATAATACAGATTCGAATGCGACAGGCAGTTGGCGGCTTCCGCAATTCGGTTGTTCACGCGAAGGAGCAGCTCATTGGTCTGCCCGAATTTCAGCCCGTCCGTCAGGTCAAAGGCCGCTGCGGTAAACCCGCCGCGATGCCGCCCGGCCCATGTGCTGTTCACCCAGACATCCGTCACAGAAGCGGCGCCTTCCAGATACAGGTAAAACCGTCTGCCGGCGCTGCTTTTGGGAAGTCGGAGCGTGCAGCGGTACCAGCCGGAGGCATGTTCATCCAGTCCGGACAGGCGAAAGCCGTGCGGAAGAGCGACGGATTCCCACGCCGCATCGGCGGGAAAGACCGGCTCGGCTCCCTCCGGCGTTTTGTCCTCACAAAACTCCCATTGCACTAGAGCCGTCGTTTTTCGCGGTTGCACGGAAAGCGAGGTGCAGCCGGCTGCCAGAAGTGTCAGACCCGAAAGAACGCTGCCGAGAAGGATTTTTTTCATAGCATTCCTCATTTTTGAACGGTTTTCCGCTTTCAGACGGATTCAGACAGACAACCTGCCGCTTCCGCCTCCGAGGGGGCCGGAAAAAGAGGCCTCTGTTGTTTATGATGTAGGAACTCGGGAAATCCGGTATCCCTACAGGAAGATTTTTTGTTTTTTGGCTTCGACCGATGTTTATCAGGGCAGAATCGGCTCAATCAGGAAGCTGTATCCATACTCTTTGTCCTTGGCCGGCAGGGTATATTGCGTGTGGGTTTGGGCTCCCCAGCTGTCATCGCCGCCGACGCCCATCTGTTTGTAGTCGATATTGACGGTCAGGAAATCCCGGTCCGGCAGTTCATGCGGATGTTTGGCCTTTTCGAGGTCCTCCATCGACCAGGGCCATGCACTGACATACAGAAGCGGCAGACCGGTGATTTTCAGACCGTGTCCGGTTCTGTCCGTCAGGGTCATCCACCGCACGTCGGTTTTGTTGCCGTATTCCTGCGGGCGGATATACATATGTTTGGGTTCCGTCACAATCTCTTCATAAATCCCCACAGCCGCTCCGGTCAGCCGGTCCCAGTAGCTTTCGTGCGGACCGCGTCCATACCAGCGAAGCAGAGCAAAACGGTTGGGGATTTTCACCTGCATGCCGAAGCGAGGCATTTCCGGCAGATCGCCGCTGCCCGCAAAGTGGTTTTCGACGAGGATTTCACCGCCGGAGAAGACCTGATAGCGCAGGTCCAGTTTGGAGTTTCCGGCTTTTAAGGTCAGAGTAAACCGCACTTGAATTTGTCCGTCGAGGAGGGTTTCCACTTTGACGGAATCCACTTTGGGCTCCTGAGCGGCCGTCTTCCAGACCCGAAGCCGTCGCGGCATCTTATTGCCGTTATCGTTGTCCGTCGGCACCCGCCAGAAATTCGGCACGAGGGGCTCTGTGAATATTTCCTGGTCTTTGATTTTGTAGGAGACCAGCGCCCCGAGAGATTTGCTGAACACGGCGGTAAAGGTGTCGCCCTGAATGCGGACGACCTCCTGCGTTTCCGTCACGGCCGGGGCCTTCCGCTGCGGATTGGGCTGCGGCAGCGGAGCGGGGTGCTCCCGTTTTCTCATCTCTATCTGTTCCCAGGCCAGCAGATGCCCGCGCTTTGCCCAGGGCTGGTCGTCGGCCAGACGGAAGGAAACGGTCAGGTGATATTCGCAGAACGGGTTCCATTTGCAGCTGGGCAGCGGGATAAAGAGCTGTTTGCGTCTGCCCGGGGGAATATCCTGCCGTCCGAGGCTGCCGCGGGCGATCACCGCTCCGTTTTCCGTCAGTTCCCAGTCGGCCTCCAGCAGGTCTTTCAGATTGGTAAAGACATATTTGTTTTCGATTTCCACCAGTCCTCTGCTCATATCAATCGGCAGGACCGCTACGTTCTGATAGACCTTTTTGACCTCATACAAATGCGGATTGGGTTTGCGGTCGGGCTGGACCAGACCGTTGCAGCAGAAATTGCCGTCATTGGGCTGGTCGCCGAAATCGCCTCCATAGGCCCAGAACACACGGCCCGTAGCGGGGTCTTTTTTCCGCAGCCCCTGGTCCACCCAGTCCCAGATAAACCCGCCCTGAAGGGCCCTGTATTTTTCGATGACGACCCAGTAGTCGGCGATATTGCCGCAGCTGTTGCCCATGGCGTGCGAATACTCGCACAGAATCAGCGGTCGGTAAATATCCTTCCGCTTGGCGTAGGCCTCAATCTGGTGAATCCGGGCGTACATCGGGCAGACGATATCGGTCAGGGGACGCTCCCGCGCCGGCTCGTAGTGGACCGGACGGCTCGGGTCACGCTGGTGAATCCATTCGCTGGCGGCCTCAAAGTTTGCCCCGTCTCCCGCCTCGTTGCCCAGCGACCAGATGATGATGCAGGGATGATTTTTGTCCCGCTCCACCATGTTCTTTGTGCGGTCCAGGTGGGCTTCCTTCCACATCGGGTCATTGCCCAGCGAATCAAACAGATTCGAATAGTTCATCAGGGCGTGGGATTCAATGTTGGCTTCATCAATGACATACAGGCCGTATTCATCGCACAGGTCATACCACATCGGAACATTCGGATAATGACTGGTGCGGACGGCGTTGATGTTGTACTGCTTCATCAGGCAGATGTCCTGAATCATCGATTCCCGGCTGACGGTGTGTCCCGTATCCGGGTCGTGTTCGTGCCGGTTCACCCCTTTCAGATACACATATCGGCCGTTGACCAGCAGCACGCCGTCTTTGATTTCCACCTTGCGGAAGCCCACATTGCATCCGACGGCTTCTTTGCCCAGGGCCAAAACCAGGCGGTACAGATGCGGCGTTTCCGCCGTCCATTTGAGCGGATTTTTCACGTCGGCCCGCATTTCGAGGGTGATTTCCTCGCCGGCACCGATTCGTTTCGGTGCGGCGGCGGGCTTGAGCGAAGCGATCACCCGGCCGCTTTTATCGAAGAGTGTTCCCTCCAGTTTCGGCAGCGCGACGGGGACCGGACCGTCGTTGCTCACGCTGACCGTTACGCTCAGGACGGCGTCCTGATAGTCGCTGTCCAGGTCGGTCTTGACAAAAAAGTCCCGGATTCGCACGCTCGGCGCCGAATACAGATATACATCCCGGAAGATGCCGCTGAGCCGCCAGAAGTCCTGATCTTCCAGATAGGAGCCGTCTGAGAAGCGGTACACTTCGACGGCCAGAATATTGTCTCCGCTTTTCAGATAGGGAGTAATCCGAAACTCTGCCGGCGTGCGGCTGTCCTGGCTGTAGCCGACCTTTTGTCCGTTTATCCACAGATAGAAAGCCGACTCGACGCCGTCAAAGACGATGAACACTTCCCGGTCCTTCCATTGGAGGGGAACTGGAAACGTGGTCCGATATGACCCGACGGGATTGCGCGTTTTGAATGTTGTGAAATGTTCCGGCGGCGTGCCCATCACGCGGGGCGGGTCTTTGTGAAACGGATAGGTGACGTTGGTGTAAATCGGCACATCATATCCCTGCATCTGCCAATTGGACGGCACAGGGATTTCATCCCAGTCGTTCACAGAGAACTCCGGTTTGTAGAAGTCGGCCGGACGGCTTTGCGGGTCCGGCGACCAGTGAAATTTCCAGTAGCCGTTCAGCGAGCGGTAGTACGGACTTTTGGCCCGTTCGAGCGTCCGGGCCTGTTCGACGGTTTCAAACGGGATGAATGTGGCCCGGGCCGGCTCTTTATTGATTCGGAATACAGCCGCATTTTCCCAGTCCGGTACAGCCTCTTGAGCCCACGATGCAGTCGAAGCAAGCAGACAGAAAAAGGCAAGATTTCGAATGAGGGTGAAGTGATTCATCGTGATTCTCCCTGACCGCTCGACGGTCTTTTGAATTCTCATTCCCTTGTTTTGAAACAACCCGCAAAGACAGGGATGAACTATATCCGATGCTGCAATGGATGTCAACGATTCAGGAAACAGAACGGCTTTTTTGGAGGGTAGCGCCGTGTGCCGATTCGGCGGCTACCATTGATAAGTCAACGAGACCGATACCGCCGGTGCGTGCGTGCGGTAATCTCCGTTGCTGGCCAGATAATTTCGTTTGTTCAGGTGTTTGTCAAACAGGCCCAGCAGATTGTATCCGTACAGGCCCAGTGTGGTGTTCCGATTGGGTTTGTACTGGAGTCCCGCATGGAGAAACAGACTGCATCGATAGGCCTTTTCCCAGCCCTTTTCGATAAAACGATGTTCCGGAAACGGGGTCCCGTCCGGATAAGTGGTGCCGGTGCTTTCCAGACTGAATGCCCCGCTGGGCCAGGCATAGGGGGCATACTCCGCATAGTCCTTCATCCCCGGAAACCCCCAGTAGTACCGCAGAGAGGCGTCCAGCGTCCATTTTTCATCCAGCCGGTGCCGCAGATTGATTTTGGTGATGTGGTTTGACCAGCTGGCCAAATCATTCCCGAAGCCGTACGGTTTGGCGGTGATGTAGGTGCTCCGTCCGGGCTCCAGTTCGAAATCAAGCAGTTTGGTGAATCCGTGTGAAATTTTCAGACGGGTTTTTTCCGTATGGTACAGGGCTTCCAGTTCAATTCCGTATTCTTTCTGTGTGCCGACCGGCAGGGTCTTGGCGGCATCATCATCCCAGGAAATCACATCCAGTTTGTGATGGAGGAAAACGGTGGCTGCCCAGTCCAGGTTTCGGCTGTGTTTTCGTTCATAGCGCAGTTCGAAGCTGTCCAGAATCTCTGGTTCGCTGTCGCCCCCGAAGGTTTCCGCCTGATAACGCATCTCTTCTTCCACGTTCGCCCGGACCGAACGGGCGGCCATGAATTTGAAGGTGTCCTTTTCCGTCGGAGTATGGACCACGGCCAGCCGCGGCGAGAACATCCAGCTCGTGTACGTGTGGTTGTCCAGGCGGGCCCCGAGGAACGTCGTCCATTGGTCGCTGAGCGTCCACTGATGTTCGGCCAGAATCGACACCAGATTGGTGGACCACCGCGGCATCGGAATGGTGTTCGGATTGAGCCGCTGGCTGAGGGGGGCGGTGTCCGGCCAGCCGTGGGCCTTTAAGCCGAGTTCCTGATGCGACAGTTCTGCGCCGAAGGCGAAGCTGTGCCGCTCATTCATCTGCCATCGAAGCAGGGCTTTGCCGTAGTATTCATCTTCCCGGTAGGCATCAGAAACGGCATTCTGGCGGTACTGGACAAAGTGGAAGGTGTCATAACTGAAGGCATAGTCAATATGGAGATTGTCCGCCAGATTTTGGGTATACCCGATAGTGCCGGTCAGCTGCTGGTAGCTGTAAAAATTCGGCCGGGTCCGGCGGGGGGTGTGTTCGGCCGTCAAGGGGTCATAGTCCCAGAAAATCACATCCCCGTATCCCCAGTAGGGTAGGGCCCACATTCCGGGTGAATAGAGATACTGTTTGCCGCCGCGGGTGTACCGCAGCCACAGATTCCAGTTTCCAATGTCCATCTGACCGAATAACTTCAGCGCCGGCAGTCCTCTCGCATCAGCCCCGTCTCGATTCACCGGTCCGTCGTGAAGTCCTTCGCCGGCTTTCAGCCCGTACGTCGGCATCCACGGCGGTGTGCGGAAATTCCAGCCCCAGCTCGGTGCCCAGGACGGCTCGTCGATTTCCGAGGGAAAGTCCAGCGGAAAAATCTGCTCCGAATCGTATTTGCCGGCGCCGACATATTTGCCGATGCCTGCGTACCAGAAGTAGCCGCCGTCTCCGTCGCTGAATTTTCTGCCTTGTTTGATTTCCGTGGCATAAAACTCCTCCACAGCTCCGGCTCGGGTTGAGATTTCCGTCCCTTCGAAGGTTGCGGCACTGTGCGTGACGATGTTAATCACCATGGAAACGGCGCCCGGGCCGTACAGAGCCGAGCCGGGTCCCCGCACAATATCAATATGGTGAATATCGCGGAGCATCACAATATCTCGTTCGCTCAGCGCGCCGAAATGCGTGCGCTCATTCATATTGCGGCCGTTGACCAAAAGCAGATATTTGTCGTCGCGGTCGTTGATAATGCCCCGCAGGCCCATGTGGTCCGATTCCCAGTGATGGCGAATCCACTGGAGGTTCGGCACGTAGATATCCAGCAGTTCAAAGAGACTCCGCGCCCCGGAGGCGGCGATATCTTCCTGGGTGACGGTAGTGACGGAAGCCGGCACCAGCCGCGGTTTGGTTCGGGTCAGTGCAGCGGAGGAGACGATCTCGATTTCCATTAATTCTTCGATGGACAGTTCAAACAGGTCCTGAGGTTTTCCGCCGCCGGAGTCCTCGCCGGCAAGACAGACCGCTGCTGAAAGCCAGCTTGTCAGGATAATCTGTGCAAATGTCCGGCATCGGCGGCTCAGTCTGTGAATACCCATCGCAAATGAGTTCATGACCAGGTCTTTTCGAAACGGATCCTTAACTTCACGAAACGCGGCTGCAGATTGCATCGACAATATTTGCGGAGTGTTTTAGAGATTTTTTAGGGAAAAAGATATTTTACAAAAAGCGCATTGGGTCCGATAACAAAAAGGTTTTTTGAGAATCCTGAAGACCCGGCCGTTTTCAAAAATTGTTTTTCCTGTACAATAAGGATATGAAGACAACGAAAGAATGGATTGAATTGGACAAACAATATCTGTGGCATCCGTTTACGCCGATGAGCAGCTGGCTTGCCGGCGAGCCGGTCATCATTGAACGGGGCGAGGGGTTTTATCTGATAGATACGGAGGGCCGCCGGTATATCGACGGCATCAGTTCCCTCTGGTGCAATGTGCACGGCCACCGCGTCCCTGAAATTGATCAGGCGATTCGGGAGCAGCTGGAGCAAATTGCCCACAGCACTCTGCTGGGCCTGGGGCAGACTCGTTCGATTGAACTGGCCGAAAAACTGGTGCAGATTGCACCCAAAGGCCTCTGCAAAGTCTTTTATTCCGACAGCGGCGCCACCGCCGTCGAAATCGCTCTGAAGATGGCCTATCAATACTGGCAGAATCTCGGCTGCAAAGAACGAACCCGCTTTATCGCCGTCCAGGAAGCCTATCACGGCGATACCATCGGTTCGGTCAGTGTCGGCGGAATGGAGCTGTTTCACGGCATTTTCAAATCGCTTCTGTTTGAGACCTACTTTGTCCCCAGTCCGCATCCGTATCGCTTCGAGGGCACGCCGCAGCAGTGTGCGGAATTTTCTCTGGAAAATCTGGAGTTTCTGCTTCGGCGTCATCCGGGGCGGATTGCGGGGATTATCCTCGAGCCGCTGGTGCAGGGGGCGGCAGGCATGCTCGTCCATCCGGCCGGCTTTCTTACAGAGGTTCGCCGTCTGGCCGACCGTTATGATGTGCTGCTGATTGCCGATGAGGTAGCGAGCGGCTTCGGGCGCACCGGCCGGATGTTCGCCTGCGAGCACGAACAGGTTTGTCCGGACCTGATGTGTCTGGCCAAGGGCATCACCGGCGGGTATCTGCCGCTGGCGGCTACGCTGACCACGCAGAAGATTTTTGACGCCTTTTTGGGCCGTCCGGAGGAGTTTAAGACCTTCTTTCACGGGCACACCTACACCGGCAACGCCCTCGGGTGTGCGGCGGCCCTGGCGTCTTTGCAATTGTTTAAAAAGCATCAGGTTCTGGAGCGGATGCCCCCGAAAATCGACGCCGTCCGCGCCGCCCTCCGGCGGATTCAGGATCTGCCGTATGTCGGCGATGTCCGTCAGTGCGGTCTGATGGCGGGCATTGAGCTGGTTTGCGACAAAAAAACCAAGGAGCCGTTTGCGTATAAGCATACGCTCGGCGCCAAAGTCTGTGCGGCGATGCGGCCCAAAGGAGCGATGATGCGTCCGCTGGGCAATGTGATTGTTCTGATGCCCGCTCCGGCGATGGACCTGCCGACCCTGCAGAGGCTGCTGGATATTGTGGAAGAAACCATTCGCAATGATGTTCCGAAACTTGTTCGAGGTCTTGAGCCATGACACTGTCTCTAAATCTGCCGCGAAAACCCGGTTTGTTTATCACCGGTACGGATACCGGCGTGGGCAAAACGCTGATTGCCGGAGCGATCGCCCGTCTTCTGGCCGAGCAGGGACTGCGGGTCGGTGTGTTTAAACCCGTTGCCAGCGGCTGCCGGCGGACGCCGCAGGGACTGGTCAGCACGGATGCAGAGTTTCTGGCTGCCTGTTCGCAGGCCGACTGGCCGCTGGATGTGGTCAATCCGGTTGCGTTTGAGATTCCCGCCGCCCCGATTACGTGCTGCCGTTTGGAAAACCGGTTTCTGGATTACGGGCGCATCAGCTGGGCCTGGCGGCAGTTGTGCGAACAGGCCGATGCCGTCATCGTGGAAGGCATCGGCGGGGCGATGGTTCCGCTGACGGAAGGCGAGACGGTCCTCGATTTGGCGGCGGAGTTTGACCTGCCGACGCTGATTGTGGCCCGTCCGCGTCTGGGCACGATTAATCATTCCCTGCTGACCATCAAGGCCGTCCGCGAGGCAGGTCTTCCGCTGGCGGGCGTTGTCATCAGCGGGTATAATGCCTCGCAGGCTGATATTGCCGAGCAGACCAGCCCCGATGTGATTGCCCAGGTGGGGCAGACGACCCTGTTCGGCGTGGTGGAGTATGACCCGCAGGCGTCCGTCGAAGAAGGCCGGCTGGGGACAGCCGCCCTCCGGACCCTGTCCATATGGGATTGGAAATCGCTGATTCAATGCTGAAGAGAAAGGAGACGCAAATGTCTAAGCAGGCGATTGGATTGGTTTGGGTTTGTATGGTTTCTGTACTTGCTTCGGCCCAGGAGCCGTGGAAGCCGCTCTTTGACGGCAAAGACCTGACCGGCTGGGAGCAAAAGGGCGGTCAGGCCGTGTACACTGTCGAGGACGGGGTCATTGTCGGCACAACTGTTCTGGATACGCCCAACAGCTTCTTGTGTACGCAGCAGTTTTATTCGGATTTCATCCTCGAGCTGGAATTCAAGGTTGATCCCAAACTCAATTCCGGCATCCAAATCCGCTCTCACAGCGTTCCGGAGTACAACAACGGCCGGGTTCACGGCTATCAGGTCGAAATCGACCCGTCGGAGCGGGCCTGGACCGCGGGGATTTACGACGAAGCGCGGCGCGGCTGGCTGGCTACGCTCGAGAAGAACCCGCAGGCCCGCGCGGCCTTCCGGCAGAACGAATGGAATCACCTGCGTATTGAAGCCGTCGGGGATGTTATCCGCACCTGGATTAATGATGTGCCGGCGGCCCATCTGTCCGACTCACTGACCCCCAACGGTTTTATCGCCCTGCAGGTTCACACCATCGGCTCCGACAAATCCAAAGAGGGCATTCAGGTCCGCTGGCGCAACATCCGCATCATCGACGAAAATGCCGCCGCGTATCTGAAACCGATGCCGCTGCCGCTGACAACGATGGATTATCAGCTGGGCAATCTGGAGACCCCGCAGGGCTGGGTGTATCTGTTTGACGGCAAAACCACCGCCGGCTGGCGCAGTGCACGCGGGCCCGAATTTCCCCAGCAGGGCTGGGTGATTGAAAACGGCGTCCTGACGGTTTTGGCCAGCGGCGGCAAGGAGTCCGCCGGCGGCGGTGATATCATCACTGTGGACACCTACAGTGATTTTGAACTGCAGCTGGAGTTCAAGCTGTCCCCCGGAGCCAACAGCGGCATCAAATACTTCGTTCAGCCGGACCTGAACAAAGGCCCCGGTTCGGCCATCGGTCTGGAATACCAGCTGCTTGATGACCTGCGGCATCCGGATGCCAAGGCAGGCAGTCATGCCGGCAGCCGAACGCTGGCCTCCCTGTATGACTTAATTGCTGCCGACAACAAAGACCTGCGGCCCATCGGACGCTGGAACCACGCCCGCATTCTTTCCAAAGGCACGCACGTGGAGCACTGGCTCAACGGCCGCAAGGTCCTTGAATATGAGCGCAAAACACCGGAATTCCGCAAGCTGGTGCAGGAAAGCAAATACAAAATCTGGCCGGATTTCGGCGAATGGGATTCCGGCCACATCCTGCTGCAGGACCACGGCAATCAGGTCTCGTTCAAAAACATCAAGCTGCGGCGATTATAAGGAAGGATTCAGAACCGTCAGCAGCTGCCGGTGTTTGTCCTCGGACCAGGGCCCTGCCGTTTGCCAGAGAATCTTTCCGGTTCGGTCGGTCAGAAACAGATAGATGGTTTCTTCGGACTCGATGCCGATGGCCTTCTTAAACGGCTCCTTATCAATGTGCAGCGTCACGGTTCGCTGACGGGCCGCCTGAGACGGGATCCCTCCTCGCATCCCCTGATAAATAAACCATCGGGAGAACGGATTCATCCTGCGGATCGTCGGCACCTCGAAAAAAGAAAACGACGGAATCTGCGCCTCCAGCGACTCCATTTGAGGAATCCAGGTATCCACATCGGCCTGCTGCTGCCGAAGAAACGCCACGGCAATCAGATTATAGTCCTTGCGCAAATCGTCGGGAAACGTGAACGGCTGACCGGTCAGATTCCGGCCGGTCACGGTTGGGAAAAAGCCGGCCGAGCGGCGGTCTTGAGAAACCATAGCAATCTCCTCGGGTCGGTTGGGTGAACAGCCCGGCAGGACTGTCAGAAGGCCCCCTAAGACGATCATCCGCAAGCAGTTCTTTCGGGCAGACATTTTGTTTACTCCTCAATAAGCAGGTGCCAGCGGGGCGGGACGAAATAGGCCTCGCATCGGCAGCCGAGCATCGCGGTCATATTTTCGGAGGTGATGGTTTCCTCCTGAGTGCCGGCGGCCAGGACTTTGCCGTTTTTGAGCAGCAGCACGTGCGAAATCCACGGCCCGATTTCTTCGATATGGTGCGTTACGAACAGGATGGACGGAGCATCCGGCCGGGAAATCATATAGTCGAGGTCTTTGAGAAACCGCACGCGCGCCGCCGGGTCCAGTCCGGAACAGGGCTCGTCCAGAATCAGCAGCGTCGGCCGGCAGACCAAGGCCCGAGCAATCATCACTTTTTGCTGCTCTCCCTGCGAAAGAGTCTGATAGGATTGGTCCGCAATTGACTCCGCTCGCAGGCGGGCCAGGGCTGTCCGCGACAGGTCTATTTCTTCTTTTGTCGGTCTGCGATAAAGCCCCAGCGTGGCATCCAGGCCGGAGGCAACCACCTCAATCGCCTTGTCTTGAGCGGGCAGCCGCTGCTGCAGGGTTGAGCTGACCAGCCCGATAGTGCGGCGGAGTTTGCGGATGTCTGTGGCGCCGAAGGTCTGCTGCTGGACAACGACCCGTCCGAAGGTCGGCCATTCGTAGCCGGCCAGGATTTTCAGCAGCGTGGTTTTGCCGGAGCCGTTGGCCCCCAGAAGGGCCCAGTGCTGACCGCGCTGCACCTGCCAGCTGATTCCGTCCAGAATCGTCCGATTTTTCCGGCAAAAGCAAACCTGTTCGAGCTGAATGACGGATTCCATGGGGACTATACTTGCCGGAAGGGCCGTCCGGTCAGCCGTTCGTACGCTTCGATGTATTTGGCAGAGGTTTTTGCGACAATCTCTTCGGGCAGCTCCACTCCCGGACCGGATTTGTTAAAACGGATGTCCTCCAGATAGTTGCGGACAAACTGCTTGTCGAAGCTTTCCTGATCGCGGCCGGGCTGGTATTTGTCCGCAGGCCAGAAGCGCGACGAATCGGGCGTGAGCACTTCATCAATCAGGATAATCCGGCCGTCGAGCTCGCCCCATTCCAATTTGGTATCGGCCAGAATGATGCCGCGCGAACGGGCATACTCGCCTGCCTTGCGGAAGATTTCGATGCTTTTGGTTTGCACGTACTCGGCCCTGTCTCGGCCCAGGATTTTTACGCATTGCTCAAAGGAGATATTTTCATCATGCTGTCCCTGTTCGGCCTTGGTGGCGGGGGTGAAAATCGGCTCCGGCAGTTTGTCGCACTGTTTGAGGCCGTCCGGCAGCCGGATTCCGCAGACGGTTCGGCTCTGCTGATATTCTTTCCAGCCGGAGCCGGCCAGATAGCCCCGCACAACGCATTCAACCGGCAGGACGCGGGTTTTTTTGACGAGCATCGAGCGGCCGGCCAGCTGAGCAGGATGACTTCGAAACGGCTCCGGAAACTCCTGAACCTCCATTGAAAGCAGGTGGTTTTCCACATTGCTTCCGAGAAAGTCGAGCCAGAATTTGGAGATTTGCGTGAGTACCTGCCCCTTGTAGGGGATGCCGGTCTTCATAATCACATCAAAGGCGCTGATTCGGTCAGTGGCGGCAATCAGCAGCTTGTCGCCCAGGTCGTAAATGTCCCGCACCTTGCCTCGCCGGGCGGCTGCGCCCGGAATATCCGTTTGCAAAATGACTTTCGTCATACAATGTCTCTTTCTCTGCAATAGAGGGTAAGGCCCGCATCGGCCGCAGGACATAGTAGGGCCTGCAGACCCGTTCGTCAATCAGAAAGGCCGCATGGCCGCCGGTGCAGTGCGGGTTCTTTATAAAACCACGGATTTCACGGATTACACAGATTAACATAGGGAAAGAAGAAAAAATGAAGGAAACAGTGAAAAAAGCCTGCGCCTTGTTCTCCGAAGCTTTAGCGAAGGAGGACGGCGGGAATCCAGCAGCCGGCGACCAGTCGCCAGCAGACGAGAAAAACTGAAATTCTAAATCCGAATCTCGAAATCCGAAACGAAAAAATCAAACAGAGAATGAGTGAGTTGATTTTAAGCCCGCGGTTTGTCCGCTGGACACTGGACCCTGGCCGCTGAATGCCGGAAGACAGCCCCGCCTGCAAGGGCGGAGAGAAAGAGCAGGAAAGGTGCGTTCAGGAGGCGATGTGCTGTCTGCGGTATCGGCCGGGAGCGGTGCCGGTGATTTTTCGGAACAGGCGGGAAAAATAAAAGACGTCATGAAAGCCCACCTCGGCGGCGATTTCCTTGAGGGGTTTGGAGGTGCCCAGCAGGAGCCGCTGGGCCTGTTCCATCTTGCGGCGATTGACAAACTCAATCGGGCCGGCTCCCATCATTCGGGAAAACAGATTGGAAAAATAAGCGGGACTGAGCTCGGCCAGGTCCGCCAGTTCCGCCAGCGTGATCTCCCGGTGCAGATTCTGATGAATATGCCGCAGGACCCGCTGGAATCGGCTGTAGCCGCGCAGAGCGGTATCGGTGCCGGCGGGATTGGCAGTTCGCAGGAAGGCGGCCAGAATCAGCCGAATCAGGGCGTTGGTTTCCATCAGTTCGGCGGCCGTCTTGGTTTGGCTGAGCTCTTCACTGCGGCGCAGGACGGATTCGTAAATGGGTTTGTTGGCGTCGCGTTCAATCAGTTCCAGACCCGGGTTCAGCTCCAGCAGCCGGTCGAAAATCCAGCGTCCGATGCCGTATTTTCGGGCCTCAATCTGATAGTCGCAGTCCACCAGAGCAAAGAGGTTCATTCCATCCGGCAAAAAGGTAGTCAGGTGGATGTAATAGTGCTCGAAGGTATCCGGACAGGCCATGTCCACTGTGGTAAAGGCGGGAATCAGATACAAAAAGCCGCTTTGGAGAGGGTAGGTCCGGTCGTGATGCCGGAGAGCGCCCTCGCCGTCGGTAATTAGATAAATTCTTGAATAGGGGCTGTTTACGTGTCGGTGGTTCCATTCCCGATGCACGCGGTACAGTTCGATGTTCAGGATGTTGATCTCCAGATTGTCCAGCAAATGCTTGAGCATACGACAAGAATACTAAAAATCAAAAAATAGTCCATAAATTAGAAAAATAATCCATTTTTTCCTGATTTAAAGAGAGGTATCCTGTTCTCTTGTTTTGTATGAAGTTGAAACTATTTCACCGCCCGCTTGGGTGATTTTCGGCATCTGCTGACCTAAAAATAATACAGAGCGCCGGCGGCGGAGACGCGTTCAGGAGGCCAGGATGAATTTTGACCATATCCCGCAGGCCGTCGATCCCTCGAAGGTGCCGGTTCGGGTCTTGTACACGGGGGCGAAGATTCCGGCGATTGGGCTGGGCACGTTCGGGTCGGACCGTTTTTCTGCCGAACAGGTAGCACAGGCCGTCGGCGAAGCGCTGGCGGCCGGATATCGGCATCTGGACTGTGCGGCGGTGTACGGCAACGAAAAGCAGATTGGCCGGGTGCTGCAGCACTATTTCCGCAGCGGCCGGCTGAAACGCAGCGAGCTCTGGATTACCTCCAAACTCTGGAATGATATGCACCAGCGGGTCGAAGAGGCGTGTATCCGTTCGCTGGGGGATTTGGGGCTGGAGTATCTGGATTTGTATCTGGTGCACTGGCCGTTTCCCAATTATCACCCGCCGGGATGCGATGTGCACTCGCGCAGTCCGGATGCCAAACCGTATATCCACGAAAATTATATGAAGACCTGGCGTCAGATGGAGCGGCTGGTGGAGCAGGGGCTTGTGCGGCATATCGGCACATCGAATATGACCATCCCCAAGCTCAAACTCCTGCTGCGGGATGCCCGCATCAAACCGGTGTGCAATCAGATGGAGCTGCATCCGCACTTTCAGCAGCCGGATTTGTTTGCCTTCTGCGTGAAGCACGGGATTGTGCCGGTCGGGTATTGTCCGCTCGGCTCGCCTGCCCGTCCGGAGCGGGACCGCACGCCGGAGGATACGGTGGTGCTGGAAGACCCGATGCTTCGGGAGATTGCCGCTCGGCGTGGGACGACCGTTGCGGCGGTGTGCATCCGCTGGGCGATTCAGCGGGGACAGATTCCGATTCCGTTTTCGCTGCATCACTACGCCGACAATCTCCGTGCGGCGGTCAGCAAGCCGCTCAGCGAAGAGGAGATGGAACGGATTCGGCGGATTGATAAAAACTGCCGGCTGATTAAGGGGCAGGTGTTTCTGTGGAAGCCCGATCAGTCCTGGGAGGACCTGTGGGACCCGACGGGCGAGATTACGCCGCCGTAAAAGCGGCTGGAATGAGAATTAGGGAGTAGAAAGGAGTCGCTATGAGAAAATCAGTCATGTCGGTGGTGCTGGCGGCGGTTGTCCTGGGTGGGTGTGCCGGACGGGAGCGGGTAGAACGGATGCAGACGGGGCCGTTTGAGCCGACGTGGGAATCGCTGAGCCGTTATGAGACGCCGGAGTGGTTTCGGGATGCCAAATTCGGCATCTGGGCGCACTGGGGACCCCAGTGCGCGCCGGAGCGGGGCGACTGGTACGCTCGGTTTATGTATATGGAAAATGCGCCGAGCTGGGCAGGCGATATTTTTGCCTATCATCGGCAGCGCTACGGCCATCCGTCGCAGTTCGGCTTTAAGGATGTGATTCATAACTGGAAAGCCGAAAACTGGGACCCGGACAAACTGCTGGCGCTCTATAAACGGGTCGGGGCACGCTATTTTGTGGCGCTGGCCAATCATCACGACAATTTCGACAACTGGGACAGCCGATATCAGCCGTGGAATTCGGTAAAGGTGGGCCCGAAGAAGGATTTGATAGCAGGCTGGGCGGAGGCGGCGCGCCGCCAGGGTCTGCGCTTCGGCGTCAGTGTCCATGCCTCGCATGCCTGGACCTGGTATGAGCCGGCGCAGGGCGCGGACAAAACAGGGGCCTATGCTGGCGTGCCCTATGATGGCAAGCTGACGAAGGCGGACGGCAAAGGGCTCTGGTGGGAGGGGCTGGACCCGCAGGATTTGTACGCCCAGAACCATCCTCGCAGTGCGGATGCGGAGGACCCGACGGCGATACACCGCCAGTGGGAATGGGGCAACGGGGCCAGCATCCCGGATGAGGCGTACTGCCGCAAGTTTTACAACCGCACGCTCGATCTGCTCAACCGCTATCGGCCGGATTTGATTTATTTCGATGATACGGTGCTGCCGCTGTATCCGATCAGCGATGTCGGCTTCAGGATTGCCGCGCACTTTTACAACAGCAGCATCCGATGGAACAAAGGGAAATTAGAGGGCGTGCTGAACGGCAAGGTGCTCACCCCTGAGCAGCGGCGGTGTATGGTCTGGGATATTGAGCGCGGCGCCAGCCCGCAGATTGAACCGCTGCCGTGGCAGACCTGCACGTGTCTGGGAAGCTGGCACTATGACCGGCGGATTTACGAGCAGCGCCGCTACAAAAGCGCCAAGACGGTCGTTCATATGCTGGTTGATATTGTCAGCAAAAACGGCAATCTGCTGCTCAGTGTTCCGCTTCGAGGCGACGGCACGCTCGATGCGGAGGCAGAGCGGATTCTGGAGGAGATGGCGGCCTGGATGGATGTCAACGGGGAGGCGATTTACGCGACGCGTCCGTGGAAGGTCTTCGGCGAAGGACCCGCCATGAAGGAAGTTTCCCCGCTGCAGGGGCCCGGATTCAACGAGGGACGCGGCAGACCGCTGACCGCCGAGGATGTCCGCTATACCGTCTCCAAAGACGGACAGACGCTGTATGTGTTTCTGATGGGAAGGCCTGCCGCGGGACGGCCGATTGCGCTCCGGACGCTGCGGCTGAAAAATCCCTCCGGTCAGGGACGTGTGAGTCTTTTGGGCTGGGCCGGACCGATTGACTGGAGCGTCGATTCGGCGGGACGATTGACCGTGAACTGGCCGACCGTGGAGCCGGCGCGTCCGTTTGACGCGTATGCCTGTGTGCTGAAAGTCAGCGGGTTTGAAATGGATGTACAGGAAGCGGATGCAGGGGAACAATTATGAAGGGAAAAATGAAAGGGGCGATTCTGCCCGGCAACAGTACGGTTGTTCTTAAAGAATTTGATATTCCGGTGCCCGGACACGGCGAGGTGCTGATTCGGATGAAATCCTCAACGATTTGCGGCTCGGATATCCGGTGCATTTATCACGAGCATCTGGGCAAAGGGCCGGAGGGGTATCAGCCTGGGATGATTGCCGGGCATGAGCCGGCCGGACAGATTGTGGAGACGGGGCCGGGGTGTCGGCGGTTCAAGGAGGGCGACCGGGTGATTGTCTATCACATTTCCGGCTGCGGGCTGTGCAATGACTGCCGGCGCGGGTACTACATCTCCTGCACCAGCCCGTATCGGCGGGCGTACGGCTGGCAGCGGGACGGTGGAATGGCCGAATATCTGCTGGCCGAGGAGAAGGACCTGATTGCGCTGCCGGATGAGCTGAGTTATTCGGACGGGGCGCAGGTGGCCTGCGGGTTCGGCACGGTCTATGAAGGACTGGAGAAAATCGGCGTCTGCGGCAACGATGCGGTCCTGATTACAGGTTTGGGGCCGGTGGGGCTGGCGTCGGCAATGCTGGCCCGGGCAATGGGGGCCCACAAAATCATAGGAATTGAAGTCATTCCGGAACGGCTTCGGATTGCCGAACAGATGGGGCTGTTTGATGTGCTGCTGCCGGCCGGGCCGGACAACGTGCAGCAGGTTCGTGACCTGACCGGCGGGCACGGGGTCGAAAAGTCTGTGGACTGTTCGGCAAACGAAGCGGCGAGGCTGACCTGCATTCAGGCAGCCCGCAAGTGGGGCAAAATCGTCTTTCTGGGCGAAGGCGGTACCTGCCGATTCCAGCCGTCGCCGGATATTATCCACGACCAGAAAACGATTTACGGTTCGTGGGTGACGTGCCTGTGGCGGATGGAGGAGCTGGTGGAGCGGCTGGTCCGCTGGAACCTGCATCCCGATCGGCTGATTACACACCGTTTTGCCCTGGCGCAGGCGGCAGAGGCCTATGCGCTGATGGCCTCCGGCCGCTGCGGCAAGGTCGCCGTTGTTTTCGATGAGGAACTGAAATAACCGCTCGCCTGATTTCCGAGACGGTGTTTGTGTTTTACGGCTTAAGCTGCTGGGCAATCAGCCACAGCACAGGAGCCTGCCCGTGCAGGTCGCCGACGACGCGCGGCCGCTTCAGATAAAACTCAATATCATCCTGCTGGCCGGTGCCGACGCAGACCTCGCGGACGTTGCCTTCCCGGTCCACGTGAGCCATCAGGGCCTTCTTGGCCGCTTCGACGGCCGGCGCGTATTGTGATTTCTTCAGCCAGCCGTGTTCGACGCCGACGGCCATCGCATAGGCGAACATCGCCGTGCAGGAGCTTTCCGTCCAGGAATAGGGATTATCAATCAACTGCCTCCACATCCCGTTGTCGGATTGATAACGCAGCAGGGAGGCCATCATCTTTTTATAACCGGCCATGATTTCGGGACGGAGCCGGTGGTCGGCGGGCAGGGAGCTGAGCACCTCGGCCAGCGAAGAAGCCACCCAGCCGTTGCCGCGTCCCCAGAAGTAGTGGAAATCGGGTCCGTGGAAGAACAGGCCGTTGGGCTGCTGGAGTTTCTTCAGGTAGGCCGCCAGCTGCATCGCCGCCCGGTCGGCGTATTTGGGGTCGCCGGTGGTCCGATAGGCCTGAATCTGAAGCATCCCGACCATGTACATATCGTCAATCCACCAGCGGGTCTGGCTGGTCAGGCCGTCCTCCTGCGTAGTTTCCCACTGGCTGTCGGCAAAGGTCAGACCCAGTTCGAGCCACCGTTTGTCCCCGGTAATCCGGTAAATCTCAAACGGCACGATGCCTTCAACATTGTGGTCCACGTGCGAATGGCGTGAAATCAGGATGCTGTCGGGCTCGAGAAACTTCTCGTAGCGGGCAATGATTTTTTCGAGCAGGGCTTTGTCGCCGGTATAGTCGGCAAACCGCAGGGCCCCGACGGCTGTACAGGCCTCTGCGTAGTGAAGCCCTTTTCCGGGCCGATAAAGCGAATAATCCTTGCGGTCCAGCAGATTCTGGACAACGCGCCGGCCGACTTCCTTCAGTTCCGCCTCGGAGGTCGGTTTGGTGTTTCTCGGAGCAGCGACACAGGAAGCACACAGCACCAGTCCGGTACACAGAATCGGCAGCATTCGTTTCATCATCAGTCTCCTGTAAAAAAAAGTTAATGGTTTGCTTGTTCTGACAGTCGATAGCTCACAAAAGCGAATTGGCGGCTGTCAGGCGACCAGGAGGGCACATTGATGGTGCCCTGTCCGCCGAAGAGCCGGGTCAGCGTTCGCGGCTCCTCCTGACGGTCGGTCGGCAGAAGCCGCAGGGCGACCTCCTGCTGAGCCGGATGGCCTTTGACGCTTTTGTGATAAGAAAGGAAGACAATCCATTTGCCGTCCGGCGACGGATGCGGGAACCAGTCGTTGTACTGGTCATCGAAGGTCATCAGGACGGGGTTGGTTCCGTCGGCGTTCATCCGCCAGAGAAACATCGGGCCTTCCCGGTCGGAATTGAAATAGATAAAACGGCCGTCGGGGGAGTAATCCGGTCCGTCGTCATGGGCGGGGGTATTGGTGAGCTGTCGTTCCGGGCCGCCGTTGAGGTCGATGGCATAAATATCATATTGCCCGCTCCGCTGGGCGCAATAGACCACGGTTTTGCCGTCCGGCGAAACGCCGTGCCAGTAGGAGGGGCCCTGCGGGGTAATCAGCCGGGGTCTGCCCCCTTTGGAGGGCACTCGGTAAATCTTTGATACGCCGTTGTCGTCGTGGCTGAGGAAAATCCATTTGCCGTCCGGCGCAAAGCCGTGGTCGTTGTTGCACCGGTCGGCAAAGCTGGTATTGAGCAGCTTGGGTGTGCCGCCTTCGACGGGGATGGTATAAAGCCGTCCGCCGCTGTTAAACAGCAGCGTTTTGCCGTCGGGGGACCAGTTGGGGGCTTCGATGTGCATCTCTGTTGTCGAAAAGACGACGCGCCGCCGTCCGGTTTGGATGTTGAAAATTTCCAGACTGCTTTCGAGCATCCGCTTTTTCTCCTCAATCAGCCCCCGCGTTCGGATGGATACATTTTTGAAGACGGCCTGAGCCGTTTGCGCATTGTCATGCGAGCAGACAATCAAACCGGCAAAAACCGGTTCACTCATCGGGACGACGACCGTGCCGACCGGTTCGAAGGTTCTTCCGTCTTCGGAGACAGACATCGTGAAAAGCCGGCCCTGGCGGAGCAGGCGGATGTAGGGGGGATTCTGCAGACCGCAGAGCACTTCCATTGTCGGGCCGTCCTGCATTCGGCGAAACTGAATGGCGGCGGTTCCGCTGCCGTGGACGACGGCATCGACATAAGCTGCATCGGGAGCCATGCCCTGACGGATCATCCAGCCGGCCTTGCGGTGGGGGTGGGTGCCGGCGGTCCATTCGACCTGAGCGGTCAGTTCGACATCGCCGACGATTTCTTTCCAGGCGAAGTGGAAGGCGTCGCTGTGATACCAGATGTTTTCGCCGCTGCCGGTAAGTCGGTACGAACCGGTGAAGGGGTCGTATTCGGTTTGTCCGCCGATAGCGGTTTCGCCGACATCGCGCGAGCCCTCAAAAAGCCCCAGGGAAGAGCCGCTGCACGCACAGCCGAATGCGGCGATGCGGAACAGAAGAACGGCCGAAAGCAGAACCCCCAAACACGGCAGGGCGGCGATGTGTCCAAACACTGTCTGGTTTCGGCTTTTTCGTTCCATCGATTCTCTTCCCGGCTGACCTGTCCAGCCGACCGAGATTGTAGCCGACCTGCTTTCTCCAGGCAACCTGTTTGTCTAAGTTTTGCTCAGCGGGACAGTTCGATGTGTTTGAGGAAGCGGTCGTTGTCAGGGGCGGGGTAATCCTGTCGGAAGTGGACGCCGCGTGATTCTTTTCGTTCTTCGGCGGCGCGGGCCATCAGCAGGGCCAGCGTGAGCATATTCTGGCATTCCCAGCCGAAGGGCGTATCGAAAACCTTGTCCATCACATAGCGCTGCCAGAAGCGGATAATCTCCTGGGCTTCGACGAGATGTGTTTCATTGCGGGTGATGCCGACATTTCGCCACATCAGAGCCCGCAGGGAGTTTCGGACATCGTCGGTATCCAGATGGCTTCGGCTGGAGTGGGCGATGCGGAATTCGATGCGTTTGGGGCGCAGATGCATTCGCAAACGCTTGAGGCCTTCGGCGGCCTGTCGGCCGGCAATGCGGCCGTATACGAGGCCTTCCAGAAGCGAGTTGCTGCCGAGCCGGTTGGCGCCGTGCAGTCCGGTGGAAGCGGCCTCGCCGCAGACGTAGAGATTGGGAATGTTCGAGGCTGCCTTTGTGTCCACTTTGACGCCGCCGATCATGTAGTGGGCACTGGGACGGACGGGAATCATCTCCCGGCTGATGTCAATGTCGAACGATTCGCACAATTCGCTGATGACCGGAAAACGCTTGCGGAAATGCTCTTTGTCGAAATGGCGGATATCGAGATAGACATGGGTGGAGTTGGTTTTGAGCATTCGGTCGAGGATGGCACGGCTGACGACATCGCGCGGGGCCAATTCGGCATCGGGATGGTATTCTTTCATAAAGGCGTTTCCGTCACGGTCTCGCAGGATGGCTCCTTCGCCGCGGAGGGTTTCGGTGATCAGGGCTCGCGAAGCGCCGGCGATGTACAGGGTGGTGGGGTGAAACTGCATAAACTCCAGGTCGCGCATGACAGCTCCGGCGCGATAGGCCATGGCCAGTCCGTCGCCGGTGGCATTTTCGGGATTGGTGGTTTCTCGATAGAGCCGGCCGGCCCCGCCGGCGGCCAGGATGGTCCGGGCGGCCCAGATAATCTGCAAGGCGTTGCCCGCCCGATGACCGATGACCCCCAGGCATTCATTTTCGTCATTGGTCAAAAGGTCAATGGCGAAAAAGTGCTCAAGCACGCGAATCTGCGGCATCGAACGAAGTTTTCGAATCAGACCTTCGGCGATGCCTCGGCCGGTGGAGTCGCCGTGGGAGTGAATGACACGCGGGTGCGAATGGCCGCCTTCGAGTGTGGCGTCCAGGACCCCGTTTGTTTTGTCAAATTCCGTTCCCCAGTCCAGCAGCTCTCGAATGAGGGCCGGGCCTTCGGAGACTACCTGACGGACGACCTCGGGTTCACAGAGGCCGGCGCCGGTCGCCAGCGTGTCGGCAATATGGCTTTCGATGCTGTCTTCATCCCGCACCACAGCGGCAATCCCGCCCTGGGCATTCCAGGTATTCGAATCGGCCAGCGTTCCTTTGCAGACCAGCGTGACCGACGCGCCGCACAGGGCAGCTTCAATCGCTGCCCGCAGTCCCGCAATCCCAGACCCGATGACCAGGCAGTCCGTAAAGAACTGCTGCGTGGACAAGCTGTCAATCGGCACCAGATACCGCCGAAATTCCGGCTGTTTCGAAGGCATCTAAATTCCTTTCTTGAAAGGACGGATTAACAAACGAGCTTCTTATTATACAGATGCAATTAAAAGGCAGAAAAAAAATCATAAAAATTTTTTCGTCTGATAAAAAAGCCGCTGCGAACGTCGAATAAAAGTTTGCGTAGGAATATTGGAAGACAAATTTTTTATGTTTTTTTCAGACGATTGCCGAAATACCAGACAGCAAGTTAATGGCTCTTAATCAGTGACCCAAAAGGCCATCTTAGCCGGGGAAGGGACGGCGAAATGTGACCCGCACACAAGGCTGATGGTAAACGCCTGCCGGAAACCCGAAGGCCCGCTAAGACCTGTACGAGAAGAGCCATTCAAATCAAAGAAGGGAGAGCATCGGCGGCCCTCCCTTCTTTTTTTGTCACCCCAATATCGACATACTATACCTTGAATATTCCTCCGTTTTTTTGATAATTTTCTCTCAGAACGGTGTCTATAAGGAAGGAGAGCAGAAAGGAGTTTCTTTGGCGGCGGCGGAAGACAACCTTGTGCAGCAGGCCCAGCAGGGCAGCCGGCAGGCCTATGCGGACCTCATCCGGCGACACTTTGGGTCTGTTTATATGGTGTGTTTGGGGTATTTGGGGAATCCGGCGGATGCGGAGGATACGGCTCAGGAAGTTTTTTTGAAGGGATATATGAAAATTCGAACGCTCCGCCGTCCTGAACAGTTTGAAGGATGGATCCGCCGGATTGCCAGAAATGAATCCCGAAATTTTCTTCGCCGCCGGCGAAAAGAGACGTCCTTGTTTGCTTTTCCGGCGGAGATTTTTGCCGCAAAGGACTGTTCGGAAACATCTTCTTACGAAGAGCTTCAGACGGCGATTGCCGCGATGCCGGCGGATTTGCGTGTGCCTTTGCTGATGTACTATTTTGACGGGCGGCGGGCTGAGCACGTGGCCCGAGCACTGGGGGTTTCCCGCCTCAGCATTTATCGGCGGCTCAAAGAGGCCGTCGGGCTGCTGGGCGAGGTGCTCCGGAAAGGACGCGAGGGATGAAGTACATCTGCCGCGACATTTGTGAACTTCTTACGGAGCGGCTGCTTGGGCCGCTTGCTCCGGCGCAGCAGGAGCGGCTCGAACGGCATCTGGAGGGGTGTTCTGCCTGCCGACAGATTGCTCAGCAGCTGGAAAAACAGCAGAAGTGTCTGGAGCAATGGAGCGGGACTATGCGGACATTCTTAATCAAAAAAGGGGAGCAGGCCGCGGCGGCGTTTCTGGCGGGGGGGCCGATTCGCCAGAGCCGCCCGCTCCGCTGGGGCTGGGTTGTTTCGGCGGCGGCGGTTGTGATGGCAGGGGCGGCCATTTGGCTGATGCAGCCCAGCCGCAAAGACATCGACTTCCAGCAGGAACCGTTCAAGAGGATTGTGTCGGAACCGGCTCCTTCCGACCGCTTTTCCGCTGTGCCGGTCGTGCAGAATCAGAATCATCTGGAGGAACAAACGAAAATCCAGCTCCGGCAGGCCCAGTATTTCTTTGAGACAAAAAATATTCCGGCCCTGGCGGCGCTGTATCGGGCCGGCACGGAGCCGACCCGGTTGGCGGTGCTGGATTATCTGGCTCAAATCAATACGCCCGAGGCCCGGCGGGTCCTGGAAGACCTGCAGAAACAGTCTGTTCCGCCGCCTCCGCCCGCCGAGCCCAATCAGCATTCTGCGATTGTGCCCCGCGCCGATTCGGTGCCGGCGGCTGCGGAAGAGCAGACCGAGCCGCCGGCGGCAGCGGCTGTCGTACCGGCCCGACCGGTTTGGTTTGACCCCAATGCGGTCGATGCTGACAACTGGCGGACCGGTGTGCTGGGCATTCAGGTCGTCGATGCCGTCACCGGCGAGCCCATTCCCGGCGCAGAGCTGAAATTTGACGCCTCGGAAGGAATTTCTACACGACAGGCAAGAACCAATCAGTTTGGACGGTATGAACTGACAATCAGTTCTTCAAAACCTCGTTTCTTTCGGATAGAGGTTCGAAAAAAATCCTATGTGCCGAAACTCCTGATGTGGACACCTGATATTCATCCGGCAGAGGTTCCTTTGCAAATTGCAGTGCGGATGAGTCCTGCAGCCTCCGTCGGCGGACTTGTCCGGACCGTGGAGGGAGAACCGCTCGAGGGGGTCCGAATTCGACTTGATTCTTTCGGAACGGCTCCGGGGGAAACCTGTCTGCTTGAACCCAGAGAGGTTTTGACAGACCACGACGGCCGCTGGGTCTTTCATGGTTTTCCGGCGGATGCAAAGGAAAATGTGTTTTGCTCAGCAGTCCATCCGGACTATGTGCCTGTTGAACGATTTGGTCTTTCGGCTGCCCCGGAATCGCTTTTCAGTCGGCAGTTTTTGATTGTGATGAAACGGGCGCATACGCTTTCCGTGCGGGTGCTGAATTCAGACGGAAATCCGATTGAAGAGGCAGTTGTTTGGATGGGTTCATATCCTGCATTGCTGCGCAGCGAGTATAAAACCGACCGACAGGGCGTCTGCAAGATTTCCCCGTGTCCGCCGGGAACGGCCTATCTGGCTGTGACGGCGGAAGGGTTTGCCCCATCTGGACAAAAAGTTTTTATCGATGACTCGCTCGGTGAAGTGCTCTTTGAGTTGACAAGCGGCTTTTCGGCGGTTTTTCAGGTTGTCGATTCGAGGGGCTCCGGTTTGTCCGGTGTGAAGATTGAGGCCTATGAGTGGCGGTTTGCGAAGAGTGCTTCCGAATATCGGCTGCTCGTTCCTTTTTCCTCGTCTGTGACGGATGCACAGGGGGCGGCGGTCTTAAAAAATCTGCCGGCGGGAAAGGTTGTCTGCAGGATTGCCAAGAGGGATTTTGCATCGTATGAGAATTTCTGCATTGAGCCCGAACAGTCGTCCCGATATGAGATTGTTCTGCTGCCGGCGGGCAAGCTCACCGGGCGCGTGCTGGATGCACAAACCGGCCTCCCTGTGGAACCATTTACCTTGATCGATGGCTATGACCGGGAGAATCAAGAAAAGCCGGTTTGGCAGCCGCATCTCCGAAAGGAGTTCAGCGGCGGGCGGTATGAAAAGGTTCTTTATCGTCAGGATGTCGGGTTGGCAGTGCGAATTGAAGCCGACGGATATTTGCCTGCGGAAAGCAGAGTGTATTGGAATGAAGGCAAGGAAGTGGCCGAAGATATTTATCTGCAGAAGGACGCTTCCGCTCTGGTTGGGACAGTTATGGGTCCTAACAGCTTACCCGTTTCTTCTGTCTCGGTATATATTGACAATCACAATTCGCATTTCATCATTCAGGACGGGCGAATTCTACAGCAGCCCCCTTTAACACATTCAGTTCGCACGGATTCCGAAGGTCGGTTTGTTTTGTCTGCTGTAGAAAAGCCCTATCGGCTGCTGGTTTGCGAAAAAGACGGCTGGGCGATGGCAGAGGATTCTTTTTTTGAGAAAGAACCGGTTTTGCACCTTCAGCCCTGGTCCCGTGTCGAAGGCAGATTCTTTGTCCAAAACAAGCCCTCACCGAATCAGATTCTGATTTTTTCCTGTCTTGTGGAATCAGATACACTGCAGAAAGCATGGTCCAGTTCTTATCGTGTAACAACGGATGCCCAGGGACGATTCTTCTGTTTACGTCTTTTTCCCGGACAAATTACGATTTCCCGTCTTCTGCCGTCTGATGAAATCGACAAAATTAATTCTGTTCAGCTGACAAAGATTCAGGTTGAGCCCGGGCAGACTGTCTTTATCGAACTCGGCAAAGAAGGCCGCCGCGTGACGGGACGGCTGCGGCTGACGGAGATTATGCAGGGACGTTCCGGCGAGCACATTTCCCTGTCGATTCAGGCATCTGTGCCGCAAGCGGAACCGGAGCCGTTTCCGGACTTTGAAATGCCGGTCGATTCCTTTCTGATGATGCCGGAGGAGCAGCAGCAATGGATTGCGGATTTGATGAAAATGCCGCAGATGAAGGCGTATTACCAAAAAACTGACCAAACCGAAGAACCGTTCTTGATCGAGGCGGAAGTCCGGGCCGATGGAACATTTATCGCAGATGGGGTTCCGCCGGGAAGTTATATTTTGTCGGGAACGGTGCACCGGCCGGGAGCTGTGCGTGATTCGGTGGAATGGCACTTTCAGTCTCTGGGCAAAATTCATACGGTTTTTGAGGTACCTCCGGCCGTCAGTGAGGAGGATTATGAAAAACCTGTGGATATCGGTGAGATTGCGGTAAAGCCGCTCCGGGAATTGACACGCGGAGAACCGCTGGAATTGCCTGCGATGCAAGACCTTCAGGAGCATCCGATTTTGCTGTCTGATTACACCGGCTGCTATCTGCTGGTGGATTTTGGGATGATTTCCGCTCCTTACCAGAGTGAGAAAGCGTTCGAAGAATTGAAACGGATGTATCGGCTGCATCATCCATCGGGTCGGCTGGATGTGCTGAGTGTATGCCTGGAACCGTTTGCTGCCTATGAGCGGCGAAATGCATCTGTTCTCAAGGCCCTTCGTCATTTTTCTGAGAAGAAGCAAATCCCCTGGAAAATCGGGCTGCTCTTGAGTCCTCTGGATTTCGACGTTGCTCTTTATCGAACCCTATTTGCAGCGCCAGGCCCTTCCCTGTTTTTAGTGGACCCGCAGGGGCGGCTTGCGGCGATGGATATTTCGCCGGAGAAGCTGGAGGAAACGCTGGCTCGGTATCTGCCCGCGGAGCCGGAAAATCCCTGAGCGGTTTGATTCAGGAGATTTTTTCGATGAGCCGCTCGAGCAGCTCCTTGGCGGGCACCGAGCGAAAACCCGCGGCGCTTCGCCACCGAAGCGGCGTATTCCGCTCGAGGGCCTCCTCAATCTTCCGGCAGGCCAGAATGACCGTGGCGTGGTTCTTGTTGCCCATCGCCTTGCCGATTTCCGGGAAGGACATTTTTGTAAACCGCCGCGTCAGGTACATCGCCAGCGAACGGGCCAGCGAGACCGTGCGTTCTTTCCGGGCCGAGTGAATGTCCGCGGGCCTCAGGTCGAAAAACTCCGCCACAACGGACACGATATCCGAGTTGTGGACCACCGGGTCCGTGCGGGCGATGTGCTCCGAGAGGATTTGCCGGACCTCATCGAGCGTGATGGGCTTTTGTGTGAGCGTGCTGTAGGCCGTCACTTTCAGCAGGGCCCCTTCCAGCTCGCGCACACTTGAACTGATGGCGCCGGCGATGTATTCGGCCACCTCTTTGCGAAGCGGTTGGCCCATTCGTTTTGCCCGATGCATCAGAATCCGACAGCGCGTATCAAAATCCGGCGGGTCAATCCGAATCACCATCCCCGAGACAAATCGGTTGACCAGTTTTTCGCACAGGGCCCCGATTTCCTTTGGGTGGGCATCCGAGGCCAGCACAATCTGCTTGCCCGCCAAATCGATGCTGTTGAACGTATGCAGAAACTCTTCCTGCATCGCATTTTTGTTGGATAAAAAGTGGATATCGTCGATAGCCAAAAGGTCCAGATTGCGAAAACGATTTCGGAAGGCGTCGAGTTTTCGTGTTTTCAGAGCCAGAACATATTGATTGGCAAAGTCTTCCGCCGACAGATACAGCCATTTGGCGTGGGGACGTCGGCGGGCGATTTCGTTGCAGATGCCCTGAAGCAGGTGTGTTTTACCTACTCCATATCCGCCGTGATAAAATAGGGGATTAAACGGGCTTTTCTCCTGTTCAACTACCGTTTTGGCCGCATTGTAAGCCAGCTCATTTTTGGCCCCGACGACAAACGTATCCAGACTCATTTTCAGCGTTTCGGTGCGTTTGACGGTGGATGCGTTCGCTTTCGGCGAACCGGCGGTGCCGTTGACGGCCCCGTTGGGTTTGGCCGCAGGACTGAGCGTGCGGTCGGTGATATACTGAATCGGACGTTTCTGATGCAGAACCGCCTCCATCGCCTTCTGCAGCGGCTTTTCAAAGTGGCTCTGAATCCACTGCGAGATAAACGGATTGGCCACAGCAATTTCCAGACACTCTTCCCGGAGTGTCAGACGCGTGGCATTTCGGAACCAAATTTGATATTGCTGAGCACCAATCTGGCGGGCCAGATGGTCCTGAATCGCATTGATTTCTTCCGTGAAGACGGCCTCCATGGGTTTCTTCCCTTCTTTCTGTGTCAAAAGCAAAGTTGTGTTTTTCGGTTCGGCCTATTCGATACGTTTTTGAAACAGCAGTTATGATAGACCCGTGTGGAATTCGGATGCAAATGGAATTTTAACAGTTTCTTTTCCACAACGGCCAGATATCGAAAAACAAACGAGTTGGAAAGAAAAAAAAAATCTTATAAACGGCTTATCCACACCGCAAATCGGTTTTGTGGATAACCGGTGAGTACCGAGTCTGAAGCAGGGAAAAAATCCGTCGTATCAATATTGATAAAACGAAAAAATCTGGTATAATGTTTGCTGTTGATAAAGGAGGACAAGCCGGCAAAACAGGCTTTCAAACGAAACATCCTGAGTTTTTTCAACGATGGGCGGCTGCTCATCGTTGCTGAACCATCGATGAGAGTGACACCTATGAAGGAGTGCAGCGTATGCCCCCCGCCTTTCCCGACAGCTCCGCAGAGCACTTCTGCCGGAAGCCGCTCGATTCATTTCCGCAAAAATCTCCGCCGAAGACGCGTGCAGAGTTAAAGGAGTTTTTGGAATCACATCTGGGTGTTCGCGTGCCGGATGCATCGGTCTGTCCGGACCACAGTAGCCCGATGGATTATCTTTGGCATACCTGGCGCACGGATTTTGCCGAACTGCGTCCGTCGGGGCAAATCAGCGGCGACTGCATTGTCTGGGCCAATCGCGGCGGCGGCAAGACGCAGCTGGCGGCGATCGCAACGCTTCTGGAAGGGCTTTTCAAAGAAGATTGCCGCACACGCATTGTCGCCGGTTCACTAGACCAGGCCGGACGAATGTATGAATATCTGACCGATTTTGTCCAGAGCGCCTTCCCCGAACAAATCGACGGCCGAATGCTGCGGGAGCGGTGCCGATTCAAGAACGGCACCCAGGTCCGGCTTCTGGCTCAATCGCAGCGGGCCCTCCGAGGCCATCACGTGCAGAAACTTCGCTGCGATGAGGTTGAACTGTTCGAAGAGGCGATTTTCAGCGCCGGAAAATTCTGCGTGCGAAGCCGCGACGCCCTGCAGGGGGCGATGGAGTGCCTCAGTACGATGCATCGGCCGTGGGGGCTGATGCAGAAGATTTTGTCGGAGGCCTCCACGGCGGGCATCCCGATTTTTAAATGGTGCCTCTGGGAGGTCATTCAGCGTTGCAAACCGGAGCGAAGCTGCAGCCGATGCCCTCTTAGCAGCGATTGTCAGGGCAAGGCGAGGCATTCCGACGGGTTTCTTCTGATTGACGACTGTATTGCACAGATGCGCCGCAGCAGCCGGGCGGCCTTTGAATCGGAGATGCTGTGCATCCGTCCCAATCTGGAGAATGCCGTCTTTGCGGATTTTGACCCGGCGGTGCATGTGCGTCCGTTTGAATTAGACCCTGCTCTGCCGCTGTATCGGGCGATTGATTTCGGTTATGTCCATCCCTTTGTGTGCCTGTGGATTCAGGTTGACCAGGCCGGGACCGTGCGTGTGGTCGATGAGTACGTCCAGTCCCGCCGCACGCTGGCCGCCCACGCGGAGGAAATCAAACGCCGCACGCCCGGCATGCAGGCCGTTCGCACCTTCTGCGACCCGGCGGGCAAACAGCCCAGCGACGAAAGCGGGCTTACACCGGTGGAGGTCTTCCGGTCCTGCGGCATTCCGCTTCAGTCCTGTCCGAGCCGCATCGAAAACGGTCTGGAGCTGATTCGACGATACCTTCGGGCGGGCGACGGCACCAGCCGGGTTCTGATTGCTTCCCGGTGCATCCGTCTGATTGAGGCAATGCAGAGTTATCACTATCCGGAGCGTCCGGTCGGTGCAAGGACGGAAACCCCGGTCAAAGACGGCGTTTATGACCACCCCATTGATGCACTGCGGTACTTCTTTGTTAATTATTTCAAACCGAGCGGCAAGATTCGACAGGTTCGCTGGTAGCGGCGGGGAAAGAATGGAAGCGGTTAAGTCCGCCGGATACAATAGAGGGTTTTGGCGGAGATACGATGATGAAAAGATGGGTCGGCTGGATGCGGATTTTGGCTGGATTCCTTTTAACTTTCGGGGCCGCTGCCGGGGAGCCGTCGGATGAGCCGGCCCGTCGGGTGATGGCGTTTTATTATCCCTGGTACGGCACCGCCGACGGTCCGGGCGGAGCAGGCCGAGTCGTTCACTGGGGACACATCGATGCCGACAAACTGGATATTTCCGACAGCACACACTATCCGCTCGGCGGGGCCTATGATTCCCACTCATCGCAGGTAATCGACCGGCACTGCCGGCAGGCCCAGGGCAGCGGCATTGACGCGCTGATTGTCAGCTGGTGGGGAGCGGGTTCCTATGAAGACCGAGCCATGCTGCCAATCCTCAATGCCTGCAAGCGGTACAGCCTGAAGGCGTCGATTTATTACGAAACGGTTCCTCCGCCGCCAACGGCGCAGGCGGCCGCCCAGGATCTCCTTCAGAATGTGTTGCAAAGGTATGCTTCGCATCCGGCCTGGCTCCGACACAACGGCAAACCGGTTGTTTTTGTGTACGGCAGGGCGGTGGAGGAAATCGGACTGCTCGGCTGGCATCAGGTTAAACAGCGGCTGGAGAAAGAGTATCCGGGCGGTGTGGTTTTGATAGGGGACGGCTTGTCGTATGGGACGGCGGCGGTCTTTGACGGAATTCATACTTACAATCCGGCCGGAGAACTGGCCGGCAAGACGGCGGAGCAGGTGCGAGTGTGGTGTGCTCGGACCTATCCTCAATGGATTCAAACGGCTCGACAGCCGGGCCGAATCGCCGCCTTAACCGTTATTCCCGGATATGATGATACCAAGATTCGCACGCCGGGTCTGAAGGTGCTTCGACTGGACGGCGGCCTGTATGCCCTGCAGTGGGCGGCAGCTGTTAAGGCGGCTCCCGACTGGATTCTGATTACCAGTTTTAATGAGTGGCACGAGGGCAGCGAAATAGAACCATCGGTCGAATACGGCGATGTCTATTTGAAACTCACTACCCGCTTCAGCGAAGAGTTTCGGGCTATACATCCCGCCCCCAAAACAGTTGAACCGGTTTTGTCGGCGGATGTTCAGAAACAGCTGCAGGAGGCACTCACAAAACGGTCCATTGCCGTGTTGCCGGAGCCGTCCTCGACGGCGTTTTGGCTTTTACTGAAACAAAAAAGTGATTTGAAAATCCTGTCGTGGGAAGAAGTGGTCGGCGGGAACTTAACGAAGGAGCATTATTCGATGGTGCTGTATGCTGGCAGCGAAACCTATCGCACAACGGTTTTTCAGGAGGGCGATTTACGCCGTGCGCTGGAAGCATATATCAAATCCGGCGGCATTCTGGCGGTGCTGCCCAGCCAGCCCTGGCCGTTTTATTACAACGAACACAGACAGGTCATAAACGATGCGGCACGATACGGTATCACAATACATGGGGGCTGGGAGCAGCCGCCTGCCGACAAAGAATTGTTTTTCGAGCCCTCGTCGGAAGTGAAGATACTTTCCCAACCCATTCCGTTTCCTGCCTCCGGAGACCGCCGCTGGCGTCCGTTTGTTCGCAGTCCGCATCATGTCAAATACCGGCCGCTCCTTGTGCTCAAAGACCGGCAGGGCAATTCCTATGGGGACGGCCTGGTCCTTGCCAAAACAGCCGACGGCGGCACCATCGCCTACGGCTGGTTCGGTTTGCTCAACGCTCTGCAAGCCGAGGCCGTCCTGGCGGAATTATTCCTGCAATTGCCGGAAAAATAAGTTTTTATCGGACACGGAGAAGGCGGCTATTTTCGAACAGGATAGGCAGTTTTTTCTTGAAAGAGTTGACGGGAAATTGATAAAATAGGCAAAGTTGCTTGTTTTTTTACAAAAAAAAGTCGGGGTGAGGACGGATAAGAAAGCCGCCGGCCGCACATTGATGGGGGCATTCCAAACGACCCTGCCTTGACCAGGTTTTTCATTTGTTGCACAACACTTGAAAGGGGATTGTATGTATTGCAGATTGAAGAATTTGGCGGGATTTTTGTTTACTTTGATTGCGGCGGCGACGGCGGGCGATTTGAATCCCTCGGCTCCGCCCACGAGCGGGACAATGAAGCCGCTGGACCAGATCGAGCCGCGGATCGCCGTCAATGCGGCCAATACACCGGGCGATGCCGCATACACCTACCAGATTACTCAGCCGGGCAGCTATTATCTGACGAGCGATATTACGGTAACGACTACGAAAGGCGGCATCCGCATAGCCGCCGATCATGTAACGCTCGATTTGATGGGTTTTCAGATTGAAAACATTTATACCGGTACAAAAGGGGCGGATGGGATTGCGCTGACCACCGGCACACGCAAAAATATTGTCCTCAAAAACGGGACCATCCGGGGATTTCGATACGGGATTTCCAACAGTTCTGTCAATGATGGGGATATTCAGATTCTGGGGATGCGAGTTCTGCAGAATGTCAATCACGGAATCTATTTCAATACAAGCACCAGCGATACGACAACAGGCGGCGGAATCTTCATCCGAGACTGTATCGTGGAAAACAATGGTCTGACGGGTATTTCCGTAAAAAACAACACTCGGATAGAAAATTGTATCGTGATTCGAAATCAGGCGGGTATCTCGACCGGGGAAGGCAGCAGCATTTGCGGTTGCGATGTTTCTTATAATGCACAAATTGGTATTTCAGCCGGGGAAAATAATGTGGTGGAAAATAATGTTGCCAGCCGCAACGGACAGAGCGGGATTACGGCTGGTTCGACCTCTGCCATCCGCGGCAACTGTGTTTATTACAACGGCGACTATGGGATTTTTGCCGGATTGGGCAGTGTCGTAGCAGACAATGCCGCCCGGTATAATCAGAACCACGGGATTCGTGCCTATAGTGCGTGTGTTCTCAGCGGCAATACCAGCTCCGGCAATCAGGCAAACGGCATCTTTGTCATCATGGGTTCGACGGTCGTGAGGAATTCGGCCTATATGAATCAGCAGTACGGCATTTATGCCTCCGGATGTCTGGTGGATCAGAACACTTGTGTGAACAACAATCAAAGCGGCGGCAGCTATGTGAACCTCTATACCTCCAGCTGCACGCTCGGAACCAATCATGCCCCGTAGCCGTCGGGATTCAAAGGAAAAGAAAGAATGAAAAATTGGTGGATGATTTGGCTGGTTGTGCTGGGGGCACTTGGACGGGCGGAAAACATTGACCCCTACAACACGGGCTCCCAATACGGCTGGGCCGAGAACGCCGGCTGGCTCAATGCCGAGCCGGATGTCGGCGGCGGAATGCAGGTGGACGCTAATCAGGTCAGCGGCTGGATTTGGGCGGAAAATATCGGATGGATTAATCTGCACTGTGTCAATACCAACAATTGCCGCAATGTGCGGTTCGGTGTCGTCAATGACGGGCAGGGGAATCTGAGCGGCTTTGCCTGGGGAGAAAATGTCGGCTGGATTAACTTTGCTCCGGCCTACGGCGGCGTGACTATCGATTCTTTCGGACGGATCAGCGGCTGGGCTTGGGGGGAGAACATCGGCTGGATCCGCTTTGACGGTGCGCAGATCTGGTCGGTTCGTGTATGCATAGTGACGCTGGACGATTTGGCCCATTTTGCTGCGGACTGGCTGGCGGTCGGCTCGCTGCCGGCAAATCTGGACCTGACGAATGCGGTGGATTTGGCTGACTTTGCCCTCTTTGCACAAAAATGGCTGACCTACTGCCCCGACGGCTGGTTGCTCAAATAAATCAGAACCACCTGATTTGCCCCATCCCTCTTCCTGCCAACTGATAACTGAAGCTCTGGGCGAGAAAAAATAGCCCCGGGCGATAAGCCCGGGGAAAGAAAAGGCCCGCCCCCTTCCTGCTCTTTCTCCCCGCCCTTGCCGGCGGGGCTATCTTCCAGCATCAGTCATCAGTTATCCTGTAATTCTCTTTTGCTTTTTTTGCACCTGTGAAATCTGCGCAATCTGTGGTTAATTGTTTCGCTGGAAGCGTTAGCGTCCAGACGCCAGATAGCAGTTGCCAGCGGAGAAGGTGAGGGCCAAAATCTCTTCTGTCAATTGGCGGAGAACCTCGGCGAGAAAAATAGCCCCGGGCGATAAGCCCAGGGAAACCAGACGCGTCCTTTTTCCTGTTCTTCTCTTCCAAACGTCCATTTCAGAAAGAAAACAGAACAGGCCGGGTTTTTCCCGGCCCGTTCTGTTTGTGAGTATGCTGAATGGTTGGGTTATCCGTTGAAGTCTTTGAAGTCTTCCTCGAGGGGGATGACGGATTTGGGTTCGGGCTTGGCGGCGGCCGGCGCAGCCTTGGCTTTCGGCGTGGACTTGGCTTTCGCCGCGGCCTTGGCTTGGCCCTTTCCTTCGGCGATGTGATGGAAGGTCTGGTCCGTTAAGGACAGCCGAGCGGTCTTTCGGGAAGCCGGTGCGGCCGAAGGGGAGACGGAAACGGTTTGGGGTTGTCCGCGGCTTCCGTCCACGAGGGCGACCAGCTGCTGAACGACGGAGTGCATCTGCTGGGCCTGAGCGGACAATTCCTCGGCGGCGCTGGCAGATTCTTCCGCGGCGGCGGCGTTCTGCTGGGTGACCTTGTCCATCTGGGAGACGGCGGTATTGATCTGCTCGATGCCCTGGGCCTGTTCGGTGCTGGCGGCGGCGATTTCGGCGACCAGGTCGGTGGTTTTTCCGACGTGGGCGACGATTTCCTCGAGTTTTTTGCTGACTTCGGAGGAGATTTCGACGCCGTTTTTGGCGTTTTTGACGGACCCTTCGATGAGGGAGGCGGTGTTTTTGGCGGCCTCGGCGGAACGCATGGCGAGGTTTCGGACCTCTTCGGCGACGACGGCGAATCCCTTGCCGGCCTCCCCGGCGCGGGCGGCCTCGACGGCGGCGTTGAGGGCCAGGAGGTTGGTTTGGAAGGCGATTTCGTCGATGACCTTGATGATTTTGGAGGTTTCATCGGCGCTTTTTTGGATGTCGGCGATGGCCTGGCTCATTCGCTTCATGGATTGGGCGCCTTCATAGGCGGCGGACTTGGTCTGGGCGGCCAGGGTATTGGCCTGCTGGGCGTTGTCGGCGTTTTGTTTGGTCATGGAGGACATTTCCTCCAGGGAGGAGGAGGTTTCCTGGAGGCCGGCGGCCTGTTCGGTGGCGCCTTCGGCGAGGGACTGGGAGGCGGAGGAGACTTGGCCGGAGGCACTGGAAACCTGCTCGGCGCCGTGGGTCAGGTCGGCAATGATCCGATGAATCGGCTTGGTGATCGCCCGCGTTACCAGAAGGCCGATGATAACAGCCAAGACTACACAGACCAGTGCCGTACTGAGGAACAGGGCCTTCATGAAAGCCGCTTGAGACTGGGCACTTTGAACCTGCGATGCGGCATTTTCCTTTGTTTTCTCGAGCAGATCTTTGAGTTGATTGATGCATTCTCTCTGCAGGTTGGTTACTGGTCCGAGGGTCTGCTCGAGCGCCTGTGCATACACTTGGCGGCTTTTGTTGGTTAGGGCCAGCATTCCGTCAAAGTATTTGAAGACCTCGTGCATGGCGGGAACCATCTGGCTCTGAAAGAGTTCTTTGGCTTCTGAAGTCTGATTTTGCTGAGCCAGTTTTTTGATGTCGGCGACAGACTTGTGAAACTGCTGATGATAGGTGCGGCAGTCTTGGATGATTTGCTTAAGTTCAGCGCTGTTGGTTTGATATGTGGAAAAAAACCTGCCGGCATTGCAGGTTGTGTGGTCTTCGCCGCCCTCAAAGGAAGCGTTGGAATCCTCCAGCAGGGTTCGGATTTTGTTGACGACGATGTAATGGTCTTTGACGAATTGTTCAATTCGCCGGGTCATATCCACCGGGTCAGCGATTCCCAACTGGTCGGCCTGGCGAGAGAGGTCGACAACTTTTTCTATTTCCTTCTGCCAGGCGTCCCAATTTCTGAGAAACTGATTCCAGGCGGCCTTTTCTTCGGCGTCCGTAGGGATAGCTTCATAATCAGCAAAGGCCTGTTTACAATTCTCGATGGCTGTGTTGTAGTTGTTGTACTGCCGCTGGCGAAGTTCATCGGATATTCCTGGGATGGCGAGGGTTCGCAGGGTTCCGCGGATGTTTTCGGCCAGATAAACAATGTTTTCCAGGCTCACCACCACCGGCATGGCTTCCGCTCCGATGTGTTTGATGACTCTGCTGTTTTGATACGTGCTGTAAAATCCGATCAGACCGAGCAGGAGCGTAATCGAGGCAACCAGCAGAAACGACAGAATTAATTTTGTGGACAATTTCATTTTCTGAAACATATGCGGCTCTCCTTCCTGTTTGAATTCTGATTCCGAGAAGTGAAGATGAGATTGTCTCCCCGTCCAACACTGTCCGTACTGTTTGTCTTCTTTTTGGATATGGTTAACCAGCCAATCTTTGAGGAAGTTGGCCAGATTGAGAGGGTTTACAGGACGGCCTGCCTGAAAATCTTCGAAAAGTTTTTGCACATGGGCCACGAGCCGCTGATGCTTGGTTTGGTGGGCGGCCAGGGCTGGATAGCTCATTTCCTGCATCAGGGCTTCTTCCTGAGAGAAATGCACATCGACGTAGGAAACCAGTTCTCGAAGCGTCTGGGTGATGACATCTTGGCTGCGTCCGAGCTGAAGCGCATCATAAAATTGATTGACCAAATCGAAAAGACGCTGGTGCTGTCGATCCATGTCCGGATGGCCGACGGAAAACGATTTGTCCCATTTGAATAAGGGCATAGCTTTCCTCACGGTAAAAGAAATGTTCCTGTTCGATGGCAGCAATGAGATTTTTTCGTTTGCGGGGAACCCAACTTCGATGGGGTGAAAACCGGATAGGTAGATCCAAGGGTTTTTTGAATATTGCAAAAGGCAAGAGCGGATTGTTTTTTTACGGCGGCGAATGCCAAGGCAAGCTTGGCTTCTCTTTTTTTCCTTTTTCCTTCTGTGATTGGATCGGTTATTTCAGGCATTCTGCGAGCCCTTGATTTTAAGATTCTTTTAACAGCCTCGCCTGAAACTCAGGTTTTCTATCGGAAAACGAGGTCTTTGGATTTAAGGGAAACACAGAAAGAAAAAGGCGGGGAAAATGGGCCTATAAAAGCAGTTCATTTGGGGAAAGGGGGGTTGTTGTATGCGGGCTGAAGGATGAAATATAGAAAATCATGAATTTTTTAGGATACGGTTCCGATAACCTAAAATTGTGCGGTTTTCGGCGGTCTTGTTGACAAACAACCCGGCAGGTCGGAGGATTTTCCGGCCCGCCGGGCTGCTGTTGAGAGAGTATGCTGAATGGTTGGGTTATCCGTTGAAGTCTTTGAAGTCTTCTTCGAGGGGGATGACTTGGCTGGGTTCGGGCTTGGAAGCAGCCGAAGCGGCCTTGGCTTTCGCCGCGGCCTTGGCTTGGCCCTTTCCCTCGGCGATCTGATGGAGGATATGGTCACTGCGTTGGAAAGAAGGGATGCTGCCGACATTCAAACTGCCTGAGACAGAAGCAGAGAGTCTTCCGCCGACCATGTTGACTAAGTCTTGAACAATGCTGTACATCTGCTGGGCCTGAGCGGACAATTCTTCGGCGGCGCTGGCAGATTCTTCGGCGGCGGCGGCGTTCTGCTGGGTGACCTTGTCCATCTGAGAGACGGCCGTATTAATCTGCTCGATGCCCTGGGCCTGTTCGGTGCTGGCGGCGGCGATTTCAGCGACCAGGTCGGTGGTTTTGCCGACGTGGGCGACGATTTCCTCGAGTTTTTTGCTGACTTCGGAGGAGATTTCGACGCCGTTTTTGGCGTTTTTGACGGACCCTTCGATGAGGGAGGCGGTGTTTTTGGCGGCCTCGGCGGAACGCATGGCCAGGTTTCGGACCTCTTCGGCGACGACGGCGAACCCCTTGCCGGCCTCACCGGCGCGGGCGGCCTCGACGGCGGCATTGAGGGCCAGGAGGTTGGTTTGGAAGGCGATTTCGTCGATGACCTTGATGATTTTGGAGGTTTCATCGGCGCTTTTTTGGATGTCGTTGATAGCCAGGGTCATCCGTTTCATGGCCTCGGCGCCTTCGTGGGCGGCGGATTTGGCCTGAGCGGCTAAGGTGTTGGCCTGCTGGGCGTTGTCGGCGTTCTGCTTGGTCATGGAGGACATTTCTTCCAGGGAGGAGGAGGTTTCCTGGAGTCCGGCGGCCTGTTCGGTGGCGCCTTCGGCGAGGGACTGGGAGGCGGAGGAGACCTGCCCGGAGGCACTGGAAACCTGTTCAGCGCCGTTGGTCAGGTCGGCAATGATCTGATGAATCGGCTTGGTGATGCTTCGGGTGATGACATAAGCCAGCATAATGCCAATGAGGATGCTGCCGACAGAGGCAAGCAGAAGCGTCAGATTGACCAGCTTTGCTGTGGATTTGAGGGCATTCTGCATACGCCCGTCCAGCTCGCCCATCATCTGAACGATACTGCCGGCGGCGGCGACCATTTGCGAATAGACCTTATGCTGTTCCTGAAGACTTTGGTAGTATTGGTCGCCGGCACGTGCATATTGGCTGACGGCCTCGTTCATTTTGGGGGCATAGCCCTGCAGTTTGGGCTCGGAGGCGGTTTTTTGGGTCCATTCGGCTAATCCTTCCTGCAGGGTTTGCAATTGTTTTTGGAACGCCTCCCATTCCTTGTCGGTTTCGTTGGCTATCAGATAGACGCCGCTGACCCGCAGAAGCAGAAAATTCTGAATGATTTTTTCATTGAGCAGTTGATCAAACTCGGCCCAATAAGCCGCTTGCTGGGCGTTGTTTTCTTGAATGGTTTTTTGGAGTTCGGGGTCAATGACTTTTTTCATGGCCTCGTTGAGGTTGGCGCTAATCTCTGCGCCCGTGGTTCGCCAAATCCCGACGGCCTGATCTTTCTTCTTCTGGGCGGCGACGCCTTGTTCAAACAAAGACCGGTACTCGCCGCTGGTTGTGAGCATTTGGGAAACGATTTGCTGGTCCTGTTGTGTCAGATGGGGATTTTCTGATAATCCCTTTAATTCGGTGACCAGTTTTTCATACGATTCTATCCATTTTTCGGCGGCGTTTTTATTGTCTGTCCCGAGGGCGGCGAATTTGTGAATCATAAAATCTCGGCGCAGCGTGGCACATTGGTTCAAGTGTCCGACGGCCTGTTGTCCGTCCAGCGTTAGGTCGGAGAGGGCCTTGACTTTGGCCATTCCCCGCCAGCTGATCAGTCCCAGCAGGGCGGTAATCACGACCAGACATCCAAATCCTAAAAAGAGTTTCGAAGCCAGTTTCATGTTCTTAACCATTCGCAGACTCCTGATCAAAAAGGACCTTTATCGATTCCTCAGCACGCTGCTGAACGACAGAATCCATTTCAACCAGCCGTTTGGCTGGATTGCTGATTTTGGCAGGGACGGAATGAGTACATACCCGACCATCTCTCGGAAGTTCAGGATCTCGGCACCGGATCTCCTATTCCCAACGGCAAATGTCAGAAATTTGTCGCCGCAGGAAAGTATTTTGAGTGCCTGCTTTTCAGAAACAGTTGTTGTGGTCAGTGCCGCCACTTCGATTTTCTCTATCAGTATTTTTCTGAATTTTAAATCAGTAGAAGTTCGGATAGGGGTATCGGATATGTCTTTGTGAGGGTTCAGTGAAAAATTCACAAAAATAAAATTGTGTTTTTGTCGGGAACAACCCAAATTTGCAACGTGGGAGGATGTTTTTTCTATAAATATCTTTTTGAAATAAATCATTTCTTTTTCCGGACTTAGTCGGAGTTTAGCCGGTCGTCGGGGGTCCTTTTTTCATCTGATTTGTGCAACATTGCGTCAAAGGGTAGAGAGGCAAAAAACGGTGATGGATGAAGAAATGGAGACAACCGATGGCATTTAACTTGAAGATTTTTGAAGATTCCACTCTGAAGGAATCGTTTGTTCAGTGGCTTATTCAGTCCCATTGGCCGATTTGGTTTTCCCGATTTCACCGTCTTTGGGAGTATTATCAGAACCGCTTGATTGGTCCGGTTTCCTTTGAGGACCCGGATGGGCGTTGTGCCGAATCTGCCCGTCCGTATCTTCAGGCGCAGGAGATGGGCCTGCCTCCGCGGATTACCGGACGTTTGTATGATTCACCGGACGGAATCGAGGCCGGCAGGGCGGTTCGCGACATCCGCCGTAAGGAAGTCGTGACCGAAAATGACATCGCCTGGCGCATCAGCGCGATGGTTGATTTTCTCTTTGGTAAACGCGTTTCATTCGTCAGCAGGGCCTCCGAGCCGTCTCGACGCAGAGACATTCAGACCCTTCTCGATGCTGTGTTCGAGGCCAACGGAGGCCCTGCATTCTTCCAGGACCTGGCGGTTCTCGGGGCGGTGTATGGTTTTGCTGACTGCATCGTTCGTCCCAGCGCTCGGCTGAACGCACTCCTTCAGGCCGCATCCCCCGGCCGATCCGTTCAGAGTTCTGATGCTTTCCTGTCCCTTCCCGGCATCCACCCCTTCGCTTCCGAGATTGCTTTGGACCTGGTCGAGGCCCCCCGAGCCCTGCCGGTCCTGGAAGAAGACGACTGCCGAACCATCCGCTATTACATTCAGCATTTTCTTCAGGAGCGGAACGAACCGGAGCAGCCGCCGGTCCTTCTGGAACGATTCTTTCGAAAACGTTCTGTCCCAGCCGGCCGCCGCAAAACCGCTGTCACGGAAATCATCGGCCCCCATTCGTTCCAGCGCTACGAAGATTTTCAGTGCGTTGCCGAAGGCCCCAATCCGCTCGGCTATATCCCCGTGGTGCACATTCAGAATCTTTCGCAGCCGTTTGCGTACGAGGGCATCAGCGATGTTGAGCAGCTGATCGGTCTGCAGGATGAACTGAATACGCGCCTGTCGGATCGAGCCAATCGGCTTACGATGCAGGCCTTTCGGATGTATCTGGCCAAGGGCATCGAGGGGGTCGGTGAAAAGCCCGTCTCGCCCGGCCGAATGTGGTGTACGGATAACGAGAACGCCTCCATTCAGGAATTCGGCGGGGATGACAATTGCCCCAGCGAAAACCTGCACATCCTCGACATCCGCGATGCGATGGACAAAATCAGCGGCGTAACCCCTGTTGTGGCCGGCGTGCTCAAAAACAAAATCGGCCATCTGACCTCCGGTGTGGCTCTGAAGATGACCTTTATGGGAATGCTCACCCGCAACAGCCGCAAGCAGTACACCTATGGGCGAGGTCTGCGGCAGATAGCCGAAATGATTCTGGACATCTTTGACCGAAGCGGTTTGTTTCGGACGACGCCCGAGGAGCGGCAGCTGGACGTGCGGTTTCCCAATCCGCTGCCGGAAGAGCCCGCCGAACAGCTCAAAACAGCCCAGCTCAAAAAAGACCTCGGCGTTCCGGCGAAAGAGATCCTCCGGGAACTTGGGTATGAGCCGGCGGCTGAATGACCCCCGGCGGAGAAAACAAAGAAATCTTTATCGGAAAGGAGCGATGGCATGACCCACCCAAATGACAAATCCCAACAGGAGCTGGAAACTTCTTGCGGTGCAGAAGCAATTCCAGAGGCGGTTCTGATTCGTCGGCAGGCTCAGGCCGCCGAAAAGGAACTGGCCGCCTTGAAAGCCGAGCGGGATCGGCTGCACGCAGAGAACCAAACGCTTCGTGAAAATCTTCAGCGGATTCAGATGGACCAGCAGATTCGTCAAGCCGTTCAATCTGCCGGTGCCATCGACAGCGACACGGTTTGTCTGCTGATTCGTCAGCAGATGGAACAGACCGGAACCACGGATGTTCCGATGTTGCTGGAGCGGCTTGGCAGGGAAAAGAGCTGGCTGTTTGTTCGGGACAGGACGGCGCGGACGTCCCGCACGGCCGGTCAGCGTGTTCTGCCTGACCGCACAGCGGCTCTTCAGCAGGCCGCCGCAAAGGCCGAGCGCTCCGGACGGCTCAACGATGTGCAGGAGTATCTGCGCATCCGGAGACAATTCACCTAAGAGGCTGATCAGCCGTATGTCTTCAAGAACCAATCATTTTGATTTCGGATTTCGTGTTTTGAAATTCGTTTTTTCAAGGAAAGGAGTTTGACAATGGCATTTACCGGAAAAGCAACCTACAGCGCCGGCCCCGCTCTGCCCGAACTGGCGGAGGACGTATCGGATTTGGTCGGCATCATTTCTCCCTATGAAACACCGCTGCTGGACGCCTTCGGCGACCCGTCCCGCAGCGCCTCCAGCACGCGCCACGAGTGGCTTGAAGATGCGCTGCTGCCCAACAAGGATTTCATCAGTGATGCGACGCTGCTGGACCCGCTGAATGAAACGCAGTTTGATGTGAATGACGGCGGACGGTTTCGCACGGGCGATCAGATTCAGATTGAGGGCAAACAGGAACTGATGCTCGTCACGCAGGTGTCCGGCAATACACTCACCGTTATCCGGGGGTACGCCGGTACGCCGCGTTCGGCCCTCGTCAACGGGCAGACGGTGAACATCCTTGGCAATGCCGCCCTCGAAGGAGACGAGCGTCCTCAGGCCCGTTTTACCTGCCGGCAGCGGCAAAGCAACTGGACGCAGATTTTTACCCAGTCCGTCGAAGTCAGCGGCACGGACTTGGCGGCCAGTCCCATCGGGCTAGCCGATGAGATGGATTATCAAAAGCAGATGCGGCTTCGTGAACTTCTGCGCGACCTCGAAAACACTGTTATCAACGGCGGTCAGCCCGTCTCGACGCCGCAGGGAAGCCAGACCGTCCGCCGAACCCTGCGCGGCATCATCCAGCACCTGCAGACCCACGTTTATTCCGTCGGCGCTCAGGACTTTCCGCAGGGCAATGACCTTGATGAACCGAAAATCAATTATGTTCTTCGCAAAATCTGGGAAAGCAGCTCCTCGACGGTCGATTTGATTGTCGTCAACGGTTTTCAGAAACGCCGAATCAACGGCTTTCTGACCGGGCTGCGTTCCTTCGGGCCGTCGGATACCGCCTACCGTGATCAGGTGAGTTTCTATGAGAGCGATTTCGGTCTGTGCCGAATTGTGACGACCCGATGGGTGCCGCAGGATGCCGTTGTGCTGCTGGATTCCAGCCGCGTCAGTGTTCTGCCCTTGGCGGGACGAAGCTTCCATTACAAACCGCTGGCCAGCCGCGGCGATTATGAGTGCGGCCAGCTCATCGGCGAGTACACCCTCGAACTGAAGAATGAGGCCGCCCACGGTCTGATTCGCGGGCTGAGCTGTCAGTAAACATCGGGCGGGTTCTGCGGCAGGGCACCGCGAACGGCAGCAGGAGGTCCGCAGAATCCGCCTCTTTTTCGAAATCCTAATTTCCAAATCCGAAAAGAAGAAAGATGGAGCGGTCTTATGAAGATTGCCTTTTCCAATGATGCGGATTTGTTTTGCTATGAACCGATGATTTTTCAGGGCCCGCCGTTTGTCGGTCAGACGCTCGCCCGCGGCCAGAACGGACAGGTTTCCGGCACCGCTTTTCTGGCCGCCGGTGAAAATTTCCCCGCCAAACAGGTGCGGGCGGGGCATCTGATTTATCTGTCGGACGGCGTCGGCAATCTCGACGGGCTTTACGAAATCGTGCGAGTGGACGGCGCCTCGCAGCTGACCCTTTCCGTCTTTCGGGCCGATCCGGAAAGCGAGCCGATTCCCGCCGGGACCGGCACGTCGCTGTTTTACCGCATCGGGACCTTTGATGCCCAGGCCGCCGAAGCCGCCCGTCTGCTGCTGGAATCGCTTCAGATTTTTCCCGGCCAGCCGGATGCCGTCTTTCGTCTGGAAGATTTGCTCAGCACGGAACCCTTGCGGATTCTGTCCGTTCGAATGGTTTTGGCGATGGTCTTTGCCTCACTGGTGCAGAACAAAGAGACCGAGGCGCTCTATCGAAACAAACAGCAGTATTATGAGCAGACCGCCGAACTGATTCGCCGACGAATGCTCCTGCGGTTTCTTTCAGAAGACGGCACAATCGTCGAACAGCCGCTGACTCCGCTGTCGCCGAAACTGTCCCGAAAATAAATGTCAAAAGGAATACACCGATGGAAGCACAGCACTGGCATTTGGATCGAAAAATCAATCTGTCCGTCCTGATTCAGCTCCTGACGCTGGCAGGGCTGATTGTCGGCACCTGGGTGAATCTCCAGCGGCAGCTGGACCGTGTGGCCTATGATGTCAAACTGCTGCTGAACAATCAGGAGCGGTTTACAGGCCGGCTCGATGCCCTGCAGGAAAAGGTTCTTTCGCAGGAATACCGCCTGCGGGCCGTCGAGTCTTCAAAGTCCTCCCCTTCATTTTGAGGCGGGGCCGTGTCCCTGCGTTGGCTGCGAAGAAGTTCCAAATTCGAAGGGCGTTTGGAACCGGGCTTTTCGCTGGGCCGCCTTCTTCTGCTTTTTGGCATCCCAAATCAGATACCCGATTCCTCCTCCAATCAGGGCGATGCCGACGATGGCAAACAGCACTGTTAACAGAATCAGTGTTCCGGTTCTCATTGATGAATCCTTCGAATCCATTTAACAGAATAGAAAAAAAGACAGAAAAAATCAAGAAAAAAAGGAGGCGAATATGAATAAGTACAGCGGGTTTTTTATCCTTTTGGTTTTGATGTGCGGCTGTGAAGGATTTCGCCGCCCGGCTACGCAGGCCCAAAAACAAAACGCCTGGCTTCACTTGCGGACAACACAGCTGGCCGCCGAACAGGCCGTCTCGGAACAGACCTCTGCTTTGCTGCAGGACCTGACGGCTTTGTCCTGTCAGCAGAGTTGTGCCTTTGCGGCCGATTACGGTCTGCCGGATGAAATAGGTCCGACGCTGACAGCCGAGGAGATTCTGGCCGCTGCAGGGCCCGCGGCTGTCCGGGCGCAAGCCGACGGCTCCGCCGCCGAGCTGGAGCCGTGGTCGATGGCGGATGGTCTATTGGATTTGGGCCTGGCTTTGGCGGGGCTGCTGGGAGGGGCGTGGGGACTGAAGGCCGCCGCCTTTTTCCGGCAGGCACGGGAAAAGTCCGACGCTCTCAAGGAAATCGTCCGCAATAACGAGCTCTTCAAGACCCTCTGTCCCGATGCGGCCCCATCGTTCAAGCAGGCCCAGTCCGCCCAAAGTCCCTCCACACGCCGGCTGGTGACCGAACTGAAAACTTCCGTACAATGACTCAGGAGCAGCTCAATATTCGTAGGTTTTCCCTTGTACAATCAGCCCAATCAAGGCGGCGTTTCCGTACTTGTCCACGCGAATCTGAGCCAGCGTCCGTTCACGATTGTTTCTCAGGGCTGTCTCCAATTCATTTCGGCCCTCTTCCGGAATGAAAAAGTGTTCGATGCCGTAGAGGATTTGACCCCGGTGAATTTTTCCTTTCACGGCAATTTGGTCCGGCAGGAGGTTCTTGGGTCGTATCAGGGCTAAGGATTCGAGCAACCAGACATCCTCCGGCCCTTTTTTCAAAACGGCATATGCCGTTTTTCCGCTCTGCAGCGGAGAGGAAAGACCAGCCCATTGCTCTTGAGAAGGTCGTGAAATCTCATAGCGCAGCACGACGTGATAGCCGCTCAGGAAATCATAGGGATCGACCGGTGCCGTTCGAATGGCAATCAGCGTCCCGGTCAGGCGGGCGTGAAATTGACGGGCGGGTACAGCAGCCAGAATTGCCAGCTGAAGAGCGACCGCCAGAACAAAGTAAACGGTTTGTTTAGCCATGGATTTGTCTCCTTGTCTTCAGGTAGCGTTCAAAACAGACCCCCGCGATGATCAGTCCGATGCCGCAGCTGCTGAAGACCGCCGCCTTGATCAGCAGTCCGGTCTGATATTCGAGCGTGCGGCTGAGGATCAGCAGCGTCGCCAGCAGGACCGACACCCAGAAAAGCCGCCGGTCTTCCAGGGTCAGACTGCCGGTAAACAGCAGGCCGATCAGCAGAATCAGGAGGAGATGGGCCGTGATGGCCATCTCTACCGGCGGAACCGACAGAGGCAGGTAACTAACGGCCAGAAAAGAGCCGGCCGCCAGAATCAGCATCGGACCGAGAATCCGATGTTTCAGGACCGGCGCGCTGAACGACACCAGTCCGAGGATCAGCAGGATAAACACCGTCGCGGTGATGAGGATTGCATGAGGTTTGGATGTGATCGACCGGCGACAGGCCATTTCCTCGCTGTAGTCGATGAAGGAAGACAGGTAGAGCGCAAGGGCAATCATCAAGAGGCCGACAATCCAGGCCGGGACCGAGAGAAACCGGCAGGAGGGCACTTTCCACCCGGCCAGACCCCAGCAGAAAACAGCAGACCCATCAGCGAGGCGCCTGTGGCGAAACCGTAACATCCATTGCCGTACTGGGCTGCCAGGAAGGGCATGAAAAAGCCCAGCAGAAGAAGCGTCATCCAGAGCGCCACCTGCGACTGCAGATAGTACACCAGCGGAACGAAGACGGCCGCAGCGATCAGCGGAAACCAGATGACAAGATCGGGCCTGTGCCCCAGATTGCCGAAGGCGAAGATGGCGGCGGCGATCAGGGCCACCACAGCGTTGGGTGTGCTTTTGGCCGCCCAGGCGATGACCAGGGCCCCGGCTGCCCAGGCCGCAAAGCCGTTAAACGGATTTTCACGGATGTGGAAGATCTGGGCGATCAGCCCGATGTCAGCGCCGAAAATCAGCGTGCCCAGCAGCACCAGCGTATGGCCGAGTTTGGGATAGTTGCCGCGGACTTTCCAGAGATAGAATCCGCTGCCGTGCGCAGCCAGCATGGCCCCGACGATCAGGATCAGTTTGAATTCGCGGCTCAGATAGGTCCAGTGAGCCGCCACAAAACTGATGATGCCGATGCCGACCAGCGTTGCCCCGATGAAGTAAATCGTGGTAAGCAGCAACCGGGCGGCTTCGGATCCCAGGGCATCCAGTTGATACCGCTGACGGATAGCCGCCGCCTGTTCGGCCGAAAGGAGCCCGTCCGCCTGCAGTACAGGGAGTTCGGTTTTTAACTCCCTGCGAAACCGTACCGACGGCAATTTGGTGCTCATGGAGAACCTCCTTTCTTGACTTTCCGATATGTTCTCTGCCGCGTCAATATAACAAAAGCATGTTCCGGAAAATAGAGAAAAAACCGTCTTGTATTTGTCTGTTGACAGTGGTTTTGGAAAGGCATAAGATACGCTTATGATGGAAATGGCCGCCTGCGTGAGGGACGGCATCGGTGGAAATCCTTAAGCGTTAGGGAGATGTCGAATGAATCCTGCTGTTTTTAAGGCCTATGACATTCGCGGAATCTATCCGGACCAGCTGGATGAGGAAGCCGCCTGGAAAATTGGGCATGCCACAGCCCAGTTTCTCCGCTCGATGCTGCGGGGGTATGAACGGGGTCTGGCCAATGCCCAGAGCATCTGCGTCGGCTATGATATGCGCACCCACAGCCCGTCTTTAGCCAAGGCGCTGATCGAAGGGATGAATGCGGCCCGCACGAATGTCATCGACATCGGCATGATTGACACACCGCAGATGTATTTTGCCATCAATCATCTGGGCACCTGCGGCGGTGTGCAGGTGACCGCCTCGCACAATCCGGCCAAGTACAACGGCTTTAAGATTTCCGGCCAGCAGGCCAAACCCATTGGAGCTGATACCGGTCTGAAGGATATTAAGCACATTGCCACAGCCCTGCTGCATACCCTCGGACGGCCCGACGGTTCGGTAGAGCACTGCGACTTGACTGGCGAGTACAAACATCATGTGCTGAAGTTTCTGGAGCCCAGCCGCCGTTCGCTTCGGGTGGTGGTGGATGCCTCCAACGGAATGGCCGGCAAGATGGTGCCCGCCATCTTCGGCGATGTGGACAATCTCGAGTTGATTGGCATTAACCTCAAACACGACGGCACCTTCGTCCACGACCCCAACCCGCTTGTAGAGGCCAACCTGAACCAGCTGCGTCAGGTCGTCCGGGACAAGCAGGCGGATGTCGGGGTGTGCTTTGACGGCGATGCCGACCGGTTGATGGTTGTCGATGAGCAGGGCCGCACCATTGGATGCGACCTGCTGACAGCCCTGATGGTGCCGTATTTCCTGGCCAAAAATCCCGGCTCGGCGATTGTCTATGACCTTCGCAGCAGCCATGTGGTGCCCGAAGAGATTATCAAACACGGCGGTACACCCCGCCGCGAACGGGTCGGCCATGCCTATATGAAAAAAACCCTCCGCGACAGCCACGCCTGCTTTGGCGGCGAGCTGAGCGGACATTTCTATTACCGCGACAACTTTTATGCCGACTCCGGCATGATTACGCTGGTGCATCTGCTCAATATTCTCGGCACCTCCACCAAGTCGATGAGCGAACTGATTGCACCGCTTCGCCGGTATGCCTCCAGCGGTGAGATGAACTTTGAAGTGGAAAACAAAGAAGCCCTGATGAAGGAGCTGGCCCGCAAATACAGCCAGGGACAGGTGGATGATCTGGACGGCATTACCGTTCAGTTTAAAGACTGGTGGTTCAATGTCCGCCCGAGCAATACCGAACCGCTCCTGCGACTCAATGTTGAGGCCAAGACGCCCGAACTGCTCGAGGAAAAACTGGCTGAGCTGAAAGAGTTTCTGGGCCAGCCGGTTGCTCATTAATGCGAAACTGGACGGCACCGCCGGGGAAAGGTATGGCTGTTTACGAAGACCTCAAGGGCAAACGGGTTTTGGTCACCGGTTCCAGCAGCGGTATCGGGCAGGCCGCCGCAGTCGCCTTTGCCCGACAGGGCTGTTTTGTCGGCGTCCATTATTTCCAGACCCGTTCCGGCGGCGAGGAGACACTCCGACAGGTCAAAGCCGTTTCCGACGGCTGTCTGCTCTGCGCAGATCTGCGGGATGAAAAGCAGGTAGAGCGGCTGGTTATTGATTTTGTTTCTGCGGCCGGGGGGATGGATATCCTGATTAACAATGCCGGCACGATGCTGGCCCGCCAATCTATGGAACAGATGACGCTGGATTTTTACGAAGATATCTTTGCGACCAACTGCCGCAGCGTCTTTCTGGCGACGCGGTTTGCTTTAGAGCCTCTGAAGAAAGCCCGCGGATGTATTGTCAATGTCGGCTCGGTGGCGGGGCATCACGGCGGGGGAGGCGGCTCGGGCATCTATGCGGCGGCCAAGTCGGCGGTCCATATGATGACCATTGCGATGGCCCGCGAGTTTGCTCCCTACGGCATCCGGGTCAATACTGTTGTGCCTGGGCTGATCGAAACTCGTTTCCACGAGCGGTTTTCTACTCCCGAACGCAAACAAAAGGTGGCCCACGAAACCCCACTCGGCCGAAATGGGACCGCCGAAGATGTGGCCAAAGTGATGCTTTTTTTGGCCAGCCGTGAGGCGGAATTCATTACCGGTGAATATATCGCCGTCAACGGCGGCCTCTACATGCGTGCCTGAATTCAAAAAAAATTCCGGAAATTTCCGATAAAAACTGGCTTAATTTTGTAAAAATAAAATTTTCTCTATTTTAACATTTCTCGCCTTGTAAAGGGCTTCTCTATTTTATAAACTGTTGCGTACCCTAAAAGGGGTCGATAGACCCCCGTTTACACACAGGCCGCAGGGCGACCCCCTCGCGGCCCTTTTTTTATAAGGGTCTTACTTATTTTCCTTTGCGAAACGGCATTAGGGCCCGAAGCCATTCGACTTTCCAGCGATTGTTTTCGACGGGAAAAACACCTTTTTCTACATCGCCAACCTCTTCGATCGAATAAAAGGCCTGCGGGTTAAACTGACGAATGAGCCCCTGGATCTCTTCAATATGAGCCCGTTTGACCACCGTAAAAATCACCTGGACTTTGCCCTGGGCGCCTCGGCCGTCCAGAACCGTCACGCCAAACCGATGCTCTTTCAAGGACTCCACCAGCGGGGCGGCGTCTTTTTGTGTAATAATACGGATAATCACCTTGCCCAGCGACAAGCGGTCCACGAGCATCATCCCGATATAATTGCCGGCGGCAAACCCGGCTGCATAGGCAATGTAGCAAAGCGGATTGGCCAGATGCTGCATAATCTGCCCGATCACGATCAGCCAGATCAGCACCTCAAAAAAGCCCGCCAGCGGGGCCAGAATTTTCATCCCTCGGGCGACGAAAATCAGGCGAATCGTACCAATTGTCACATCCGCTATGCGGGCGATGAAAATCACAAACGGAAGCACAACCCAGGCAAACCAGCCGGAATCCATCCAGCTTTCATTCATTCCAATCCCTCTCGAGCATCTACATCCATTTGTTCTTCTTGAAGAAATACAGCATCCCTAAAAAAATGATCCCCATAACTCCCAACACCACCGGATATCCCCAGCGCCATTCCAGTTCCGGCATATGCCGAAAATTCATCCCGTAGACGCTGGCGATAAAGGATAGAGGAATGAAAATTGTTGTGATAATCGTCAGCACTTTCATAATCGCATTCAGACGATTGCTGATGCTGGTCAGATAAATATCCAGAAGCCCTGACACCGTATCGCGGAAGGTATCCACCGAATCCATTACCTGAATGGTATGATCGTAGACATCGCGGAAATACGGCTCTGTGGCATCCGTAATCAGCGGACTGGCGGTTTTTTCTATCTGGCTGATGACCTCCCGAAGCGGCCAGACAGATTTGCGAAGATAAATCAGTTCACGCTTGAGCGAATAAATGTGGTTGAGGGTCTCTTCGGACGGTTCTTTAATCACTTCCTGTTCGAGGGCTTCGACGCGTTCCCCCAGTTTTTCGAGGATTAAAAAGTATCCGTCGACCACGGCATCCATCAGCCGATACACTAAGTAATCCGCTTTGGTATTCCGCACGCGCCCTCGGCCGGTTCGGATTTGCTCGCGAATGGGGTCGAATACATCTCCCACGCTTTCCTGAAAGGACACGACGTAACCGGATCCCAGCAGGATGCTGACTTGTTCGGACTGAATGGACTCGGTGGAATCGATATATTGCAGCATTCGAAAAACGATGAACAGATGGGAGGTGCTGTCGTCGAATTTGGGACGCTGGCCGGTGCTCAGGATGTCTTCCAGAATCAGCGGATGAACCCCAAACTGCCGTCCAATGCCCTCGATGACGCTGATATCGGCCAGCCCGTCGATGTTGATCCAGCGGATGGTATTCAGCGGCTGAGGTCTAAAACAATCCTCCAGGCGAACCGGTTTTCGCTCTTCATAAAAATCCGGGCCGTATTCAAAGACGGTGATGACAGTTGCTTGCGGCGGATTTTCACCCGTGTGAACGAGCGTTCCAGGCGGCAAGCCCGCCTTTTCCGAACGCTTGCGAGATTTTTTTACCATAGACGAATCCTTGTCTTTCAAAGACAAAAATACCCCAGACGATTCGTTTGTGCAACTCTTTTACAGGACAGAACGTGTCGGAGGGGCGGTCAGAAAGTTTCAAGCCAATGGAGTCCGAACAGGGCCAGGTCATTCAGATTCACCAGTCCGTCTCCGCCTCGCCGTGGGAAGAGGTCACGGTACGGGTTGCCCGTCAGCCAGTGTTCGCTGAAGATGACCAAATCCGCAAGGTTTGTGCTTTGGTCCCGGCTGAAGTCGGTCTCAAACGGACGGATTTCCGGCACCACCACCATTTCAGTGGTGAACAGATATGGATAAGAAATGCCCCCGACGGTTCTGCCGGGGAAGGTCAGTTCGACAAAATAGGCCGTCCAGCCCTGCGGCGGCACGGGCACCTGCCCGATGTACACCCCGCCACCCTGGTCGGTTAGTGCGGTGGGCGTCCAGTTGGGGCCGGTAGTCAGCCGCCGGAAATCCCGTGCAGTCGGGTTGGTAATCTGCCAGAGTTTGACCGCCGACGGCGTCGTCGAAGTCTGGACAATCGTCCTGCCGTCCGGCTGGACGGTCCAGCTGAAAGTCGGTCGGGCGGCCCCGTTCAGCACCGCATCATAGAAGGGAACCAGCCCGGCGAAAACGCTGCTGTAGACGCCGTCCAAATAATGATTGGCATTGGGAACGGTTCGCAAAAGGGTTTCTCCGGACAGCTGGCGGATGTAAAACTGGGCCGAGTCGCTCACAAAAAAGTCGTCGCCGGAGGCGGTGATGATGTATTTGGGAAGGGTCAGACGGCTGCGGTACCGATAGGGGTCCGCAATCTCCAGCAGTTCGGCCGTTCGGGGCGAATCAAATCGGTCAAAAATCGTTTTTTGCTGATAGGGAGCCAGCGAGGGAGCCCAAAACCCATAGCAGGCCCAGTGATGAGCAAAGGAGTGCTCCATGTTCAGCAGGTCGATGACGATGGGGGCAACGGCTTTTACCCGGCTGTCCACGGCGGCCGTCAGCCAGACAGTCCACCCGCGCTTGGAGCCGCCCGTCAGGACAAAGAAATGGATCGTTTTTCCTTGGGAACTTGCAAAGGCTTGGACGGCATCCATACAAGCCTTCACCGATTTGACCATCGGCAGCTGGGCGGGCCAAAAACTGTCCCCTCCGTTGAGGAATTTATCCCACGTGTAGGCGATAATCTCATCCTCGCTGCGGGAAAACGGCTCATCCAGAAAATGAATCGGCTGATTGGGTACAGCCGTCAGTTCCACAATGATTGAGCGGGTGCCTGCGGACAACTGACGCAGCTGGCTGTCAATGGCAGGGGCTGGGGCATTGGTATTGCCGCCGCTGATGAGAATCAGGGCGGTGGTTTTTGTTGTTCCTGAGAGGAAAGAAGGAATAATCACGGTGACCCAGTGCTGCTAGACCACCTGGCCCGATTCGACCTCCGAACTGCTGCGCCATTGCTGAGAATTCAGCCGAAGGGTATACCCCGTTGTCAGAGTGCTCCAGTCGAACTGACCGCTGCCGACCTGGGTCCACGAATACGCCGCATCCGGTATTGCTACATAATCATCCAGGGCCGTTGCGGAAACGATCGCAGACAAAACCAGAAAAGAAAAACCCACCCCAAAATATCGACTTTCCATCTCCTATCCTCCTCGAGAAAGCGAATCGTATTCTATCATTCGCCGACTTCGAATACAAGCCCTTCTTCTCTGCGGCGGCCACTTTATTGGATCAGGGAATCAAACACCCGGACCTGTTTCCAATTGGCCTCGTTTCGCTGGAGGAATTCGAGGTGCTTTTGGGAGGTCTGATAGGCGTCGTATGCGGCGACGCTGTCAAAAACAATCAGCAGGCACACATCAAAACCGGTCTCATTGACCGCCCGCTGCATCTGAACCGCCCGCTCGCCTGCCGCGAAATACATCACCCCCTCGTGGCTGCGAAGCCAGGCATAAGCATCCCGGACCAGCTGCTGTTTGGCGTAAATGGAGTTATTGTGCAGCGTAAAAAAGACACAGTGGGCCACTTGCGGACCGGCGGTCAGTTTCTTGGGCTGCCCAACCATTTCGCAGCCTGCGGCCAGCAAAAGCGTACTCAAAACCCCAAAAAAGAATCTGCTCCCGCTCATTCCCTTTCCTTTCCATCATCCGAAGTTCATTCCTTGGCTCAGATAATGAACCATAAGACAGCTCGTTTGAAAAGGGGATTTCCTATTTCGGCAGGGATTTAGATGGGGCGCAAAAAATAAGGATTCCCCTTTTGCCGGGAAATCCTGCACCGGTATTGGCGATCTCTTTTGTGCGCCGTAAGGGTCGCTCTCTCGCTCCGACTTTACCAGGTCTGATTTTGCGCTTCCAGTTCGCTTTCGAGATTCAGACGGGCGTATTGGGAGGGCAGTTCTCCTTTCCCGTCATCGTCCGCGGTCAGCAGAGGGGCACTGCTCATTGGAAGGGCCGCTTTTGGAACATAGCGCGAGAGCACTTTCTGGGCCTGTTCGGTTTGTCCGGCGGCCATCAGTTCCTGCACGGCCTCCAGACGCGCCTGAGCCAGAACTCGCTCGCAGCGGTCGTGTGCCCATTGAGCACGGAAATCCGTGGTTCCGCATCCGCTGCCTATCAGTGCGATCCCTGCGACAGCCAAAATGAAAAGTGGGATAGGTTTCATAATTCTTCTCCCCGTTACTGCTTCGGCTGGGCGCAGATTACTTACATAGCCATTCTACCGAAGACTTCTCAAACAAACTATACAAAATGTTGGAAGCCTGCGGCGGTTTTTGAAAAAATTTTTGCCTTATTTGCGCATATTCTCCGCTTTTCCTTTTGTCGGCTATCGGATTTCAAAATATGAAAGGAAAAGTTCCCTTTTTCGGGTTATTTTGCCTTTTTTAATATTAAGAAAGGGATATTTGTTAATTCTGGGAAGTTATCGGACTACCGGAAGGGCTACAAAGAAGGAGGCGCCGGCCCCCGGTTCCGATTCGACCCAGATTCGCCCATCCAGCCGGTCCAAAATCCGGCGGACAATCGTCAGCCCCAGTCCTTCTCCTTTTTGGGGGCCGTCCGGATAAAGCCGATGAAAGATTTCAAAGATCTTTTCGTGATGTTCTTGGGCGATTCCAATCCCATTGTCGCGGATTGTATAAATCACTTCCTTTCCTTCCGTCCGCCCGCTAATCCAAATCTGTAAAGGTTCCTGTGGGTGGCGGTATTTCAGTGCATTGTCGATCAGGTTGCTGAAGATTTGATTGACTTGGACAGCGTCGCCTAAACAATCCGGGAGGGGCTCGATGTGAATTCGAGCTCCCAGACGGCGAGTCTCATAGCGCATGGTCCCCAGCACCAGCTGAAGCAGGGAATTCATTCGAAGCGGTTCAATCCGAAACGGGATTGTGCCGACCCGAGAGAGCCGAAGCAGACCGCTCAGGAGGGAATCCATTTTGGCGGTTCCGGCCGAGATAAACTGCAGAGATTCCCGAATGTCTTTGTTCAGAAGAGTCTGGAGCCGATCGGATATGTCGGCCGGCAGCGGTGCCCCCTGCAGGAGGGTGTTGATTTCCTCCAGAGTTCGGCGAATCTCGCCGGCAAAGCCCTCAATGTTCACCAGCGGCCCGCGCAAATCGTGCGAGGCCACAAAAACGATGCTTTCTAACTCTTCGTTCTTGGTGCGAAGTTCCCGCAGCAGTTTTTCTCTGGCGTTTTCGGCGGCCTTCCGTTCAGAAATGTCCTGGGCAAAGGCACAGTGGTATTCCTGTCCATCATAGTTCAGATAACTGCTGACAATCTCGACGGGAAAGATCCGTCCGTCTTTGGTTTTATGCAGGCTTTCCAGACGCAGAGATTCTGTTTGTTTCATCACAGCCCAGACCTGGTCCGCTTTCTCACGGGAATAAATCGGGTCGATGTCCAAAATAGACATTTGCAGCAGTTCTTCTTCTGTATAGCCGAGGGCACGGCAGGCGGCCTGATTGACCCGGATGATCCGAAGATTGGAGTCCAGCCAATACATCGGCGTGGTCAGATGGTCCACAGCAAACTGCGTAAATTGCAGGGCCCTCTCTGCCCGCTTGCGGTTCGTGATGTCTGTAAGGGCAAACAATTCTCCTTTGGAGCGGTCCTGGGGGTCCAAGTAAACTCCTCGCAGCAGCACGTCAACGAAATGACCATCTTTGTGCCGAAAGGTCAATTCTTCCATAACCTCTCCGGACGCCTGAAGACGAGAATACAGCGATTGCCCCCATTGTTCAAATTCCTCCTTCGAACGGTACAGACAGGATGTATCTCGTCCAATTAATTCCTCCGCTGAATAGCCCAGAAAGTCACAGAAGATTTTATTAACCCGAATAAAAACTCGCTTTTGGACATGACTGATGCCGACTGGTACGGCTTGAAAAACCGCATCCAGTTCCTGCTGCTGTCGGGCCTGTTCCTCTTGACAATGTTTTTTTTCTGTCACATCCCGAAAAATCCCGACGGCATAGGAAGTTCCGTTCAGCCAAAAAAGAGCGGCGGAGATATCCGCATAGAAAATCTGCCCGTCTTTGCGTCGAATGGATTGGGCGGAAACCTGCTGCGGACGGCCCGCGGCCAGCTGCTCGAAGTGTTTCAGAGCCGCTTCGTGGACGCTGGGCGGAAGAATATCCAAAAGAGTCAGCTGCTCAATTTCTTCGGCGGTATAGCCGAGCATCCGGCACATCTGCTGATTAGGCATCAGGAATCGGCGGGTCCGGCAGTCCAGAAGCATAATCCCGTCCAAAGCGTTTTCAAAAAGAGCCTGAAATTTCTGCTCATTTTCCTCGGCCTGAAGGCGGGCACGGGCCAGATCTTCCAGAACCTTTTGAACCGAACAGCCCGAGGAAGCGTCAAAATAGGGACAGCTGTTTGCGACAGATTGGAGGGGCACTTTCTGGGTAATTTCGAATTCTTCCGGATTTATCATCAGCAAACTCCGAGAATTTCTCTTGTTTTTTATATCCGTTTTTAAGGGAAACTGCAAGGACGGACTTATTCATAATATTCAGCTTCAGCGTTCGGAGATCGAAAGATTTTGAGCGGGTCCGGAGAGATGAATTGGCGCAAATAGTCGGCCCATAGCTCCTCACTCCTTGTCGCTATGGGCCGAACCCTCCACCGTTACTGTGCGTAACATTTATACTTTAGTGGGTTCTGAAAATCTATGTCAAGAGGATTCTAAGGTAAATTTTTTTACTGTTATGAGAGGTCAAAAAAAGCCAGATCCGCTCAAAAGCGAAATCTGGCTTCGGAGGAGGGTGATGAATTCTACATAAATAATGATAAATAATCGGCAATTTTGTTTCTTCTTTTTTTAGATTTCTTGTTTTTTTTACTGATTTCATCAATTTTGTTGAATAAAAAAAAGAGAACAGATTTATAACTCTATATTATTCAACATCTTATACAAATTTATTCCTTTCAGATGGAAGAAAGAAAATATTCTGGATTCTCTGGATGTACTTTATTTTCTTATAGGATATTCTCACTGTTTCCTTGTTAAGTTTTGGAAAAAAATGATGGGTGGAACTCGCCAGAATTCCACAGAAAGATTCTTTTTGGATAAAATTGGTGAACATTTTGAATGTTCCCGGGTAGAACCTAAAAGAAAAGACAGGCCATTTTCCCTTGCCTTTAAACATGAAAAAACTAATATGAGAAATAAAGCGTTTGGGAATTTTTTTCAAACGCTGCAAAGCAGGGAGCGAAATGCCAACTAACAGATGAAGGGAGTGTCTGATATGGTTAAATCAGGAAAGAAAAAAGGCGAGTTCTGTTTCGTTTACAAACCGACCGGTAAGGTGCAGAAGGTGGCTTTGGCCGGCTCATTCAATCAGTGGAAACCGCAAACGATGACCAAACAGAAAAACGGCGAGTACAGCCTGACAATCCCCTTGGCAGCCGGGTATTATGAGTATAAGTTCCTTGTGGACGGCAGCTGGATGGAAGACAAAGACAATGGGGCTTATACCTTTAATCCCTATGGGACCCTCAATTCGGTTTTGAAGGTCGATTAACGGTATTTTATGAATAGGCCAAATCGAAGAAAAAAAATTGGAGAAAAAAAGTTAGATAAATATCTAACAAATATATTGACATATTTAAAATCCATAATACACTATCCAGCAGGTGAAAATGGAACGGGTTTCGAGGTGGTAGAAAGGAGATGAAAAATGGGCGGCTGGAAGAGGGAGGGTTGGGGTGGGCGGCAGGACCTGGACGGTCGGGTTCAAAGCGAACGAACGGCCTTGAGGCAGTCTGCCGAGCGGGTGTGCAGCAGGCTTGATTGGCTTGACAAACCTGACCGGATCCTGCTCGAAATGGTTTATGAGCAGGGGCTGTCCATCCGCAAGATTGCGGCGGTTCTTCGGCAGAATCCTTCCACAGTCGCCAGACGCCTGCGATTGCTTGTTGACGGACTGTTTTCTCCGGAATATCAGATTTGTCTGCTATGCCGCCGACAATTGTCGCCGCTTCAGATGAGCATCGCACGCCAATTTTTTGTCCAGAAAAAAAGCCGTCGCTGGATGGCCGAGTTTCATCACCTTACCCTATACGCCCTCCGCCGGCAGCTGGATCAATTGTCTGTTTTGATTGAAGAACACAAACACCTCGGCATGTCCGATGCAGGAACCGCGGCACACGCAGGAGCAGAGGGATGGTGCGGCTGACCCTCACAGCCAAGCGGCCCGGATATGTGCCGAAATCTCCCCGGGCGGCTCAACTGATGCGATGCTTTGGTTTGGACCGTCTGGATTTGGATACATATTCCCGAACCCTTTCGATTTCACTCGATGTAGGCCCGGGCCAGATTTGTCTGCTCACAGGTCCCTCCGGTACCGGCAAGACCCTCCTGATGCGTCAAATCTTTCAGCAGATTGACGAGCCCCTGCGTCTTTGGCTGGACGATGTTGTTCTCCAATCTGATCGATGTGTGATTGATTGTGTGAATGGAACCATAGAAGAGGCGATTCGCCACTTGTCTAAAGTGGGCCTGACGGATGTCTTTACGATGCTTCGCCCTCCGGCGTATTTGAGCACGGGCCAGCAGTTCCGATTTCGTCTCCTGCAAGCCCTTGAAAGCGGAAGGAAATGCCTCTTTGTGGATGAATTTGGTTCTTCGCTGGACCCGCCGGGGGCTGCAATTCTGGCTATTCAAACGGCTCATCTGGTTCGGCAGAACCAGATGATTTTGTTTGCGGCCTCCGCCAGGGAAGAATGGATAGGTTTTCTGGAGCCTGATATTCTTCTCCGGTTGGATTGGGCCGGTCAGGCGGAGGTTTTGACGTTTCAGCCGGACACGAAAACAGACAAACTCGATCTGGGAAAAAAAGGTATGCCGCCTGATGACCCGAAGGTCAAACAGGCGGCGATACGCAGGCGAGGGCTGAAATCTTGATCGGAAAACAAATCAGGAGGTTTGGCTTATTGGGGCTTCTTTTTCAGATTTTATTTCCTGAATGATTTGACAGGCCCACTCATTTTGAGTCGGCAGCATATATTCCGGTACGGTCCGAATGCCGAGGGCCATGGCAACTTGATAGCGGGCACATTGATCAAATGACCCTAAACAATAACGTTCCCGGAACAAGTTTCTCAGTTTGGGCATGCTTTCTTCGTTCTGTATCAAAAACTGGCACTGTTCAATCAGGGAGCAGGTGTTTTGCATTTGGGTCGCTTCCTTCTTTTTTCCCGATGTCTTCATCCGATCTTTTTCGGATATCGAGGATTCATCGGTACGAGGTCTCACCGAATTATTCTCTTTGCAATAGGTATTATTACCTATTTTTCTTATCAGTACAATTTCTTAATCGTCTTGAGAAGGCCGCAGAAATCACTTTTTTCAAATTTTTTTTCAAAATTGGAAGGAGCTATAAAAAGTGCAGAAATATGGCGCAAATGAGTTTTTTTCCGGTCTGTTTATCATGCGTGCCTCTGCGGAGGAGGTGCGGAGGATGTCTGCATCACATTATCGGTCTTTGGGCCGGCAGCCCTATACCGCGGCATGGAAGATAACCCATAAGACCCTATCGGATAGTTTTTTTCGTACTTGTCCTATAGGGATTATTACCTATGCAATGCCTCTTTTAAACGCCGCCGCCAGACGGCAGGCAGCAGGGGATTTTTTCTCGATTCCAGACAAACGTCTGCGTTTGAAACGATTGAATGGCTGTGTGCGGAGAATCAGCCGGGTCATCATTGACTCGCGTTTTCGCGGTTTGGGACTGGCGGCTTGGCTGGTGCGGGAGACGATGCCTTGGCTGAATGTGCCGATGATTGAGACGGTTTCCGTGATGGGACGGATGGCTCGTTTTTTTGAACGAGCGGGCATGCGAAAGATTGAATTGCCGCCGCGGCCTCCAACCATTCATTTAGCAGAACTCTTGGTTCAATTGGGCATTCCAGAGGACCTCTGGACGGATGCCCTCGAGGTGTACGCACGAATCCAAACCTTGCCTCGGCCATCCCAAACGTTGCTGGAGCAGGTTATCCGCCGATTTCTCGGTCCGTACGGCCGTCGCAGGCAAATGCCGGAGGGCCTTGCACGCATCCGGTTTGTTCTGTCGCATCTAAATGCCCGTCCGGCCTATTTTTTCTGGTTCCATCCGGAGATTCCGCTGACAAGGTAAGGCCCCAAGACGGGTCTTTTCTTGAAGGGGAATTGGGAGGCCGCTATTATGGGCGGAAATAATCAGGAGGGAAACCCGATGGAACGCATTTGTCCGAATTGCCGCTGCCGTATTGCGACGGAGGATATCAACGTCTCGAAAGATATCGCTCTGTGCAGAAGCTGCGGTTCTTCTTTTGCTTTTTCTCTTTTGGAACGCAGCCGTCTGCTGCCGGATTTGGCCGAGATGCAATGTCCCCGGTACGTTCGCATCGAAGATGATTTCGGCCAAAAGGTGATTGTGTATCGTCGCGTCAGCCCGAGTGTGTGGTTTCTGATTTTGTTTACGGTTTTCTGGTCGGGAATGTCAATGTGGGGGCTCTATATCGACCCTCTGCGGCAGACGCCGGTGGATTGGAAGCGGATGCTCTTTGGGATTCCGTTTCTGCTGGGCACCATTGTGCTGGTTGGTGCGATTCTGTTCGGCTTATTCGGCAAAACGGTCATCACGCTGGAAAACGGCCGGGGTACAGTTTTTATCGGTATCGGGCGGCTGGGCCGCACGCGAACTTTTTCGTACAGCCGAGATTCTTTCATTGTCCTGAAGGATTCCGAAATCCGCCACAAAGGGGTTCCTCTGCAGGGTATCTGCATTCGGAATGGGCAGGAGGAGTTTATTTTTGGTACTGGACTGGACGAGAACAGCAAACAATATATCGCGGCTCTGATTGCCGACGAAGCGGCCAAACTGTAGCCGTTGGGCGGATTACACCCCCGAACCGCCGGATTCTTCCGAGTGCCGCCGCAGAATCATCTCTGCCCACTGAAGCTGGGTCGGCAGCATCGAGGTCGGCACATGTTCTCGCCCGATTTGGCTGGCAACCTGATAACGGGCACAATCCTCAAAATGCCCCTGGCAGTAATCGGCCTTCAGTTGGTCAAAAAGAATCTGAAATCGCTGCACGGAGGGGTCGTTAAAAAATGCACAGCCCTGAAGATACTTGCAGGTTTCCATAGCCCGGTTCCTCGGCAAAAGTTCACATTCGTACAAATTGTATCGGACAACGGAGGAACAGGCAAACAGAGATTTTGCTTTTTCGGTCCTTTTTTATAGTCCCCAGCGGCGGGCCAGCTCAGCAAACTCTGTCAGATCGACAACACAGTCGCCGTTTTGGTCGATTGCGGAGGTCAGAACGCAATTGTTTGACACCCAGACTTCCGCCAGGAGCATGAGGTCTTCGATGGAGACGGAACCGCTGCTGTTGAAATCGCCGTACAGGCCGCTTTGCCACGGGGAAAGGTAGTTTCCGGCAATGACTTCCTGCGAGAAGCCTGGTCCGGTCCAGGCGACGGCGATGTGATCCCCGCCGGTGTATTCCTTGTGCAGGGCCTCGATGTAGTATTTTTGACCTGCGGTGAGCGTTCGAGGGGCAGATTTCTGGGAGGAGTACTTGTTCCACTGACGCGAATCGGTCCAGCCCGGAACCGAGGCAATCAGGGAAGCGTTGGCCGGATTCCCATCGGTACTCAGCCAGAGCTGGCAGTTGTCGTCTCCGGCTATCCAGAACGTATAGGTCCCGGTGGTCGGCGGAAACAGATAGCCGCGGATGCGTGTGCCGTAGTTCTCTCCGATATTGCTCGGGCCTTCCAGAGCAGTGAGCCGGCCTACAAAGGACGGGTTGTTCGGATAAGCAGGGTTCGATGTCAGCGAAGAGACCGAGGAACCGGCAATCCCGTCCCATCGTTCATAGAGAATGGTTCCCAGCGCCGTCTTGGGAACAGAGGCGGAGGCCTGATTGGAAGCATCGGACTCGTTCCAGAGGGTATCCACGGCCCGAACCACGTAGGAGTAGGTTTGGCCGGAGACAACAGCGGTATCGAGATAGCTGGAATCGGTCAGAACGGCGGGATTTAATCTTTGATGCCCGCTGGCGGTTGTCGAGCGGTAAATATGGTAGCCCTGCAGGTCGGGTTCGGTGTTGTCGTCCCAGTCCAGCCGGATATTGATGCCGTTTAAAACAGCTGTCAGACCGGTTGGAGCGGCCGGGGGAGTTGTGTCGCTGTTGGGAGGGGGAATCTTCATCAGCATCATGCAGCTTGCCGGCAGCGTAATCTGGAAGGTATTTCCTGAGCAAAACGCCTGGGGCGCGTAAAAAGGAGCCGCCAGAGGGTCTGGATGCAGGACGCCGTTGATGCGGATGTCGTCCTTGTCCTGGATATTGATGCCGCCTGAGATGACGGCCCCGTCCGGCTCCAGCAGCCATTGCTGACCGTTTTGGCCGGCGGAAAAACCGGCAATCTGAATATCCGCCGTGACGTCCAAGTTGGGGGAATTGTTAAAGACAAAGATGGTCAGGTTCCCCTGGTCATCTTTGGCCGCATATGCCCGAACCAAAGGGGTATTGGAGCTGGACGCCTGAACCATATGCCGTCCGAAATGATGAATGAGCATCGGATTGACATACCAAACCGGATAGACCCGGAAATTGGCTCCGTATTCCGGAATCCAGGGGTTGGACAGGTCCCAGTTGTGCTTGGCCATTTCCAGAATGTATTGGGCATGAAACAGGGCGTTCACATAACAGCTGACACGGTCATAGCTGTCATGTCCGCCGGCATCCCATTCCGTCATCCCGTACCGAATCTGACCGACGTATTGTGCACCGAGGGCATTTTGAACAATGCTGTTCAGGTTTGAGGTATACAGTCCGATGTTGTCGATGTCTGTACTTAAGAGTGTCGGATTGTACGAAGCGGGCTGACCCGAACCGGGATACGAATGAATAATCAAAAAGTCGGGAACCACGTTCTTGGCGGCGGCGGCGACAAGCGTATCATACGTCCAGTAGCCCACATACCAGCCCCAGGGCTGAAGTTCGTGTTTGGGTTCGGCACAGGCGCCGATTTTGATGGAAGGATTGACGGCCTTCATTGCCAAATAAAAATCGGCGAATTTGTCGCCGTAATATGTCCCGCTGATGCCTTCAAACCACCCGACTTCCCAGGGTCCGCCGATTTCGTTGCCGATTTCCCAGTATTGGGCGCACACAGGCCGGGAGGTCTGGTCCTGGACCCAGGCTGCGGCGGCATTGACGGCGTTCTGGTGGGCAATCAGATAATTCTGATGTTCCTCATCATAGGGCGTATCGTCCTGGAGAGTGTCATACCACCAGCCGGGAAAGTTTACGATCGGCTGCAGGGTCGGAGGAATGGTTTCGCCCGGCTGACTGAGCGCCGCCATCAGATTCAGGTATTCGGCATAACTGACCTTCCAGGCGGCGGCCCCGTTGGGACCTTCTATATCACTCCAGAGATGGCCGTTGCCCCAGGAGCCGCCCGGAATGCGGAAATATTTTCGTCCGGATGCTTTCATGAAATTGTTAAAGGTTGCATTGGTTCCCGCCTGCGCACCGTCCCAGGACTGCAGGTTGGCTCCATACAGGGTCATCGGAATCGTGCGAATCGGTGCATCGGCGCTGATTTGAATGGTTACGTTCCCGGAATCCAGGATTACGGCACGGATATTATCCAGCCAGAGTGTCCCGCCGCCGGAACCGGAATTGGTGATGATAAAAAATTCGGCCCAGCCGCCGGCGCCGTTCTGAGTAAACGTATCCCGGACACTCTGCGGAATGGTGACGGTCAAGGTATCGGTTCTCGGACTGGTCGGCACACCGGGATACCCCAGATTAAACTGCTGCCAGCCGCCTGTTTGGCTGTTGATAATAAAAAACAAATTCAGCCATCCTCCGGGAATCTGACCGGCGTCGTTTCGGGTGGTTACATCCAGCCGGATGGCAGTCATGGTTTTCAGGAGGTCAAGCTGCGGGAGCATGTTTTTCTTTAGAATCCCGACCCAGCCGCCCGGGAAAGTTGCTTGGAGAGAACCGGCTCCGGCGGTTGCCCCTTGCGTCGAATAAGAAACCGAAACGCTGCTGTCGGCCGTCCAGTTGTCCATACTCCCTTCAAAGCTGCCGAGCATCACGACGTCCGCGTGCAAAGGGATTGAGAGGAACAGACCGAGCAGGACGGCTGCTGGAAGAAGGTCAGGGGATATTAGAATCTTTTTATTAGTTCTTCTTTTTACTTCAACATACCGGTTTACGTTTTTGGGTAAAGTCAGCGAACTTTGTCCAATCGGTAATTCCGTTGCTGTTTTGATCGATGCCGGCCTGGCCGGTATACCTGCCGAAATTTTGTTCATTTGTATCTCCCCCATGCTCAGGTCAAATTAAAAAAGTCCGATACCATCCCCTTCCTGCACGCAGGTGAGGCACTCCCTATTAAGAAATGGCGCAAGAAGGGGGGATTTCTGAAAAAAAATCGGTTTTTGTGAGTATTTCGGACAAAACCCTGGTGAAAAAGGAGGGTATCAGCTGCTGGCTGCCAGAAACCAGTTACCAGTTATCAGTCAACCGGAGCGACCGGCTGCTCCCCAGAAATGGAGTTCTGTCTTCTTCTTCCCTTTTGCGAAAAAGGTTTGGAGGACAGGGTGAGAGAAGAACTGGATTCCCGCCTTCGCGGGAATGACAGGGGTCTGTGGGAAGCTCACAGGCTATGCGGGGTTTGCAAGGTCTTTGCGGGGGATGGAAAAGAGAGGCGAAAATGACAAAATGGGTTTTGCTGGATTCGGGATTGGATTTGGACGGAAGATGTCTTTCTTCAGGAATCGCTTTTGGGAGGGGTGTTGGCGGTCTTACTTTCAAGAATAAGCTGCCGTGCCCAATCAATTTGTGTTGGGAGCATCGGCTCCGGAATCGCGGCATCGCCGCATTCGGCCGCTACCTGATACCGTGCACACAAAGCAAATTCCGAATCACAGAAATTCTGCCGAAACCGCTGCAGCAGCCCCGGCATTTTCTGAAAGGTTTTATCTGTATGCAATGTACAAACATCCTTCTTGGGACAGCCCGCCATAAATCCGACCCCTTTTGGTTTTTCTTATTTCAGCGTTTTATGCGGGTATTGTAGCGGGTTTCTTTTCAGCGGGCAAGCGGAAAAAACGGTTCCTTTCTGAAATTTCGTCCTAAGAGACATCCTCCGCAGGCCAGCAGGAGCAGTGAGGCCGGTTCCGGAATGAGAATCATCTGGACGTTCAGAGGTTTGGACGGCGTTCCGACGGAATAAACGCCCAGAAAGGCATATGAGCCGGATGAGGCGAAATCGGTTCGGGCTCCGCCGAATGTTATTTGAGTGCATTCAACCGATGTTTGAAGCGTCAGGGTCAGGTTGATTTTCTGTCCAACCGATGTGGCAATAAAGAGCGATCCCGGCGCGTACAGATCGTAGGAGAAAGGGCCGCTGGAAACATACGAATACGCCCACAACCCGTCCGCTGTGAGCGTTGGATTTTGAAACCGGATGGAGGCACTGTAGAGAGACTGGCCGTTCAGCAAAAGGACGGCAGAAGCGGAGCTGACGGCCTGACGTTGTTCCGAGTACAGCCGCCCTTCAAAAAGCAGGTCAACCCACAACCGCACCGGTGTGCCGAGGGGGACGGTATCCGACCAGACCAGCCAATCGGCGGAACTGTCGGCGGAACTGTGGGCAGAAATATCTACGCCGGCAGTGCCGAACCCTTCCGTCAAGCCATAGACTTTCCCATCAAGCGTTGCCTGGGCCCAGCTGGAGGCATAGTCCGAAAGGCCGGCGCTGACCAGTACCTCTGCCTGGGCCGGTTTGGTAAGCGAATTGCTGGTTTTCAGGTCGGAACCCGACAGGTTTCCGTAAACCGAGTAGGCATTGCAAATTGCATAAGAAGCGAAAAGACAGGCCTGAAAGAGGAAGAAAATGGAAACTGCGGCAAGAAAAAACGGCTTGTTTTTCACGATTGACCCTCCTTAACAGGAGTTAGCACTAACGGTAACTCCTCCTTCCCCCATCAATCCAACTGGATTATACTGCAGTGGGTTGATTAAATCAAGCCGAAACTGCCTATATTATCCAATGGAATCATTAAGGGTCTGTTTTATTGTTTTTTGCTGCAACCAGCCAGAGGGCGTGAATCATTCCCGGCAGGCCGCCAAGGATAGTCAGAACAATATTCAGCCAGAAGTGCATTGTCAGCCCGACCTGCAAAAATGCGGCCACCGGAGGAAGAACAATCGCAAGAATGATTTTCAAAACTGTCACAAAAAATTCCTTAAAAAGGGTGAAAGATGTCCAATTATTGATAGGATTTTACACCATTCAGATGAAAGAGCAAATAGTTTCTGTTCAGATTTCTCTCTTGTTTTTCGTTTCCTTTTCGCCTATAAATTGCCCTTTCATTTTTTGTCGAAATGAAGATATGTCGGATGTTTCTCTAAAAGAAAAGATTATTGACCGCAGACAGCGTCTGCAAACGATGCGTCTGTCTGTGATAGAGGGCCTTTGGGCTATGATAGCCATCGGCCTTCAACAGACCTTTTATGTCCCCTTTCTAAATGCCCTCGGGGCCACGAAATTTGAAATCGGCATCGGAGCCGGTTTGCCGGCCCTGATGACCGGTCTGATTCAGCTGCGGGTGCCGGTTTGGATTCGCAATCCACGCCACTATAAACCGGCTCTGTTCTGGGGTACATGTCTGCACGGTTTGAGTTTTTTCCCGCTGGCCCTGGTGATTTTTCTCCACGGTCCGGTGTCCGTTTGGTCGGCAATGGCCGCGATGGCCGTCAGTGCCGCGGCGATGGGGTTTGGTGCCGGCATCTGGGCGGATTGGATGGGCCATATTGTTCCCCGCCGGCGCCGCGGAAAATATTTCGGGAACCGAAACCGGATTCTGACGCTTTCCCAATTGACCGCCTCTGTCCTTGCTGGCTATCTGCTGGATACCAACGGGGGCAAAACCCTCCTGATCTTTGCGGGCATTTGGATTGTGGGAGGAGCGGCCCGGACCATTAGTTCCTTTCTTTTCTTTTGGCATCACGAACCACACACGCTCTGCCGAGAGTCGTTGAGGCCCGGACAGTTTTCCGATTTTTGCCGGCAGATCTTTCACAGCACCTTCGGCCAGTTTGCGCTGGCGTATTCGCTGATCCATTTTTCCGCCAACTTCAGCGCTCCGTTTTTCACGATTTATATGCTTAATGAAATGAAGCTGTCCTATATCCGTTATACGTGCCTCAGTCAAATGCCGACACTGATTACGCTGCTGTCGATGCCGCTGTGGGGGCGTATTTGCGATCGCATCGGGTATGTCCGCCCGATGCGTCTGCAGAGTACCGTTGTGCTCGGGCTGCCGCTGGTTTGGATTATCACGCATAATTACTGGATTCTGATGGGCGTGCAGGTCTTAGCCGGCCTGACGTGGGGCGGGCTTACCTTGACTAGTTTTAATTATTCCATCAATTCGCTGGCCCATCAAAGCCGTTTGAGCGGTCTATCCTATCTGAACTTTTTCTCCTCCATTTTCATCTTTTTGGGCACCACGCTGGGCGGCTGGGTCGGACCGAGGCTGCCGAGCTTTACCGACAGCCAGCTCCACAGCATCTTCCTCTTCAGTTCGCTGCTGAGGATTGTGCCGGTCCTTCTTTTTCAGTCTCTGCCGGAAGATACGCCTCCGCGGACCAAACTCAGCGCCGTGGAGCGTTTCTTCTTCAACCCGCAGCTGACCTTTCGATCGGGCTTTGACCGGATTGTCATCAGCAAATTCCGCCGTCCCATTTGACGGAGACCCTCTTTTTTCAACTTTTTTTATTTTTGCTATCAATGAGGGCGGGGGGATGTGCGGACTTTATAGTAAACGACACAAAAACCAGCAGCCTGCAATCTTACCTGCAGGTTCGGAAAATCAGGGGCTGACGGGGTCGGAGCCCCTGATTTTTTTTGTTTGGTTTGATGGAAAAAAGAAAAAACGCCGGGGGATGGAGGTCTTTCCCCGGCGTTTTCGATGGAAGTCCTTTCAAAAATTGGTTTTACGGTTCAGCACAACGCGATGTACGCAGCGACAGCCAGAATCAGGATGCGTTTTTTGCCGGCAAAGAACGGGTGCCAAATCTTCTCATAAAACCTTGCCATTTCTAAACCCCTTCACAAGAGTCTTCATTCCCCCATGACCGAAGCCATGACTGTTTCCACGATGTTCAGTATATCCAAAAGGGGGGTGGAAAACAACAAAAACGGCAACTATGTTTTATATCCTTTTGAAAATAATAGATTTATAAAAAGGCAGGGCCTTGTTTTTTTGGAGAATTTCTCCCGAGGCGCTGCGAGCATTTATTGGCTCCACCGCCGGTAGGCCTCATTGGCACAAAACTCAGCGAAACGCTCTAACTCGACAAAATCGGCCCTTTTAATCACCTTTTCAACTAACTCATTGTATTTTCGATTCTTATGCTGGAACTGGAGCTGGGATTCGAGGATATGCTGGACTTCATCAAAAGATTTGGAGACAGGAGGAGTGAGGGAAACAAGCTTTACAAGAAAAATGCGGCCTTCCTCTTCAATTGGTCCCTTTACCTCATTTACAGCCAAGGTTTCGGCAATTTTCTCAATCTTGTCATAGGGTTCGGCCAGCGAATCCGTTCCCATCGTCACAGGTGCCCACAGTCCGCCTGCCGAGGCCAGCGGGTCGTGAGAGTACTGCTTAGCCAGCTCTCCAAAATCGCCCCCCTGCTGAAGTTTGTTGAGAATCTCCTGTGCGATGCGGCGGGCGGCCTGCTCGGCTGTTTCGCCTTCCTGAATCTGTTCAGACGTCAGTTTCGAAGGCACCAGCTCGATCAGCTGAAACTGGAGCCGTCCGGGGCGGGAAAACTGCTCGTTTTTGACCTGTTCATAATAGTCCAGCAGTTCGCGGCGGGTAAATTTCTTTTCTTCCATTACCGTGGCGGAGATAAACGAATGGGTCATAATGAGTTTCTTGTTGTACTCCTGAAACGCCCGCCAGTCCATTCCCATCCGCTTGAGTTCCTGTTCGGCCAGCGCGACGTTGTTGTCGTAATCGGCGATGAAGCGTTCGATTTCCTTCTTGACGGCGGCCTCCAGCTGCTCATCGATGTTTTCGGGGGCGTTTTTGCGGGCCTCTTCATACAGAAGCAGGTCAGCCACTTTAGAGCGGATGACACTTCGCAGCAGCGGCATGGCCTGGGCTTCATAAGCAGCCAGATTGCCCCGTTTGGCCAAGGGGGCGAGGGCTTCCTGAAGCGGGGGCGCAGAAAGAATCTCTTCTGACGTGAGCGTATTGGAGCCGACCTTTAAGACCATTCCGCCGGTCGGAGCAGGCAGATTGTAGCGATTGGCCAAAGGGATATTCAGCATTTCTTCCTGACTGAACTTTCCCTGCGGGATTTTGGAGCTGCAGCCGAGCCCAGACAGAAACAGCCCTGCCGCACACAGCCCCATCAGTCCCCTGCCTGTTCGAATGGTTCGCTCCATAAAACGTCTCCTGAAAACAATTTTTTCCGGCGGAGATTATAGCGGACACGCCGGCCCTGCAAAAGAGAAAAACTCCCGCCCCGGCCGGTGATTGACCCGGTTGAGGGCGTCGGGTATCATCAGGCGAGAACGAAAATCCGAAATGAGTTTGCGGGAGGCCTTTATGAAACGCCTGTGTCCGACCGATTCCGTCTTTGCCGCTTTTGTACTTTTCTTTGTGTTCGGCCTGTTGGTTCCGCCGCTGCGGGCTGGGGCGGATTATCCGCATCAGCCGGTGCCGTTTACCCAGGTGCGTTTTACCGATGCGTTCTGGCAGCCGCGGATTGAGACCAATCGGACGGTGACGATTCCCTTTGCTTTCGAGATGTGCGAAAAGACGCATCGCATCGACAACTTCAAGATTGCCGGCAAACTGATGGAGGGCCGCTGGGAAGGGGAATTCGGGTTTAACGACACCGACCCCTACAAAATCATTGAGGGCGCCTCGTACGGGCTGATGGTCAAACCGGATCCGAAGATGGAGGCGTATCTGGACCAGCTGATTGGGTATATCGCCGCCGCTCAGGAGCCGGACGGCTATCTGTACACGGCCTATACAGCCAATGCCCGTGAAGGCGGCAAACGACAAATCACCTGCTGCTATGACAAGGAACGCTGGGACAATCTGCCCGCCAGCCACGAGCTGTACAATGCCGGGCATATGTACGAAGCGGCCGTGGCGCATTATCTGGCCACCGGCAAGCGGACCTTTCTGGATATCGCAATCAAAAACGCCGACCTGATTTGCCAGACCTTCGGCCCGGGTAGACACGAAGGCGTCCCCGGCCATCAGGAGATTGAAATCGGGCTGGTCAAACTGTATCGGGCAACCGGCGAGGAAAAATACCTCCGCCAGGCCCGGTGGTTTCTCCATCAGCGGGGGCGAACCGGACACAAAGACGCCTATATGCAGTCGCACATCCCGGTTGTGGAACAGACGGAGGCGGTCGGACATGCCGTGCGGGCCGGGTACATGTACAGCGGAATGGCGGATGTGGCGGCTCTGACCGGCGATGCGGACTTTATCCGGGCGATTCATGCCCTCTGGGACAATGTGACAAACCGAAAACTGTATGTGACCGGCGGCATCGGAGCCCGTCATCAGGGGGAGGCCTTCGGAAATGATTATGAACTGCCTAACGCCAGCGCCTACTGCGAGACCTGCGCCAACATCGCGAATGTCTATTGGAATCACCGGATGTTTCTGCTGGACGGCGAATCCAAATATATCGATGTGATGGAGCGGGCCCTGTACAACAGCGTCATTTCCGGCGTATCGCTGGACGGCAAACGGTTCTTTTACCCCAATCCGCTGGAGTCGGCAGGCGGCTACGAGCGGAGCGAATGGTTCGGCTGTGCGTGCTGTCCCGGAAACATTACGCGGTTTCTGGCCTCCGTATCGGGCTATGCATATGCTGTGCGCGGCAAGGAAGTGTATGTGAACCTGTTCGGCCAGTCGGAAGCTCAGATGAAGATCAACGGCCAGACCCTTCGGATCCTGCAGGAAACTGATTTTCCGTGGGACGGCAAAGTACTCCTTCAGATTCTTCCGGAGTCGGACAATCTGCCGATGGTGCTGAAGATCCGGATTCCGGACTGGGCGACGGATACCTTCTCCTCTTCGGCTTTGTACACGTTTACAAAACCGCTGGAGCGGCCCGCGGCGATTGCGGTCAACGGTCAGCCGGTAGAGCCGGAAAGAGAGAAGGGATATGCGGTCATTGACCGGGTCTGGAAGGCGGGTGATACGGTGATGCTGGATTTGCCGATGCCGGTTCGGCGGATTGTCTGCGATGAACGGGTCAAGGATAACATCGGCAAGACGGCCTTTCAGCGCGGACCGCTGGTGTACTGTCTCGAATGGCCGGATGTCGAAGGAGGACAGGTACTGAACGTGATGATTGAAAAAGATGCGCCGCTGGAGGCGGTGTATCGGGCGGACCTGCTGGGTGGGCTGGTGGTGCTGCGGGGCACGGCGGCGGAAGTCAGCCGAACGGAAGACGGGCAAATCCGCCGAACGCCGCGAAAGGTCGAGGCGATTCCATACTATGCCTGGGCGCACCGCGGCAAAGGGCCGATGGCGGTGTGGATTCCTTATACGGAAACTGCTGTGAGAAAGAAGTGATGGGAACGAATGAATCTTCAGCCGGCTCTAAACAGTGGGAAGACGTCTTTCTGCCTTTGTATGAAGAACGGCAGCGGTTTGGGCTTCTGCTGCAGCTGCCCCTGTGGACCGGCATTGTCGTTTTTGGAGCAGTTCTTCTCTTCCTGCAGCTGAAAGGGACCCTGTCAGGGGCTTTCAGCGGGCTCCTGTGGCTCGGCTGGGTTTTCATGGCTGCGATGGACGGACTCATCGCTTCAGGGGGAATGCAGACCCGGGTCCGGAAAGAAGGGATTGAAATCCTCTGCCTGCCGCTGAGATGTTTGCGGCGGCAAATTGCCTGGGAGGAGATTGAACGAATCTATGCACGAACCTATTCGCCGATTTTGGAATACGGCGGCTGGGGGATTCGGCTGGGCCGCTCCGGCACGGCGTATAACATCCGCGGCAATCAGGGAATTCAGCTGGAACTGAAGAACGGCAAAAGACTTCTCATCGGCACGCAGCAGCCGCAGGAATTTCTGGAGGCCGTCCGCTCCGCCGCCCCGGGAAAACTCTGACGGGTGTCAGTTATCAGTTGTCAGTCATCAGTGGTCAGTTATCAAATAAGAAACCGAAAGAGCAGTCAGCCGCTCCCAAACTGGATTTCCGCCTTCCTCCTTCACTAAAAGCTTCGGAGGACAAGTCGCGGGGATGACGGGGCTTGGCGGGAAAATAGCCCCGGGCGTAAGCCCGGGGAAGATGGGGATAGGGTTTTTGTTCTCTTTTTCCCCGCCCTTGCGGGCGGGGCTATTCGATGCTGCCCGCTGTCCTCCTTCGCGAAAGCTTCGAAGGACAGGGCGTGGGAAGGTCTGGATTCCCGCCTGCGCGGGAATGACACGGGTCTGCGCGGGAATGACAGAGGCCCGTGAGGGAATGATGGAGATAAGCAGGAACGGACGTTTCAGGAGAAAAGCGGCTCTGTCAAAGGGGATAGAACGGACATTCTATTTTCACTCAAATTTTTGTGCAGGCGGATTTTCACAGGTTATTTTGTTGAG